>JBQTHO010000001.1:0-1078188 GCA_052389795.1 Acidobacteriota bacterium | reverse complement strand
TCAAGCAACGACTTCTCAGGAACAGCTCCAACCGTCAACTCATCGCGCGTGAGATACGTCTGGTAACGCCGCGCTGCCGATGTTGGTGTAAGTTTCTTTATACCCATCTTCGTTAATCCGTGTAATCCGTGGCGCTATATCGCTTCGCCGTAATCGACCGGCTTCTCGCCCTGCTTCAGAGTCACGTACGCTTTTTTCCACGAAGGCTTGCGGCCTTCAAACCGGCCGCGCCGCGCAGTCTTACCCATGTAGTTGATCGTGCGAATGTGATCGACCTTCACTTGAAAGATCGTCTCCACTGCCGACTTGATCTCCGGTTTCGTGGCCCGGCGATCGACTCTGAAGGTCAACAACTGTCTCGCTTCCTGAGTGTCTTCCTTCGCGGCCAGCGCCTTTTCAGTAATCACCGGCGACTTGATGATGTCCCAAACCGTTCTCATCTTTAGGCCGCCTCCTCTTTCGGTTTACGAGTTCGCTTGCGTATAGCCGGAGCTTCTTCGCCCTCGCCGGTCTCGGCTGTTGCTTCTTCACCATTGCGAGCGCCGAGCAGCGTCTCTAGTTCGTCCGCCGCGTCGCGAGAAAGCACGAGCTGATCGTGGTAAAGCAGGTCGTAGATATTCAGACCAAAACTGTTCACCACTTTCGCCTGGCGCAGGTTTCGCGCCGACAACAACAGGTTCTCGTTTTCGAGCGAATCGACAATCAACGTCTTGCCTGCGAGTCCGAGTGCGGAGAGCGACTGCGCAAACTCTTTCGTCTTTGGTTTATCGAGTCCCCAGTTCTCGACTACGAAAACATTCCCCTCGCGCACGCGCTCCGAGAGGGCGGAGCGCAATGCGCCTTGCCGCATCTTTTTAGGCATGTTGTAAGACCAGTCACGAGGCTGCGGTCCATGCGTGTTGCCGCCGCCTTTCCACAGTGGCGAACGAAGCGACGCGATACGCGCGCGGCCCGTGCCTTTCTGTTTCCAAAGCTTGCGACCGGCGCCTGAGACGTCGCCACGTGTCTTGGTGGCGGAAGTGCCCTGCCGCGCATTCGCCATGTAATTGCGAACAGCGGCGTGGATCAACGGTTCGTTCAGCGGCGCGCCAAAAACAGCATCAGACAGCTCGACCTCGCCCACTTCTTCGTTCTTTGTATTGCGCACCTTAACTGTCGGCATAACCTTCTCCCATTTCCGATTTCCAATTGCCAATTGCCGATTTGTCTACCGCGACCAGGGCTTCTTCAATCGGCAATCGGAAATTGGCAATCGGCAATTACTTTCCTTTCGTAGCCTTACGCACGATCACGACACTGCCATTCGCGCCCGGCACTGCGCCTCGAATCATCAGCAGATTGTTCTCCGCATCGACGCGAGCGACGGTCAGGCCTTTAGTTGTGATCCGCGCATCGCCCATGTGACCCGACGAACGGTTTCCTTTAACGACCCGCGAAGGATAGGCCGAAGCACCAATCGAACCCGGCGCGCGCACGTTCATCGAACCGTGCGACTCGGGACCACGACTGAAGTGATGGCGCTTGATCGTACCGGCAAAGCCGCGACCCTTAGAGCGGCCGATAACGTCAACCACCTCGCCGTCCGCAAACTGGTCCACCAGCACCTTGTCGCCCACGTTCGCAGCGTCGCTGCCGTCAGTCAGACGAAACTCCTTCAAGATCCTGGTCGGCGGAATGCCGCCACCGGTCTTTTCGAAGTGCCCGCGCATCGGCTTCGTAACGTTCTTCAACTTCAGCGGGATCTCATCGACCAGGCCGAGTTGCACGGCATCGTAGCCGTCAGGACCTGCCGCAGATTTCTTCTGGACCACGACGCAGGGGCCGGCTTTGATCACGGTCACAGGGGTAACCGTTCCATCCGCGGCAAAGATCTGCGTCATGCCGATTTTTCTTCCGATGATTCCGTTAATCATTGTCATCAACCTGTATAAGCCCTATAGGACCAATTGGACCTATTGCCTGCCGAAAGCCTTGATCTCAACATCGACGCCCGCGGGCAAATCGAGTTTCATCAGCGCATCGACTGTCTGCGGTGTCGGATCGAGAATGTCCATCAGCCGCTTGTGCGTGCGAATCTCAAACTGCTCGCGCGACTTCTTATCAACGTGCGGTGAGCGCAGCACAGTCCACTTGTTCTTGACGGTCGGCAGCGGAATAGGTCCCGCGACGCGCGCGCCAGTACGTTTGGCTGTTTCCACGATCTCCGTGGTTGATTGGTCTAACACACGATGGTCGTAAGCCTTGAGGCGAATTCTGATCTTTTCGTTCATAGAATTTCTAATAGGTCCTATAGGCCCTATAGGACCTATATTTCTTTTCCTATTCCACAACGTCCGAGACGGTGCCGGCGCCGACCGTGCGGCCGCCTTCACGTATCGCGAAGCGCAAACCCTTCTCCATAGCGATGGGCGCGATCAACTCGATCTCCATCGCCACGTTGTCGCCCGGCATCACCATCTCCACTCCTTCCGGCAGATGCGCCACTCCCGTCACGTCCGTCGTGCGGAAGTAGAACTGCGGCCGGTATCCGGTGAAGAACGGCGTGTGCCGTCCACCCTCTTCCTTCGTCAACACATAAGCCTCGGCCTTGAACTTCGTATGCGGCGTGATCGAACCGGGCTTGGAAATCACCTGCCCGCGCTCGATGTCCTTACGCTCCACACCGCGCAGCAGCAAACCAACATTGTCGCCGGCCACGCCTTCGTCCAACAGCTTCTTGAACATCTCCACGCCCGTCACTACCGTCTTCTGCGTCGCCCGGATGCCCACGATCTCCACCGTCTCGTTCACCTTCACCTTGCCGCGCTCCACGCGACCCGTGGCCACCGTACCGCGGCCCTGAATCGTGAAGATGTCTTCCACCGGCATCAAAAACGGCTTCTCAATATCGCGCTCCGGCGTCGGAATGTAGCTGTCCACCGCGTCCATCAACTCGACCACCGTCTTCTCCCATTCGGGATCGCCTTCCAGCGCTTTCAACGCACTGCCGCGAATCACCGGAATGTCGTCACCGGGAAACTCATACGCGCTCAACAGCTCGCGCACTTCCAGTTCCACCAGTTCCAGCAGTTCGGGATCGTCAACCGCGTCGGCCTTGTTCATAAAGACGACCATTGCCGGCACACCCACTTGCCGCGCCAGCAGAATGTGCTCGCGCGTCTGCGGCATCGGGCCGTCCGTGGCCGCCACCACCAGGATCGCGCCGTCCATCTGCGCCGCGCCCGTGATCATGTTCTTCACGTAGTCGGCGTGCCCCGGACAATCAACGTGCGCGTAGTGCCGCTTCGCGGTCTCGTATTCCACGTGCGCTGTCGCGATCGTGATGCCGCGGGCTTTCTCTTCCGGCGCCTTGTCGATCTGATCGAAGGCTACAAACTGCACCTTCGGATTATTCTTCGCCAGCACCTTCGTGATCGCGGCCGTCAACGTCGTCTTCCCGTGATCCACGTGCCCGATCGTCCCGATGTTCACGTGCGGCTTTGAACGGTCAAATTTTTCCTTCGACATCTCTTCCTCTTTAAAGTAGGACAGGCATGCTTGCCTGTCTTCAAATAAGATAAGCCCTCATGGTCTGTCGGACAGACAGGAATGTCTGTCCCACTGGAGCCCGCGATGAGATTTGAACTCATGACCTCCTCCTTACCAAGGAGGCGCTCTACCCCTGAGCTACGCGGGCTCACGCGGTACAAGTTGTTACTTGTTCGTTCGTTCAAGTCTCAGCACGCAAATTAGCAATTTGCGTTACTTTTGGAGCGGGCGACGAGACTCGAACTCGCGACCCTCAGCTTGGAAGGCTGATGCTCTACCAACTGAGCTACACCCGCCCACTTTGAAATTTCAAACTTGAGATCTGAAATCTCATGGTGCAGGGGGTAGGATTCGAACCTACGTAGGGCAGTGAAGCCCGCCGGGTTTACAGCCCGGTGCCTTTAACCACTCGACCACCCCTGCCTGTCCGGTTGATTAAACGCGAATGGACGCGGTGAGAAAACGTTCCCACCCTCTACAGCGCGCACTCCGGCCCCAGCCGCAAACTCGTAACTCTAACTGACGTGAGAACGATTTGCAAGCGCGCATCGGGATGAAAAACCCCCGGAATGCTGGACGAAACCAGAAAGCAAATGATGAGTCTGGAGCCGGCGAAGGGACTTGAACCCCCGACCTACTGATTACAAATCAGTTGCTCTACCAACTGAGCTACGCCGGCCCGACATGCCCGGATGAAGATGGAAGGATGAAAGTTGAAATCGACACTCCCCCCGACGCGCACGATACTAGCAGCACCTCGTTTCAAAAGTGAAGCGAACGATGCGGATTTACTGCGTAAAGTCGCGAACCGCGCTTGACAATGCACAGGCCGTTTTCTATTCTAACCGTTCGCCTTTTAGGCTCTAAAAACAGAAGGACTTATCTATGTCAACATACTTTCCCAGCGGCGCTGGTCTGGCTCAAAATCGAAAATGGTACGTCGTGGATGCCGCGGGCAAAACGGTTGGTCACCTCGCTTCGGAAGTTGCAGAGATTCTCACCGGCAAACGCAATCCGCAGTGGACCCCGTTTCTGGACATGGGCGATCACGTGATCGTCGTTAATGCGCGCCAGGCGATGTTCACCGGTTCCAAAGTGACGCAGAAGGTTTATCGCCGTCATACTCTCTATCCCGGTGGCCTGCGCGAAACAACGGTGACGGAAATGTTCGCCAAGCATCCCGAGCGCGTGATCGAGCTCGCAGTGAAAGGGATGCTCCCAAAAACGAAACTGGGACGGGCCATGGCCAGGAAGTTAAAAGTCTATGCCGACGCCGAGCATCCTCACGCGGCGCAGCAACCAGCGACCCTCGACTTCCCTTCCCGCAATTCTCAAAAATAGAAAAAAGGATTTAAAACGTGGCAGATATTCAATACTACGGAACCGGGCGTCGAAAAACAGCGACCGCTCGAGTTTATTTGCGGCCGGGCGACGGCTCAGTTCAGGTCAATCGAAAACCGTTCGACAGTTATTTCCCGAATGAGACATTGCGGATGATCATTCGTCAGCCGCTGAACCTGACTGAGACCGCGAACAAGTTCGACATCCTGGTCAATGTAGCCGGCGGCGGTCCTGCGGGACAAGCAGGCGCAATTCGCCATGGCATCACGCGCGCGCTAATGGAATACAACAGCGATCTGCGGCCGACTTTGAAGCAGGCCGGCCTGATAACCCGCGATCCGCGAATCAAAGAGCGGAAGAAGTACGGACAGAAGGGCGCGCGTAAGCGCTTCCAGTTCTCGAAGAGATAAGACATTGCCGATTGGCGATTTCCGATTGCCAATTGGCGCGTAGCAAATGTCGAGTGCCTTCAAATCGGCAATCGGCAATTGAAAATCGGAAATGCATTAAATCCATTGTCGCGATTTGGATTGGTTGCTTTCAACGTGAGGGCCCAGTCGCGGCGAGTACATAAACCAGTTAACAAGGGAGAGCGAGTTTGGTAACCGTAACGATGAAGGAATTGCTGGAGGCCGGTGTTCACTTCGGCCACCAGGTTCGCCGTTGGAACCCGAAAATGAAGGAATACATTTTCGGCGAGCGCAATGGCATCTACATTATCGATCTGCAAAAGACACAGAAGATGTTTCGCGAAGCGCTTCAGGCCGTCAGCAATATGGTCGCCGAAGATCGCGGCAAGACACTTCTGTTTGTCGGCACGAAACGTCAGGCGCAGGACGCAATTCGGGAAGAAGCCGAACGCTCCGGTCAGTACTACGTCAATCAACGTTGGCTGGGCGGACTGCTAACGAACTTCCAAACGGTGCAGAAGTCGATCAAGCGTCTGAAAGATCTCGAAGCGATGCAAACGGATGGTCGCGCCGAGAAGATGACAAAGAAAGAGCGCATCAAACTCGATCGCGAGCGCGCGGGTTTGGAGAAAAACCTTTCCGGCATCAAGGGAATGGGTCGTCTGCCGGATGCGATTTTCGTTATCGATGTTCGCAAGGAAGAGATCGCCGTCGCTGAAGCAAACAAGCTCGGAATTCCGATTTTTGCAGTCGTCGATACAAACTGTTCACCTGAAGGCATCGACTATGTGATTCCGGGTAACGACGACGCGTTGCGGGCGGTGCGACTGTTCGCGTCACGGATTGCCGATGCGGTGCTCGAAGGTCAGCAGATGCTGACTGAAGGCGGCGCAACAGCCGAAGCAACTGAAGAAGGCGAAGGCGAACAACAGGCTGTCCCAACCATTAAGGCGGCAGCCGAGGGCGACGTAGCGGTTGAAGAACCTGCGGAACCGCTTGACGCGGAACCACCGGCTGAAGCGGCGCAGACCGAAACCATGCAATCGACCGAGCCGGCTGCCGAAGAAGTTTCGGCACCCGAAAACGCGGAGGTCGTCGCCGCCAGCTAAGAGCAAACAAGTTCTAATTCGTCGGCGAGCGCAGCACGGGCAACGGACATCCGCCGGGCTGCGCGTTTTAATGAAGTGGCACAGACTTTAGTCTGTGACCTTCAGAAGCAAACCACAAATTAACGGAGACTCAAGCAATCATGGCAGAAGTAACCGCAGGCGCAATTAAAGCGCTGCGCGAAAAAACCGGCGCGGGAATGATGGAGTGCAAGAAAGCGCTTATCGAAGCCGAAGGCAACGAAGAACGCGCCATTGAAATCTTGCGCGAGCGCGGACTCGCGTCAGCAAAAAAGAAGGAAGGCCGCGTTGCCGCTGAAGGCGTCGTCGGCTCGTACATTCACATGGGCGGCAAGGTCGGTGTGCTGGTCGAAGTGAACTGCGAAACCGATTTCGTCGCCCGCGGCGAGGAGTTCCAGCAACTGGTAAAAGACATCGCGATGCACGTCGCCGCGGCCGAACCGCGTTTTGTTTCGCGGGAAGAGGTCAACACCGACACGCTTGATAAGGAACGGGAGATTGCCCGCGCGCAGGCCAGGAATGATCCGAAGAACGCTAACAAACCGGATCAGGTAATCGACAAGATCGTCGAAGGCCGTTTGAATAAGTTTTACGAGGAATTCGTTTTACTGGATCAGCCGTTCATTAAAGATCCGGCGAAAACCGTGGGCGAACTTGTAACGGAAAAGATCGCGAAGACGGGCGAGAAAGTTACGATCCGCCGATTCGCGCGATACAAGATGGGCGAAGGTTTGTCGAAGCGCGACGACGATTTTGGCGACGAGGTCGCGAAACTGGCCGGAAACTAAACTGCCAGTTTCGAGTTCCGGGTTTCGAGTTCCGAGTTCGTTTCTCAGAACGAGCCACATAGATTCGGAGTTCATCTGCGAATGGCGCAACTCGAAACCCTAAACTCGGAACTCGAAACTGCTGAAAAGCCAACTCGAAACTAACCGTGACTGCCGATAAATCTTCCCGCGTTTTTCGCCGCGTGCTGCTGAAGCTTTCCGGTGAAGCCCTTTTGGGCGAACAATCTTTCGGGATCGATGTGAACGTCGCGCGCAGCGTCGCCGAAGAAATCAAACAGGCCCACGCGATCGGCACCCAAATAGCAATTGTAGTTGGCGGCGGCAACATCTTTCGCGGAGTTTCGACCAGCGCCGCGAACATGGATCGGGCTTCGGCCGATTACATCGGCATGCTCGCCACCGTAATGAATGCAGTTGTGCTGCAAGACGCACTTGAGAACGTTGGCATTCAGACGCGGGTGCTTTCAGCGATCAATATTCCGCAGTTGGCTGAACCCTTCATTCGGCGCCGCGCCATTCGTCATTTAGAAAAGGGGCGCATCGTAATTCTCGCCGCCGGCACCGGCAATCCTTTCTTCTCGACCGATTCGGCGGCCGCCTTACGCGCCCTCGAAATCAAAGCCGACGCGATTCTGAAAGGCACTAAAGTCGACGGCGTCTATTCGGCCGACCCCATGAAAGACTCAAGCGCCACCCGTTTTGACTCCATCACTTTTCAGGAAGTGCTGGAAAAGCATTTGAAGGTGATGGACGCTTCAGCGATTTCGATGTGCCGCGACAATAATCTGCCTATCATCGTTTTCAATATGCGCAAGGCTGGCAACATCGCTCGCGTGGTGCGAAACGAACCCGGCGTCGGCACGCTCGTCTGCCTCGAAAAGCCGTAAATGGTGAATCGTGAATGGTGAATGGACCCCCGTGAACCGCGGTTGTCTATTCACCATTTACCATTTACTATTCACCCCCGATGAACGACAAAGACGTCATTCGCGAAACGAAACCGCGCATGGAAAGCGCGATTGATGATTTCAGGCGCAAGCTCGGGACCGTGCGCACCGGCCGGGCGTCAGTAAGTCTGCTCGACACGGTGATGGTCGATTATTACGGCACGCCGACGCCGCTCAATCAGATGGCATCCGTGCATTCTCCCGAACCGCAGATGCTGACGGTGCAGCCCTGGGACCTGACGCAGATCGGCAATGTTGAAAAAGCAATTCGCGCCGCCGACCTGGGTTTGAATCCATCGAACGACGGCAAACTCGTGCGGATTCCGATTCCGCCACTGACTGAAGAACGCCGCAAGCAACTCGCGAAACAAGTTCACGAAATCGCCGAAGAGCATCGCACGGCAGTGCGGAACATCCGCCGCGATGAAAACGACAAACTCAAGAAGATGCTGAAGGACAAAGCGATTTCGGAAGACACGGAGCGCGACGGTCTGGAACAGATTCAGAAACTCACCGACACGCACATCGGAAAAATAGACGAACTATCGAAATCAAAAGAGCGCGAGATCATGAGCGTGTAGTAGCATAGGCTTCAGCCTGTGTTGCGTTGGGGGTCACAGACTGAGTTCACGACGGGATTCTTCCGTAGCCCAGCCGTTCACGGCTGGGTTGACGGTGGAAATAAGACGCCCGAGCCTCCTTTTCAGGAGGTTTTCTTTTTTTGTAAGCCCATGAATGGGCTGCGATAAAACTTGACACTCCTATTTCCCAGCCGTGAACGGCTGGGCTACAAAAAACTGACACCTTTTCCCAGGCGTAAACACCTGGGCTACAGAAAACCGTTGTTCGTTATCTCTGTTAAAATGAGCCCGTGATTGTCAGTCTCCTCCTATCACTAATCGCTATCGCGAGCGGCTACGTTCTGACTTACACGTACGAAGAGGACGAGCCGCTCGCTTCGCGTCTGGGCGCCGGCGCGTGCATCGGCTTTGCGCTGATGGGGTTGATTGGTTTCGTCGTCGCCTTAGGTTTAGGACTCTACGGAATTACGTTAGCGCTCACCGCCGTCCTCACTGCCATTCCCCTACTGTTGCTGATCGGCCTATCGTATCGATCCCGCGTTTCTGCCGACATCAATGCCGCAATCAGCGGGGTGAGCCGTGCGACGACGCGTCCGAACCGCTGGCACTTCATCTATTTTCTTTTCTACGCCGCCGTCGCCGTCAGCATGTGGCTGATTTTTCAGCGCGCGCTCCTGGAACAAGCCGATGGCATTTACACCGGAGTCTTGAATAACTACGGCGACCTTCCTTTTCATCTCAGTGTTATCACGCGCTTCGCTTACGGTCAGAATTTCCCACCAGAAGATCCGACATTCGCGGGCGTTCGATTCACTTACCCCTTCATTACCGACTTTATCTCCGCCATGTTCGTGCGCGCCGGCGCCAGCTTGCGCCACGCGATGTTCCTCGAGAACTACATAATTGCGGTCGCGCTTGTCGGCGTCCTTCATCGGTTCGGCCAAAGACTGCTTCGCAATCGCACGGCTGCGATTGTCACACCGCTGCTCATTCTGCTGAACGGAGGCTTTGGCTGGGCACTGCTGTGGGACGATGTAAAGAAGATCGAAGGCGGCGTGTTTCAAGTGCTCAAACACATCCCGCACTCGTACACGATTCTTCCGGAAATCGAAAAAGCATGGCGCTGGGGCAACTCGATCACAAGTCTGCTGGTAACCCAGCGCGGATTTCTGCTCGGCATTCCGTTGGCGGTGATTGTGTTTATGCTGTGGTGGCTGGCATTGACGGACACGGGGACACGGGGACAGGGGGACACGGAGAGAAAACGCGCCAAGAAAGACCGGGAACCCGATCTCCGCGTCTCCGCGTCTCCGCGTCTCCCGATCAGTTCCCGCCGAATGCTCGCGGCCGGCGTCATCACAGGCCTGCTGCCGCTGATTCACGCGCACAGTTTCATCTCGATCATGCTGGTCGCGGCATTCCTGGTGCCTTGGGTTTATCGCCGCGCATGGATTGCCTATGCGGCTGCTGCGCTCTTCGGCGGAATCGTTTTTTTTGCGGCGGCAAGTTACGGTGCAGCCAGTTCCTCACTGATCAAGATCGCGTTCGTGCTCATCGTTTTTGGACTTTTAGCCAACCTCTGGTTTCTGCTGCCGCGACCGCATTTGCGTCTTTGGCTCTGCTTTTTTGTCATGGCGCTGGTCGTTGGTTTGCCGCAAATCTTTTGGTCAACGCGAGGGAGCGCCGTCAAAACCCAGAGTTTCATCGCCTGGCAATTCGGTTGGGACAGCGATCAGGAAGTGATGTTTGGCTCGAAACCTGTCGGGTCACAACCGATCGAGACTGTGCCGCCAATCAGGAAGTGGATTCAAAGAACTCCGTACGTGGCGTGGTTTTGGCTGAAGAACACGGGCTTGTTCATTCCGCTCTTGGTCCTGGCGTTGGTCTGGAAGCCTGATGATTACCTGGTGCCGCGAAAGCTCCTGCTGTTTTATGTGCCCTTCACGCTCTGTTTCTTCATCCCGAATTTCGTGAAGCTGGCGCCGTGGGTTTGGGACAACATCAAGATGATCTTCTATTGGTGGATTGTCTCGGCGCCGATCGTCGCTTTGCTGTTGGCGCGGCTTTGGGAACAGCATGTCGGACAAAAGGTCCTGGCGGCCAGTCTCTTTGTTATCCTGACCCTCGCCGGCGCGTTGGATATTTTTCCGCTGCTCACAGGCCAGGGCGAATATCAGGAATTCGATCGCAACGGCGTCGCATTCGCGGAATCGATAAAAGAAACCACGCCGCCGACCGCAACGATTCTGCACGCTCCGATTCACAACACGCCGATCTTCCTGACAGGCCGCCGTTCAATCATGGGTTATCCGGGTCACATCTGGACGCACGGCATAGACTTCGGGCCGCGTGAAAATGAGATCAAACAGATATATTCGGGCGGGCCTGGTGCTGCCGCCTTGCTCGCGAAATACCGTGTCGATTATGTTGTCATCGGTCCACAGGAACATCATGTGGTGAGTCCGAACATCGCTTTCTTTGATCGCTATCCGCAAACCTTAAACGTTGGTGAGTACCGTCTCTACAAGATCACGCCATAAGAAGCACCCGCAGTCGTTGAAGAATGAAAGGCCTGCGACGAGTGCGAGCGATGGCCTGGCAGAAGAGATCTCGACGCAGGCTTTTCGAATTTCGGCGGGGGCTATTCTAATCATCGGCGCAGCGCTGCGGTTTTTTCAGCTCGCATTGGTGCCGATGCATCACGACGAAGGCGTCAACGGCAATTTCCTCGTCTCGCTCGTTCGCAACGGCACGTACACCTACGATCCAAACAACTATCACGGCCCTACGCTGTACTATTTCTCGGCCATAGTTCCATGGTTCGCACGTTTTCTCGGCGGCACGGAGTGGCGCGACGCTGCGCTAAATGATTGGACAATTCGCGGGGTCACGGTTGCGTTCGGGATAGCCACAATTGGCCTCGCCTTGTTACTGCGCAAAAGATTGGGTGCGATCGGCGCTTTGTCGGCAGCCACCTTAATCGCGATCTCGCCCGGGGCGGTGTACCTGTCACGTTACTTCATACACGAATCACTCTTCGTCTTTTTCACGTTGGGCATCATCGTCGCCGCCGTGAAGTACTACGACACCGGCGCAGGCGTTTACCTGATCCTGGCGGCGATTTCCGCGGCGTTGATGACTGCCACGAAAGAAACCTGGATCATCAACGGACCGGTGCTTTTGATTGCGCTGATTACGACAAACCTTTACTTCTCGCTTCGAAGGAAGAGGGGCGCGCGTAACGGGAGCGAGTTTCGACATCACGAGCCTTTTCTTGCTCGCTTCGGCGGGCCGATTTCAGTGGCCACGGTCGCCCTCGTCGCATTCACTGTTTTCATTGTCGTCAACGTTCTCTTCTACTCGTCCTTTTTCAACAACTACCCGAAGGGCGTGAACGACTCGCTTCAAACACTGGCTCTGTGGCGCAAGCGCACGCATGAGCACGCGCATCCGTGGTACCAGTACATTCGTTGGCTGCTGCAGAAGGAAGGAATAGTTCTGGTGCTGGGATATGCAGGTGTCGCGGTCGCGTTCTGGCGGGCGAAAAACCGATTTATTGTGTTCGTCGCGTTTTGGACGATTGGCATATTGGCCGCGTATTCAATTGCGGGTATGTCGATTAGCCGCTTGGTTTCTGACCTGATTAGAAACCCGACGTCATTGCAACAAACCTACAAGACGCCCTGGATTGCGCTGAACTTCATAGTCCCATTGGCCTTGACGGGCGGCTACGCGCTCGACGTTTTTTATCGAAAGCTGCGCGGGTTTAATCAACCACTCTTCTTTCTCGCCCCCGCGGTTCTAATCGTCGCGTTTTGCGGCTACCAGATGTACCAGCTCAACTTCGTTCATTACGACGATGACAAGTACGTGTACGTCTATGCCCACACGCGTCGAGAGCTGCTGGTGATGCTTGATCAAATTGATCAGATCGCTAAGCAGATGAAGACTGGTCACGACACCGGCGTCGCGATCGTCTCGCCTGAATACTGGCCCCTGCCCTGGTATTTCCGCGATTACAAGCGCGTGGGCTATTACCAGAAGGTCGTGCCGACAACTGAACCAGTGATCATCGGCTCAGTCGGGCAGGAAGAAGAGATCAAGGCGACCTACGGCGATCAGTATCAGCAAATCGATTCGAGCATGCTTAACGACCCGCGCATTCTCGCGGATCGCAATCCGCAGGGCAGTTTTTCGCTCCGACCGGGAGTCGATTTGTTGCTGTATGTGCGACGGGACGTGGCTAAACCGGCCGCCACAAACTAAACTCCTACCTCTATGATGCGCCTTCCCAAATTCGTCTATCGCACGCCGCACACAATCGCGGAGGCGGTACAGGTGTTTACCGATGCCGGGCCCGAGGCGCAGTTCGTGGCCGGCGGCACGGACCTCTATCCAAACATGAAGCGGCGGCAGCAGATGCCGAAGACTGTAATCTCTGTAATGCGTCTGCCCGAACTGAACCAAATATCGGGTGAGGGCAAATCCGGAATCAGGATTGGCGCCTCAGTGACGCTCACCGACATCGTTGAGAACGCCATCATCAAACAGGACTATCCGGTAATCGCCTCAGCCGCCCGGACTATCTCGACGCCGATTCTGCGCAACATGGGAACGATTGGCGGCAACCTGCTGCTCGACACGCGCTGTAATTACTATGATCAGAATTACGAGTGGCGCAAAGCGATCAACTTTTGTTTGAAGAAAGACGGCGACATTTGCTGGGTGGCGCCCGGCAGCCCGAAATGTTGGGCGGTACAGTCTTCAGATTTGGTTCCGGTGATGGTCGCGATCGGGGCGAAGTTCCGGCTGGTTTCAACCGCCGGCGAGCGCATGGTTGAAGCCACCGAGTTCTACAAGGACGACGGCATCGATTACATGAACAAACGGCCGGATGAGCTGCTGGTCGATATTCATCTGCCCCCGACAAATGGCTGGCGCGCTTCTTATCAGAAGCTGCGTCGCCGAGGCGCATTTGATTTTCCGGTGTTGGGAGTGGCTGCATATGTTCGATTTGATGGAGCCCTCCCTGACGGTCGGGCTACTGTCCCGCCTGCGGGCGGGGCGCCCGCGCTCCGAGTGAGAGATGCCAAGATTGTCCTGGGCGGAATCGCTCCGTCACCGGTTCAAGTCAACGAATCCGCGCAAGCTCTAATCGGCAATCCTCTCGGCGACGATCAGATCGAAGCTGCCGCTGACGCCGCGTACGTCAAGGCGCGGCCACTGGATAACACCGACTTTGTCTATCAGTGGCGCAAGCAGATGGCGCGGCAGTACACCATTCGAGCGCTCAACGATGTGCGCAATATGGATCTTAGGTCTTAGGTCTTAGGTCTTAGGTCTTAGATTGGCAGACATGGAAGACTTGTCAACCAAAATCAAAGTCCAAAGTCCAAAGTCCAAATTCCGAATCGCCGCAATCATTCTCGCCGCAGGCCGTTCGCGCCGGATGGGCAAATTCAAACCGCTCCTTCCCTTTGGCAACCAGACTGTAATCGAATCCTGCATTAGCAACCTTCGCGCAGCAGGCGTTTCGGAGATCGTTGTCGTTCTTGGACACTCGGCTGAAGCGGTGCGCGAGCAACTTAGCGCGGCTTCAGTTAATTTCGTCACCAATCCGAATCCCGACAGCGAAATGAGCGCTTCAATTGAACTCGGCGTCCATGCACTCACAGACATGGCGCGCGCCGTGTTGATTACGCCGGCTGACCATCCCGCCATTCATCCGGAAACGATCGGACTGCTAATGGAGAAATGGCGCGGCGGCGCAAAGCTCATCCAGCCTGAGTTCCAGGGGAACGGCGGACATCCGGTCCTAATCGACCTTAGCTATCGCGACGAACTGAATTGCCTTGATTCTGACGCCGGCCTGCGCGGCTTCTTCAAAAAACATCGGGCGGACGTGCTCCGGCTCCCCGTCGATTCGCCCTTTGTTGCGCGGGACATGGACACGTGGGAAGATTACTGCGCCTTGCACGCGGACGTTTTTGACCGAAAGCCTGAGGAAATCGCAGACCTTAATGAACCGACCAACGGCAAACCGAAACGCCTCATCTAAGTCCCTGTCAGCCGTCCCCGGCGACGGCGGAGGAAACGAGATGTTAATCATCACCCGAAAGGCCACCGCTATTGCGGTGTTTATTTTTGCGCTGAGTTTCGCGTCTGCAGCCTTCGCGCAGGCCGGCGGGGTCGAGTTTTCCATGCGGGCCATTGACGGCGAGTCCGTCACGTCTGAGAGCCTGCGAGGTGAGGTCGCGGTCCTGGCCTTCGGGGCGTCATGGTTGCCTTTGACTCGCTCACAGCTTGAAGGCGTGAAGAAGCTTGCGGATCAATACGCCGGAAAAGGCGTGGCGGTTTATTGGGTGAGCGTTGATTCGGACAATCCGAAGTCCAGGAACTACGTTCCGGATGACCAGCTGCGCGAACTCGCGCGCAAGTACAAAGTCACGATTCTGCGCGATCCCGACGGCGTCGCCTCACGGAAGATGGGTGTCGATCAATTGCCGTCAGTCGTGATTCTCGACAAACAGGGAAACATTGCGGCCTCAATGGGCGGCATGGATCCTAATGCCAACTTGACAACACAACTCGCGGCGCGGTTGGATAAGATTCTCTAGTAATCAAATCCAATTAAGTCGTGAGTTGATTCCGTGCAAACTGCTTCCGAAATTCCTAACGCCGCTCAGTCTCCAGAAACATTTCGTCGTCACAGTCCGCCGCCGCTCCAGTCGCGTCCACTGAATATTCCCGCGCCGGTCGAACTAACGCTCGCTAACGAACTCCGAGTCGCGGTCGTGAGCGACAGACGTCTGCCGATCGTCAGCTTTCGTTTGGCATTTGTCGGCGGCGACTCGAATGATCCGCCAGAGCTCCCCGGCCTGAGCGACCTGATGACGCACCTGATGAGCGAAGGAACGACCAGCCGGACAAGCGTGCAAATTGCCGAAGAGGTTGAGCGACTCGGCGCGACGTTGAGTGTCAACTCCGGTTCAGATTTTGTGACCGTGGGAGCGTCGGCACTATCGTTGTACGTCGATGAGATCGTCGAGTTGATGGCTGACGTAACTCTGCGTCCTTCTTTTCCGCAAAACGAGATTGATTTGGCGCGCGAGAACACGAAGCAGATGCTTATTCAACAGCGTGCTCAACCAAACTTCCTGGCGTCGGAACGGACCGCGAAAGTGATGTTTGGCGATCATCCTTACGCGCGCATCTCGCCGACCTCTGCATCCCTGGATGCCATGACGCGCGACATGTTCGTTGATTTTCACCGCTCGCGACTCGTGCCGAACAACGCTGTGCTGCTGGTTGTCGGGGACATCGAAGTCGATGACATCGTCGCGAAACTCGAAAAACTATTTGGCGCGTGGAAACGCGAAACCCTGGCGCAATCAAACTTTCCCGCTTTGCCGCTGCTCTCCGCGCGGAAGGCGTATTTGGTAGATCGCCCCGGTTCGGCACAGTCGAACATCGTCATCGCGAATGCCGGCATCACGCGCACCAGTCCGGATTACTTCCCCATGCTGGTGATGCATACAGTGTTGGGGGCGAACGCGTCGTCGCGCCTCTTCATGAACCTGCGTGAAGAAAAAGGCTACACGTACGGCGCATATTCAAGTGTTGACGCGCGCCGCCTGGCCGGTAGTTTCCGCGTTTCCGCCGAAGTGCGCACGCCGGTTACGGGCGCGTCTCTGCATGAGTTCTTCGTTGAACTCGACCGTATTCGCAATGAGCGCGTGCCGGATGAAGAACTGCGGAATGCGAAGTCCTATCTGACTGGCGTTTTTCCGATTCGCATCGAGACGCAGGATGGCCTGATCGATCAACTTACCGGAGTGAGGATGTATGATCTGCCATCCGATTACCTGCACACGTATCGCGATAAGGTGAATGCCGTAACCGCTGAGGAAGTTCAGCGTGTTGCACAGCAACATATCACGCCTGACCGTGCGGCGATTGTCGTAGTTGGCGATGCGGCCGAAGTTCAAAGCCAGGTGCGGGACTATTCGGAACAGATTGAGTTTTACGATACAGAGGGAAACAAGAAAGCGAAGTAGGCAGTCAGCAGGAAAACAGTTCATTATCTTTCCTGCCTCCTGCCCTACACCGCTCCCTGAAGACGCTCCACATCCAGCACGCCGGGAACGCTTTTGATTGAACTTGTAACCTTGTCCAGGTGCTTCACATCGAAAACTTCGACGGTCACTTCGATACGGCCCTTTTGATCAGGCCCAATGGATGCGCGGGCGTCGCGTATGCCGGTTCTCATGTCTGAAATCGCGCCGGTGATACCGGCAATCATGCCGGTCCGATTCTCAGTCGTCGCCAGAAGCTTCACCGCATAGGCCGTTTTCTCAGGCCGCGCAGCCCATTCAACGTTCACGATTCGTTCGGGGTTAATCATGAGTTGTTGCACGTTCTTGCAGCGTTTGGTGTGCACCGCCACGCCTTTGCCGCGCGTAATGTAGCCGATGATGTCCTCGCCATGCAGCGGATTACAACAGCGGGCGCGGTTTACCATCAAATCCTCGACGCCGCGAACCACGATCGCGCCATCGCCGCCGAGCAATCGACGCACCGCGCGCACGCCGCTCCGCAGTTTCGATTCTTTCTGTTGGGCCAGCGCCTCGAATTTTTCAGGCCCGAGATACTTCGCAATAATGTTGCGCGGCACGATCTTGCCATAGCCCATCGCCGCCAGCAGATCGTCCGTGCGCCCGTAACCGTATTCGCCGGCAATCCGTTTCAAGTCGCCGTTACTGTCGGACAAAAGTTTCTTAAAAGGTATTTGGAAACGACTCGCTTCCTTTTCAAATAGCTTGCGGCCGATTTCGATCGACTCGGCGCGTTGCTGATCCGCGACCCAGTGCCGGACACGGTTGCGCGCGCGGGAAGTGACGACGAAATTCAGCCAGTCGCGCGAGGGGTGAGCGTTCGCACTCGTAAGAATCTCAACCACATCGCCGTTCTGAATCTGTGTCCGCAGTGGCACCATTCGGGTGTTGATGCGTGCTCCGCTACAAGTATTTCCGACCTCCGAGTGAATCATGTACGCGAAATCGAGGGTGGTCGCCCCGCGCGGCAACTGGATGACTTTACCCATCGGCGTGAATGCGTAAACGTCTTTCGGATAAAGATCCAGCTTCAGCGCGTCCATGAACTCGCGCGAGTCTTTCACCTCCTGCGTCCACTCAATCAACGAACGCAATAGGGTCATGGCTTCGTCGTCGTCCCGCGCTCCGCGCTTCCCTTCCTTGTATTTCCAGTGCGCCGCCACGCCTTCTTCGGCCACCAGGTGCATTTGTTCAGTCCGAATCTGTACTTCGAACGGCTGGACTTTAGATCCGATGACTGACGTGTGCAGTGACTGATACAGATTGTCGCGCGGCGTCGCGATCCAATCCTTGAATCGACCCGGCACGGGTTTCCAGGCGTGGTGGATTACTCCCAACGCGGCATAGCAGTGGCGGATTTCGTTCGGTGTAATCACGCGCGCCGCCACCAGATCGTAGACTTGATCCAAATCGATGGCCTGGGCTTGAAGTTTTTTCCAGATTGAGTAAATCCGTTTCACGCGCCCTTCAATGCGCACGAATGGAACGCCGGCTTCGCGCATTTGCTGTTCGATCGTGGCAGTGACGTCGTTCAGAAAAGCTTCGTTGGCAGCGCGCCTTTTCTCTAACTGGGCATTGATCTCCCGGTAGTCCTCCGGATGAAGATTGCGGAACGCGAGATCCTCGAGCTCGCCGCGCAATTTACCCATGCCGAGCCGATGCGCAATCGGTGCGTAGATGTCCATCGTCTCCTGGGCGATGCGGCGGCGTTTTTCGGGGCTGAGAAACTCGAGCGTCCGCATGTTGTGCAGGCGATCGGCAAGCTTGACGAGCACCACGCGCACATCATCGACCATCGCAAGCAGCATCTTCCGCACGTTCTCGGCCTGCTGGTCTTCCCGCGAGACATTGCTGATGTGCGCAATTTTTGTAAGGCCTTCAACCAGATGAGCGACCTCTTCACCGAAATAGTCGCGAATGGTCTTCGGATCGGCGAGCGTGTCTTCTACGACGTCGTGAAGCAGACCGGTCGAGACGGACACGGCATCCATGCGCATGTCGGCGAGGATATTAGCCACTTCCAGCGGATGAACGAGGTAGGCTTCGCCAGAGGCCCGCTTCTGACCTTTGTGCTCGCGGGCTGAGAAGAGATAGGCGCGCCGCAGCAGATTGAGATCCGCCTGCGGGTGGTTACGCCTTACCTTCTCAACGATTTCTTCGATGCGAACCATAAAAAAGCAAACGTCAGTCGTCAGTTGTCAGAGGTCAGTTGATTAATAGAAAAAGGGCAACTGACAACTGACAGCGGACTACTGACGCCCGATGCATTATAGCAAGAGGTGACGCTCGACTCGAACGAACGAGTCTGACGTCACCTCTTTGTGTTCAGGTTGAAATGGGAACTATGGAGTCGGCGATCCCGTGCCAGCTTCGGCCGCTTCTTCTCGCTTTCGCCTTTCGTCCGCGAGTTGCCCCGCACGTTGCTGCGCCGTTTCCGCCTGACGTTCGTACTGTGCAGCGGCGTTCGCGTCGTTGTTCATCTTGGCGATCTTGGCGGCTTCAATCAGCAGATTGGTCTTGTAAGACCACGCCGTTTCGCTGTTCGGATCGTATTTGATGGCCGTCTCAACCTGCTCAAGACCCCGCGTCACGCACTGCTGGATCTTTTCGAAGTCCTTGGGGTCTTTCGGCTTCTGATAGTTGGACTTGCCTTCCGCAATGATCTTCACGTCCGGCAGTTCGGTAATCTTAAACGAGCAATCCCAATCTTTGCCGCCCAGGATCGCGTACGCTTCGGCACGCTTTTCGTTCGTCTGGTTCGGATCGTTTGCGCGCTTCAGAATCCAGTTGCGCAGGTTTGTCTCGTCCTTAATCGCCGAATACAAAACAGAGATTGCCTTGTAAGCCTCGTCGTTATTCGGATCGTTTTGGAGAAGCTGTTGGTAAGCCGCGATCGCGTCGCGCGCCCGCTGCACGTTCTCCGGTGAATCGACGCCCGGCTTGTACTGTTGGTGGATGATGCGTGCGATAAAGATCGGGGCCGACTTGTTGCTGGGATCGTGCGCCAGCGCGCGTTTGGCGTGTTGTTCCGCCTGATCGAAGTGGCCCTCTTTGTACGCCTTGGCCGCTTCGTTCAGTTCGTTCTTCGCCCGAACTTTGGCGATTAGGTTGCAGCCCGATCCGATGCTGACAAGCAAAACCAGGATCGCGGTAGCGCAGATCCTGGATTGAGACAATCTCATTTCAGTTCGCTCCATTTGTGCAAACGTGACCGCCCTTGAATGCGACGAGCCTGGCGAGCAGAGAATTACGGCGCTGGCCGTCACGTCGCGTGATTATGGTAAATCGTCAACCTGCAAGCCGACTGGACTGGCTCCCGCACCTTTTATCGCGTCAATGACCTTCACCACATCGCCGTACTTCAAGGCACGGGGGGCTTTCACGAACACGGTCTTTTCAATCTTCTGATCTTCGGGAAGAGTCGAGGTTTCCATGCCAACTCGGTAAGCTCGCAGTGATTTGCGCAGTTCGAAAGTCTGTTGAAGTTTCACCGCAAGGGCGCTCGGGTCATTTACCGAGCCCATGGAATCCTGATTCAATTTGAGCTGCAAATCCTGGCCGATCGTCACGACCAACGTCAGCGGATTCGGTTTGAGCTGACTAATATCCTCGTTCGGATCGCGTTGCGTCGGAATGTCGGCCTGGAAACGCGTTGGCTTTAAAGGCGTAATCACCATAAAGATGATCAGCAACACCAATAACACGTCGATTAATGGTGTGACATTAATATATGGAACGGCGCGATTACCGCCCCCGCCTGATGACATTGCCATAGGTTAACCTCGATTCGAAAAGCAAGCGAAGTCGCGCTCATTCATTCGCGACTCTAGGAAGCGGCACCTTTCTTTTTCTTATCGGCCACCAGGCCGATCTTATCAATACCTTTTTCGCGAACGGCGTTAATGACTTTAACAACTTCGCCGTAACTGACGTTTACACCGCTTTTAACGTAGACGATTCTTTCTTTACCTTCCTTGTTCTGAAGCGCTTTTTCAACCTGGCTCTTCATGTCTTCAAGGTTCACTTTTTTCTTCCCGAGGTAAACTTCAGTTGCCTCAGGGGTACATTGGGGAGCGTCAGGCGGGCGACAAACCACAGAAAGGATCACCGAAGACTCTTTGTTGATCGCCGCATCTTCCTCCGGATTCATCATTTCACGCGGAATTGGCACCGTGACGCCCTGCTGCAAGAAGGGAGTGACGACCATAAAGATGATCAAAAGCACCAACATAATATCGACCATCGGAGTAACATTGATCTCCGAATTTAGTCCGCCGCTGCCACCGCCAGCCTGCATTCCCATAAAAAACTTCTCCCCTTCCGCCTCACAATTCCGGATGACACCTTCCAGCGCTGCGCGCTCACACGGCGCTAGCGTGCGGTCCGCTCAAATGGAAGCTACGGATTAAGCTGCTTGGTCCGATTCTTGATGAAATAGTCAACCAACTCTGAAGCTGAGTTGTCCATTTCAACCACGAATCCATCCACCTTGCCGGTGAAATAGTTAAATAGCCAAACCGCAGGCACCGCGACTGCCAATCCCAGAGCCGTAGTAAACAATGCCTCCGAAATTCCGCCTGCGACCGCCGCAATACCCGCTGTTTCGGCGTTCTTCATGCCGCGGAACGCGTTGATAATTCCGAACACGGTACCGAACAAGCCGACAAACGGCGCCGTAGAACCGATCGTCGCCAGTCCCGACAAGCCACGCCGGAACTCGGCGGTCTTGATTGCGATCGCACGCTGCAACGCGCGTTTGGAAGCCTCGATCTCGTTACCCGAGATCTCAGACGACTGCTCATGGGCGCGGAACTCCTGCAAACCACTGTTGACCACCATCGCCAGGTGCGATTTGCGATGCTTGTCGCTGATGTTGATGGCTTCTTCGATACGGTTGTTCTTTAAAGCCTGGGCCACGCGCGGCGCAAACTCACGCGACTGCTTCTTGGCTGCGGTATAAGTCAAATAGCGCTCGACCATGATAGCAATCGAATACACCGACATAATCAACAGAATGACTACGACGGTGATGGCAACGGCGCCCATGCTCTTGACCATTTCGGTCATACTGAAATGGTCAGCAGCGGTCTCAGCCGGAGTGGCAACAGGGGTGGCTTGCCAAAGAACGAAAAGCAGACTGAGCCCTTTCGTTCCGAGGATGCTTGTTAGAATAGTCACGGTAGGTCCCTCCAAGAAAAGTAAGTTACAAACTGAACCCTTTTTAAAGCAGATCGTGGCCCGCCGCCGGCCTTCACCGGCAGCGACCGCGATTATTACTGCGCCACGAAGTTATAGATGATGACGCCGGAAACCTTGACGGGCATGCCCGACAGCTTCGTAGGCGTGAACTTCGACGCCCGGGCCGCTGCGACTGCCGCGCCTTGCAGAAGCGGGTGGCCCGAAACCGGCGCCGCGGAAACCACGTTGCCGTTTTCGTCAATGACGATCTGCACCCTCACCTGGCCGGCCGCCCGAGCGCTCCGCGCAATCGCCGGGTAAGGCGGCTGCACCAGGCGCACTGCCTTGCCGTTAAGCACGCCGCCGGAAATAGGAGCTTTCGGCGGTGTTGGTTTCGGTGGCGGCGGGGGCGGCGCATCGGCGACGTCAACCTTCGTAGGTCCCGTCGAGATAATGCTGCCACTACCCGCGCCCGGAGCAACCGGCGCGATTGCGTTGGTGTTTCCACTGCCAAGCATCGTTACCACACCCTTGCGAACTGGCGGAACGTCACTGGCTTTCGCGGAAACTTCTTTCGGCACCAGGTCAGCGCGCGAGACGTCGGCGATCAATTCTCTGCGCACGTCAACGTTCTTGCTGACATCCATTTTTTCAGGCTTCGCTTCTTGCTTCTGCTGTTGCTGTTGCTGCACCGGGACCGGTGCAATCAACGCCGTCAGCTCTAACGTTTGCTGATCGATGTAGGCCGGCGCCCACAAAATACCGACAATCAGTCCGGCGATGATCAGCACGACGTAAAGCGCCATGAAGCCCAGCAGAAACGAGCCTTTGCGTTTAAGGTCTTCCGAGTGCGAACCCGACTCGACTAAATTTTCGAACATCTTCAGCCCTCCCTACGTGGTGCCAAAAGGGTCAGATCCAAGATCTATTCGACAGCGATTCAAAGATGAAACTATTGCAAATCAATAACAGTAAAGAAGCGAGTTCCTTTTGATCCTGCGGAAAGCAAGGAAGCCGCCGCGCTTGTTGCGGCTAGTTTTGTCGCGAGCACAAATAAACTGGCCTCTTAACGTACTACCCTCGTGCTTTCGCAACTACCTGACGCAAAGGCACGATCAAAAACGTATTTAATTGGCCAGCAACGGGTGCAGTCTATGCCGCGAATACGCGCAAAGTCAAGAGCAAACAAAGCGGTGTTTTCGCGTGTTTGCGACACTTCACGCCCCATTACTTGCAACAACACGCTCAATTAGAAACCGAGACGGCGGATTATGTTCCCGCCGATTCTGCTACGCTGCGCGTGAAGGTCTGCCGACGTTCTTGCGCCTGGCGTCAGCGCGCTTTGGTTGAAAACCGGAACGCGCACTAGTAGTCGTTGCAAGCTTGTTAGCAGCTTCAATCTTTCGCTCCCACCAAACCATGATAGGGCTCGCGATTGCGATTGAAGAATAGGTGCCGACGATGGTTCCGATGAGCAGCGCAAGCGAGAAAGCGCGCAGAACCTCGCCTCCGAAAATCACCATCGCAAGTACTGAAAGAACGATGAGGCCCTGGGTGATGACCGTTCGCGACAGCGTCTGATTGATCGAGTTGTTCGTAATTTTGTAAAGCGATTCGCGCCGGTGCAGTTTGCGATTCTCGCGCACGCGGTCGAATACGACGATGGTGTCGTTAACCGACGCGCCGACCAGCGTCAGAAACGCGGCGATCACCGTGAGGTTCACTTCCCATTGAAAAATTGAAAAGAAGCCCAACGTCACCAGGACGTCGTGGAAGACCGCGATTACCGCGGCCGCTCCGTAGGTCCACTCGAATCTAAAGGCAATGTAGACGAGCATCCCCACCAGCGCCGCCAGGGTAACCGCGATGGCTTTGTTTCTAAGCTCAGCTCCGGCGACGGCTCCGACCGCATCCGTGCCGATGATTTCGTAAGCCCAATTAGCGTCAGGCCTAGCCGGGTTGTGTTCCGGGCCGAATGTGTTGAGCGCGATGCGCACCCTTTGACGGCCGGCCTCAACTTCTGAGCTCACCTCCGGTGTAGGAGACGCGTTCACGTTCGGTGTGGCTGACGCGCTCGTCTGCGGAGTGGCAACTGGCGAAGGACTTGATGTCTGTGCGTCGTCTGCCCCGGATCCTTGTAAAGGAAGTTTGATGAGAAAAGTATCCGGTCGATCAATCACAGGTTGAATGACCGCTTCGTTGAGCCCCTGAGCGCCAAGTGTGGCCCGGATCTGTTCAGCCGTCGCCGCCTGCTTGAAGCGCGCCGTGACCACGGTGCCGCCCCGAAAATCAACGCCCAGATTAAAAGCGTTCGTTCCGTTCGGATGCTTCCACTCGCGGAAAATGGCCGAGCCGAGACCGGCAACCATCAGCAGCACGGAAATTCCAATAAAGACCCGCCGCCACTTCAGCCAATCAAAATTAACTGCTTTGAAGATTTGAAACATTCGTCAATCGTCGTTAACTAAACGCTCAGGGTCTGAGCGCGACGCTTCCGCCGCAGCAGCCACATGAAAATGGTCCGCGAAACGTAAACCGCCGAGAACAGGTTGATAACCAGACCGAGAATAAGGGTCACCGCAAAACCGCGCAGTGGGCCGGTGCCAAAAACAAACAGGAACAAGGATGACACGACGGTGGTCACGTGCGTGTCGATAATCGTCACGATCGCGCGATCAAAGCCCTGATCGACCGCTGAGGGCACAGTTTTTCCGGCTCGCAATTCCTCGCGAATGCGCTCAAAGATCAGCACGTTCGAATCGACCGCCATACCGATCGTAAGAATCATGCCGGCAATACCCGGCAGCGTCAGTGTCGCGCCAAAAACGATCAGGCCCGCCAGCATCAAAATCATGTTCAGCAACAGAGCGATCACGGCGTTCACTCCTGAGCCGCGATAGTAGAACAGCATGAAGGCGACTACGAACAGCAAACCGTAGAGCGAAGCCTTGACGCCGGAACGAATTGAGTCGGCTCCGAGGCTCGGGCCGACCGTGCGTTCTTCCTGATATTCAATGTCCGCCGGCAGCGCGCCTGAACGCAATGTCAGCGCGAGATCTTCTGCCGATTGCTGCGTGAATCTTCCGGTGATTTCACCTTGATCGTAAATCTGGCCCTTGATGTATGGCGCTGATTTAACTTCCTCGTTCAGCACGACGCCCATGTACTCGTTGATATTCGCGCCTGTCCACTTGCCGAACTTGTCGGCGCCCGAAGGCTTCAATGCAAACGAAATTTGGTAATCATTAACGCCGCCACTCGCCTGCACTGCCGTCGCATTTCGCAATTCCGAGCCGTCGATAACGGGCGGGTTCTCGACGACTACCCAACGCTTCGGTTTTTCAGTTTCTGGCTGAGTCGTCGTGTCACCCGCAGCGGTTGGCTCGTCACGTTCTGAGTATTGCAGCACGCGCCGGTTTTGCGGAATGCTTCCGCCCGAACCCAGCGTGGCCAGCGCTTCTTCTCTTGTCCCGTACGACTGCAAGCCGGAAGGCGCCGGCGGACTGATGACGTGAACAAGCTCAAGACGTGATTCAGCTTTCATCAACTGCTTGACGCGTTCAGGATCCTGAATCCCAGGCATCTGCACGAGGATGCGATAAGAACTCTGCGAGCCGTGTCGCTGCACCAACGGCTCGGCGACTCCGAATTGGTCCAGGCGCCCTTCTATGATTCGCTGCGCTTGTACCGTTGCCTGTTCTGCCAGCACACCCTGCGCGGCCGCCGGCAGCGTCCACGAAATTGTGCTGCCGCTGACCGCGGCAGACCAGCTCGTGACGTCAACTTTCTGCTTTACGGCGTTTTCGATATCGCCCAGTTTTGCCGGGTCCGCCGCTTCAAGGACGAATCGATACCCGCCGGCGGTTTCAGCGCGTGCATCCTTGATTTGGAAACCGGCGTCCTCGGCAGCTTTGCGCGCCGCGGCCATGTTGTCCGTTGTCAGCTTCGCCAGATACTTATCGACGCGGACGCGCATCACCAAATGCGAGCCGCCCTTCAGATCCAGACCAAGCCGAATATTGTTCCGCAGGTTTGTTTTGACGCCCGACCATGTGAAGTCGTTCAGTCGCGGCCGCCGGCCACGCGGCCCAATGACAAGATAGATTCCTACGATCGTTACGATAACGATGATGATCGTACGCTGAATGACGTTCTTTTTCTTCATGGGAACTGCGGCGTGTTACTTCTTCTCTTCGCTGTCCACTCCGGCGACAGCCGAGCGCGCAATCTCGAGGATCGTTTTTTCAGCGCTGCGCACCAGGAAGCTTGTGTCTTTGACGGCAGTAATGGTGCCGATGACGCCGCCGGTCGTGACGATCTTGTCACCGGCTTTGAGATCTGCGATTTGGGCTTGCAGTTGACGCTGTTTCTTTTGCTGCGGCCGAATTAATAGTAGATAGAAGACACCAAACACCAGCAGCATCGGAATTAAAAATCCGAAACCGCCCGCGCCTTGAAGTAATAGAAGCAACATATTTGTTGATTATGAACCCTTCTAATCCCGTAACTATCACCCCACGCGGGCTGCCCGCCTGGGGACCCCGGTTCGCTCCGGGTTCTGACACGCGCTAATCCAAACCAGAGCTGAGTTGCTCAGTGAACTCACGCCGAAATTTAGCGAATTGGCCAGACCGGATAGCTTGCCTGACGTGTCTCATGGTGTCAAGGAAGAACGCCAGATTGTGATGCGTCAGAAGAATGCTGGCGAGCATCTCGCCCGCGAGGTACAGATGGCGAATGAAAGCGCGCGAATGCCGCCGACAGACTGAACAAGCACAGGCCTCGTCCAGAGGTCTTTTGTCGGCCGCGAATCGAGCGTTCTTGATGTTCAGTTTTCCGCGCGAGGTGAAGGCCTGGCCCGTCCGGCCGTTGCGCGTCGGGAGCACGCAATCGAACATATCAATGCCTCGCGCTACCGATTCAACCAGGTCTACCGGCGTGCCAACACCCATCAAATATCTCGGCCGGTCGGCGGGCATGCGCCGCGCGATGTCTTCGATGATTCCGAGCATTACAGGCTTTTCTTCGCCGACGCTCAAGCCGCCTATCGCATAGCCGTCGAATCCGACTTCAACTGTCCGTTCCAGGCTTTCGCGTCGCAGATCCAAATGAGATGCACCCTGAATGATGCCGAAGAGTGCTTGCCTGTACCGCAAGTTGTTAACTTGCGCATCTACCGATTCCGACTCTTGCCAGCGCAAGTTAACAACTTGCGCTACATGCGCCTCCTTCGATCGCTTCGCCCAACGCAACGTCAGTTCCATGCTGCGTCGGGCCGCGTCATGATCGATCTGTCCCGGTGGACACTCGTCGAAGGCCATGGCAATCTCGGCGCCGAGCGCGGTTTGGAGTTCCATCGAAATTTCGGGCGAGAGAAAACAGAGCGCGCCGTCGATGTGAGAGCGAAACTCAGTTCCCTCTTCGGTGACTTTGCGGATTTCTGTGAGACTCCAAACTTGAAAGCCCCCAGAGTCGGTGAGCATCGCGCGCTCCCAGCCGATGAACTTGTGCAGGCCACCACACGCTTTGATCGCTTCAATGCCGGGCCGCAGCCAAAGGTGATACGTGTTGCCAAGGATTATCCTGGCGTCGAGGTCGGCAGCTTCCAGTTCTTCGAAGCGAATCCCCTTCACCGTGCCGGCTGTCCCGACCGGCATGAAGACTGGCGTCTCAATTTCGCCGCGCCGCGTAGTGATAATTCCCGCGCGCGCCTCACCTTCGCGGGCTTGAACTTCGAAACAGAGACTAGAGGCTTGAGACTTGAGGCTAGACATGACGGCGTCGCTCGATCGACTTCGCAAGCCCGCGCAGCATCTTTCCGATTGCGTCTAATTCTGCGAGGATTTCATTCGCAGTGTCGGCGCGGACGTAGCCCAAGTCATTGCTCAAAAGAATGTGGGTTTCAAGCTCCGCGACCGAGCCCATAGTGATTGAGAGGAAGCGACTGAACTCGCCTGCGCCAAAACGGGCATGACCTTCGGCGAGATTCGAAGGAACAGAAACGGCTGCGCGGCGAAGCTGGTTCGTTAGTCCAAATCTCTCTTCGGATGGAAACTTCTGCGTCAGTTGGTAGATCCGTTTCGCTAACCGCATCGCTTTCTGCCAGACCTCAAGGTCACGATAACTCTTGAAAGTTGTATTCATAACGGGTCCTCCTTTAGTGGGTGTTTAAGTGATGGCGCTTTGATCCTTCCCAGCCTCTAGCCTCTAGCCCCCAGCCTCTTTTTTGACTTGTGTCTTTCAATGATTCGGATTGGAGTCGCGTAGAAGTCGAACTCATCCCGCATGCGATTTTCCAAATGCCGCAGAAAGGAAAAGTGCAAACCTGCTTTACCGCCCGAAGTGAAGACGACAAATGTCGGCGGACGCACGCCGATTTGCGTGATGTACTGCACGTGCAGGCGCGAGCCGCCAAACGTTTTCGCCGGCGTCACCCCAGAGCGCTGCCGCACTTCACGTTCGAAGAAATCGTTAAGACGCGAGGTGGGAATACGCACACTGCGAACAGCATTAGCGCGAACCGCCAGTGGCAGAAGCTTCTGCACGCGCTGGCCCGACAAAGCAGAGGTTGTAATTACAGGCGCCCAACTCAGAAACTTCATCTCCTGGCGAACTTTTTGTTCGAACTTCGTGCCGCTGGCAGTGTCCTTGCCCTCCAGCAGGTCCCACTTATTCAAAACGAGAATAATTGAACAACCCTTCTCGAGCGCATACCCGGCAATCGCCGAATCCAGCGCCGTCACCCCTTCTTCTGCATCGAGCAGCACAATCGCAACGTCGGCGCGCTCCAGGCTCTTGCGCGCCATTACGACGGAAAGCTTCTCGGCCATTGCGGTCGTTTTTCCTTTGCGACGAATGCCGGCCGTGTCGATGATGCGAAAAGTCTGTTCTTCAGTTTTGAGCAGAGTATCGACGCTGTCGCGCGTCGTGCCGGCAACGGGCGAAACAATGGCTCGCTCTTCACCGAGCAGCCGATTGAGCACAGACGACTTGCCAACATTTGGACGGCCAATAATGGCGAGACGGATTTCACGTGACTCCGGCCTTGCGTCGCTTTGCGCCTTTGCGTCTTCGCGTGGATCAGCTTCTTCCGAGCCCTCCCTCACGGTCGGGCTACTGCCCCCCGTCTCCGCGTCTCCCCGTCCCCGCGTCCCCACGTTTTGTATTTCCTCAACCAGCACGTTCAGAAGCTCGCCGAGCCCATTTCCGTGTTCAGCGGAAACCGGAAGCACGTGCTCGAATCCAAAACGATGAAAATCGCTCGCTTCATCTTCCAGACGAGCTGAGTCAACTTTGTTAGCCGCGAGCAGCACCGGCTTTCCGGTTTCACGCAACAACAGCGCCAGCTCTTCATCCAATGGCGTTACGCCTTTGCGCGCATCGACTACCCATACCAACGCCGCTGCCTGGTCGATGGCGACCCCTGCTTGCTTGAAAATGTTCGCGGGAATTACCGCCTCGTCGTCGGGCACGATGCCGCCCGTATCGACCAGCGAAAAACTTTTTCCCTTCCAATTGCCTTTACCGTAAATGCGATCGCGCGTGATGCCCGGCTCGTCGCCGACGATCGCGCGCCGCTCGCCGATCAGTCGATTGAACAGCGTCGACTTGCCAACGTTCGGCCGGCCGACAATCGCCACCAGCGGTAACTCGTGTTTAGATTTGGTCATCGAGACTTCCGGCCTGATAATACCTTGCCAAAGCTAATCACTCGAACCGGCTGTCCAAGATGGAACGATCTCCAGCGCTCACCAAATCCGCCGTTGACCCGAATCCCATTCGTCAATTCGAACGCTGGTTCGCCGACGCAAATGCGACTGGCATGTCCGAACAAGATGCCGTTTCAATGACGCTCGCGACCGCCGACAAAGAAGGGCGCCCCTCAGCGCGCATCATTCTGATGAAGAGCTTCGACGAGCAGGGTTTCGTCTTCTACACGAATTACGACAGCCGCAAAGGTCAGGATTTAGCCGAGAACGCGCGCGCTTGCTTGTTGTTCTATTGGTCTCCGTTGTGGCGGCAGGTACGGATTGAGGGCGCAGTCGAGAAGGTTTCCGAAGCTGAGTCAGATGAGTACTTCCATTCGCGCCCGCTCGGCAGCAAGGTCGGCGCCTGGGCGTCCGACCAAAGCCAGCCCGTTGAAAGCCGCGAGCAATTAGAAAAGCAGTTCGAAGAATTTAATTGGAAGTTCGCCGACAACGTCCCGCGCCCGCCGTATTGGGGTGGCTATCGCCTCAAACCTGACGTCATCGAGTTCTGGCAAGGTCGCGAAAATCGCCTGCACGATCGGCTGCTATACGCGCGGCAGAAGGATGGCGGTTGGCTCATTGAGCGACTGGCGCCGTAGGAGTAGCGCAAATTGTTAATTTGCGGATGCGCAAGTTAACAACTTGCGCTACAAAGCCGGCTGCTCCTCTACAAACTTCACTAACGCGTCCACGTATGCAGGGAATGCTGGACAGTTAATTCCGTGCGGCTTAAGCAACTCTTGCACTCGACTCGTGTCGTATGTCTGTTCAAGAAAAAAGTACGGCACGGCTGAATGCGGCAGGCCCGTGATCTTCGGAGCGCCCGGCCCCATCAGTACGGGATAGACGAGGCGCCGCGGAACCGTCATCCAAGACTCGCGTCCGGCAACCGTTTTCGCAATCTCATCAAATAACTGTTCGGTCGTGAGGGGCGTCGGATCGGCGATTTGCACGGTCGTCCCGATCGCGCGTTCATCTTTTGCGAGCGCAACCATCGCTTCTATTACAAAATCGATGGGCACAAGGTTCAGACTCACTTTGCTGTTGCCGATGTTCAGCAGCGTCAATCCACCCGGCCATCTTCGGAGGTAGTGAACCAGATAATAAATGCCGTCGTACTTCGCCGTCTCACCGGTGCGTGAATCGCCGACGACCACCGCCGGCCGGTGAATCGTGACGGGCAATTCTGATTTCAACGCCTGGACGGAAAGCTCGGCCAGGTACTTTGAGCCTTCATAGTGATTCCGAAAGCCTGCCGCGTGCTCGAGTTCGTCTTCCCGAATTAATCCCGAGCGGCGGCCGGCGACGTAGCAGGTCGAAACATAGTGATAACGCCGCAGGTTCGCAATCGATTTCGCGAACTCGTTCACGTTGTAGGTACCCTGAACGTTAACGAGTTGTCCCACTTCATGAGCGACCGCCAAATCGTAAGCCGCCGCCAGATGAAACACCGTATGAGTTTCCGCGCGGGCGCGTTCCAAATCCGTCTGCGTCAGACCCAAGTCCGATTTCGTGATGTCGCCATCGACGATTGAAAAATTCTCAGCCGGCGCGCCCGTTTCGGCGACAATCTGCGCGATGTCCTCGTAAGCACGCTGCAGCAGGGCCGGCTGCACCAGCAAAGTGAAACGAGCCCCTTCGCGCGCCAGCCCCGCAACCAAACGTCCCGCGATGAAACCGGGAAAACCCGTGATGAAAACGGTTTCGTTAGCAAACATGATTCAAGCTGAAAAAGTGCTCAAGCGGCGTTAGTGATTCCTCTCTGTGCGATCTCTGTGCCTCTGTGGTGAGTGTTTTGCTAGTTATTTCACCACAGAGACACGGAGACCCACAGAGCTTACACAGAGAAAATCGTAAACCACCTGGCTCCGCAGAGTTTTTCAGCAACCTGCTAGCGCGAGAGACCTTGAGTAATTGCAGTTGGGAAGGTGGCTTGCCCCCGCCTTACCTAAAGTTTTCTTAGTTAAAAGGTAGAGAGGTCCCCGTTGCAAGAAAGCTCAGTCGATGCAATTGCGGGGGCAAGCCACCCTTCCCAACTGCGATTACTCAGACCGTCTCTTGTAAGCGAGGTGTGAATAAGATGCATGACGTATCCGACTCACTGCGCCTCGAGTATAATCCAACACGCTTTCAATCAGCCCGATTCAAACGGAAGGCTCGACCGATGAACTCAACCTACGTTCCCACACAGCTTCGCAGGCGCAGAATCGCGCTCTTCTTATTGATCTCGCTTGTATGCACCCTCGCAGCTTATCGCGCTGACTACGTCACCGCGCAGACACAATCAGAATGTCCGGTCCGCATCACGCTTTTGCAAGTCAACGACGTCTATCAGTTCGCGCCGGTCGATGGCGGCGCCCGCGGTGGCCTGGCGCGCGTGGCAACATTGCGAAAGAAAATTCTTGCTGAGTCGCCGCACACTTTGTTCCTGATGGCGGGCGACACGATTTCGCCGTCGATCGAATCGAACACCTACAAAGGCGCGCAGATGATCGAAGCGTGGAACGCGGCGGGTTTGGATTACGCCACGCTCGGGAACCACGAGTTTGATTTCGGCCCGGAGGTTCTGCTTCAGCGGATGGGCGAATCGAAATTCAAATGGCTGGCGGCAAATGTACTCGACAAGAAAACCGGCAAGCTGTTTGGCGACACGCCTGAGTTCATCGTGCGCGAATTTGACGGCGTGAAAATTGGAATGTTCGGAATTCTTTTACCTGAGACTATTTCAACTTCTCGCCCGGGCCCGAACATCGACATCCTCGACCCCTGCGCGACGGCTGGCCAAGTCATTCCGAGGATTCGCGCGGCGGGGGCACAGGTCATCGTCGCGCTGACGCATCTTTCGATGGCGGAAGACAAACAACTCGCTCGCTGTTCAGGCGTCGATGTGATCATCGGCGGGCACGAACACACTTTGCTCGAGTCGATGGCCGGTCGCGCGCCCATTTTCAAAATGACCGCGGACGCGCGCGAGATGGGCCGCATCGATCTCAACATCGATAAGAAGACGGGAAAGCTCGAGAGTATCGATTGGAAAGTCATCCCGGTCACCAACGAGTATGAAGATGATCCGAGCTTCGCCGGGCTCAACGAAAAGTACGGCCCCCTTTTGAAGAGTCTTGAGCAACCTGTTGGCCGCACGGACGTCGCTCTGGACATGAAAAGCGAGAATGTCCGCACCCGCGAGACGAACATGGGCAACTTCATCGCTGACGCTTACCGGCAAGCGACCGGCGCGGACGTGGCGCTCGTCAACGGCGGATCCATTCGCGCCGATGCGCTGATCCAGCCGGGAGTTTTAACCAAGCGCGACGTGCTTTCAATTCTTCCTTTCAATAACAAAGTCTTGAAGATCGAGTTGACCGGCGCCACGCTGCGAGCGGCCCTGGAACACGGCGTGGGATCAATCGGCGTCGAAGCCCAACCCGGCCGCTTTCCACAGGTGTCCGGCATGCGCTTCTCTTACGACGCCACGCGCAAACCGGGAGAACGCGTGACAAACGTGACCGTGAATGGCCGGCCGCTGCTCGATCGACAAAAGTACACTCTAGCGGCGACGAATTATGTGATTAAGGACGGCGGCGACGGCTACACAATGTTCCGCGACGCAAAGGTTTTGGTCGGGGCCGAGCAAGCGCCGAGCGAATCAGACATTTTGCAGAAGGCGATCACGTCCGTTCGTCCCATCGCGCCGAAGGTCGAGGGACGCGTCACGCGCGCCGATACGCCGAAGAGTCAGACGTCATGTAAGCCCTAACGTAACTCAACTTCAACCGGCGCCGCCCCTTTTGAGTCGTAACCTGCGGGCCAATTCGAGATGTTCACGCCATAGAGCCAATCCGCCTCGGGCGTCACTTCGAATCGAACGGTAAACGGCAACGCGCGAGCGGCGCGCAGGCGTGGGCCCCACGAATCAATCTTCCATTCCTGAATTAGCGGCGCGGCTGCGTCTTCCCAAGTGACCAGGCGCGAGTCGATCTGTGTTCCGTTCACAAACAACGTGACGCGGGTCCGAATCCAATCCGTTTTCGCGTCAGTCGGCAGAACGGGTTGAATGTGCGCACGCACAACGATCTCGCCAACGCGGCGGCGGGTCTCGCGACTTGGCACGACGAACTCGAAATAGCCGACGCCTCCGCCCCAGATGTAACCCGGCCCGCCGCCAAGCTTTTCGAACCGTCCGCGCACGACCGTCTCAGGCGAAAACTTGTAGAGCACGCGGCCGTCCTGCTCGTAAACGATCTGCGGCCGAACGCCTTCGTCGGTTTCGTTGCGCGCGAAAGCAAATTGCCGCGGCACGAGATGCTTGCCGGCGTCGAGCAAAGTCGGGGGCGGCGTCGCGTTCATCAGCGAGGAAAACACGTGCGACGCGCCGCGAATCTCCGCCAACAATGCCGCGTCTCGATTCGTGGTGTAGGTCACGCCGTAACCGCGCGCCGGGTCCGGCGTGAGAATCCAGAACATTGCGCCACTGGCGCCGTCGCGCGCCGTGTGCTCGAAAAACGCCCGGTACCATTCAACTTGCGACGCACCCTTGAAGCCGTCCGTTGACATGCCAAACTCGCCAAAAACTAAAGGCTTGTTCACGGTCGCGGAAGCCGCGACGCGATTAGCGATGAACTCACGGAGCGCCTGCGGAGAATGGACAACGCTGTCGTGGTCGTCTCGCGGATAGTTGTGCACGTCTATGTAATCAATCGTAGGGAGGGCGTGGTCTTTCAACCATTCGCGACGCTCGGCGGCGGTGCGATAACCCCAAACGCCGGGCGTGATCATGTGAAAGGGATCAAGTGACTTCAGGTATGCGCTCATTTCCGCGACCCACGCGCGCCGCTCGTTCCAGCGTCCGGTCAAGCACTCTCCTTCATTAATCAACTCATATCCGAAAATGGCAGGGTCGTCGCGGTAGAGCATTCCGGTGATTGAGTTTCGCCGCGTCGCGATTTTCTCGATGTGTTCGCGGTACAACCGGCGAGCAGTATCGTTCGTGTAAAACTGCATCGCGATCTCTTTATTGATACCGAAAGGATGCTTGTCATCGTCCGCGCCCTGGACCCCAGCCCAGCGCAGATATTGCGTCACGCCGCCCGTGTCTCGCCACCAATTCGTCAGGCAGAGTTGCACCCGAATTCCGTTGCGCGCGGCTTCGGCAATCACCTGATCAAGGAAGACGAACTCGGCTTCGTTCCATTCACCCGGCCTGGCGCGAAAATAATGCGTGCGGGGCCAGTCGTTGAAATCCCCAATCGGCTTCACGTCGCCCGGGCCGCCTTCTCCGAAGGCCCAGATACGCACAACTTTGATTCCGACTTGGGATGCTTGCCGCAGAGTCTCAGGCATGCGCGCGCGATCTTCGTCGCGGTATATTACCGAAACATTCGCACCCACGAATCGAAAAGGCTTGCCATCAACCGTGAAACGCAGTCCGTTCGCGCGCACAAATCCGCGGCGCGCAGAACCTGTTCCGCCGCGCCAACTTGAAAACGCAAATACAATCGCCGCGACTGCAAGCAAAGCAGACGCGGCGACAAATAATCGCTTACTCATCAAATTCGGTACGCGCGCATCCTGGCGTGCTGCACTTTATCGGGTAACCACGCCTCTGGCGTGCTGCGCGCCGGAGGCGCGTGAACTTCACCGCGGATTCGTGAGCCGCACGAATCCCATAATCGCGCAGATGGCGCCCACCACCACAAAGATATTCAGAAACGCACCCGCCACCAGCACCGAGTCGAAGTCATTCTGCTGCGCGCCAAGAACCGCGACGAACCCAACGATGACCCAATAGATGTGATACAGCAGGAGAGAGACTGCGGCAAAGCTGAACCAACGCGTCGAGGCGCCGAACGCACGCGCCCGGGCGAAGCCAAGCACCGAAGCGATCAACCAGGCGATGCCCCCTGCTACCAACAAGCCCACGAACACCGGTGCAAAGTACGTCGGACGCGTGGCCCGCATCCCTTCTTGAAACAGCAGAAACGCCAAAGGTGTCAGCATAGGTATCGTCCTCTCAAACTTTGAGCGCCGGCTGATAGCGTCAGCTGCGTTCCTCACAAAACGACCGCTTGCGCCGAGCGATTGCTGCGTTCGCAAACGGTCGTCTTAGTTCCTGAAAACCGGGTTCGCCGCGCGAACTCCGGGGTCGATAACATCCACACCAACCATTCGCTGCCGAAAGTTCGTGACAAACAATCCCCGACGGCCGGGACTCTCGAAACGTCACTTGATTCTGCAAGCTATTATTGGGTGATGTGAATCTCTTCTTCCTTATTCACGTGGCGCAGGAAGAGCAAAAGGGCGCAGGCGCAGAAAACGATCGCTAACGCCAGCGATGCCCAACCCATCATCTTGCCACCGCTGGGCGTTGTGTCGGTGACGAATTTGTAGAACGTGAAAATCGCGCCACCCAGCGAGCCCAGACCTACAACTGACAGGAGAAGATCAACCATAAGGAAACCTCCGCGTCTAAAGGTCTTTCAGATAAAAAACTATCAGAAAAAGCCGCTGCCGTAATCGCCTGCCTGAGCCGGGCGAGTTTGATTATGAACGTCGGTCGGTTCGACGGCGGGAATGTTAACGCTGGCGCTGTTCTAAGGCAAGCCCCTTGGCTGAAAAATCGCACCTGCGAAACGCGCTCAGGGGCCTTCGATGGTGATCGCGCCGGGTAGAAAGGCGAGTTCCCCGCTGCGCGATTGCAGGCGAATAGTATAGTCACCCGGCTGAATACGGCCATCGACAGTCGCGTCAAACGCGATCACGGGGTAAGTCACGTCGAAGGCAGTCTCGCGTAATGACTCAGGAATAATGCGGATATTAGACGAACTGAACGAAATTCCTTCGAGTGAGACATCGTCGATACCTTCGCCCGCGACGTAAATCGTGAATGTCTCGCCGGGTCGCAGAGGCAGAGGCGCGGTGGACAATTCGCTGTTCATTCCGATCAGTCGCGGTGTCAACGCCGGCCGGGCTGAAAAAACGAAGAAGCCCAACTTCAGATTTGAATTAGAACTGACGTTCAGCGATTGCGAGGGGGTCGAGTTACTCGCGACAAAACTGCGAAACGCCGGCGTGGTGTCCGGCAAACCAGAAGTTCTGCCGCTCGCGCCTATGTCGGTCGCCGTGACGGGTCCTGCAAGCGGCTGCGCGAAAACGCGGTAGACACCGGCGCGCAAACCTTCAATGCGATATTGACCCGAAGCCGAGCTGACGCTGCTCGCCACGACGCGGCCGCTGGCCACATCTTCGGCGAAAAAGTGCGCGCCAAAGATTGCGCGCGCACGACCCACCGTGTTCGTCATCACTCCGCCGGCGATCGATGCGCCCGTCGGGCCATAGAGAGCGCGGACCCGCGCTACGTCGTCGTCCGACAATGTGCGCTGGCTGAAAGCCGGCCGATCATATGTGCCGTTCTTTGCCTGGCGCGGCTGCATCGTCGCGCCGATGACCGCTGAATGTTCCAAGCCAAGCAAGTGTCCAATCTCATGCGCGAACGTCGATTCCAAATCGTAAGTGCCCGCTGTGCCGTCGGTCGAAAACTGCGTTGCCGGATTCAAAGCGATGTCGGCTTCAACGATCGCGCCTCCTGAATCATGAAACACGCGCGTCCGTGCGGGCGCGTCTGATGATTCAAACAGCGATGCGTTCGCGATCGAGATGGAAATCAGATTGATGCCGTCGCCTTCAGCCGGAGGACTGATCGTTTCGGCACTCGAAGCAACTTCGAAGAATTTTACGTCGGCAACCATAGCCCAGCTTTGGAAAGCTCGCCGCAGTGCGCCCACGACGTCGCTGCCCGACTTTATGTTCGACGGCGGCGAACTCAACGAACTCGAAAACGAAACGATGAGCGGGTTGCGCACCCAGCGATGCGCGCCGGGCCGCGAAGCTGCCAAAGATTCGCGCGCAGCTTCCAGAGATTCATTTGAAGAGGACCCCGCAGAAGGAACTAACGCCGCGGTGACTGCGACCAGGAGGATGACGATGCCGGGTGCTTTGCGGATCATCTGATTGCTGATTGAAGCGAGGCAGGTCAACGCCGGGGAGCCCCGGCATCTTAGCACGTCGAGACAGCGGCGGTCTGCGGAAATCTAGCGCCAGCAATGGTATTGTCTCGGCTGCCTTTTCAAAGCGAGCAGCCGGCGCGCGATGCATATGCGTATTGGATTGGACGGATACTCTCTGATTTCGCCGAAAACCGGCGTCGGCCATTACACGTTTGAGCTGGCGTTGGAGCTGGCGCGTCTCGCACCGCAGCATTCGTTCGACTTAATTGCACCGGCGGCCTATCCGCGCGAAGTGCTGGAACACCTCAACCAAACTCCGAATCTGCGAGCTGTCAGTGTCAAGACGAATCTCATCACGCGCCGTTGGTGGGCGATCGGTCTGCCGGCACACGTCCGGCGTGCCGGGGTCGACCTGTTCCACGGCACGAATTACGAAGTTCCGCTTCGTAATCGCGAAAAAAACATTCTGACGGTGCACGATCTTTCGGTCTTCAGCTATCCGGAGACCCACGACAGACGAATGGCCACACGCGCGCGTCGGCGATTGCCGATGATGCTGCGTTCCGCGGCGGGCGTTATCACCCCAACCGAAGCCGTGAAACGCGAACTGATCGACAGATTCAAGCTGGACCCAAACATCGTTACCGTCACGCCTGAAGCTCCGCGTAAAGCCTTTCGGCCTATGCCGGCAGGTCAAACGGCCGAGGCAAAACAACGGCTAGGCATCGCTGATGATTTCATCCTGTGTGTGGGAACGATCGAGCCACGCAAGAACTTCATCACCCTGGTGCGCGCATACGCCGAATTGCGGCGCAACACAGAGCACCCGCCGCAGCTTGTCATGGCCGGGCCAAAGGGTTGGCTGACCGCTGAATTCGATCGCGCTGTCGCGGAAGCAGACTTCGGCGATCGGCTGCGCCTGATTGGTTACGTCGGCGATGACAATCTGCGCGCGCTTTATTCATCCTGCAAAGCGTTCGTCTATCCTTCGTTGTACGAGGGTTTCGGCCTCCCGCCGCTCGAAGCCATGGCTTGCGGCGCGCCCGTCATCGCCAGTCGGATCGCGGCGCATGTCGAGACTCTCGGCGCTCACGCTCATCTGGTCGAAGCGACTGATGAAAGCGCGCTAGCGAAAGTCATCGTAACTCTGCTCGAGGACCCCCATGAGCGTGAACGGCTGTCCCGGTCCGGCATCGAACATGCGGCGCGGTTCTCCTGGGAAAAGACGGCGAAATTAACACTTGAAGTTTATGAAGGCCTGCTCACAAAGATATGAAGCGCCTGTGCTCATTCACACCGCGCTTCAGCGCGGCGTTTTGTGAGGGTTGGGATTCCGTAGCCGTTAACATACCTGACTCCGCGCGGGCTCTCTTCAAAACCTCACTCGCTGCAATGGCTCTGCCACTCTGATGCGCGGCAAGTCTACGACTTGCCGGCAGCGCACCCTTTTTTTTCATCGGGTCTTCGACCCACACCGGTCAAAGACCGCTGAGATAAATGGGCCACTTATCGGCAAGTCCGAGACTTGCCGCGCATCCGAGTGGCAGAGCCATTCGCGGTGATGACTAATGCATATTGATACATTTGAAACGGTTCCTATGATTTCTCACCGTCTTTCATCACCGGGCTGAAGCCCGGTGTGAATGAGAGATCCACCTCGCTAAAGCGAGGTGTTAATAAGACTCAGCCATGAAATCCGGCGGTTGACTTGTCCTTCACTGATCGCTAAAGTTTTTTTCGCAAATGCTCTCCGGCTCAGCGTCGCATCAGCGGCCGTCTGATTGTTCGAGCTGGCCTTTGCTTTCCTGTTTAACCTGGCTGTAATTCGCCCGTGAAAGTCTTATCCCCTCAAAGTACTAAAGCCCGGCTCGTCGTCGCTCTATCATTACAAGCGGTCCCGGTGATTGTCTTCGCGCCAAGTATGTGTTGGCGCGCGCAGTCTTCAACAACTTACACGTTCACTCATCTCAGCACGCTCGGCGGCTCAGCACGCTCGGAGGCACGGAGAGCAGGGCGTTCGGCTATCAACGACTGTGGAATGGCCCGGGCCAAATAATCTGACGCTGACCGTTAGGATGGTCAGCGCCGAAAGCAACGCCACGATTCCAAGTATCGTCCCTTAAAAATTACGAACCTGAGCAGCTTTGCATGAAACCTCTCTTCAACTCTTTCGCTGTCCGCCTCGCATTCTTTGCTGTCTCCTTGGTTTTTAGTGCCGCTTCGGCGAACGCACAGTCGGCTCCAGGCTATCAGGCGCCGGATAAGCCAAAGCAACCGGGAGAGTCTTTGCAGACCAAAGCCGCGCGCGGGCAAGCTCCGTTGCGTAAACTGTACGATTACCTCACCGTTGATCCGGCCATGACGAAGCGGCTGCCAGCGCTGGACGAACGCGAGAAAGAAAAGAAACTTCCTAACAAGGTGCTGCGGATTGGGGCAATCAGAAATCTTCCTAATCCGGTCAAAGGCTCAACCGATGGTGCTTCTTATCAAATCGCGGAAGGAGATGTGCGAGTCTTTGGCATCATTTCTGAAGGCGCACTGTACACCCGCGTCCAATTCGTCAAAATGACCCTTCCAAAGGGAGCACGAGTCTTCGTCTATTCCATGAACAATCCGAACGAATACTATGGCCCCTACGAAGGTCGTGGTCTTTCCGAAGACGGAACGTTTTGGACGCCGCCGATGAAAGGCGATGGCGTGGTGATTGAGTACTTCGTGCCGAAGGGCGCTGAGGGTATTCAGGGCATGCCCTTCAAGGTTTCAAGAATCGGTCACGTATATGCTGACCCGATTATGCCGAAAGTGGGCGGCTGTCACAACGAAGTGGTGGCGCCCTGGACCGATACCGCCAAATCTGTTGGCAGATTGGATTTCACGACGGGCGGAGGAATCGGATTGTGCACCGGCACGCTGCTTAACGACAATGTGGCGTCCACCGCTATTCCATACGTGCTTACGGCCAATCACTGTTTCAGCACGCAGACAGAAGCCCAATCGCTGCGTGTCTGGTGGAATTACAACACGGGTAACTCTCCTCCGGCGGGCACCCCCTTCACCGATGGCGCGAACCTTCTCGTTACTGGCGCGTCGAGTGATTTCACTTTTGTGCGCCTGACGGGTACGGTGCCCGGCGGGCTTTTTTTTTCGGGCTGGGAGGCATCGACATTTTCCGGCACTGCCTCGTCAGCCGGAATTCACCATCCTGACGGATCACACAAACGCATCTCTTTTGGCACCGCCAGACAGCCCACGCCCGGTGAATGTGGCGGGAGCTTGCCGTGCTTGGCGGTTGACTGGAATCAAACAGCAAATCCAGGCGTCACGGAGACGGGATCATCCGGTTCCGGACTTTGGAAAGGTCTTCCCACCGACCCCGGAGGAGCGCTGCTAATCGGAACTCTCACCGGAGGACCTTCGGTATGCGGCGGCTCGGATTTGAGAGATGTCTACGGCCGGTTCAGCGTGACTTATCCGAATATCTCATCGTTTTTGGAAGGAACTAGTTGTGTTACTTCCCTTAATCCCACCAGCCAAAACTTCTCAAAAGCTGGCGGCGCGGGCAGCGTCAACGTCACCGCGCCGAGTGGATGCAACTGGACTGCGGTTCGCAGCGATGCCTTCGTTACGATCACTTCGGGCTCAAGCGGCGCTGGCAACGGCACAGTAAACTTTTCCGTCGCGGCCAACAGTGGAGCACAACGCTCTGCCACAATCGTTGTCGGCGGGCAGGTCTTTAACATTACCCAAAGTGGTGGAGACGCGTGCGCGCCGACGCCAATTACTTTTGGACAAACTATCAATGGGTCCTTGTCAACATCTGACTGTCCGCTTGATGACGGATCGTTCTATGACATCTATTCTTTTACTGCGACGGCCGGTACGCAGGTTTCAGTGCTCATGCAATCGGCGGCCTTCGATACTTACCTCTTCCTGAACCGGCCTGATGGTTCGAACCTGGCACAAGATGATGATGGTGTTGGTGGTGGATCAACAAACTCGCGCATTCCGCCGAGCAGTGGAACGATCACGCTGACCCAATCTGGAACCTACACAATCTGGGCCAACTCTTTCTTAGCGAATCAGACCGGCCCGTACTCGGTAACACTGAGCGGTACGCCGCCGCCAACGCGCACATTGACTGTCGCGTCGTCGAATCCAAGCAGCGGTGTAAATATCACCGTGAGCCCGAACGATAACGGCGGTCTGGGTAACGGCACAACACAATTCACGCGCACCTATAACCCAAACATAAATGTGCATTTACAAGCACCGGCCGTAGCACCCGGCGGAAGCATCTTTCAGGAATGGCGCCGGGATGGCGTGTTTTTCACGTCGAATGCGCAGACTATTGTCGTGATGGACATCGATCACACTATGACCGCTGTTTATCGCGCGCCCATCGTTTACACGGTGACGTTCGTATCGTCTCCAACCAACGGCGTGGCTATTACCGTCAGTCCGAATGACAACAATGGTCAGGGCAACGGTACAACGCAATTCACTCGACAGTACAACGAAACCACGGTGGTAAATCTATTTGCGCCTGCGACTCATCCGAGTACCGGGAACCCTTTTCAGTGGTGGCAGAAGGACAGCTCTGTCTACTCGAGCACCCAGAACATCAGCGTCACCATGACCGGGAGTCCGACGAGCTTCACCATGACGGCTGTCTATCGGGTGCCACCGGTGATCTTCGCGGAAGAAAACACGAACAATTTGGTGGCGCTGAACTCCGTTACTTTCGTTCGAGGCCCCTTCCGCGTTGCAGATTCGAACAATTTCGGTTCAGACCAGAACACGCGCATCGTCCTTCTGACTTCACCTTTGGGATTGACACAGGCTGACCTCAGCCAGCCCAATATAGTGATGGTGGAGGCTGGTAGTTTTATATTTCCGGTGGAAGCCGTCGGCCCACTGTTAGGCGTGCCGGGACTGAACGGCTCCTACCTCGTCTTCAAACTGCCCGCCAATTCGCCCACCGGCGCGATTCAGATAACCGTGCGGTTGCGCGGCCTGGCGAGCGACCCGCGTACGCTTAATATTATTCCTTAGGTGGACGTTTCTTCAGGTCGGTCGTTAAGATTATTACTCGCCGCCTGGCGTCCGCGCTAAAGTTGTGCGGCGTCAGCACGGTGAACGGCCCTTAAACTTGGGCAACTGAATCGAGGGCCGCCGCAATATTCGTGTTTTGTTCCAGAAAGGTTCTCGGCCCTGTCGTCGCACAGTTCGTGCTTAACACCGTTCGCAGCTCTCTCTTGGGCGCGGTTCACCGCGTGACGATTCTTGGTCTTATAATGGCGAGTGTCGGTTAAGCTTAACCTTCCCTGATGCCTACTCCAGTAAAATCTCAAACGCACAGGCGCCATCCAGCGGCAACTGCCGCACTTGTTACCGCACTGACCCTCGCCGCTATCGTCTTCAGTTCCGGCAGGGTCTCGAGTCAAGGGTCGGACCCTCAGCGACGTGATCTGGAAAAGGTCTTCAGCCGACACGATCGGCTCTCGCTCGACCCGGGCCAAATCCACAGACAGGTAAAGCAGACGCGCTCGCTGACCCTCAACACCTCGCGCGGCACATTTGAAATGACGCTGGAGCCGCACGATATGCGAGCGCCAGGCTACGTGGCGGAGGCGTGGGGCGACAATGGTGTGCACGTTATCGAAACCGGTCCGGTGCGCACGTACAAAGGCACAGTCGAAGGGTTGCCGGGGGCGCAGGCGCGCATGACGATCGACGAAGGAACGGTCGAGGGGTTGATCGTCACGCCGAGCGAGCTTTTCTTTCTTGAACCCAGCAAGCGTTTTTCGGGAAGTGCCGCTAAAACAGATTTCGTTTTCTACGCGGCGTCAGATGTGAAGGAATCGGCCGGCGATTGCGGCAACACGATGGCGGAGATGGTTGAGCAACATTCCACGAATGCCAGCAGTCAAACATCCTCGAAAGGTCCACAACCGGAAGCAGTCTTCGGTCCGCAACAGCAGATCGCGATCGCGCTGGAGGCGGACTTCGAATACTATCAGGCGTTCGGTAGCTCAGTCGCGGCAGTCCAGAATCAAATTCTGACAATTATGAATCAGGTCGATGGTATCTACAGCAACGACCTCGGCTTGAGATTCAACTTTACCGTTACGAATCTACGGGTATGGACAAGCGACACAGATCCGTACACGACGGCAGTACCAAGCGACCTGCTCGCCCAGTTCCGGACTTCATACAACGCGACTCCTCCAGCCGAAGGCGCGGGACGTGACATTGCGCACCTTTGGACAGGTCGCGATCTCACTGGTTCTACGATCGGCATCGCTTATCGACCAGGCTTGGAGTGTCCTTTTGATCCGACTGGCTTCGCTTACGGCATTTCGCAGCATCTGACGAGCCCCACCGCGAATCTGGCAGGACTGACCGCGCACGAAATCGGTCACAATATGAATGCGAACCACGTTACTTCGGCGCAAGGCAGCGACTGTGGTGATCCTGGTGGTTCAATCAGGTCGATCATGAACGCGAGTATTGCTAGCTCAAGCTTTAATAACTTCTGTCAGTTCTCGAAGGATGAGATCACGAATCACGCGATCGCCGAGAGCGCCTGTCTCACGAGTTTGACTCAGCCGGGATGCACTTATGCACTGTCGCAATCGACGCAGAACCTTCCGGCAGGCGCCGGCGGCAACAGTGTAAACATTACGACTCAACCGGGATGCAATTGGGCGGTCGCAGAGGGCGAAAGCTGGCTAACCGTGACGAGTGGCGCGAGTGGCACCGGCAGCGGGACCGTGACCTACACAGTCACGGCAAACAGTGTCTGCGGTGCGAGGACCGGCGAGGCTAGCATTGGCGGGCGATTACTCACCGTCAACCAAGCCGGCAACGCCAACTACCTAACTGATCCGGCCACGGCCACCGCTATAACGCCCTTCCAAACCGTGAACGGCGATCTCTCGTCGGCTGACTGCCCGACCGGACTAGCCGGCCGGACAACCGCTTTCATGGACCGGTACAAATTCACCGGCATGGCGGGACAAAAGATTCGGATTGAGATGAATGCCACGGTGGCCCCGCCCAATGGACTAGATACGTATCTATATTTGTATGGCCCTGACGGGAACCTGGTGCCCGGCGGCGAAAACGACGACATAGTGCTCGGCAGTGAAACCAATTCACGCATACCTTGTACCAGCCCGTGTAACACGGGCCCCCCCGGGCTCCTAACTTTGCCGCAGACCGGCACTTACATAATCATCGCCACGTCGTTCTCGAACGGCGATTCGGGCGGCTATTCGCTTACGCTTACGTCCGAACCGCTGTTGTTGACTGCGCAAGTCACCGACAACGTCGGCAGCGCCGCGGCCCTCAACTCAGTAACCTTCGCGCGAACTTCGAACGCGAGTAACACGGCCTTTCGCATTTTCGATCCCTACAACTTCAGTGCGGACCAAACCACGCGGCTGATCCTTTTCACTTCAAACCTCGGTCTAATTCAACAGCAAAATCCCGATCCAAGTGTTTTGACGGTAAGAGCCGGAGGGGTGGAATTGGTGGTTGAGCACGTTGGCCCCCTCACGTTTCCGGGGTTGAATGGTTCTTATGTGGTGGTGGCGTTGAAAGCAAAGCAGAGTGGACAAACGATGCCGACCGGGAGTCTGGCGTTTACAGTCACCACCGCCACGCTTACCAGTAACGTGGTGACCATTACCATCGCGCCGTAATGCCTGGGGGTGTGTCAGAACGGCGAGCGGTAGCGACCCGAGCAAGGCGCACCTTGCGTGATGATCCCATCGCTACCGCTCCGGGTTCTGACAATATTCGCGGGCTACGGATTGATCTGAATCGCAGGCTGATCCAGTGGGCGGTGGCTTTGCCTCAAAAGTCCGAAAAGGCAGCTCTCATTCACACCGGGCTTTAGCCCGGTGATACGCAGAGTGCGAGGCTAGTGAACCGTTTTAACGGTTTACCGGCTTCTCAAGACACTCCGGCGATTGGCTACGAAGGACTTGCCCTCCCAACGACGGATAAACCGTGAAACGGCATCAACATACTTGACTCACCACCGCGAATGGCTCTGCCACTCTGATGCGCGGCAAGTCTCGGACTGCCGATACGTGGCCCATTTTGTCTCAACGGTCTTTGACCGGTGTGGGTCGAAGACCCGATGAAAAAAGAAGGTTCGTTGCCGGCAAGTCGCAGACTTGCCGCGCATCAGAGTGGCAAAGCCATCGCAGCGAGGTTTGAAGAGGAGCCCGTGCGGAGTCCAAGTAAGTTATTACCGTTGAAACGCTTCCTATAATCTAACGGCCTTCATCCCCGGGCTAAAGCCCGGTGTGAATGAGAGTAAGACTGTCAGACTTTTAAGGCTAAAGCTGCGTGCAGTCTACCGGTAAAGAAAACTGCTCACTGCTCACTGATTTACGGAATGATCTGAATCGTGGGCGCGTTCGTGCTGCTACGATTATTCAACGTGACGATCAAGACGTACGTATTCGGCGATAGGTTAGGCAATTTGACAATCACGTAAGACGTTGCGCCTAGCCCGTTGAGCGGGCCCGCACTTTCGACCTCCAAAGGAATCCCGTTGGCCTGCACCGATAGGCCCGTCGTATCACCGGGGCCCAACCCCAAATTCGTCGTAAAGAAGATTATCCGCCGTCGCCCATCGGTGCTGAAGTTGAGTGGCGTTAGCACAGTGAACGGCCCCTTAACTTGTGTGACCGAGTCGAGCGCTACTGCACTGTTCGTGGTTCCTTGCTCGAGCAGAATCGCCGGGATGACGGTCGCGCCGCCGTTCCAACCGATGTCTTTCATTAATGAGAAGGTGAGATCGCGCGGTGGCACTACTGTGTGTTGCAAGTCACCCGCAATGTTCGGCTCCATCACTTGGTTAGGCAGCAAGCTTGAATCCCAGTGAGAAACTGACGAACCGCCCACGAGTGGATTCGGAGCAAACATTAAAGGCCGGCCGTGCGCATCAGTGCCCGCTAACAAAGAAGTGTCCGCGAACAACTTCGCATTCACACCAACTCCGAGCTGCCCTTTGATCGTGTTTCCGTCCGCTTGAGTAATTCTGACTGATGGAATCGTAATCGTGTTCCCTGGGTCAGTGCCGCCTAACCCGGGCGGTGGAACATTCGCCGGATCATTATCAGCAATGATCACCCCGCTAGCTCCAGCGTTCTGCGCATTGGTCGTTTTGGTGATAAAGGTGCACGTTCCCCGATCGATGAGAGCGATTTTTCCTGAGATGGCCGCCGAATTTGTAAGAGGGGAACATCCGTCCGTCGTACTGGGACCGGCTCCATCAGACGGATCCAAGGCTTGAACCACGTCGGCCGTAATACCTGACGGCGTCAGTGCCGGACCGAAGCTTGCCGTGCCGACTTGATAATTGCCGGCGATCGCCGACGGAGAATTAATCCTCAAGCGCGGTGTTCCTGAAAGTACGCCTGGAGCGTCAGCCACGACTTGCGGCCCAATCCAAGCCAAGTTTCCAGTGTTGATTGCCGATGCGACGCGCTCGGCGTTTGTCATCTGCAGCCAGGTCTTGTTCACAGTGTTATCGAACAAGTACCTGTCATAGATACTTGGGAAACCAGAGATCTGTTCCCCAGTCGTTCGGTTGGTGAAGGTTTGAAATCCGAGGCCGTGAGCGAACTCATGCAGTAGTACGCTGACGAGATCGATTCCGTTCGCGCCGTGATTGTTGTCAAGGCCATAGTACCAATGAGCCGTCTCCAAACAACCGGGCGTGCCGAGTTTCACATTGAACTGTGCATTTATTTCGTGCGACGCGTCGTTGCGATCAGTTCCCGATAACGCATTGGCAAGCGCGTTCCCGTACCAGAAGCCGGGAACAGACCCGGTAAAATTTCGCCACAGGTTGCTATTGTTACCAGCCGAGCCGAGGGTTCCGGAATTTGCGGTGCATGCTAGTTCAGGCCAGGTGCCGCGAATCACGATTGTTGGCCCGCTGACCAGCGTCGCACCCCAAATGCTCGCCGCTGCCTGAAAAGCGTTCAGTCTTTGCTGACCAATCGTCGTCCCATTGTTTCCGCCGACAGGAGCCGCGGGAGTCGTATCGTTAAAGCCGACGCCCGCGGCGTCGCCATTGAGAATGACGATGTTCGCCTGCGCCGAGGCCTCAGCCGAAGCGATCAGCGTGATAAAGAGCGCCAGCACCAGCGCGGGAAACTTTTTCAGGAAGTTCTGCATGCTTAGTTCCGGGTCCGCCGACGGGCGGTGGGAGCGTTCTCAATCAGCTTGGGATCGATGCGGAAGAATTTCGCCGCCGCGCGCGGGTTATCAACACACGACTGCTCGATCGTTCCATCAGCGGTGACCCGCGCAACCGTCACGTTTTGAAAGCGGCCCTCCAGGTCCATCGAAACTGATCCGTCTGCGTGTTTCACCTGCACCAGACCGTCCGCTGAATCGTCCAGCATCGGCGCCAAACCGTTCGCTAACTTCTGTGCTTCCTCCTGCGTGAGCGGCTTGATTTCGCCGGTTTGCGGATTGATGTGAATGTCCTGATTGCCCACCCGCCGTGTGATGAAGGTCCGTGCGGGCGCCGCAGCGGCTTTGTCTTCGACGCGATTTACAGTCTCAGTCGCTCGTGCCTTCTGGCGCGAAATGACTGTAATCGCCGTAACGACGAGAATGACGGCGAATGCGGCAACAAACAGCAGACGCCGGCGACGATTGGCTACATTGTGCTTTGAAGTTTTTTTTCTCATGGCGCTTTCCGGTCTGGAACTTAGTTGCGTGGATCGCTTGTCACGGGATCAGCGTACTCGGTCGGTGATGATGCGAGCACTGACGGGCCTTTCCAGAATAACAAACGGTCCTGGCTTTTCGCATCACAATTCTGTGAGCTGCTGTCAGACGACAGCGTCGAGGCAGCACACTTAGTCGCCTAAACAACGGTCTAAGTTGCCTCAATCGAGGCTGAAGGGGCGGGGAATACTGGAGATTTACGGGCCGGCAATGCTTATCAGCGGACTGTTGCTGCAGGGGACGTTACGAACCATTACATTTAACGGGAAATCTCCCGCTGGCATATCCGTCGGTAAAGAAACTATCACGTACGTGGCGCTCAGGCCGGGGGCGGTCAACGCTCCTATGCTTTGCACGAACAGGCTCCGATTTCCGGCCGCTACCTGTGTCGCGGACCCTCCCGAATCGGCTGACGTGAATCCCAGTCCGTTGATTAAGAACATGATAGTTGTCCGCTGGTCGGAGGAAAAGTTATTTGGATTGTAGATGCGAAAAGGCCCCTGGACGAAGGTCACCGCATCAAACGCCGCGAGAACGTTGGGGTTGTCGCTCTCAGGGATAAGGAATCGGGCTGGCTCATTACAGCTGCTTTGGAACCAGTTTAGTTTGAACGGTCCCATGTCACCACCGTCGCCGCCATTGTTGAAACCGTCGACTGCTATCCGATACGTGCTTCCCGCAACGACGGAAAAACTGACTGAGCTGGTAACCTGGTGCGGTTGTCCCGGCACATCCGGAATGTCATCATTCTGCGTAATGATTGTCAGCGCGTCCACCCTTGTGCCGGTGTAAACTCCCAGCACCGTGTCGTAAGCGCTGCCCGCCGTCGCAAAAGTGACGTTGCCACTCGACGGCGCCTGCCATTGATACCAGATCGAATGCCGGCCGGCATTGCCATTGGTGGTCGACAAATGATTGGGTTCGCCGGTTTCGCGCGTCGAATTGAGATTTGTTCCCGTGAGGCTTCCGCTGCAGCCAACCAACACATGCGACGCGGCAAAGTCGTCGTTGTAAGCCGCCGGCAAAGGCGCAGGCGGCGGCAAGCTGCTGACAAGATTCCAGCCGAAGGTTTCGAGGGCCGAGAAATCATTGTCGGTCGTCACGCTTCGCTCGCCGAGGTCAATCGTCGGATCCATGATTCCGATGTAACGGCAGGTTATCTCGTCTGCTTTCCAGTGGCTGGATTGATTGCCATCGCCACCCTCACCGCCCGGCCCACCGTTCGAAAGTGAAAGCTCGTTGGTGTTCAGACCTTCGACTCGGAATCCTAGCGTCGTGTAGTACACCTGACTGCCGCCGATCGACATGATTCGTTGCGCTGTTGTAAACGTCGCCGGGGTGGTTCCGGATCGGAACCGAAAAAGGTCCCAACTTGTCAGCGGCGCCGTGCTGCCGTCTCCGGCATTCGAAATGAACCCCAGCGCGTGCCCGATCTCATGGGCCGCGGTGCCGACGAAATCCAAGCGGTCAAAGCTGATTCCATTATCGGGATTGAAATCAAACGGCATGTTCTTGTTGAAAGAGATCGTGGCGACCGCCGTGTTCGGATCGAGCGGCACAAAGCCGAGCGCCTGGCCGAGCGACCGCGCCACTTCGATGACCGACCCATTGCCGGTATTCACGGGAACACTTGATGACGACAGCGAATTGTAGATAGCTGATTCGGTTGCGCTGGACGAACTACCGATCAAATTCGCGCGCGCCGCCGGGTAGTCAACCGAAACCGTTCCGGAGCTGGTTGACCCAACGACTTCTTCCGGAAACTCGCTTCCGTTCGGGCGATCAAAGCCGTAATCGATGTTAACCCGGATTGTAATCGGGGTTTTGACTCGCCCCGTCCAGATTGCGGCGGCTCGTTGAAATGCCGCAATCACCGTATTGCGATTGGAATCCGTCTGCAACTGCGACAACGCATTGAGCTGAATCGTCAAACCGTCCGCGGCGTTTTCGGTATGCGGCTTTGCCAGTTCGCGTGGCAGAAGCTGCTCGACCGGGACGCCACGATTATCGAAACTGTGAATTGTCGTTTGAATCTCTGATGGCGTCGCTAATCGGCACGTAGTGACACCGTCTCGCAGCCGGGTAACGAACGCTTTGACGCCTCCGGCTTTGACGTCCTGAGTAACTTGAGCGGCCGGCTCTCGCGGGCGTGATTGTGTGGATACGATACCGCCGGCGGCGACGGTCATCGCAAGCACGCAACTCAGTCCTGGGTGACGTCGCACGTTGGGCAACTCCTCAAAGAAGCAGATCGATGATTGGTAACAGGAGATACTTCACTAACTTCGACAAATTCCCTGCCGCTGCCGATCCGGATTGAGAAGCAACGATCGTTACGTTGGGTGTGTTTGTGCTGTTGACGCCATTCAGCCGAATGCCGAGCGGATAAGGGTTCGGGTTCGGCACCAAGTCCGGAAGTCGGAACACGATGAACGACCCGCTGGTCGTGGAATCCGGTCCGACGCTTTCAACCGCGTATGAATTGCCACCCACCTGGACTGACAAAGTGTTGATGTTCGGCTGACTCACTTGAGCAAAACCAAGGTCAGTCGTGTAGAAGATTATTCGCGTGCGCTGATCGCTGCTGAAATTATTTGAATTCGCCAGCGCAAACGGTCCACGCGCAAAGGTCACAGAATCAAGCGCCGCCAGGGTGTTTGTTCCCTGCTCTACGAAAATCGTCACGCTGGACGGAGATGGTGTCGGCGTTGGGGTCGGCGTTAGGGTCGGTGTCGGCGTTGGGGTCGGCGATGACGCGGCGATTGATACTTCCCAAACTCCGCGTCCGTGGGTACCCACGCGCAGGATTCGATTTGCATTCTGAATCGCCATGTCGAAAACGGCGACCCGCGGCAGCCCAGTGCCAAACGGCGCCCACGACGTGCCGCCATCGGACGAATTGAAAACTCCAATGTCAGTGCCCGCGAACAAGTTGTTTGAGTTCGCCGGGTCAACCGTGAACGCCGTCACCGGAATGCTCGGAATTCCAGTCGCCGCCGCCGTCCAGTTGGCGGACGCGGGAGCAGCTACCGCGGCGCTAAGATTTGTGATCTTCCAAACCACTTGTCCTGCCGAAGCGAAGTACGCGAACGCGACGTAAGCGACTTCTTTGTTGTTCGGATCGAACATCACTCGACCGACGAACTTGGTGGTGACGCTCGCCGGATTCGCGGGAAACGACGGGCTGCTGATATTGACGAATGTCGTCGAACCCGTGCTCGCCCATATCTCGCCGTTCTGCAAACCGACGATCCGGTAATTGTCATCCTGCGGCGAGATCGAGACGCTGCTAATCGGCGACCCGCCGGAAATGGGCTGCTGACTCACGATGGTGTGCGTGATTCCGCGATCAATCGATCGATAAAGGCGGTCGGTCCCCAGATAAACCGTATTCGGATTGCCGGGCCCCAAAGCCATCGGCGCGTAGAACAAAACGTTGTCGGTGCAGTTGATACCGTTGGCGGGAACTCCAGCCGTGCAGCCAATGTTTGTCCAACCTCCTCCCACGATCGACGCGCGTTCGTATCTAATCTGATTGTCCGACACCGGTTCGGTAGATCCCCCGCTGAAGAAAAACGTGTGATACATCGTGACGTTGAACGAGTCTGGTGCGTTCTGGTCGATCAAGGTGTAACCACCATCACCGCCGCGCACGTTCGTCCAGTTCCCTCCGCCTGCTTGCTGAAGTTCGGTCCCATTGTCCTGGGTGCCGCCAATAACGATGTGGCGATCGAATGGATGGACCGCGATGCCGACGAACTGAAGGGTGTCAAGCGGCGTCACATTAAGACTCATCCACGCCGTCAGTCCGGATGACGGCACATTGGCTTTCCATACGCCACCGTCATTCGTGGTGTAAATAATGTTTCCTGAGGTGTCGAAGGCAAGCGCGTGAGAGTCCGGGTGGATGCTGCTCGCATCGTCACGGATGAACGTCGCTCCTCCGTCAGTGGATTTCTTCATCTGATCAGCGCACGTGCTACGCGCTTGCCCTCCGAGGTAAACCAGGTTGGCATCGTTCGGATGAACGGCGATCGCCATGTTATAGCCGCACTGGCTGCCGCAAAAACCACCGCCGCCGGCGAGCTGACCGCTCCACGTTTCGCCGCCATCGGTTGATTTTCGTACCGCGCCGGTTTGGCTGGTGCACGTCGGTCCACCGGATGGTGTCTCTCCAGTCGCGGCGTAAACAGTAACGTTGCCGCCGACTTTGTTGATGGCGAGTTCGGCGCGAAGACCCACTGGCAGCGTAAGCCTCTGAGTGAACGTCGCGGCGCTCAGCGCTGTAGTCGTCTTGTAGATTCCTCCGAACGTGCCGCTTCGTCCGATGACGGTGGCGATGATTGTGTCCGGGTTGGAAGGTTCCATCACCATGTCGATGACGCTGGCGTTGCCCGTGCCAGGTGAATCAATACTGCTATCAGTTGTGACCGTCAGTTTTGTGAAGCTCACCGATGCGGGCGCGGCCGTGGCGTTTGTCGATCTAAAGATGCCTCGCAAGCCCATGGGCGGCGCGTTGAGATGTAAAGCAGTTCCCCGCCCTCCCACGCCCGTCGCCGTGGAAACGAAGATCGTCGCCGGATCAGATGGATGCACCAGGATCTTGCTGATCGAGCGGCCGGTGAATGCGTTGTAGGTAAACGCTCCGCCGCCGCTGCCTGACGTTACCAGGGGGTTGATGGGCCCGACGAGATTAGGAGTCACTCCATCCGCGTTTTCGATTCGATAGACTCCGACGCCGAAAAATGAATCACCGGATTGGCTCGGCTCGCCAGTGCCAACGTAGACTATCGAGGGATTCGACGGCGCGATCGCAATCGCACCTATTGCCAGAGACTGTGCCAAATCGAAAATATTCTCCCACGTCTGTCCACCATTCAGCGACCTCCAAACGCCGCCTTGTGCGGCGCCGATAAACACAATGCTTGGATTGGTCGGGTGGATCGCAACCGCAACGGTGCGGCCTGAGACCGGAGCGCCGAAACTGCTTAAACCATTCGGCAAAGGCGCCGGACCCAACGGCGTCCAACTACCTCCGGCAAATGACGTCGTAATTGCACCCGCGGAGACTGCGCTTTCAGACTTGAGCGAGAGTTGCTGCCTCTCCATTTCCTGGACTGCACGCTCACGCGAGCGCGGATCGTGAAGGCCTCGATCCGGATCGATGCCGCGGCGCAGGCCGATGTATTCGTCGCGCAGGCGTATGTAATCTGCGTTTTCGCTTTCGCTCTCCTGCGAGTCGGATGCTTCTCTCTTTTCATATTCTGAGAGCGCAGCAAAAGATTGCGGCCATCGAGACAGTGCCACGTCGACGCCCAACATCAAGAGCAACAGGCCGGCCGCGCATGCCGCCGCTATCAGGTAACTTATTCTGCCCTTCATGCCTAAGATGCTTAGATGCCTAAGGTGGATTTCGGCGACGTTATTAACACAGACGGGCCGGCAAATCTAACTAGCAGTACATCCACAGCTCGCCGGCGCGCGCCGGCCGAGAATATAGGGGAACTTCAATCGACATCATTTTGCCGGACGACTATGATTACCCATCAGAAATGGAACGAGTATCCACGATCAACGAGCCCGCTAATATCTCCACTGAGACGGCGGCCCAACGGACATACAGTGAACGCTCGTTCCTGCTCGCGCTGCTGGCGTGTACATGGATACCGATGCTCTTTTTTCTGCTGCTCGCCCCTCCGGATTCAGCGACTGGCAGTCTCGCTGGAGTTAAGACTGTTTTTCTCTTCCTCGGCACGGCGCACGTTCCGGCAACGCTCTTTTTTTATTCCGACAAAACCTTTCGCGGCGTCATCAGCCAGCATCGATTGCGATACATAGTCGTCCCCATTCTGTTAATCGTGACGACCGGTATCTTGTTCGCGGTGCTGAACGCTACCGGCCAGGCGCTGCTCCTGCTGACCTATTGGGCGTGGCAGGCATTTCATTACGGCCGGCAGAACATCGGCGTTTACGCCTTCGCCTCGATAGCTGAAAGCGGAACTGCGCCGCTTCGCATGGAAAAGTTGGCGATCGATTTCGGAACCATCCTAGGCATTCTGGGAACTTTCAAAATTCTTGGCGCGACGACCGCCCCGACGTTTCTCCACCAGCATTTTGATTTGCTCTATAAGGTCGGGGCGATATCATTCATCGCGGTCGCCGTCTTCAGCCTGGTGATCTACTTCAAGCTCTTCCCCCGAATGACGCTCCTGAAAACCCTTTTCTTCTTCACGTCGGTTTTCTTTTTCCTGCCGGTCTTTCTTTCCACGCAGATGAACATTGCCTTCCTCAGCTATGCGATCGCGCATGGACTTCAATATTTGGTTTTCATGGGCATCGTTTCGGCCAAGGCCACGGATGGCGAGCCGTCGCGCTCAATTTCTTACCGCGGCATCCTGACGCTCTCTGTTTTGATTTTGGTTGCCGGGTTCGCATTCTGGCGCGTAGGAGATTTGTCGTCGTTTGGAGTGATCAAGACGAGCGCGACTCTTACGGTGCTTGCGAACTTTCTCTTTGGCGCGGTGCTCGGCGCGACGATGTCGCACTTTGTCGTGGATGCGAGCGCCTGGAAGTTAAGCCTGGCGCCGCAGCGCGCCTACATCACGAAGCGGTTCGATTTCATCTTCAACAAAACACGCTGAGGCGTCAGTCCGAAAAATCGACGGCCATAAAATCAAAAGAGGCCGGCGCGTACGCCAGCCTCGAAAGGAGTTCTGTCTTGTTTACAGTTTAGAATCGGCCGCGGTATTCCGGCGATTCGATAAACCCACGCACGATGGTGTTCTGAATGAAATCCGGATCCGGATGCAGATTGAACCGCGCGTTGTGGAAAATATAACCGCAATCAGCGGCGCCGTTTGGTCCCCAGTTGGCCTGGTCATGGCAATCTTCCGGCTTGCGACGCAGATAGCCAAAGTATTCCATGGTCACAAACGACTGCTTGAAGAACTTGGCGTCAACCTCCGGACTCTCGGCGAAGAGTCGCAAAACCTGCGCTCGCGTCTTGGTGGCGGCGTTAAGATCCGCAACCCATGTCTGATTCGCTGGAGTCACACCGGAAACGTCAATCAGCTTTTGCACGAAATTGGCGTTGGTCAAACCTCCGTAGATGCCGGCGATTTGAGGTCTCGTCAGCCAGTTGGTGGCCAGGTTGTTTTTCAACGTTTCCGTTAGTGCCGGATCGTCATTCGGAGTCGAGATGCTCGCGAGGTCGGTCATGAACTCCGGATAAAGGGGCCGATCATTTAAAGCCGGGTCATTCTTGGTCGGGAGTTCCGCAGCCGTCACCGGTCGCTGACCAATCGACACCATGTACAGGTACATGACGTAATTGCCTTTGCGCTGGAACTCTGGTGAGCGGAAGAAGTTTGCCGACACGGCCCCGCGCGAGTACTTGACGCATTCGACGTCGCTGGGCGCACATCCCGCAATGATGTTCATGTAGAACCGCAGCGGGTCGTCGGTCGTGCCGTACGTGTTGTCCGGCCCCGCTTCAGGAAAGCGCTTCAGGAAATCGATGTACTGTTGCTGCACAAAGAAATCGCAATCATCGATCGTGATCGCGGTGTTGGCTGCTCCAATGCACCAGAACGGCGGATTGAGCGTCGCACCCGGTGGTCGCATGCGAACAGGCTTGACCTTCACAGTGCCATAAAACAATTCCGAGGGGAGACCTGGCGTCTCTGTAACGATTGTCAGCGTAGGCTGGCTAAAAGCAAGGCCGCTGAAAAACAAGACAACGAACAGGGTGACCACGAGCTTTTTCATACAATTAACTCCAATAACTGTGAGCGGATCCAATAGTCTTAGTAGCCCGAGGCGTGGCTAGCTTGATTACGAAAAATACCTTTCCGACTCACCTTTTGTCAACCAATCTCTCTAAGATGCACCTGGCGAATCGCGCAATGCTGACGACCACCGACTTAAAGTTATCACGCCGCTTGGGATAGAATTCCGCAACCACACTTTGGTCTAGACGATTAAGCCTATGATTTGGTCGAAAAACTACGCATGACCCCGTCCGAAATCAACGTAGACCAGTTGATGCGCCAGATACGTCAGGCTGTTGCCCAGCGTGCCGACGAAACCTCGCGGAATGGCGAGATGACTCCGCCTGCGGCCGAAAATGTTGAGCAGCCCGTCGGTCAAATAGACGGATCGTGCCTCGCACTCCAGCCGGATTTTCAGACGTCCCAGAATGGGTATCACGCGAACGATCTGTTGAAGTATCACGGCGAGACGTTTGTTAGAAACGCTTATCGAGCAATTCTCAAACGCGAACCTGATGCGGACGGAATGAGTGAAAATCTGGCGAGTCTCGCAGACGGCAAATTCAACAAGATCGATGTGCTCGCAAGCCTTCGTTACTCGGCTGAAGGCGAACGAGCCGGCGTGAATATCTCAGGGTTGGCGTGGCCGGCAACCGTGCGACGGATTGAGCGTGTCCCGGTTATCGGGTATCTGGTTCAGGTCGCGATTGCTCTTATGCGTATGCCCGCGATGTTGACGCATCAACGGCGATACGAATTCTATGCTTTCGCGCGGCAGGAACAGATCGTTGATTACGCTAACCGCATCAACGATAGCAACGTACAATTGGCTGAGCGCGCGAATGAATTGTCCGCGCGCGCTTTGACCATCGAAACCGACATGCGCGGCCAACAGCAAGCACTTGAGTCTGTGCACGGAGAGATCAGCTCTGCGCTGGGCGAAATCGCCGCCGCCAGTGCGACCCTGGGTGACGTCGAAGCGCGTGCCGCTGCGCTCGCGTCGCAACTAAGCGAAACAGCGGCGACTCTCGACACCGCAATCGCTGATCAGAAATCTACCCAGACGCATTGGCAGCAAGAATTCCAGACGCTGACGAATGCGCGCCAACAGCTGCTTCAGGAATTGAGAGTTCAGCAAAGACGTCTGGAAGACTTGTATGAGCTCGCTCAAGTTCAAACCGGGCTGAACGAAGAAGGGCTCGACGAGTTCTATGCGTCATTCGAAGATCAATTTCGCGGCGAACGTGAGGAGATCAAGACTCGTCTGCGCGTGTACCTGCCCATTCTTGAGCGCGCAAATGTGACGCAAGACGTGCTCGACATCGGATGCGGGCGCGGCGAGTGGCTGGAACTTTTGCGCGAGAGCGGAAAACAGGCACGAGGCGTTGACCACAACCGGGTCTTCATCGATCGCTGCCAGCGCCTCGGTTTGGATGTCGTGCAACGTGACGCGATCGCATACCTGTCAGAATTGCCCGACGCCAGTCTTAACGCTATTACGTCGTTTCATTTTGTCGAACACTTGCCCTTCAAAGTGTTAATGCAGTTGCTGGACGAGATGGCCCGCGTACTTCGCCCGGGCTCGCCGCTGATTCTCGAAACCCCAAATCCGGAAAACTTTATGGTGGGGAGCCATACTTTCTATGCCGATCCAACTCACCGCAACCCGATTCCGAGCGGAACGCTTCGGTTCTTGCTTGAATCGCGCGGCCTCACCGACATCAAGGTCATGCACCTGCGGCCGTGGGAAGAGGCGAAAATAGCCGGCGAAGACGAACTGACGAAACGCTTCAACGAGTATTTTTACGGCTCGCCGGATTACGGCATTGTCGGCTGGAAAAATTAAGCAGGCCCGGTTAACTCTCAGTGCTCCAGAAACAAATTGTTATTGTGACGCCGTGGTTCGATGGCTTCGTCGGAGGCGCGGGTACGCTGGCGAAAGGCATGGCGTACGGACTCAATCGCCGCGGAGTGCATGCCAGTGTGCTCACGACCTGCTCTAGCTCGCCCTACGACGATTGGTGGCGCGATCATCACGTGGCCGGCCGCAGCGAAGTAGCCGGCATCGAAACGCACCGCTTCCCCGTAAACCGGGTGCGAGCGCCCTACGATGCGACGATCAGAAAGATCGCGGAAGGCAATCACCTGACGACGGACGACGAACAAAACTTTTTCAAGTACGGCATCAATAGCGATGCACTCGTCGAGGCGTTGGCCAAGCTGTTGGACGACGGTCACGAAGTGCTGGCGCTTCCCTACTTTCAGGGCTTGACGCATTCTGCGATTAATAGTTATCCCGGAAAGATCTCTCTGATACCGTGCTTTCACGACGAGCCGCAGTTCTACTGGAATACGACGAAAGATCTGCTGGCGAACGCGAAGCACATCTTCTACAACTCGCAGGAAGAAAAGGCGATGACGATTCGCGAGTATGGCCCCACGGTTGGCCGGCGGGTTGTGGAAGGCCTGGTCACGGGCGTAGGCGTCGAACTCTCTCCGGCAGACGAGGACGCAAGTGACCCAACAACCGGGGCCCCCGGCGCGGCAGCCGCGCTGGTGTGGTCGTCACTGTCGCAAAGCTACTTTGTATACGCCGGCCGCAAAGAGCGAGGGAAGAATGTGCCGTTGCTGTGCGAATGGTTTCTCGATCATGTCCGCGAAACGGGGACCGAGAGTAAGCTGGTTTTCATTGGCGGGGGAGAAAAGGAATTGCTGCCCTGCTCGCCGCATATTCTCGATCTGGGTCCCGTTTCAGAAGCTGAAAAGCGGCGCGTGTTGCAGGGCGCCAAAGCGTTAATCAATCTGTCGAACAACGAAAGTTTTTCGATCGTCATGATGGAAGCCTGGCTGGTTGGGGTACCCGTGATCGCGTCGGCGCAGTGTGCGGTTACCACCGGCCATGTTCGCCGAGCGCATGGTGGGCTGTTCGTCGAGAGTCTGGAAGAGTTCTCGGCCGGTTTGACTTACCTGGAAAATAACGAGCAGATGCGTACGTCGTTGGGCGTCAACGGGAAGTCCTTTGTATCGCGCCAGTTTTCTCACGACGCAGTGCTGGCAAAATATCTCGATGTGTTGGGCCCGAATGGTTCCTCCGCCAGCTCAGCCGCAAAGTCGGGACCTGTGGCGCCATGAAGATTCTGATAGATGGCCAGACGCTGCTCACTCGCGAGCTTACTCGCGGGATTGGAAAATACTTCCTCAACATCGTTGAGAACATTCTGAGCGTTGATTTCACTAATGACTTTTTTCTCGTCGCTCCCAACGCCAGTAAACTCGATGCGTTCGCTCCATGGGCGCGCGAGAAGCTTCACGTCATCGAACAGCGCGCGAACGGCCACGGCCGGGGATCCGAAGAAGCTCTCACCTCGAGTTATTCAGACAGCATCAATGATTCAATTTCTAAAACGGGTATCGACCTTTACTGGTCGCCGAATGCGCTGATGGATAGCGTGTTTTTGCCGGCACGCAAGGTAAACGACTGCCGCTATGCAGTGACAATCTTCGACCTGATACCTTTGGTGATGGAAGACCATTTCAAGAAAGCGTGGCCGCCGAAGGTTTTCGCGCGATATCGAAAAAAGCTTGCGCGCCTGGAAACTGATTACGATCTGTTTCTTCATATCTCGCAACACACGTACGCCGACTTTACGGCTCGATTAGCGGTGCACCAGAAAAGTCACGCCGTCACGCCGCTGGCGGTTGCCGATTGTTTTCGCCCTTACCCATTTCCGAAAATCGCGGAAGCCGAAGACTATGTTCTCTACCCGGGCGGCTTTGATCCAAGAAAGAACATGATTGGCGCGCTTGAGGCGTTTGCCGAGTTGCACAAACATCATGGTAACGACACGGCCGTGAGCGGTACGCGCCTGCGAATCGTTTGTCACGCAGACGAGACTTCTGAAAAGGAACTTCGAAAACGGGCGCGGCGGCTGGGCATTGATGACAAGCTGGACCTGACCGGATTCGTGACCGACGCCGAACTCGTCGGACTCTATCAAAAAGCGCGCTGCCTCTTTTTTCCTTCGCTGTATGAAGGCTTCGGGCTTCCGGTGCTTGAAGGCCTCGCCTGTGGGTTGCCAATCGCGGCTTCCAATACGTCTTCAATTCCCGAGGTGGCCGGCAACCTGGCGTTGTACTTCGATCCACATGACGCTGGCGAGATGGCCGACGTGCTTTATCAAACTTTGCAGCAGCCGAGCGATCTCGCTTGGCGAAATTACCGGCATGAACGTGCGCGGCAGTTCTCATGGACAAAAACGGCCGTCGCAACGCTGGAAGCCTGGCGCCAGGCAACACAGGAGATCGCACCCGCATGAATAAGGCCGCGGACCAAGCTGAATTCATTGACGTCAGGCAACGCATCCGCGAGCTAAGCGTTGAAGAATTGTGCGGAAGCGCCGAAGACTTTTTCGCGCAGCGCGCGAACTGGGACAGCCTGCTTGCCAAACCACTGTCTGACATCGAGGAAGCGCCCGAACTCTTAGTTTGTTTTGCTCACGTCGTCCGCGGTTTGAAGTTGCTCCCCGATATGACGGTTTTGGACTTCGGCGCCGGGTCATGTTGGACGGCGCGTTTCCTGACGCAGTTGGGAATGAAAGTCATCGCGCTTGATGTTTCGGCGTCGGCGTTACGCATGGGCAGGAAACTGTATCGGCGTCATCCGGTTTTTGGTCCCAAACCGCGTCCCGAGTTTCTTTTATTCGACGGCCGCACCATCAATTTACCTGACGACAGTGTGGACCGCATCACTTGTTGGGAAGCATTTCATCATGTGCCTAACCCGGAACAGGTGATCAAAGAGATGGCCCGCGTCCTGAAGCCGGGCGGCATCGCGGGTTTCTCAGAACCGGGACCCGATCATTCGAAGTCGGAACAATCTCAAAACGAGATGCGGACAAATAGAGTGGTCGAGAATGACATCGATATTCACCAAATCTGGCGCGATGCACAGGCGGCCGGCTTTACCGATTTGCGATTGGCCGCCTTCAGTCCTGAGCCCGTGATGCTGTCGCTCGCGGACTTCGACAACTTGTTGGGCGGTCAAAACACGAGCGCGAATTACACGACGCAGTTGCGACAGCAGATGCTACAGCGCCGGCTGTTCTTCATGTTCAAAGGCGAACCGGTTCTTCCGCTCGACAGTCGCCGGCGGGTTGGACTTCGAGCTGAACTTAACATCACCCCCATCGACGCGCGCGTTCGCGCAGGCGATTCGATCCAGCTGACGGTCTCGGTCAAGAACGCAGGCGAGAGTACCTGGCTGCCTACACCCGAGACGCGGAAAGCCTGGTGGAAAAAAGGACTGCTAAGACGGTTCGGAAAACGGGAGCACATGGGCGCGGATCGTGTGCCGCCGCGCGTCGGCGGGGTTCGCCTCGGCATTCAATTGCTTGACGACACCGGGCGTTTACTCGAGACGGATTATTTTCGCTATCATCTAACGCCCCGCGATGGACGCGCGATTAAACCGGGCGAAGTTGTGCAGTTTGATGTTCAAGTGCCACTCGTCAATGCCGGAAAGTACATGCTGCATTGTGACCTGGTGAGCGAATTCGTTTGCTGGTTTGCCGACGCCGGTTCACAAATCGTGCGCGTGCGGGTCGAAGTCACCTAGCATCATCACGCCTAAGCTTATTTGGATGTCGCTTTTCAGCATTAAGAGAATTCGCAGTCTGAGTCTGTGGCGGCTGCGCCCCGTCAGGGACTTCGGAGTCTTTCTCGCCATGTCCGGTCTCACGGCCCTAATGACGTGGCCGTGGATTCTGAATATCCGCGATGCTCTGTCCGACCGAGGCGACTCCTACACGCATTCATATTGGGTCTGGTGGGGCGGATATCAGCTTTTTAACGATCCGTTGAATCTCTTCAACTCCACACTGTTTTTCCCCTACAAAAACACGCTGGCCTTTAGCGAGAACGATTTTGGAATTGCCTTAATCTTTGCCCCCCTTCAATTGCTCGGCTTTCGTCCGGTGACCGTAGTCAGCATCGCGACGCTGTTCGCGTATGCATTCTCGGGCTACGCAATGTTTCGTCTGACGCGCACGCTGACTAATTCTTCCGCCAGCGCCTGGATTGCGGGGATCGTCTTCGCCTTCATTCCGTATCACTTCCAAAGGCTGCCGCATCTGGCAACCATTTCGGCCGGTTGGGTACCGCTGACTCTGGAAGCCGTCGTTCTGTTTGCAAGACAAAGAACCTGGCGACGCGCGGCGTGGGTGTCGGTTACCTTCACAATGAATGCCTTGACCTGCGTCAGCTTGTTTATCCTCACCCTGATTCCCTTCGGCTTGTCCGCGCTCATTCTCGTGGGATGGTATCAAGCCTGGCGCGATCGCCGTTTCTGGATCCGGGGCGGATTACTTTTCGGCGCCGCCGCGGTCGCCGTCTCGCTGTTTCTGTACCCTTACTACCAGGTTAGCCAAATGTACGGCTTTGCTCGTAAAGCCGAAGATGCAATCTTACTGTCGGCGCTGCCGATTCATTGGCTCGCCGCCAGCGAACGAAACAAGATATGGAAAGGTCTCGGCGGTAAAGCAGCCATAGACGAGCTCATGCTTTTTCCCGGCCTGCTGTCACCGCTTCTGGGCCTGGCTGCCTTCTTTCTGGTTAAACCGTTAGCCGACCAACATCAAGCTTTCAAAGAGAAGGCCGCGCGTTTGCTTACTCGTTACCGAATTCTCGTTATGTCGCTTGACCTCGTCGCGGTTGCGTTGTTGTTGCTGGCACTCTTAACGGCGGGATACGGCGAGGTCCAACTTGGAACATTTGGTTCCACACCGGTGAGGTTAACCTCCCCAATTCTACCTCTGGGCCTTTTCCTGATCGTGTTGGGGATTCGATTTTGGTTGGCCTATCCCATTCTCATTCAGCGTCTCGTCCAACAAAAGCGCTTGGTCCGGACTTTCTTTTCAAACCCGCGTTCGTTAGCGCTGACTATTGCCACCACCTGGTTAGTGACCGGTTTCTTCGGTTCCTTCGGCATGAATTTTTTCTTTCATCGCCTCCTCTTTGAGTATGTTCTGGTCTTCAGGAGCCTGCGCGCCCCGGTTCGTTGGGCGATGGTTTGTTACGTCGGTCTCTCGATCCTGGCCGGCATCGGAGCAGTTCGAGTACTGGAACTCGCGGCCCGCTGGATTCCCCGTGTGCCGCGGTTTGCAGTCTGCATCGTACTTGCAGTTTTCATTCTCTTTGAACTGCGGGTCGCGCCAATTCAGTTTGCTCACGGCGAAGTCGATCCCGACGCTATCACTCTGCGGTTGAGGGATACCCCGATGGCGGGAGGCATTGTCGAACTGCCGGCCGAAAAAGATAATTATGCTTACTATCGTTACCATGTCAGGGCAGCCGATCATCGGCGGCCAATCGTGACTGCCCACACGAGTTTCGCGCCGCCGATTGTTCAGGAGATCGAGGGGCTCACGGCGGCCCGCCCGATTCCTGATAGCTTCCTGGATCTACTGGAAAAAATTCCGACATCGTATCTGGTGGTGCACAACGGACTGCTCAAACCCGAGAGCCAGGAGGCCATCGAATCACTTGTTGAGCGCGGTCTTGCCTCAGGCAGGCTCAGATTTGTAAACAGCTTTGGCGATCCTAACGCCCCGGATGATCTCTATGCCGTTACCAAAATCGAGCCGGATGCCAAACAGGAAGTTACTCGTCGGACAAGGATCACATTCGTACGCCGGCAGTATGTTGACCTCCTGGCCCGCGAGCCAGAGCGCGGAGAAACTGAAGCGTGGGACCAGAATGTCAGAGCGTGTGGCAACGATGCGTCATGCGTTCTCGGCGTACGCATCAAGCAGAATTCCGATCTGCTTCACTCGCGCGAATTCCACGAAATCGGAGTATTCGTTTACCGGCTGTATCGCACGCTGGGACGCGCGCCAACTTACTCTGAATGGGAGCGTGACCGTCGGCGTCTATTAACCATGAACGCACAGACTTTGGCAGCCGAATGGGTAGCAAGCCAGGGGTTTCTTGACCGTTATCCTGTTTCGCTGACGAACAGCGAATACGTAGACAAATTGATTCAGGCAGTAGGCCCGCTGAAGGATCCGGCGGCGCGTGAACCTGTCCTTGAAAGGCTAAGGCAGGAAAAGATTGACCGCGCCGCTGCTTTGGCTGAAGTGATCAATAACGGCGACAGCCTTATCCAGGATGATGCGTCTTTTGTGACGTTGTGTTACTTCGTTTTCTTGAAACGGGATCCCGATAACGAGGGGTTGAGCCATTGGGTGAGGACCCTGAACAAAGATCCGCAGGGCGAAACGGCGGTGATTCTGGGCTTCCTCAATTCGCCCGAGTATCGGGTTCGATAGAGCCCCATTAACAAACAGCAACTGAGTGCGCGCGGGCTTTGGCTCGTGCAGCTCGCACATTATCTGCCGACATGAATCAGCGAAGAATAGCGTGGCTGTCTCCATTCCCTCCGCAGCGGAGCGGGATCGCGAACTACAGCTATTGGCTGGTCAAGGAACTTAGGAATGCATTCGAGATCGATCTCTATTTCGACGGCGAGGCTCCGTGTGCAGAGCTGCAAAATCTGTTTGCGACGCATCCGTTGAGCGAGTTCGAAAGCCGCCGCGAACAGTACCATCGCGTCGTGTATCACCTCGGGAACAATCACAAATTTCACACGGGCATTTACCGCACGGCCTGGAATTTTCCCGGTACGGCTGTGCTTCACGACTATGATTTGAGCGGTTTCATGCACGAGGCCTTCTATCGGTCGAATCCGGATCTTTATTTTCAGGCGACCGCAAATGAAACTGCCGGACCTGGCGGTCAACGAAATGCAGCGCCGGCCCACAGGCTGGTTCCGCCTGGCCGGAGCGATCCGATGTCACACGCAATCGTAGATCGCAGCCGGAAAGTGATCGTGCATCATCGGTGGGTCAAGGAACAGCTCGGAGACAGCCAACACATACGCGTGGTTCCACATTTCGCGCGGCTTAGCTACTCGCCAACCGATTCAGATCTCTCCGCCTTCAGAAACAGGGTCGGCATCAAAACCGACCACTTCGTGTTGGCCTGTCTCGGGTTTATCAATCCGAACAAATTGCCGCATCTGCAGATCGATGTCGTAAAGCGGCTGCTCGAGGAAGGCTATCCCGTCCAACTAATCTTTGCCGGAGAACCGGCTCCGGAATTGATGGATCTCGTGCGCGAAGTTAGCGCTGGTCAGCTTGCTGAAAACATCATCTTTACCGGTTACCAAAGTGACCTGGATTATTTCTGCGCCATCGCCTCAGCGGATGTGATTATCAACCTGCGACATCCGTCGATGGGCGAAGCGTCGGGCACCTTGATGCATGCCCTCGCGACCGCCAAGCCAACCATCGTCAGCGACGCGAACCAATATCGTGAGTTTCCCGATAAGGTCTGTTGGAAACTCGTGCACGACCAAAACGAGAACGAACTGTTGTTTGAGTACCTGAGGACTTTGCTTTCTGAGCCGCGGGTCAGAACAGCGATGTCGGCTAACGCCGCTGAGTACGTCGAAAACGTTTTGGCGATGGACAAGGTCCGCGCGCACTGGATACGAGCTTTGACAACCTAAGCTACGCCCTTAGAAAGTTTCTCAAAACGTGGGTTAACTGCTCGACGATCCGCGGATTCGCAAAATGCTGTTCGTATCGCCTTCTTCCGGTTTCGATTAACAGGTTTCTGACAGATTGATCGGTGGCGATGGAATGGATTGACTCAGCCATGAGTTGCGAGTCGCGGGTTTCCCAGACGATACCGGCTGACCCAATTGTCTCAGTGACCGCCGTAGAAGCGTACGCCACAATCGGCACGCGCATCGCCATCGCTTCGACCAAAGGAACACAAAAGCCCTCGTGTTCGCTGGTGATCGCAAAAACATCAGCCGCGTCGTAATAAGCTTTAAGCGCCTGATCCGAAACATTGTCGGCAAAGGTCACTGCGTGTTCGAGCTTCAAGCGCTTTATCACGCCGTGCAGCATGACTGTATATCTGATTAAGCGCGCTTCTTGTTTGCCGATAAATAGTAGCTTGCTGTGCCGATTATAGTCGTGATGATAAATCGCGAACGCCGCGATTAGGTCGGCATGTCCCTTGTTCGGCACAATCCGGCCTACGGTACAAACATTAAAATCGTCATTCACCAGTCCCGGGACATCCGGCCCGCCGTTCCCGGCCTTTTCCAGTCGCTCAACGTGGTGAAACGGCGGTACCACGAAACTCTTCGACTCATCTGCTCCAGCGGCGATCAATTCGTACTTGTTGTACTTCGAATCCGAGAGAAAGAGATCGCAATCCGATCGGGCAATTAAGCCTAGCTGCTGTCGGCCGTCGTCACAGTGCGCCGCGAAATCTGCACAATAAGGATCGAGAAAATGCGGCGGGGTGATGTTGTGATATTTGATAACTCTTCTGCACTTCGTCTTCAGTAACTGTTTGACCGGTGCCCATTCGCCGGCGCAGTGATAGATCAATATGTCGCGCGGATGCGCGAGAAAGCCATTCAGCTTCCTTACTGGCTCAATCTGCGGCGAGTTGAGCGTGGAAGTTTCAGCAAAGATGCGCACCTCGGCCAAATCGCGAAGTGCGTCGTACATTCCGAGCACGTCGTTGCTAACTGCATCGCCGGCGGTGATGCTTGGCGTGACGATGGCGATGCGCACGGGCGTTATGCTCCAGGGGATTGAATGCTGCGCGTCTAGCGCCGCGAGTTGACCAATCTGGCCGCTTTGCTCACCAGGGCCTTGCTCAGTAGCCCCTCGATGCTGACGTATTTTCGCCTGCCTTCAGGGGAATAACGAATGCTTGCGAGAACGTCTATTTTCGTTCGCTGGCCGCTGCGCAGTCTTCCCAGAAAGCCTTTGAAACCGATCTCGTCGGGCTCGCGCTTTAGAAGCGCCCGGTAGGCATTCCAGATAAACTCGTGATCATCGTACTGAAGAAGTTCGTGAAGCTTATAGCGGCTGCGCCTCATGTCGATTGATGCCGGTGTGAGACTCAGCACCAGCGCCGTGCGCGCGAAGTCGTCCAGGCTTTCCGTCCCGTCCATCATCAGCTGAAGAGTCTTGCCGGCATGGATCAACGCAATTACCTCTGCGACAGCCCCCGTCGTCGAGGTCTTTTCTCGCTTCTCAGCCGCCAGCCGAATTTGATTTACGCAGTACTCGAGGCTATTTGCAGGCTGCACCATTTCGACTCCGCAAGGACGTACCCGAAGTACTAGGTTCACAATTCTCATCCATTAACTCTGATCCCGGAACCGGACGGCTTCCCGCAGCTCGGCCGCGACTTGCGAGCTTGGGAACCGTGAGACTCGCGCTTGCGGCTTGTGCCAAGCGGCTTTACGAACCGGCAATAGCGCGGTGCTCGACATTCGCGCGCGCACCTGCGGATTGAGCGAGTTTCCGCGCCGTAACGGTGGCCTCCAAATTAGCGACTCCTTCCATCGCGACGGCGCTCATCACGTGAAAGAATACGACGCCGTCAATCCAGTCGAAACTGATTGCGGCTGGGCTGTGGGCCGCGACGGCGATTGAATACGAGTCAGGCGCGAGCGAACAGTTCATTGCGAAGGTTACTTCCACGATGTCTTCCGGCTGGACGGGGCCAACTTCGACCTGCTGGATCTGTGTGTTTGTCCCGTAAATGTTGATTCCGTGCCGGTTTCGGATCAGAAACCCGCAAACCGGATCGTCAATCTCAGCATGAAAACGAACGCGCATTCGGACGCGCACCGCTTCGCCGCTCTCAATCAGCTTCATTGGTTGACCGGCCGCGTTCAGCAGGTCAACGCGCAACACTTCGGCTGTGCCATCACCGTGACGAAACGTGTAACTAAGGGGCGCCGTCTCTTCCGCTGATTGTTCTTCGGCACTGAGAGCGACGTCGTGCGCGGCCGAAACGGCGCTCTCATACTTGTTCTCGCGCGCCATGATGATTTTCTGATAGCGGTTGAGCACGTCTTGCGGATGGCCTTCAGCCTCCATTCGTCCCTCGTTCAAGAGAATCGCGCGCGAGCAAAGCGCGCGGACTGCGGCCGGATCGTGCGAGACGAAGAGGACAGTTACTCCGGCCTCCTGCATCTCGTTCAGTCGTCTCGTACACCGGTGCTGAAAAATCGCATCGCCAACGGCCAACGCCTCATCCACGATCAAGATTTCCGGCGCAGCGCTGATGGCAATCGAAAACGCGAGCCGCACGTACATGCCGCTCGAATAAGTTTTGACCGGCTGATGAATGAAGTCGCCGATTTCCGCAAAGCGCTCGATTTCCGGCAACAGCGCTTCGGTCTGCGCGCGCGAGAATCCCATCAGCGACGCGTTCATGAAGACATTTTCAATGCCGGTAAATTCCGGATTGAAGCCGGCGCCCAGTTCGAGGAGCGCCGCGATTCGCCCGTCGTACCACACGCTGCCGTGCGTCGGTTCAAGCGTGCCGGTGATGATTTGCAGCAGGGTAGATTTGCCGCTGCCGTTCGGCCCGATGATGCCGGTAGTGGTTCCCTTCTCGATTTCAAACGAGACGTCTTTGAGCGCCCAGAACTCGCGGTGACGTTTCATGCGCCCGCGCGTCAAAGATTCTTTCAGGCGGTCGCCCGGCTTCGCATAGATGCGATATTGCTTGGAGACATTTTCAACGCGAAGCGCAGCGGTCATTTGGTTTGCGAGCCTACGAAGTGGTTGGGACACTGTCAAGCACTGTCTTCTACAAACAAGAAACCCGCGCGACCGTAAATCGCGCGGGTCTCAGATCGCTTAAAGAAACCATCACGGATTGATCGTGATACGCGGCGGCGTGTCGCCCGGCGTGGGCCGACTGGTGGCTGCCCCGACGCGAACCACTACAGGTAAGTCGCCGCGGTCGACTGTTGACGGCAAGGTAAAATACACGAAGTCGAATCCTGGTTGATCAGCAGTCGTCACCTTATTGGCGACGATAGATGTTGTTCCGACGATCACGCTCGCTAAACTAGCGACCGTGCCGCGGACCCCGGTTACAGAGAGGCGAAGTATCGTGGGAACCTGGGTGCCACTGCCGTTGTCAGACGTGATGCTGTAGTTCGGCTGTACTATGCACGCTCCCAACGTACTTGGATTATCTTCAGCGGTGGCGTTGCACACAATGGCAGTGCCACCGGGTCCGATCGGATCCGTGAAAATGTCAGGCTGGGCCGCGACGATCGCAATGTTGCCGCGAATCACGGTGCCATTGTTGTTGATTACGATCGGATAGACTCCGGTGGGAAGACCGCGGGGCACCACGAACGAAATCGCGGACGAACTCACTGAATACATTCCGGCCGCGGCACTGCTGATTGAAACCGACACGCCCTTAAGTTCGACCGGCAGGGCCGGCGCGAAACTCGTCTCTGATGCGTTCACCGTTGCACCCGCGGAAGGCGCAAGGCTTGCACTCGAAGTGATCCGGGCCAACTCACCCGCGGCCAATCCCGGCGCAACCAGTGGTCCGGCCGGGGGACTTGCGCTCGGGCTGGGGCTGGGACTCGGCGAAGGTGAAGGACTGCCGCTGGGGCTGGCAGTCGGCGATGGCGAAGCGACGGGAACCAGACTCGCGCCGGTAAAGACCGATATTGTTGCTGTTGACTGCGTCGTGGCGGTGGGCAAGAGGTTGTAGAAAACCTCGAACGAGGAATCTCCGTTGCCGCCACCCAGCTCCGCGCTACCTATGGTAAATGCGATGCGCTGGCGCGAGTTGCTCGGCAACGAATTTATCGGCGGGAAAAAGAACGAGCCGGGAATGTTGGTTAATCTCGTAAATGGGCCAGTCGTGGCCGCAGGCAGCGATGTTGCAAAGATCTGAGAGGTACGAGCAGGATTCAAACCCGTGCTGTCCTGATCGGCGGACGGGAACGTGCCGTCGGTTTTGAAGTTCAGGGCGGATGTGAAAATCACCGTTCCGGGCGATGTGCCCGTGTAGTCCGTGAATGTTGGGAACTGAAAAACGTCGCCCGGTTCTGCCAACGCGCGGGGGCCAACCGGCGCGAACGTATCACTCAGGTTGTCGTAAACAAATGCCGCCATAAACGCCGAATTGGTAGAACTGTTTGCCTTAGGATCTGTCGCCCGCGACTCAAACGCGATCCAGCGTCCGTCACGGCTCAAACGCCTTCCATATCTGAGCACCACGGCGCTTAACTGCGTCGTCGTATCGTTCTTGGTTTTAGTTACTTGCCGCAGACTTCCAGCTACGATTGCCGCGCCGTTGTAGGTGGCAACATAAATCTCCCCATTGCGGTTGCCGCCGCCATCGTCATTATTTCCGGTGAGGTTTCCATTCGAAATAAACGCTAAGGTGAACGAACCACCGCTGCCGGCAAGATTTGGATTCTGTGTAAAGGCCGGGTGAACCGTGCTGGTGGCCTGAGTGAAGAGGCCTGTGCCACGATTAAAAATGAAGACTTCCGGGTTTTGAATGCCGCCAGGATCCACATTGCTCCCGTTCAGCAAAAGATCACGCGTCGAAGTGAATGCAATTACCTGACCATCATCACTGATCGATGCCTCGCGATTATCGTCCGCGTAGAAAGGCGCACACCCCAGATCACCAAAACATCCGGTGGTGGTGCCCGCCGATGGCGCCCGACTCGCGGGCGTATTGGTGATGCGCGTAAACGTTCCAGTACTCAAGTCCTGGAATGCGATGTCCGCCCCTTCAGCCAGATTCACCGTGTCAGGTACTGTGAACTGATACGTCCAGATCTCGGTATTCATATCCGTGTTCGTCGGTGCGCCTGGATCGGTCCCGTCAAACAAAGCGGGTGTCACGGGGGCGTTCGAGTTGAACACGATCGTATACGTTCGGTTACCCGCCGAGAGCGCCGGTTCAGCGCTAATCATGGGTTGCCGGTTGGTGATCTCGATCTTAGTGTTTCTGGGATCGATCGGCGTTGCTGTCGGACTCGCGGTTGGCGATGGGCTGACTGACGGGCTTGGACTGGGACTCGGTGAAGGCGACGGACTGCCCGCGGGGTTCAGCACATTGCGCGTGTTGGTCAGCTGAAAAATTCGCCGCTGCGCGTAGTCATACAGAAAAATTTCGCTGTTCCCGTCCGTATTAGCCGGGCTCTTCGTGGTAACGGTCTGTCCCGGCTTGAGCGTCGCCGCGTCGGCCTCTGATTGGAACACGACAAATCGACCGTTGGCCGAAATGTCGGTCGCGTACGAATCACGCGTGGTGCTGGTAACCTGCGCGACAAACGCGTCGGGAGTGGAAGCTGTTGTTTGGGCCGAAGAAAGCGCGCCGGCAACCAGCATGCACGCTGCTGCGGCACACAAAATGGCAAATAGAAGTCTCAGCATGAAGATACCAAAAAAGCAATCAGTTGCTCACCGGGGATTGAGCCAAAATTAGAAACCGCGGTGCACCAACGGTCAGAGTGCGCCATTGTAATGGTTAGGCCGCGTGACAGCAAGCGAGCCTCGATCCGAGTCCTCACGCTTCGGATGCGTGAAAAACCGCCGCGGTTTACCGGATTTATCTGAATCCCTGGCCAATCTGCTCAGTACCGAAAGTGCCGAGGCCGTTCAGCCGGAATGCGAATACCGTGCGGTTCTCGCTCCGCAATCCGACATTGAAAGTGTAGTACTGGACGGTGACAGCGCAGCACTTCCAGGTGTAACCGAGCGTCGCGGTCGAGCTGATCAGCGCGCGATCGCCGGCGAACGGATGCTTCTGAAAATCGAAGAACAGTGAGAGACCACCGAATAGACCAGCTTCACGGTCGCCAAAAAATACGGACGGGCTCCATTGCGATCCGCGCAATGTTCCCGGCTCCGCGCCCTGCGGGTTCGCGAACTGCCTGAGCGACGGCACCAGTTCAACCGCACGTGTGTAGTAGAAAGTCGAGAACGCTTCAATGATAGCCGCGCGATTGAACCCCACCGTTGCCGCCATCGCACGCAGGCCGCCGCCGCGCGTGTCGATGTCGCCGCGAAAGTCAGCGAACGTATGCTGTGTCGGCCGATAACGCACGTCGATGTTCAGAGGCGAGAAGCGTCGCGGCACCGCGCCGTAGCTAAAAGCCGAGAACGTGTCGATCGGATAGAACTGATTGCGCTGTCCGGGAATCAAAGCCCCGCCAAAGAACCGATCGAAGAAATACTTTCCGCGCAAGGTGATGGTCAGCGCTTCATAAGGCTGGGTCGCGAGCGAATCCTTCTTCTCGCGCGCGAGTCGCGCTGCCGTCGGCCCGACACTTTCCGTCGAGCGACGCGTGAAAAAACGATTCGTTAAGCCGAACTCAATCTCGTTCGTGTTGGCGATCGCATCGACGTAATCGAAACGAATGATCCGGTGAAACTCACTGATGCCTGCGATGCGGCGATAAGTGATGTACGGCTCGATCACGTGACGAAAACGAACTGAGCCGTCCCCGCGCCGGAAGTTGCGCGCCAGCGCCGGCGGCCGCACGTCCAATTCGAACTCGCCGTAACCGCGCACGATGTCGCGTGGCGTCACCAGCTGCGTCGCCGGATCGAATGAATTGGAATAATAAGTGGCGCGTAGGCCGGCCGTCGCGGTCACGGACCAACCCGCAAATGTCAGCGGCAACAAAACGACGGGATGAAAATCAAAACGCTGCACAATCGACGGTGTGAAGATCGGATCGCGACCCACTTCGCTCCGGAACAGGACAAGGTCTGCCGCGGTTTCTTTGCGGCTGACGCCTTCGACGCCACTCTCCCACGACAGATAAACCGGAAGTTCCTTCAGCCAGCGCACAAGCGATGGACGGCGATCGAAATTGAGACTGGGCAATTGGCGAAGACGAATCTGGGAATTCTGAAGCGAGGTCGCTTGCGAGTTCATCCGAAAGTTCAGACTGTACGCGTTGTAGTTCTTGTTGATGAAAATCTGCGAACGCTCTTCCGGTGAAATCGCTTTCTGAATTGTGTCCGAGAACCTCTGCCGGAACGCCAGGTTTGAAGTGATGTTCACGTCGGCGGCCGCCAGGAAACCATTGGGAAAGTAGTGCACCGCGTCGACGTAGAAGCTCGAGCCGCCTTCATCCGGATGATCCGCGTCTTCTTTCGGCCCGAGCACGCGATCCTTGACGATGAAAAATCCGAGGTTCAAAAACGAGCGCGAGTTGGCGCGCGTCCGCAAGTCGCCACCAATCCCGTACCCGCGCTTCGAATACAAGTCTCCGCGCAGAGTGAAATCAGCCGACCGGCCCAGCGTCAGGTAGTACGCCTCAGAAATTCGAAAGCCCTTTTCTCCCGACGCGCTGAATGTCGGTGTTAAGAATCCGGAAGATCGATCGCGGTGCTTGATTGAAATCGACACGTACGGCATAAAGATCACCGGCAGGCGCTTGATGCGAAACGACGCCGACTTAATCCGCACTCGGTCGCCCGTTTTGATCGTGGCTTTCTTTGCGTGAAAGCTCCATTTCGGAACTTCTTCGTCGCACGCGGTGATCTCGCCGTTGATAATGACGATTGTCGTCAGGTTGATCTTCTCGACGCGATCGGCCGTGAAGTACATGCGCGTGCCGTCTTGCGTCTGGTTCGTGTAGCCGGTCGAGTTAATGAAGAATCCGGTCTTCGTCCGGTAATTCCATTCCGCGTGACTACCGGTGATGCGCTGCTGATCGCCCTGATCGAAAACCACGTTGCCTTCAGCGACAACCTTGTTCGTCGCGTCGTACACAGTTACTTTGTCGGCTTGCAAGCGATACGTGCCAATGCGCGCGTCAACGTTGCCTTCGCAAATCGATACGCGATTTTCTGTCGGACCAGAAACACTTTCCCGGTTACAAATGACGGTGAGCGATTCCGTGCTCTGCGCGCCTTGCTGCTGAGTGGTGACGGTCGGCCGAATCGGCTGATCCTGTTGCAAAGGATTTACGTTCGGCGTGTCGGTAATCGGGTTCTCGACTTTGCGATCGACGGGGTTGGGTTGTTGCGCGCGCGCTGCCGCATTGGAAAGCAGGATGCACGAACAGATGAAAGCGACGCGCGTGGCGATGAAGATGTGGTTTACCGCGCGCACAGTAGAAGTTTGAGCGACCCCCGCACTGCAAATAGTCAATCGCGCCTTCTGCGAAGCGATGAACCCGCAGCCGGCGCGCCGTTTTTCACTAAGCAAGCGCGCCGATGCTAACATGCGCGCGCGATGCGTCACAAGCTAGTTGCCGGGAAGAAAATGATCATTTGACATTTGGCATTTGAGATTTTTCATTTGGTCATTTGCAACCTCGATGCGCCTTTCGGTGCCCCCCGAACGGCAACCTTCTTTAAGTGCGCGGAGCGCGCGCCATTTAAATGGCGACATCACAAATGTCAAATGCCGAATCTCAAATTGATTCTACTCCTCTCCGCCTAATGCTTGTCGCCGGTGAAGCTTCCGGCGATGCTCATGGCGCATCGTTGGTGCGCGCCCTGCGCGAAGCGGCGTCACGTACAAACTGCGAATTCTTCGGCGCTACAGGCGCACAGATGCGCGGGGCTGGAGTTGATTCGATTGTTGATACAGACACTCTGTCGATCCTCGGCCTTTGGGAAGTCGGCAGCGCACTGTTAAAGTTTCTGCGCGCGTTCGGCGATCTGAAAGAGGGCGCAATTGCACGCCGGCCCGACGCGGTAGTTTTGATCGACTGGCCAGAGTTCAATCTGCGGCTGGCCCGATGGCTACGCCGGCGCGGCTTTCGTGTCATTTATTACGTGAGTCCTCAGGTTTGGGCCTGGCGTTCATATCGCGCACACAGCATCCGACGCGACGTCGATCTGCTGCTCTCAATTCTGCCGTTTGAAAAAGACTGGTACGCCGCGCGTGGCATGACTCACGTTGAGTACGTCGGGCATCCGCTGGTCGGCAACGTGAGCCCAAACTTCGATCGTGAGGAATTTTGTCGTCGTCATGATCTCGATCCCGCGCAACCGATTGTCACCTTCCTGCCCGGCAGCCGTCATAAAGAGCTTGTACGCATCCTGGCACCAATGCTTGATGCCGGAGCGAGGATTTCAAAGACTCGATCAGACATTCAGTTCGTTCTCGTGATTGCCCCGAATCGCGACCCGACTGAGGCGCAACAGATCATTTCTCCAAGGCAAGCCGGTTCGCTGCCTGGAACGCTGCGCGTTATTCACCACGAAACACGTGAAGCGGTGGCCGCATCGGATGCCGCGGCGATCGCCAGCGGCACGGCGACGTTGGAAGCGGCGCTGCTCGGCACGCCGATGGTCATCGTTTACAAAGAATCGCCAATCAACTGGCACCTGCTTGGTCGGCTCATTCAGGTGGATAACTATGGCCTCGTCAATCTGGTCGCGGGACGTAAAGTCGTGACGGAATTGATGCAGAACGAATTGAACGGCGATCTGTTGGCGCGTGAATTGCTCGCCTTGCTCGAGCCTGCCCGCAACCAAAAAATTCGGAATGAGCTCCAGGACGTTTCAGCGAAGCTTGGCGAGCACGGGGCCTCGCATCGAGCCGCCGAAAGCATTCTCAAGTTCCTCGGTTTGTCGGAAATAATTAACGGCTCTGCCGACTGATGTGCGGAAGCGCTCCGCGCTTCCGGCGAGCCGTCAAAGAACCTTTGGGGCTGCGCCCCCGATGGGCGTAGCCCAATGGAAGATGCTAGCGGGCCGGAAGGCCAAAGGCCTTCCGCACATGACGGCAAAGCCGCAGATCCATTTTTGGCCGCCGCACGGTGAACTCATTTCGTTCACAAACCTGTCACATTGGGTCTTGTACGACTAGCGTTGGACGGCTAGAATTGCCTTTGCTCACGCCTCACGCATTGAGCAAGCAAGGCCCCTAAGTCGAATAAGGAGACAATTACTTCCCTTGAATTTTAGAAAACTGTTCCCCTGTCTGCTGACCGCCGCCTTCGCGCTGTCTTTTTCCGTCAGTGCCGTTGCCCAGAAAAAGAATCCTGATGATCGCCAGCGATATGCGCTGGAGATTCATAATCCGCTTCCGGAACCAGCGACAGAACCAGAACTTCTCGACGAACGAGTGACGGCACCTTCAGTGCCTGCACCTTCAAAGAGCACCTCTGCGGAACTCCGCTTTCAGACACAATTGTTCGGGGCGATTGATTCTCACCTTGGAGCGCCATATCGCTTTAACACGACCGGGCCGAATACGTTCGACTGCTCGGGTCTGGTGTGGCGCGCATTTAACGACATCGGCGTGAACTTCACGCGTGGTCCGGCGCGCTCGTACTGGGCAGTCTTCGAAGCGCCGCCAGCATCCGAGCAATTTAAAGCTGGCACTCTGGTTTTTTTCAGTGGCCTGACGCACGTGGGTATCGTGGCCGATGAAAAAGGTTTCTATCACGCCTCGCGCCGGAACGGTGTGATCTATTCCCCCTTTAGCGAGTATTGGCTTTCGCGAATTGATGGCTTCCGACGCGTGCCTTCGGAAGGGCTGCAGCCAATTGCTATGAAGCGTCAATCGAAACCGGTAGTCGTTAACCTTAGCGACGAGGGAGCGCCCCGGTAAGACATCGTGTCAGTACCACCTGCGATAGCGGGTGGGTTAATCGTTAAGAATTTAACGAGAAAGCCGTCGCGAGGAATCGCGACGGCTTTTTTGTTGTGTTCTCTACAGAACCGCGAGCAGTAGCGAGCGGGATAAGGAATCTATGTTGGACTCTGATCCGTTGTTGCGCCGCTAACCCGCTCGCTATCGCTCGCGGTTCTGTAAATCAGTTTTTGAACACGAAACCCGGATGGCGGCTCTTATCTTTCTTTTCCCAGACCGCAACTATCTTATCCACGGCGATGTAAAAAACCTCGCCCTCGTCATTTTTTAGCTGCAGCACGCTGTTTTCCACCTTTACACATTGGCCGCGCAGGGCTGAGGTGCCTGAACAAATAACATCGACTTCGCGTCCGATTAGTTTTGCGAGAAGTTGTTCCATAGGATTCAGGTGCCGAGTTGAGGGGCAGTAGCCCGACCGTCAGGGAGGGCTCACCATCGCGATGAAGGACGAGCCCTCCCTGACGGTCGGGCTACTGCCCTGTACCCTACTTAGTCTTCGTCACGAAAAGTAATCTGCACCAACGGCAGAACCGTCCGGTCGTTCTGCTGGCTACGTTCAAAAGTCAGCAGGTCATAGTAAGCGCAACGTTTGCGCGCGGGGAACTCGCGACAGGTCAGCGGCCGCGCGTCGTAAATCGTGCAGCGGCGCGTTTCCAGATCAAGCATCTTACAAGCTTGTCCAAGGATTGGATCTGACTTGCGGCGCAGGATGCGCTCGCCTTGCCAGGTTGTCGTGAACCGCTTTTCCGCGGTCGCGTAATCGACGGCGAAGTGCCGCGCCAGCCGCTTAATGTCGCGCGGCGTCACTTGCACGCGCTCGTAGATCGCGCAACAGTACGCCGGGCAACTTGAACAGTTGTAGTAGGTGCGATTCGTTAGTTTTTGCAAACTTTCCATGTTCTGTTATTCCCTCTCCCAAAGGGAGGGAAATACTTATCGCCTGCTCGACTTTTTGTACTCTCGCAAAAGCAAATCCATGAACTCTTCACGCCGGTCGTACAAGCGTCGCGGCGTCCGCGGCTTGTGTTTCGCCAGAGCGTACGCCGTAATTATCGGAAGCGCCACTGTTGAATCAAGGTAACAAACTACCGCGTCGGGCAAACGGTCGGGATCGACTTTGCCCCACGAGACGGCTTCACCCGGCGTTGCGCCGGAAAGGCCGCCCGTGTCCGGCCGCGCGTCGGTGACTTGCAGGAAATAATCGTGGCCGCGCTCCTCGATGCCCAAAACTTCCTGAATCTGCGGCTCAGTTTGCAGCGCAAAATTCTTTGGTGATCCGCCACCGAGAATGAAGATGGCCGACTTGCCTCCGGATTTCCGCTTACTTGAGCTTTTGATCCCGTCGCTACCGCGCCGGGTACTGACACGATCGCGTATCAATCCGCGCTTTGCCGCCAGCACAATCGATGCCGTTTCATTCACGTCCAGCGAGGGATCGAAAGCGAGCTTGTTGCCTTGTAAAGCTTTCGCCGCGACGTTCATGCCAATCGACGAATCGCCGGGAGACGAAGTGTACAGCGGCACTGCGTGTTCGTGCGCCGCCGCCAGTAACGATTTGTTCTTGATTCCCAGCTTTCGTTCGCGCTCCAGCACGTAACGGCCGGCGCGATAGTGAAACTCGGCGGTGGACATCGGCTTTTGAAACTCCTCCGCTTCGATCATCCGGCGAAAGAACGCGTCGGTGTCGAGCAGAACTGAGTAATCAAAGAAAATGTCGTAGATCCTGACCACCTCTTCTGCTCGCAGAACGACGTCCGACGTCTGCGCGCTGCCTTCGTGCATCGAGAGGCCGAGACCAAAGTGCGTGTCGTGATAAAAGTTGGCGCCGGTTGAGATGATCCAGTCGATAAAGCCTGCATTGATAAGCGGAATCAGCGCCGACATGCCGAGGCCCGCCGGGGTCAACGCGCCCGTCAACGTCACACCGACGGTTACGTCGGGCTCGAGCATCTTCTCGGCAAACAACCCGCACGCTTCGCGCAGGCGCGCCGCGTTGTAAGCGAGGAACGCGTTATCGACCAGATCGACCAGCTTCGTCGTACGCGTGATAGGCTTCGGATCGATCCGTCGACCGCGCAGAAATTTACTTTGCTTCTTGGCCAACGCTTCTCAGTTGAAGAGTGAATTACCGCGAAGAACGATAGTCGGCGAGGAGTGAATTGTTGTCAACGTAAAAAACATGTGCCTGCCGGTAAAGGGATCAACCAGTCGCAGTCCCGACAGGTCGGGATTCAGCCGCTTGCTTCAACCTCAGTCGCCCGATCCGTTTCTCATCAGCGTCGAGCACTTCGACTTCGAGACCGCGAAGCGTCAGTTGTTCGCCTACCCGCGGCACGCTTCCCTTCTCGGCCACCACCAAACCCGCAATGGTCGTGAAGTCGTCCGCTTCGATCTCCATGGCGAACAGCCGCTCGATCTTGCCAATCTCTGTGCTGCCCAGAACCTCGTACACACCGTCGCCCGCGGAAACGATCTCTACCAGCTCCTGACCGCTGATGTCTTCGTCCTCAATCTCGCCCACGATTTCTTCGAGGATGTCTTCGACGGTCACGAGACCCGCAACGCCGCCGTATTCGTCAATGACGATCGACATGTACGTGCGCGCCTTCTGCATTTCCTGTAGCTGCTCGTCGACCGGCTTGGTCTCAGGAACAAAGTAAACGGGCCGAATAAAAGGCGTGATCGGCGAATCCGATTTGCCGAGGGACAGCAGCGGCAACAAGTCACGGACGTAAACGATGCCCTCGATGTTGTCGATCTGATCGCGATAGACCGGCAGGCGCGAGTGACGCGATTCGATGATCAGATCGCGCGCCTGACGCACTGTCGCGTTGTTCGGCAGCCCGACAATTTCTGTGCGCGGCGTCATCACTTCGCCCACGCGCGTGTCGCCGAATTCGATCGCGGATTGAATCAATTCTCGCTCTTCCTCTTCGATGATGCCTTCCGCTTCGCCGACATCGATCAAAGCTTCGATGTCGTCGCCGTTGTCCTCTTCATCCTCTTCCGAATCGTCCTCTTCCACATCATCCTTGCGCATCCGATCGAACGATCGATGCCAGGGCTCAGCCGCGAAACCCAGCGCGCGATAAAAGGGCGCGAGCCATGGCAGCAGCCGGACAAGTTTGGACTCAGGATTACGCAAAGAGATCAGCCGCGGGATGAATTGACGAAAGATTGCGGCGAGGACGAGCGTCACGGCGAGTGACACGATCAGACCGACGGCTGCGCGTGAAAACCAACGCAAGGACACGAACGTGACCAGGACGGTGAAAGCGACCAGCAGGATCTGAATCGCGGCTGAAAGAGTGAAACTGAATCGCGAACGATTCTCGAGAATCTCGTTGAGCAGCGGAGCGTAGCGCGCTTTTGGATGTTCTTCGGCTTCGGCCGCGAGACGACGCAGTCCGACGTCGCTCAACTGGCCGAAGGCCATGTCCACCGTCGCGAGAAATGTCAGCGCCAGCAGCAGGAAAAAGCTGACGGCTAAAGCAATTTCCATAGAGGCGCGTAAATGATAAATCGTGAATCGTGAATAGACAAAGGTCTGCCGACTCTCATTAACACCTCGCTTCAGCGAGGTGAGTGGATGCCCGAAAATTATTGGTTAACCGTTCAACGGTATTCGGTAAGCCGTTGAAACGGCCGGTGCGCCGCAGCCCGTCCGACAACACCTCGCTGAACTGAGGTGTGAATGACACTTTACGAGCCCGATACACGTGACGGCGCTTCCGCTCAGATTCCCAATTTCTTGCGTAACTTAAGCTCCAATCGATTCATCTCACCGCCGTCCGTCTCATGATCGTGTCCGCAGAGATGAAGTAAACCATGCAGGATTAGCTGTTCGACTTCGTTGACCAGAGTCAATCCGTTTTCTTTCGCCTGGACCTGTGCGCGGTCGAGCGAGATCACGATTTCGCCGAGGTTCGTTGCGGAGTCGGCCTCAAAAGCTTCAGCCTGCGAGGGAAAGGAAAGCACGTCCGTGGCTGAGTCCTTACCGCGAAACTGTTGATTCAGTTTTCGCATCGCCGCATCGGAAACAAAGACAATCGTAGCGTCGCGATTGCCGGCGCCCATCGCTTGCAACGCCTGCTCGGCAAATTCGCGCCATTGCTTTGCGTTGAGTTTTCGTTTCCGCTGACGATTGAGGATTTCGATCACGTTTAGCGGCTTTGCCGCCTGATGTGCGGAAAGGCTCTGCCTTTCCGCAGAGCGTAGAACCTTATTTTCGGCTCGGTGTCGGCGGCGCAGCCGCATGTTCAAGTCAGCGTGCCGGCAAGGCCAAGCCTTACGCCACATCGGGCGGCAGGGCCGCAAATCACATCTCGCTCTTCTTGGTATGCGACTCGTACGCTTTGATGATCATCTGCACGAGCTTGTGACGCACGACGTCTTTGTCGCTGAAATAGATAAACTCGATGCCGGCGATGTTGGCGAGCACACGTTCCGCTTCGACAAGCCCGCTCCGCTTTCCCGTGGGCAAATCGATTTGCGTGACGTCGCCTGTGATTACTGCCTTCGAGCCAAACCCAATGCGAGTGAGAAACATTTTCATCTGTTCGCTGGTTGTGTTCTGAGCTTCGTCCAGAATCACGAAAGCGTCAGACAACGTGCGTCCGCGCATGAATGCCAGTGGCGCAATTTCGATCACACGCTTTTCCAGGAGCCGCGTCACGCGCTCGTAGTCAACCAGGTCGAAGAGCGCGTCGTACAACGGCCGTAGATAGGGGTCAACTTTTTCCTGTAAATCGCCGGGCAGGAACCCGAGTTTCTCTCCCGCTTCAACTGCCGGTCGCGCCAGCACGATACGGTTGACTTGCTTCTGCATCAGCGCCTGCACCGCCATCGCGACGCCGAGATAAGTTTTGCCGGTGCCGGCCGGGCCGATACCGAATACGATGTCATCTTTTTGGATGGCCTCGACGTAGCGGCGTTGCATCGCGGACTTGGGCGCGACCTGCTTCTTGCCCGCCGGGCTGAATCGCGAACGCGTGAAGTAATCGTGCAGGCTGTAAGCGCGATCCTCGGCAATTTGCGCAAACGCCTCGCGCAACTCTTTGTCGGTGAATTGCCGGCCCTGGGCAAAGAGCGCGGCGAAATCCTGCAAGATCTGTTCGACGGTTTCGACGTCCTTCGGATCGCCGTCAACGGTGACGTTGTGGCCACGCCCGTTAATCTGAACAGCGAGCAAGGACTCGAGGTACTTAATGTTCTGGTCGTGAACGCCGAAGAGCGTTTCCAAACCTCTGGGTGGAAGCTCGATTTGCTTCAAATGACTACCACGATCTCCTTACGGGTGAACGTTGTTGCAGAGGTCTGAGAGGAATGAATTGCGAAAGCAATTTGTCGCATAAGTGCGTAACCGCAAACTACTACAGGGCAGTAACAGTGTCAATTATCATCCAGGACTGCGGACTGAGTGCTTTGTACTTGGTGCTTTGTACTTGGTGCTTTGTACTTTGTGCTTTGTACTTTGTGCTTTGCACTGTCTGGGTCTGCTGTCCGACTTCCGCCTTGTGCCTCCTGCCGTCTGCCGTCTGCCTCCTGCTTACTGCCTTCTGCCTTCTGACATCTGACTTATGACATCTGACTTATGACTTCTGACTTCCCCGTTTCCTACGGTATAGTTTTAGGGCCACGGAGGGGTAGCATAATTGGTAATGCAGCGGTCTTGAAAACCGCCGCCCGCAAGGGCTTGCAGGTTCGAGTCCTGTCCCCTCCGCCACTCTTTCAAACCCGCCTTTTCCGCACTAAAAACACGCGACACATTCTCGTGTAGAAGTCTTTAAGTTTTCCGCAACATCAAGTCTGGCTGTCAGGAATAGAATGCGAGGCCAAATTCGGGTTGAGGGGAGGTAGCAGTCGCAGCGGCTTGCGACGAACTAAGCACCGAGCTATAGCGACTCATCAGGACATGAATTCCAAATTCGAATATCCGATAAATACCGGCTCGCTGGGCGGCCCGCGCCGCGCGAGCACGGCAGTCTTTCCATTTGAACCGCCGGCGCCAAATCGTTTTACGTTTGAGCACGCGTGGCTGCCGGCAGTTTTGGCGCAGCAACGTCCAACCGTGCTGGTCGTCGAGGATAATGACGAGGCCTCGTTCCTGCTCAGGACGGTCTTAACGCGCAAAGGTTATCGCGTCGTCGAAGCCTGGGACGGCAAGCAGGCGATTGAAGTTGCGGAGACGGAAGAGCTGGATCTAATTTTGCTCGATCTGCAATTGCCGCGGCTGAACGGGCTGGGCGTGATTCACCGTCTGCGGCAAAATCCAAAACTCGAGACGGTGCCGATCGTGATCGTCACCGGCCAGGATCCGGAGAAGTATCGCAGCAGCGCGATCGCCGAAGGTTGCGATGACTTTCTGATTAAGCCTATCGATTTTGACCGGTTGGATGCGCTGCTGGACTACTACGCGCCGACGGGAAAATTAGCAGCATAATCGCCTCGCACTTAGCGAACGGCCCGGCGACGGAAAGCGGCGGCGGCTCTCGCTTTGATATCGCTCTCGACTGCCAGGATGCGGCTGTTCATACCGGCATGATGGAAATGGCAAATCGCTACTGCGAGAGCGTCGGCCGCGTCGTGTGGCTCGGGCACTGAAGGCAGGGACAAAAGCAGCCGCACCATCTCCTGGACCTGGCGCTTTTCCGCATTTCCATAACCCGCAACAGTTTGCTTGATCGTGCGTGGTGAATACTCACCGATCTCCAGCGCCGCACTTTCGGCAGCAAGCAAAGCGACCCCGCGCACCTGTCCTAACTTCAAAGTAACTTTCGGATTGTTTGCGAGGAAGGCTTCCTCGATGGCACAGGCGTCGGGCTTCAGCCGCGTGATGACTTCGTCGAGTGCGCGACTGATTTTTAGAAGTCGTGAAGAAAAAGTCGCGGCGGAATTGAGTCGCACGACCCCGAATTCGATCAAGCGATAGCTGCGGCCGTTCGCATCACCTTCGACGACGCCCCAACCGGTCACCTGACTGCCGGGATCGATTCCGAGAACACGCACGCCGCGACGTTATCACGGCACCGATCAAGCTGTCATTAGTTTTCGTTAGGAGGTTTGATGACCGAGAAGCCGCAGAACGTCAGGACGATCTTTGCCGAGGACGTAGACCGCGCTGCGCAGCCTGCTGATTTCGCCTTCGACGTGTTCGAAACGGGAAACAATGCTGTGTTCCATGCTATCGAAACGGAGTTGAACCTGTTCAATGTCGCCACGAACGGCAGTGACGGCGGCATCGAAGGAGTCCTTCGTAACCATCGCGTCGCGCATCGACGCTATATCGTTACGCATCGTCTCGACGGTACTGGCAATGAAGCCAATCACTTCGTTGTTGTTCGATTCAGCCACTGTTGGTGATGATCGTAACATAGAAACTAATCGTTATCCGGCGCAAAAACTTGGCAACCTAGGCCGCCGCCATGTCGGCCGCGCTTATATCAAAGTTCGCTGAAACCTTCTGTACATCGTCGTGATCTTCGAGCGATTCCATCAGCTTGAGCATCTGATTTGCTTGCGCACCTTCCAGCTTGATGTAGTTCTGCGGGAGCATCTCGACTTCGGCTACCTGCGGCGTAATTCCGGCTGACTTGAGTGCATTCTGGACTGCTTCGAAGTTGTCGGGCGCGGTAATGATTTCCCAGTTGTCTTCATCGTCGCGGATATCTTCAGCGCCGGCTTCGATCGCAAGATCGAACAGTTCATCTTCGGTCTTTGCGGTTTTATCAACCACCAGGTAGCCCTTCTTCTCGAACATCCAACCGACTGAGCCTGACTCGCCAAGGTTGCCGCCGTTTTTCGAAAACATGTGGCGGATTTCCGCAACCGTGCGATTGCGATTGTCGGTCATTGCTTCGATGAGCAGGGCGACGCCGCCGGGACCATAGCCCTCATAGGTGATCTCGTCGTAGTTGACACCTTCTTCTCCGCCTGTGCCGCGGCGAATCGCACGGTCGATAGTATCGTTCGGCATGTTGCCGGCTTTTGCGTCGGAGATGGCTTTGCGCAAGCGCGCGTTTGCGTCCGGATCGCCGCCGCCGCTGCGCGCTGCGACGGTTAGTTCCTTGATGAATTTAGTGAAGAGTTTGCCGCGCTTGGCATCTGTCGCGCCTTTCTTGTGCTTAATCGAATGCCATTTCGAATGTCCCGACATGGAAAGAGATCCTTATTGAGTTGGTCTGATTGAGGCAGACTATATCACGCGGGCCGCGCGCCGAGGTAGCGGCGGACTACTTCAACTTGTCGTATGCCTGGCGAGCTTCAGCGACGAAAGGCACGGTCGCATCAGCATTTTTCCAGAGGTCGAAAAAGTCCTGGTAGGCCTTCCGGGCTGTGGCATTGTCGCCACTTTGCGCCGACGCCCGCGCGTAGCCAAGTTGCGCCAAAGCATAAACCGGCGAGAGCGGATACCACCCGCGATTGTCGAGAATCTTTTTGAATTCAGTTGCCGCTTGCAAGCCGTGCCCCTGTTTGGCATATGCCTGAGCGCGCACGTACTGCGGCCAGTAACCGCCGTACACTTTATAGTTGTCCGCCGATTGGAGTAATTCGACGGCGTGCGCACCGTTACCGCGCGCGAGTTCAAGCTGTGCACGAATCAAAGGAATCCAGACGCTGTGCAGCAGCGTGTCCTGCGGAAATCGCTTTTGCATCTCGCCTACCAGGGTTTGCGCGGCCGCAGCCTGTCCGCAAGCCGCCAGAGCATTTGCCGAGTGATGCAGATTCGACAGGTCGCGCGAAAACGATAAAGCCCTGCTGGTTAGCGCGCTCACTTTTCCGCAATCGCGAAATGTGGCGGCGCGAATAGCTTGTTGCGAAACTAACTGCCCCGCCGCGTCCGGGTTATTGTGCTCGGCCCAATCGACAGCCTTGTCGCTGAACTGATTCGCCTCAGCGAACTTTCCATAGAACTCCGCCGCCTGAGCTTGCCAGACGTTCGGCAGGTATCCCGGCGATTTGCTCGAAGCCCAGTCGAGTTGCTCTTTCATGCCCGAGGCGTCACCGTTGATGAACGCGAGCTGGTAAAGGTGCAGGTGCATCGAGTCAGTCTCCATTTTCTGACTCATCGCGTTCTGCAAAACCTGCTTGCCTTCATCGAACTTATTGAGACCAATAAACCCGATGGCGAGGTTGGCGTGCGCCTTCGCTTCCTTGGGATTCAGGCGCACGGCTTCAGTCGCTTCGCTGACAGCTTCTTTGAACGGCCCGGTCAACGTGTAGCGCACCGCCAACAGATTATACGGTTCCCAATCGCGCGGATAAGTGCGCTTCCAGACTTCCAGGGCGCTCGCGGCTTCATCGATTTGGCCGGTTACGGCCCCGAAGTAGTTCCACTCGACGTACAGCTTCTCGCGCTGGCTCGCGCGATCCCGATACTCGTACGCCTTCGCGGATGCGGCACGTGACGCTTCGTACTGCTTCATGAAGTGGTAGCAAGTTGCCAGACGCGCATAGGCGATCGCAAAGCGCTGATCGACTTCAATCGCGTGCTTATAAAAAGGAATCGCTTCGCGGTAACGCCCGCTCGAATGCTCCTGAAGACCGTTTGAGTAATAATGAAGAGCCTCGAGGTTCGACGTTGTTACCTGTTCGATCGGCGCGTCAAAATCTCGAATAGACGAGAGCGACTCGCCCAGCTTCACGCGCAACCGCGATGCTGCTGCGCCGAGCGATTTCAGGACCTGTTCTTTACTGCTCGCCTCAGCTTGATCAGTTGCAATGATGTCGCCGGTCTTGGCGTTCGAAGCCTCCAGTGAAATCACGTACTGATTTCCCACGGCGGAGATGCGGCCCACCAACATCGCTTTTATGCCCTGACGGATGCAAATCTGACGGGCGATTTCGGGCGTAACGGGCTCACTGGGCGGCTTCTCCATGAACTTCAGAGCGTCACGGACCCGGTCTTCAGACAGAATGTCTAGAAACGGCGATTGCCGCAGTTGTGTTGTTAACGCCTGTTTAAGGGTCTCGCCGAACACGGGCTCGTCGGTCGTATTCACAAAGTCAGCCAGGAGAATTGTGTCCTTGTCAGTCAACGCGGGAGTTGCACGGCGGAAACCGAGAAACCAAATGCCGCCAACCAACAACATTACTGCGACTGCCACGACTGCCGCGGTGAGTTTGTGACGTTTGATGCCTTCAAAGGCGTACTCAACGCTCGACGCGCGCGTTTGCGCTGCGCTTTGGACGGTGCTGGTAGAGTGCATCGTCGCCGGGAGCGACGTTTGAAAACTCAAATGCGACGAGTGGTGCGGCACTTCCGTGTCACCGAAGGGGGTAATCGCGCCGGTGCGATGGTCGGGACCCATAGAGCGCTCCAGCTCTGTCTGAAAGACGACTTTCTGTTTCAGCTTCTTGAGATCGGACTCGAGTTCCTTGATCGTCTGGTACCGCTCGTCGGCGCTCTTGCGAAGCGCTTTCATTACCACCCACTCGAACTCGGGCGGAAGTCCGGGCGCGAAGCGGGCGAGCGGCGAAGGCTCACTCTTGGCAATCGCTACGATGACGTCTGTTTTCGTTTCGCCCATGAAGGGGGCGCGGCCGGCGGCCATCTCGTAGAGGATCACGCCGAGGCTCCAAATGTCGCTGCGTGCATCGACTCCCTTACCGCGCGCTTGCTCGGGCGACATGTACAGCGAGGTGCCCATCACCACGCCCGCGTCAGTTTGTACAAACGCGCGCGTCACGGCTTCCGTGTCTGTTTGATCGCCTTCGGCTGAGCGGTCCATGAGCTTTGCCAAACCGAAATCCAGGACCTTGACGTGACCATTCTTGCGAATCATCACGTTCTCAGGCTTGATGTCGCGGTGAATGATTCCGGCGGCGTGCGCTTCCTCCAACGCGCCGGTAATCTGGATCGCGATGTCGAGAATCTCAGTGAGATCCATCGGCTGTCCGCCCAGACGCTTGCGCAGAGTGATCCCGTCGATGTATTCGGTGGCGATATAGTGACGGCCGCCCTCATCACCCATCTCGTAAATTGTCAGGATGTTCGGATGATTCAGCGCGGAAGCCGCGTAGGCTTCCTGATCAAAACGGCTCAGGCGATCACGATTGTGAGTCAGCTCTTCGGATAACAGCTTGAGCGCGACTTTGCGGCCGAGCTTGGTGTCTTCAGCGAGATAGACTTCACCCATGCCGCCCGCGCCGAGCTTCTCGAGGATGCGATAACGGGAGATTGAAGTGAGCTCCATCCGGGGACTGTACTGCGTCTGAATCAAACGTTCGAGAGTGGCGGCGTCCACGCCCTGAGCTCTAACAGTTTTGCTTTTTGAATTTATGCCGGCAATTATCTCGACGGCATTCTGCGGCACCTTTAATGCTCTGGCGATCACCCTAATCAATTCGCGATTGGCCGCGCCGTCTACCGGTGGCGCGGCTATTCTAACCCGTAACGCGCCATCATGCTCACCGCTAATTTCGCTGCGGGAAGCTCGGGGCGTAACTCGCACCGCAAAAGTGAGGGTGTGGCCGTGCTGCGAATAACGAATCACCGGCGCGGAAATATTAAGGCCCGAATCAAGAATAGTAAATCAACGCGTCAGAGTACCGACTTCAGTCGGGTATTTTCAACGATTGGAAGCCCGACTAAAGTCGGTACTCTAACTATTTAGAAGAATTGAATTGGCCAGCCCTTCAGGAGCGTGGCCGCGACAATGGCCTGCAAAACCCAAAGGATTAGAAAGGCGATGATGGGCGAGATATCAAACATGCCAACCGGGCGGATGTTGCGACGGAGCGGACCCATTAAAGGCTCAGTGATGCGAATCAGAAAACGCATCCACCGATTTCCGTAGCCGAGCGCGCCATAGGAGAGAAAGATCCGCACGAAAATCGCCAGCGTGTAAAGCCCCAACAGCCCAAAAACAAGATAGCCCACAATTGCGATCGGAAAACCAGGAACGCCGCTGGCCAGGGCATAGAGAATTCCCGCGATCGTGTTGAGCACGCTACTCGCCACTTGAACTACAAAATAGCCAACCAGAATGATCAGGAGGATGGCGATGAACGGGGCTACTTTTGGCTCGAGCCTGAACGCGACCAGCAGGCGGCGAATCGGCAGAATCATCGGATCCGTTGCCCGCTTCAAAGAAATCGCGGAGCGCCGAAACGGGTTTACGTCGGCATAGTTATAAATCGATCGCAAAATAATCAGCGCAATCACTGCGATCGCCACGGCCCTCACACCCCACGTGATAAACAGATAAAGTGTCTTCAGGATTAGCATTGTTATGCCGTTGCGCGAGCGCCAAAGATTGCCGTGCCGATGCGCACCATCGTCGCGCCTTCTTCAATCGCCACTTCGAAGTCGCCCGTCATGCCCATTGATAGCTCACCTTGCGCGCCGCCGAAAACGCCGCGTTCCTGATATTCATCGCGCAACTCGCGAAGCTTCGCAAAGAACGGCCGCGTCAATTCCGCGTTTTCGAAGAAGGGTGGCAAAGTCATGAATCCGGTTAGCTTGAGACGTTCGCTGCTGGTCACCGCGCCGATAAGTCCCGGCAGTTCTGTTTCGTCTGCCCCGGACTTTGTAGTCTCGTGGCCGAGATCGACTTGAATTAGGACTGGTAATTCTTCGCGTTGTAACTCGACGCACGCCCGATCAAGCTTTTCCACGAGTGCCACGGAATCGATCGAGTGAATCATGTCGAAGAGCTGAACGGCCCGCCGCGCTTTGTTCGACTGAAGATGACCGATCAAGTGCCACCTCGCGGCTTCACGTCCCAGCTTGTTGATCTTCGGCTCGGCTTCCTGCACACGGTTCTCGCCGAGATCCGTCATGCCGACTTCGATCGCCACGCGCAGGACATCAGCCGGATGTGTCTTGCTAACAGCGATCAATTTGATCGACTCGCACGGCCTGCTACTCCGTTTCGCCGCAGCCTCAATGCGCAACCACACGCCAAGCACGCGCACGCGCAAATCATCCGCAGTCGATTCCAGCAAACTCATTTCATTTATGCCTTAGGCGCACTATAACAATCGCTTTCAGCGACCGGCAAACACGGCATTGCTTCATATCGACGTCCGATATCAGCCCCGCGCGTCACGATATCGTGCCGCTTAAATCATTGAAATCGCCGCAACTGGTGCAAACGGGTGGCAATCTCGCGCGGCACGGGGGTTGACTTCAATACTGTGTACCCCGCGCGACAATCAACTCGCAATAAATTTTAGACTTCAAATTTCGGAGGAACTTAATGAACTTAACCAAGGCAACTAGCAAATTCGTAAAAGCGGTTTTGTTAGGATTAATTTTGCTGGTAGCGATGCCGGTCCTTACTTTCGCGCAAGGGCGTGGACGTGGTCGCGGGCGCGACAAGAAGATCGAGAAGTTCGTTAACGGTCACGATGCCCGTGACGGCCGCTGGGACGGACGTGGGCCAAACCGTAACATCTCTCGCCATCGCCGGTGGCGCGACCGCGACGACGATAATCGCTTTCGGCGCAATCGGCGGGTAGACCGCGACGGTGATGGCGACTTCGATCGCAATGACGTATTACTGGGAAGACGGAATCGCGTCGACCGCGACGGTGACGGCGACTTCGATCGCAGGGATGTATTGCTGGGAAGGCGGAATCGAGTCGACCGCGACGGTGATGGCGATTTCGATCGTAGGGACGTGCTGTTGGGCCGTCGCGCGCGACGGAACACACGCTCGAATCGCTAAGAAGCGAATTGAGTCTGCTTGACACTTCCAGAGACGCGTTCGTAAGATCACCTCCGTTCGCGGATGTGGCGGAACTGGCAGACGCGCAGGTCTCAGAAGCCTGTGATGGTGACATCGTGGAGGTTCAAGTCCTCTCATCCGCACCATAAAATCAAAGGCGAGTCGCGATAAATCGGGACTCGCCCTTTGTTTTGTTTAGTGGCACAGACTACTTTTGTGTGATTCAACACTGTGGGACCACAGACTGAAGTCTGTGCCACAGCTCTGCTAATTTCGCTTCTTCAACTTTGCCCCAATAAACACGCCAACCGCGCCTATCAGCGGAAGCGCCAGTGGAACCCAGTTTGGCTGTTTTGCTTTTTGCATCGCTTCAACGAGCGGCGGCGCGTAGTCGCGAACTCCCTGGTCAGTGCGGTTAGCGACGAAAGACGGGACCGCAAACACAAAGCCCAGCGCGAACACCACGATGGCCAAAACCAATGGCGCCTTGCCGCCCCTCGCTATAAGAGGGCAAACAAAACCAGCGATAACGGCTATTACAAAACTCACAACCAGCGCAATCGCAACCCATTGATTCGACGCGTCCCAACTGCGCGGCTTAAACGACTGGTCCGCACCGAGGACCGAATACATCGCAAAAAACGACAGTGAAACAAGGACGAACATCAACACGTAACTAACGATCACTGCGATGATTGATCTGGCCATGCGCCTTTTCCTTTCTTATCAGAAGCCCGCCCGTTAGGGAGCGCCGCTCGCGCAAACTCGCCCTTGCTCACGCGCGGGCTTCGGACAAATTACCTCCGCTTCTTCAACTTCCCGCCGGCTAACGCGCCCACCGCGCTGACAAATGGAAATACCAACGGAGCCCAAATCGGCCAGGAGGCCTTTTCCATAGCCTCCATCGAGGTGACATCGCCCACGCGAACCATCCCAGCGTTTGCCCTGCTCTTCATTACCGCCGGAATCGCCAGCAATAACCCTACGACCAGGATTAGGCCCGCCAAAGCCAGGGTCGCTTTGCGTCCACGCGCAATCGCCGCGCACATGAGCCCGGCGATGATGCCTGACACGAACATGACCGCAACTCCCATGAGGATCCAGCGGTTCGAGGCGAGATACAGGCGCGGCCTGAAAGCCTGGCTTGGGCCAACAATGGCGTACAGACCTACGAAGCCCAAAAAGTTCAGGACAAACATGGTGATGTAGCTGACGATTACGGCAATGATTGAACGGACCATTGAGATCCTCCTTCAAAGAAGCTTAGCGGTGCGCGTTTATCACACCGCAGCGTCTGCTCGCAAGCTCTAGGTAGGTTTGGTCGCGGTCTTGGGGGAACTGGATGGGGAACCCGCTTTCAAGCAACGCTCGGCTATGGCGAGCATGGTGATCGCGCGCAGGGATTTGTCGGTGAACCTGCTTGCCTGGTTGAGCATGTTGTCAAAATCAACCGTGGAAATTTCGGCTAACGCAGTTTCCGGTTTGTACCCCGGCGTCGCGATTGAAGCATACATCCCGAAATTTTTACCTTCGATTCTTCTAATCACAAATTGACGACTGAAGTCAGGCTGCTCAATGCGATTCACGCAATCTATCGCTTCCGCCACCACGGCCACCGCACGGTTCATGTCAATCTTCGTGTACAGCGACGCAACAGCGAGCAATGCGCGGGCCTTCACGGTGGTATTCGGCGCTTTGGCAGCGGCATCAACGATGTCTTCCAGCATCTCGCGGGCGCGCGTTTGGTCTGCGTTCTGCTTCAGAGCCTCTTCCGCAATTCGCGAGTAGAGAAACGCTCGCTGATCCAACTCCTCGACCCGAGCGGCAAACTTCCTTGCCTCGTCGAACTTCTGCTCCTGCAGGGCACGCTGCGATCGCTCGAAGAAAAACCAGTTCAGTAAGGGCTGGCGGATGTTCGAATCGGAGATTTTGTCTATTACTCGAAGCACATTATCGACGCTCTCGTTCTTCGATGAATTATTAACCGCAAAGGTCAGGCCTTGATCCCGCGCGTCCACATTTGGGTTCTTTAGCGCCAATTCGACCTGCTCATCGAAGCTGCGTGCCGGTTGATTGTTTGCGCCGACTTTATTTCGAAGTTCACGTTGCGACTCTGGCGAAAGACGCGTGGCGACATTGTTTCGGGCGACCTCGACAACGGGCGCCAGGTCCGGCAGCGACTGCTGAATCTGTTTTTCCAAACGAGCGAACGCCAGCCACATCTCTTCCGGATCCGAGATCCGCGTCCCCGGCGTGACGTCAGAAGGATTACTAATGAACCGCTGCACACGCCGCAAAAGTGTCTGAACAAACACCCTTTGCAAACTTGTGTTCGGCGTGAAGTCCAGGGGCACCTGATAAACCATGTATGACGGCATGTCTCCGGCGTCGCGATTGTTGCCGAACGGATAAGCCGACAGATATAGCAGGCGTTCCATCGCCGCGTTTGCATACGCGGCCAGCGCTTCCTGATAAAACTGATCGGCGGCTTGCTGGTTGCGCAAAGACAACGCGTAAAGGAACTGCCCCAGAAACATCGTCGCCGGATAACTGAGACTCGAGCGTGCAAAACTCAACGATGCGACTTCGTCCGACGGCAACAACGCGTTTGCAACCTCCAAGAGCCGCTCGGCAGTGCGCTCGGCCTGCTGTGCGTTCTTTGTTGACTTGTTCTCATCCTCGTCTTCCTGTTCCTTCAGAAGTTCCGCAGACAACTTCTTTGACCACTTCGCGTCATGCCGCGCGATCGAAGTAATTACGCTGTATCGCAGATCGGGCTTGCCGATTGATAGCTTCCCTTCCTGATCGGGACGGTCGCCCTTTTCCTTGAAATGCCGTTTTGCTAAGGCAAATGCTTCGAGGTAAGCCTTTCGCGCATTCGCCTCCTTGTGGGGCCAAAGTAGATCCCCGCCGCGAATCAACACCCCGACACGGCGCGCGTCATCATCGAAAGTCCTGGTTGCGTCGATTTGCTGCTCGATGATTGTGAACGCATCTTCTGCGGTGCACACAGGCCGCGGGTTCGCTTCCGGTTGTGGTTTTTCTTGCGCGAGTGAAACGCCGCACCTCAAGACTGCCAGAACCAAGAGAGCGGCGACGTGGGGTTTTCTTTTCATTGTGCCTTAGCTCACGCCAGCGCCGCGTAGTTGTTCCGCAATCCGCGGAATGATTTTTCGTGGCACATCGATAGCGGCTTTGATGTGACGCGCGTGCGTGAAGTGTCCGGCTACATAGATTCCACGTACATTTGTCTCGAAAGTTTCAGAATCGTAGACCGGAACTTCAGTAAGTTTTCCCGGCTCAGTCTTGACCCCGAGTTTCTTCAGGAGAGTGAGATCGGCGTCGCTGCCAACCAGAACGAATACAACATCGTTCGGGATCGACGTCGATTCACCCGTGTCTGTCGTCAGTCGCACAGAGTGATCAGTTATTTCATCGATCTGTTTGTAAAGAACAACCCGCAAACGGCCTTGGGAGATTTCGCGTTCCAGCGGCGAGCGCACCCAATGCTTCATGGCGCCGGCTTTCGGATCGCGGTTTTCCCAATCTTCGCGCCAAATCGCCATCGTCGTCCGCGCGCCTTCTTCCGATAAGAACAAAGCGGCTTCAGCGGCGCTGTTGCCGCCCCCGACCACTAACACTTCGCGCCGGACGTAAGGATAGGGCTCGACGAAACGATGGTGGACTTTCGGCAGGTCTTCGCCCGGCACATTCAGCCGCCGCGGATGCTCCATCGCGCCGATGGCGAACAGAATTGTGCGCGCGTGATAAGTGGCGTCCTGCTGACCTGGCTGGAAACTGCGGCAACGCGTACGGACAACGAAAGATTCCGAGTTAGCGCGCTCGGCATCCACGACCTCTTCCGCCGTGTTGATGCGCAAATCATTGTCGAGCACGAAGTGGACATAGTGCGAAAGCAACTCTTCGCGCGTCGGCTTTTCGCGAATTGGTTGCAGCGAGCCTTCGCGCATCTCAAGTTCGTTCGGTGTCGAGAACATTTCGCGGCCGACCGGATACTGCCGGATCGTGTTCGCGATCGTTCCCCTCTCGATGACGACATACGACAGACCTTCACGCGCCGCCGCGTCAGCGGCAGATAAGCCGGCCGGGCCGGCGCCGATGATTAGTAGATCGAGAAGGTCGGGCATGTCCCTTTATCAAATGTCCAAAGTCCAACGTCCAAAGTCCAACGCCCAGAATCCGGCGTTCTCGTACAAAACCAGACTTTGGACTTTGGACGTTGGACTTTGGACAGCTTTTAGAATTCCACAACGCCCTTCGCTACAACCACCGACGTGCCGCCAACGCGTACTTCATCAACTTTTCCCGGCGCGCCTTTCACTTCCAAGCCAATTCGGCTCGGACGCTTGATGAAGTCGCCTTGTTCGATCACAAACTTATAAACGCCATCAACCGGTTCGACGCCCGTCGCATCGTGATGAACCAGATAACCGCCCAGCGGTCCCGCCGCGCTGCCGGTCGCCGGATCTTCGCCGATGTTCTGGCCGACGAAGAAGCGTGCGTGCGCCCGAGCTTCGCCCACTTCGATCGTTTCGCGCGCGAATGCATAGCAGCCGGTCGCGCCTGAGCTGGCAAAGTCGTAGCGCGCGTAAACTTCTTCCAGGAGAGTAATGTTCGGACGACATCGACCGAGGTCGGCCAGCGAACGGATCGGCACCATCAACATTGTATTGCCGGTTGAGCAAGCTTGAATCGGCAGAGTTTCGTCCAAATTCTCTCGCGACAACCCAAGTCCCCGCGCAATGTCTGCCTGATCCTGACCGTCATCGATCTCTGCTTTGATTTCGAATTTGCCCTGCGTCATCACCACGCGCGTGGGCCCGCCGTCTTTGAATTCGATCTCAACCGGGAGCACGCCGATGCCAACTTCATGTTTGATTTGAACCACGCCGCTGCCACCTTCCGGGACGGGCACGACCCCTTCGCGCGCCAGGCAATTCCATGTGCCGGCGATCGGATGACCGGCAAACGGCAGCTCGCTGGTCGGCGTAAAGATGCGCAGCTTTCGTAGCACGCCTTCTTTTTCTGACGACAGCACGAACACTGTCTCCGAAAGATTCATCTCGCGCGCGATCTGCTGCATCTGCTCGTCCGTCAATCCTTCACCCTCAGGAAATACCGCCAATGCATTGCCGGTGAACGGCTGATCCGTAAACACGTCGAGTTGAATAAAGTTGTATTGAGTCACTGTCGAACGCCCCGTTGTCAGAAATGAAGTAATGATTGCCGCGCAAGTCAAAGTCGTCAAGCACGGTTAGCCAGAGGACGCTTTCCCGGTTTTCATTTTCTCCGTGTCTCCATTCCTCGGGCCCTCTGTGGTGAGATGTCTAACGACAACTCACCACAGAGAAAAAGAGCGAAGCCGCGCCTAGTTTGAGCCTCGGCCGCCAGAAGGACTTGGAGTTGGAGAAGGACTCGATGAAGGTGGGAAACTTACTAAAACAGGAATTGGCGTCGGCGCCGTTTCTGGTGGCGTCCCCAGCGCACCTTTCGTCATTCGATGCGCAGCTTGGGAGACTCGCTTACGCACTCCGATGCCCAGGAGTTCATCGACCCCCACCGCGGCAAAGAATCCAATCACGGCCAGTAACAAGGTCAATACCAACCAAAGCCAACGCTTCTTCGCCCGCATGAGGTCCCTAAGAACGAGGACGGCGAGGTTAACCCCGAAGGTAACCGCCAGCAGCGACCAACCAACGCTCTTAACTCCAGTCTGGCTAAAGAGAATACCCCCGAGAATCAAAAGTACTTCGAGGAAATAGAGGAGTTTCAGCCAATGCCGAAACATCAACGACCACAGACTATCCGGGATGGACACTTCGACCAGTCCGAGGAAAATCTGACCGACGCGCGAAATCCACTTGGTGAATTTGTTTTCGACCTTCCGTTTTCTGGAAATGTCGTCGAGGATGCTGCCAATCACGCGAGTCGCCCGTCCCAAAACCTTTAGAGTCGGCTCTGGTTCAAACCTGCGGTCCACTTCATAGTGATCGCGCATGAATGTGTATAACTCGTCAGCCTGAAGACAAGTGGTCATCACACTTGTCAAGCGTTGCTTGACGACTTGCTTATCCACCGGCTTCAGGATCTTGTCGATAGCGTCCGAGATGCTAGTGCCGCCCTTCCGGAGTACCAACGCCTGTCCCAAAAGGTCTGCGAGATCCGCTTGCGCTGCCGGCGAAAGTTCTTCGGCGAGAATCGTTTGATGAGCTTCGCGCGTGAGCGCGTCACGGATGTCCCTGTCCCCTTCATCGGGCAGCATCGACTTAATCAGCCGCTCGGCGCCGTCGAGCCGCCCCCACATAATGTCGTTGACGCGCCAGGCCGCATCCAGAAAGGCGCTAAAGTTCGCCAACTGCGTGCCGGCCAGCTTCTTGCGGCCGCGCGCGTCGGTCTTTTCGTTTATCAAGCTGGGCGCGTCTTCCGGACTGATGCGGATGATTTCAACAACGTCCGATTCGCCGTTATCAGTGTCGAAGTAAATCGGAAAGCTAATCTGATCGTAATCGTCAAAGTGTTCGTAGTGGTGCCACAAATATCCGCGAATGGCAGTGGCAAATGGCTTGGTGAAGTACCTGGCGCCTTCCTTCTCAGCGCAGCGCGGGTGCGATTCATAGGTTTCTCCCTGTGGCTCGAGCAACTGCTTGGAACGCGCGCGGCTTGGAACAAAGACCGAACTAAGAATTTTCTCAAGATGTGCTCCCGCAGCTTTAAACCGCTCTGGCAGACCTTTCAAACCATATTTATCGCAGTTGTCCCAAAGAGCTTGCGCTCGTAATAGCGCGTCGTCCTCACCCAGGCAAGCTACCGCGGCATCGTCCAACTCAATTCGATTGCCATTAGCGGTCGCTCCGAGAACTAATTTCAGATGTTCGACGGTTAAACCAATGTCACGAACTTTGTCTTTGTACTCGTTAATCTCCTGATATCTTTTTTCGCCCTCGGGATCAAAAACGGCGGCCATGGAGTGAACGGCTGCTCGTGTAGGCTGTGGGTCAATCGTCTTTCCCGGCGATCGGCGCAGGTCGCGCCCGAATTTCCTGAGTTCAATGAACGATTGATTGAGTTCGCATTTCAGGTACAGCAGAAACCTAACGGCCTGTTGTCGTTCTGCGGTCGTTTTCATTCCGACAAAATCGAAGTCCTCGGGTTTCCCTTTGTCAGGGTTAATTCTGAGAAGATCGTTCCATGCCTTGTCGAGTTTCTGCACTAAGCGTTTGGCCGTCTTCGACTCAAACACGTCGCCTTTTCCATGCCAATCGAACAGGCACAAGAGCTCGTCAACCTTCGCCACCAGGAAATTCAGCCGCCTGAGCCGGTAGCTCAAATCAAATCGGTTCAGGAAACGGTTCGAAGTGCCCTCTTTAGGTTCATCGTCGGAATAGGTTTCGTCGCGCCAGGTTTGCACCAACGCGCGCACCGCCTGAAACATTGCTGAACGCTCATCCACATCGACCACGCGCGCGGTGAGCGTCGCAATTTCATCTGTCAAAGCCGACATTCGCAGCCGGCGATAGGGAAGATAGTGAAGCCCGTAGAGCCCTACCATGTCGGACAGTTGCATGGCGTCCCAAAGTTTAGGTGGCACCTCCGGCCGATTCTTCCGCATCTGTTTGGCGAGTTCTTCTTGTTTTTCCGGATCGTCTTTGAGAGCGGCCTTTACCGTCGTAGACAGGAGGTTAAGCTCTTCCTTTCTCTTGAGTTCCGCTCGTTCCCTGGGGTCCGTCACCCCCTCCATTTTCGACGCGAACTGCTCCACTCGACCTTCATAAGTCTCGATGTCGCGCTCGATAACCCTTGTCAGGCGGTTGACGCGTTCGATCAGCCGGTTGCGATCAAGCACCGCCTGGATGTCTTCGCGGATAGTTTCATAACGCGGCAAGTCGAGCGCAGCCATGACATTTTGGATCGCATCGGGCGGCTCATTCGGTTGCACCTCGCGCTCGGGGTGTTCCGGCGAGGGCTCGACGTAAATCAGTTTGCGATCCACGGGAACGGTTGGCGTGCGCCTCGTGAGCGTGCTGGTCGCGTAGCTGAATGGCTTGTTGTCCAGATAGCCCCCGTCGGCAAACGATCGCAGGTCATAGTTCACCGACCCAAATTCCACGTCCTGAGTCAGGTTGTCCTGAAAGAACCTGCGAATTAGCGGCGAGTCAGGTTTGAAATTGTCCTTCACCGCGCGATGCTCTTCAGAATGGTCAAGCAGGTCACGAATGTCCGAGAGACGGACCGGCTCAAAGGCAAACGGGAACGACGAAGTGGTCCGTGCCGCAAACGCGAGAAATGGGTTCAGTTGCTTTCGAAACTCGTTAACATCACTGCCCGTAGCCTGGCGCGTCATGTACTTGAACCGAAACACGTTCTTATGACGCCGCTCAAAAACCACCGCGTCAGCCAGACGAATGGGCAGGGCTAAGCCGCGAATATCTGTCGCCGTAATGTAAAGGTCGAGCTCGTCCACGAGCGGCGAATGCTTTTCTTTCGTCCGGGCATCCATCGCGTCGAGGGCGGCCAACAACTTCAGATACAGTCGCCGGCTGTTCAGCAAAGACTGAGGGGGCTTTTGCCGAGAAAGCGTCGTGTCTTTCAACGACTTTGAGTCATTAATGAGCAGATGAATGTCACCCTCTGTGACCCAGAGATTCTTGAGCTTGTCGATGTCCTGGTCGTTTGCCAGGGCCTTTGCCAGGTAGATCGAGTTGATCCCCCCGGCTGAGGTGCCCGCCAACACGTCAACGATAAACCGCACGGTTATGTAGCCATCCGGGTGCCAGTTGGCGATGGCCTTCTTATCGGCGACCAGCTTGTTTCTAAGTTCCGCGCGAAGATTGAGATCGTCGATTAGATAACTTAGCTTGCGATACACCGCTTCGGTTCCGCAGGGCTTGTCGCCTGTCGTCCCCAGATCTCGAGCGACCTTTTCTCCCTCGCCGCGCGGCGCGGTTGCCTTAACCATGCGCAAAAGTTCCTGCGCCACTCCGTTGATATAGATTGCAAGCGACACACCGCCGTACATGACTACGGCGAAGCGAATTTCTTTCTTGTAGTCGACATTGGGGGTCGTAAGAGCGGCCATGGGAAACCTCCGTGAGAAAAGGGTCGAGACAACCGGGCGGTAAGCTTTGGTTGAAAAAGGCGGGCCGAAACTCTGCGGTTCAAGTGAGCTTGCGGCCTGCGTCCGCACTTAACGCGAAAAGCGCGGGCAAGATATTAGCGAAGCGGTGAAATGTCAACAGAGAGGTGGGTTTGCGGAGTGAGCCATGGTGGCCAACTAAGCGAGCGCACCTTTCAACCACTCGGCAATGTGATTCATCGCGCGATCGTACACATCCTGCTGAGGAACACCGGCCGACTTAGACACTTTGAACGAGTGGTCGCCGCCTTCGATCGCCAAGAGATCGGCAGGCAGTTTGAGTTTCTTTATGATGTCCGCGATCTCCTCCTTTCTTCCGAAGGCGTCGCGTGAGCCCTGCACGAACAGCATCGGCGCTTTTATCTTCGGCAGATGCTCCGAACGCATTTTGTCCGGCCGTCCAGGCGGATGTAGCGGATAACCGAGGAAGACGAGACCGGCGATGTTTTCGCCATCCTGAGCGGCGACTTGCGACGCGATCCGTCCGCCCATCGATTTGCCCCCTATCAGCAGCCGATTGCCTTTCAACTTTTTGTGCTTGAGCGCGGCATCGATCACCGCGCGATAACAGCGTTCGAGTCGCGGCGCGGGATCAGGAATCTTGCGGCCTTGTTCAGTGTAGAGGAAGTTAAAAGTCACGACGTCTACTCCGCGCTCTGCCAGGCCCGCTGCAAACAGACGCATGAAGCCACTCAACTGATTCGCGCCCGCGCCATGGCCGAGAATGACCGTCACGTGCGCGCGACGGCGTTTCGCCGCCGAATAAACGAGCGCGGTTAGGCTCTCGTTCTCGTTGATGTCTATCGTCAGGGTCGCCGCCATTAGCCAGTCTTGAGCCGGATCACGTCCGATATATCCAGGCGTTAGAACTTACATTGACACCTTCGCTGTAGCCGCCGGTAATAAGCACGCTCCGGTTTGACAAGAGCGTCGCCGTCGCAAACAACCGCGTAGTGCCCATGTCCCCCGCGGCGTACGAAAACGTTCGCGTCGCCGGATCGAAAACTTCAGCGCGATTGGCGCCGCCGGCAATCAGAACTTTGCCGTCAGGCAACAGTACGACAGTTCCTTGAAGCTTATAACGTGGAGATTTCATGTCTCCGATGACCGCGAACCTTCCTGTGGTTGGATCGTAAGCCTCGACGCTGGTATATGCCGGGTCTCCGTCACGATGATCCGCGCCGCCAACGATGAGCACTCGGCCGTCCGTCAGCAGGACTGCTTCATGCTTATGACGGATGCGCGTCATGTCACCGCCCGCTGAAAATTTGCCGGTGGCCGGGTCATACATTTCGGCTGAGGAATAAATGGTCATCTGCGCTCTGCGGCCTTTGTGACCGCCGGTAATGAGCACCTTGCCGCTGCTTAACAGCGTGGCTGTGTGCGACTCGCGTGCTGCCAGCATGCTTCCGGTTGCCGCAAACGTGTTGGCGGCAGGATCGTAAAGTTCCGCGTCGGCCAAGAACGTCCAGCCCACACCGACGCCTCCAGCGAGCAGGATTTTTCCGTTCCGCATAGGAATCGCGATGTGGCTGCTGCGCGCCGTTACCATGCGGCCAGCCGGTATAAACGTGCGCGCCTCCGGATCATACAGTTCAGAGCTGGCCAGATAGTTACCATTGTAACCGCCGGCGATCAGCACCTTCCCGTTGGGCAATAAGGTTGCTGTATGACCTGAGCGAGCGGCCTGCATCCTGCCGATGGTTGTGAATGTATTTGTGGCCGCGTCGAACAGTTCGGCACTGGATATGCCGCTTTCGCCGCCGCCAATCCCACCGGCGATTAAGACCTTGCCATCGCGAAGTAAAGTGGCACTGTGCGCAGCCCGCCGCTCTGCCATGCCGCGAATTGCTTCAAGCGCGCCGGCGGCGGCGCGATTACTGTCGTCCGCGGGCCGCTGTAAGCCCACTGTTTGAGCGTTGCATCCCGGCGCTGTGGCCAGGCCGATCAGTAAAACAACAAACGCAGTGCAACTTCCGTTCTTCATGGCTACTTTCCTTTCGGCCGATCACGCGCTGCCAGCGCTGAAGTCTTCCGTTAAAGCGGGGAAAAGATCAATCTGAACTGTAGATGCGAGGCACCCGTTGACTGATGCCACACGTTATTTCGTACGAGATGGTTTCGGCCAGCTTTCCGAGATCTTCCGCAGTAACTGTGCAATCACCGTCGTTGCCCAGCAAAGTCACTCGATCGTCAAGCGACACATCCGCCACCTCCGTCACGTCGATGATCGTCAAGTCCATCGAGACGCGACCAACAACCGGCGCAAACTGGCCGCGCACGATCACGCGCGCTCGGTTGCTAAACGCGCGCCGGTAACCATCGTCGTAGCCAATCGGAATTGTAGCGATCACCGAATCTCGCTTTGTTACAAATGTGCCGCCATAGCCGAGCTTCTCGCGTTTCGGCACACGCTTCAAAAGCATGATGCGCGAATACAGCGACATCACCGGTCGCAAAGGAGGAGTGTCTAAACTCGGTGGCAGCACGTCACGTGTGAATCCGTAGAGCGTGCCGCCGGGACGGACCATGCTGGCTCGCGATTCAGCGAAGGTGAACAAACCGGCTGAATTGGCCGCATGAATGTAAGTTGGATTGAAGCCGTGATCGCGAAACGCCGCAACGGCTTGCTCAAATCGTTGAAGCTGCAAGGCCGTGAAGTCTGTCTGCTCTTTATCATCAGCCGAAGCCAAATGCGTCATGAGCCCGTCAACGCGGATGTTCGCGAATCGCTTCAGTGCGGCGCAGAAATCCGGAACATCGTCGGCCCGCACGCCAAGCCGACCCATTCCGGTGTCGATCTTCACGTGAACATCGACAGTGGTTCCCGCATCCTTCGCGGCACCATCCAACGCCTCGACCACGTCGAGCCGGTAAATAACCGGCGTGAGATCCTGCTGAATGCACGCGTTTTCCTGACCGGCCCAAATGCCGCCCAGGCACAGGATCGGCTTTGAGATACCCGCAGTGCGAAGCTCGATTCCCTCTTCCGGCAGAGCGACACCGAACCAATCCACACCTTCTCGTTCCAGGCGCGTCGAGCATTCAACTGCTCCGTGACCGTAAGCGTTGGCTTTGACCGCGGCCAGAACCTTGACGCCGGAACCGACGCGCTCACGAATCACTCCAAAGTTGTGCGCCAGCGCATCGAGATCGATCTCAGCCCAGGTTGGACGACCGGAATTATCCACAGATTACGCAGATTACACTGATTCAAAACATAAATGCAGTGACGACAAAGATGTCAGGCCTGGTGACCTCTTCAACGCCTTAGGTTGTTTGAAATCTGTGTAATCTGCGTAATCTGTGGATGGTTCCTAGAACTCGCCGCCACCGCGACCGATTCGCGGCGAACCTTTCGAGCGATCAAAGCGGCTGAGGTATTGGCCGAGTGCTTCACGTTCAAGGTCCGTGAACTTGGCGAATTGATTGAGGAAGGCGAGATAGACAGTGTCCGTGGGGCCGTTCCGCTGCTTGGCCACGATTAGCTCGGCGATGTTCTTGTTTTCGTCGCTGCGGTTATAAACCTCTTCGCGGTAGATGAACGCGACGACGTCGGCGTCCTGTTCGATGGCGCCCGACTCGCGGAGGTCGGCGAGTTGCGGACGATGATCGGTGCGGTTCTCAGGCGCACGCGAAAGCTGTGACAGCGCAATCAACGGCACGTTGAGTTCCTTCGCCAGCGCTTTCAGCTCGCGCGAGATTTGCGAAACCTCCTGCTGCCGAGATTCAACCCGCCGCGTCGAACCCGACATCAACTGAAGATAATCGACCATGATCAGGTCGAGCTGCTTTTGCTCAGTCGCCAGCCGACGTGCTTTCGCACGCATCTCGAGCACTGATATCGCCGGCGTGTCATCAATGAAGATGCGCGCATCCGCCAACTTGCCGAGCGCTTTTCCAAGTCGCGCCCACTCTTCATTTGAAAGAAAGCCGCTGCGAAACTTCTGCGCATCGACGTTGGCTTCAGAACACAACATGCGCATCGCCAAAGCTTCGGCGGACATTTCCAGGCTGAATATGCCGACGACGGCGTTGCTTTCGATCGCCGCATGCTGACCCAGCGCCAGCGCGAGGCTCGTCTTACCCATCGACGGGCGCCCGGCGATCACCACGAGATCCTGCTTTTGCAGGCCGGAAGTCAGCGTATCAAGGCCGCGAAACCCGGTTGCGACGCCGGTGACAACCAGATCGCGGTGCTCCACGGCTTCGGCTTTTTCGAGCACGCGTTCAGCGGGATGTTTGATGTGCTCAAAACCCTGGCGAATACGTTCATCAGCCAGGGCGAAGATGGCATGCTCGGCATGATCGAGGATGTTCTGCGGCTCGTCTTCTTCTTCCAGCGCCTCAGCCGTAATTTTGTTCGCGACCCTTACGAGCTGTCGCAAAAGCGATTTTCCGCGAACGACCTTCGAGTATTGCGCAATGCTGGTGACGTGCGGCAAACCATAGGTGAGATTTGTCAGAAACAACACGCCGCCCGATGCGTCCAGCGAATTGTCTCGCCGCAGCTCTTCTGCGATCAGGATGGGATTGATTTCCGATCCGCGCTCGAACAGCGCAATCATTGCGGTAAAGATCCGCCGGTGCGAGGGTACGTAAAAATCCGACGGCTTCAGCATCTCGATCGCCTGGGCGACCAGCGTGTTATCGAGAATGATTGCGCCGAGAATCGCTTTTTCAGTTTCAGGACTGCTGGGAAGCGGTTTTTCGAGAATTGGATCCCGGATCGGTTCAGGCGTTGCCATTGCTTGAATACGAGAACGAGATCGTTTCGGGAGGGATCACGTTTTGTCGATTGCGCAATATACTACAGCAGTTCCGCGACCGCGTAATGTTGCCAGCATTGGAAGGTTTTATTTCACGGCTCTTACATATTGTGATCTGTTACCGCTCTTCGCGCGCAAAGTAAGTCTTTTGCCCCCAAACGATATATTCAGGATGATTGCGAATCTCGATCTGGACTTTTCTGCGCTTGCCGTCGCGAGCACGATTGGTCGGGTAATAACCAATCACGTAACGACGATCAATATCCGTGAGGATGCGGTTGTAGATTTCGTCGGCCTGGCTCGGTTCTTCCAAAAACTCCGTCCATGCGCCAGTAAACCTCGCCACCGCCGCCAGAGCCGTGTGCCGCCGCAACCATACGTTTGCCTGCTGTTGGAGAATCTCATCCGGCAGCTTCGTCGGTCCTGCCCGCGCGGGCGAATGGTTTAAGGCACTCTGCAACCGCTGGTTTGCTTTTGACCTGTTTACCAAATCGGCCTCAGCACGCTTGAGCAACTCAGCTTGGGGTACACCGAAAAACCGGACGCCCGAAATCACCGAATAGACGGCGACGCGCGACCTCTCGGTAGCAGTCAAAATATCTTCGAGGCCGAACTTTCGCGGAAGCGAAAACGCATTATATGGCTGAGGCAAGCCGCCTTTGAGTGACTCGAGTTCATCGCCATCTGTTTGAAAAATGATAATTGGCCGAGCGTCCTCAGCGCTGAAGAGCTCAGTCATCGTCGCGAGCAACGCGTCGTACTGGTCGCTCGCGCCCAGTGCGCCCGCCAGAGCGCTCTCCTTGAGCCCTTCCAAACGCTTTTTGAGCAAATCTTTGTCGCTGGTGAAATCAACCAGCAGCTTTACGTCATCCGTCACCACCGCCATTCGGTCTTTCGGATTTAGCTTGTCAACCAGCATCTGGGCGGCTTCGATACTGGTCTTGATGTAAGGCAATTGGCTGCCGCTGTAGTCAATAATGAGGACAATCGAGCGCGGCACATCCTGGCTGTCACCCAAAGACACGCTCGCAACCTCCTGCAAACCGTTGTCCTCTTTGACCACGAAGTCTTCCTTGGTTAAGCCGGTCACAATCTTGCCCTCGCGATCCAGAACCAGCACCGCCGCTACCACCAAATCAGTATCAACGCGAATCACGTCGTCTTCATCAGTGGCCCGTTTCTCAGCCCGGCGCGCGCGTTCGTTTGGGCTTAAGGCGAGGCTCGACCCGAAGTTTTGGCGGCGTGGCGTCAGGACCGGCCGAATCGAATGCGATGAGGTAGCCGTACTTCCCGGCAGGGGAGCAATCGCCCGGGAGTCCGGCATCTTGACCTGCAAAACTTCCGGCGGAATATCAGTATTGAGTTTCGGTTTGAAGTGAACGGTCGATTCGACTTCGGAATCTCCGAAAAGCACCTTGCGGGAAATCTTGACTATTACGTACTGCGTCTTATCAACCCAGAGTTTGATCGGTTGCTGTTGCCACAACTTTCCTTCGAGTCGAAAGGTTTCCCGGCCGTCGATCTTTTCGTTTCCCGTCAGCCGGACGTCCGCCATCGATGCGAGCAGATCACTTGTACGGAATAAGTCAGAAAGCAGCAGCGGCGCAATAGTCAGCGACCCACCCGCAGATGGAAATGCGAGTCGCTCAAGCGCCAGATCCAGCGGCGCTTCGCGTCGGTTGCTAAAGCCAGGTTGAATATTTGAGGGAAGCCAACTGTTGACCGAATTGCCGTTCTTCCACACCACCCAGCCTCGTCCGCGATCCTTGTCCTCAGGACTTGACCATAACTCAAACGCAAGGTGGTTAGGCCTTACAAATGTTGTGCGAAAATGTCCGTTGCCAAATATCCTGGATCCCGATTTGATCGATCCTTCATCGTAATAGCTGCGACATGACGCGTAAGTGGCAGCCACTCTACTCAGTATTTCATGGACACCTGGTTCTTGGGCCAACGACGGGGCAGACGCAAAGGTCAGGACCAGCAGGGTGTAAAGGACTCTCGGTATGGAATTTCTTGAAAACACGGAAAGCCTGAGAATCGATTTGGGTACCCCCATCGACTGTCGACCTCACTGTGTAACAGGATTTGGCGAGAGAGACAAGGCTGGTGCTCAAAAGCAAGAAGAGCTCTGCGCATTTTACGCAGAGCCCTAACTACGCATATGAGCGAGTGACGACGGCCGGATCAGCTGGCCTCTTCGTTCGTAGACTCGTTCGCAGGTTCGTTCGTAGACTCGTTCGCAGGTTCGTTCGCAGGTTCGTTCGCAGGTGCCTGAGCTACGTCGACCGCGCTCTCAGCTTCGGCCTGCAGCGCCTCAACGTTAACCTCCACGCCGCCCTCGCCGACCACGCTGACCGGCAGATCCACTGTGACTTCACGATGCAAGCGAACCGGAACCGTGTAATTGCCAAACCGCTTGAGCGGTTCGCGTAGAGCGATCTTACGACGATCGATTTTATAACCCTGCTCTTCCAGCGAGTGCGCAATGTCCATCGAAGTGACGGAGCCGTACAGCACGCCCGCTTCTCCAACTTTGCGTTCGAACTTTAGCGCTAGATTGCGCAACTGATCGGCCTGCCCTTCAGCCGACGAGCGCTCTTTGGCTTCGCGCTTCAGAAGTGCCGCGCGCTCGCCTTCAATTTGCTTGACGTTACTGGCAGTCGCCTCGACGGCGAGATTCCGCGGCAGCAGATAATTGCGCGCATAGCCGGCTTTGACGCGCACGATTTCGCCGCGCGCGCCCAGGTTATCGATGTCTTCGCGTAAAAGAACTTGTTTGTTTCCCATTGTCTAATACCTCAGAATTTGCCACGGAGTCACAGAGAACAATTTGAAAAAGAGCGCTGCGTTTCATGTCTTATCTCAGTGTCTCTGTGCCTCGGTGGCGGAAAAGACTAATCAGCCGCGTACGGCAGCAGCGCGATGTTGCGCGCGCGTTTAATGGCTTCGGCCAGCATGCGCTGGTGCGTCGCGCACACGCCGGAAATCCGCCGGGGCAAAATCTTGCCGCGTTCGGGCGTGTAAGACTGCAGGAGCTTCACGTCCTTGAAGTCGATGTAATCGACCTTGTCGATGCAAAACCGGCAAATCTTTCGCCGCTGCATGCGGCGTGGACCACGGCCGGGCATGCCGGCTCGCTCGTATTCCCGTTCAAAACCAAACGGACTGTCGCGCTCTTCAAAATTTGATGACATAACTTCGTTCCTTCCAAAATCTACGATTCGATTACGCCGCAGCTTCGACGCCCGACTCTGCGTCGTCATCGTTGGCGGGTACTGCCGCCTGGGCTTTGCCGGCGGTCGGGCGCCGCTCGGCCTTGCGCGCGCGACGGTCTTTTAACTTCTGAGCGCGGCGTCGATATTCATCTACGCGCACAGTCATGTAACGCAGGACGCGATCGTTGACACGCATGCGGCGCTCAAACTCAGCGATTTCGCGGCCCGAACCTTCAACCTCAAGCAGCACGTAAACGCCGTCGCGCTTATGATTGATTTCGTAAGCGAGACGACGTTTGCCCATCATCTCGGTCTTGACGATGTTGCCGCCCTGGTCGGTGATGATCTTCTGCGCCGCTTCAGTCAGCCGCATCACTTCCGCATCTTCCGCATCCGGGTTGATGATAAAAACTATTTCGTAACTTCTTTGTTCTGCCATTTCGTCCTCCGCAATCTCGTTTAGAAGCCGGACTTGTCCGGCTCTCACCCGCGGCGGTCAAGCCCGCCGTCTAAACACATGAACAATCTATTCACCATTTACGATCATCCATTAAAAAGCGACATCGCTTTCCTGATGCCGTCCCGCAAAACCGAGTGCACGGCTTCAGCGGATTTGGCCACAATCTTTTCAACTTCATCCCGCTGCGGCTTGCGAAAATCCTCGAGCACGAAGGCTTTCGCGTCACTAACCGGATGACAGGGCCGGATTCCAATCCGCAGCCGGATGAACTCACTTGTTCCAATCGTACTGATAATCGACTTCAGTCCGTTGTGCCCGCCCGCCCTGCCATGCTCGCGCAAGCGTATTGTGCCGAACGGCAAAGCCAGATCATCACTGATGATGATTAAGTCCTGCGACGCATCGTCAACATTTTCTTTCGCGAGCAAACATGCGACCGCTTCGCCGCTTAAGTTCATGAACGTTTGCGGCTTCACCAGCCGGATACGCTCACCCTCAATCACCGCCGACCCAATCAGGGATCGACACTCGCGCCGCTTGACGGCCACGTCTGCTTCCGCCGCCAACTTGTCAATCAACATGAAACCCAGGTTGTGGCGCGTCCACTTGTACTCTTCGCCCGGGTTTCCTAATCCAACGATGAGCCGCATAAGGTAAAAGTCCAAAGGAAAAAGGCAAAAGTAACAGCGATGCTCTTTTCCTTTTTCCCTTTGCCTTTTTACTTGGTTTCCTCGCCCTCGCCTTCGTCTTCCTTCTTGCCCTTGCCGATGACTTCGGGTTCGGCTGGCGCCTCGCCTTCCACCGGCGCAACTTCGACAACTTCTTCCTTCACGAGTCCGATAGTCGCAATGACTGTGTCAGGAGATTCCAGGATCTCGATACCGGCAGCCACCGGAATGTCGGAAACGTGCAGCACGTCGTGCACGCCGAGGTTCGTCACGTCGATATCTATGTGTTCGGGAATCTCGCGCGGCTCGCAACGGATGTCGATGTTGCGCACGATCTGTTCGAGCACGCCTGACTGCTCGCGCACGCCAATCGGCTCACCAACCAGTCGCAGCGGAACCGTCGCTTCGATCTTCTCGCCCTTGACCAGTCGTTTGAAATCCGCATGAATCAGCCGCATGCGCACCGGATCAATCTGGCGATCTGCGAACATGACTTCGCTCGCACCCACACCCTCGACATCCACCGTGAAAATCGTGTTCCGACCGGTGTCCGAGCGAAGGATCGCGGCCAACTCGCTTAGCTGTGCCAACGCCGCCACGCTTTCACCCTCGCCGCCGTAGATGACGACGGGGACTTGTCCGTTGCGACGCGCGCGGCGCGCAGCATTCTTCCCACGTCCTTCACGCGCCTGCGCTTTGATTACAATGTCTTTCTTCTCTGCCATCATTGCTCTCCAAAACTCCAAGGTTTAGAGTCGGCACTTGTGCCGACGGCGCGGACAAGTCCGCGCTCTAAACAAACTCTCAATTTTCATTCTGAAAGCTGACAGCTGATCCGCTGCCCGCCGACTTTAATGGACGGCTACTATGCTTTCAGTTTTTGCCCTTCATACGAAGAGCGAAGAAACCGAAGTCTCTTCGTGGATCGACTTAATTGCCTTCGCCAAAAGAGGCGCAATACTTAGAACCGTAATGTTCTTGAGTTCGGCTGCCTTAGAGTTTAGCGGAATTGTGTTCGTAACTACAATCTGCTCGATGTCCGACGCTTCCAGGTGCATGGCCGCGCGGCCCGAAAGCACCGGATGCGTGAAGCATGCGTGGACGCGCTCCGCGCCCGCTTTTTTCAATGCTTTCGCGACCTTCGTAATCGACCCGCCGGTGTCGCACATGTCGTCGACAATCAAGCAGTTACGGCCTTGCACGTCGCCGACAACATTCATGATCTCGGCCTCGTTCGGCTTGTCCCGGCGCTTGTCGCACAGAGCCAGTTCCGCATCCAGCCGTTTCGCGTAAGCCCGAGCCCGCTCCGCCCCGCCCGTATCCGGCGCGACGACGGTCAGATTCGGCATCGGATTCTCCTGGTAGTGCCGAATCATCACCGGCGCTGCGTACAAGTGATCCACCGGAATATCAAAGAACCCCTGGATCTGCGCGGCGTGCAAATCCATCGTCACAATCCGATCGGCGCCGGCGGTGCGAATTAAATTTGCGACCATCTTTGCCGAGATCGGCACGCGCGGCCGATCCTTTTTGTCTGAGCGCCCGTAACCGTAATAGGGCAGCACCGCCGTCAGCCGCTCAGCCGATGAGCGCCTGAACGCATCGAGCATCACCAGCAACTCCATCAAGTGCGAGTCAACCGGCGGGCAGGTCGGCTGCACAATGAAAACGTCCGCGCCGCGCACGTTCTCTTCAATCTGAAAATTGAACTCGCCGTCCGAAAAGCGCGCTGTCTGCGCGCTCCCCAAATCGCAATGCAGCTCGTGGCAAATCTCTTTTGCCAGCGCGCGATTCGCATTACCGGAAAAGACTTTTATGCCGCCGGTGGTGCTCATTAGGTAGTGGCACAGACTTCAGTCTGTGAGTTCTAATCCTCGCGCTGTGATTCACAGACTGAAGTCTGTGCTACGTGAAAAATTGGCTGGGGCGGAAGGATTCGAACCTACGAATGCCGATTCCAAAGACCGGTGCCTTACCACTTGGCTACGCCCCAGCATTCTCGCCGAACAATCGGCCCGCCTGTCCCAACGCGCGTCGATAGTCGTTGCGCCCAACCGTCTTACAAGGAAACGCGCGCCAACCAGTTTCGAGTTCGATCGCCTGAATGGCGCGCTCCTGAGCGTCCTGATTTTCAAAAATCCCGAATACCGCCGAGCCGCTGCCGCTGAGCATTGCCGCGCGCGCTCCTGATTTCAGCAAGGCGACTTTCGCACGTTCGATCTCCGGTTCAAGCTGAAAAACTGTCGGCTCGAAATCGTTGTGCAGCACGTTTAGATCGATTGAAGCGGAAGAGTTGCTCGCCTGCGAACGAAACAGAATAGGTTTCGATTCCGAGGATGTCAAGGCTGCCCGATTCAGCGTGCTGTACGCTTTTGCAGTGGAAATACTGGCGTTCGGTTTGATCACGAGAAGATGCTTTTGCGGCGAATCCTGGAGTGGTTCAATCATATTTCCGCGACCCGTCGCGCCCGCCGTGCCCCCGCACAAAAAGAATGGCACGTCTGAACCGAGGCCTGCGGCCGTTTGTACAAGATCGTCAGCTGACACTTCGATTTCCCACAGGAATGCCAGAGCGAGCAGCGTTGCGGCCGCGTCAGACGATCCACCACCGAGACCAGCTTCTGCTGGAATACTTTTTTCCAGACGAATCCTGGCTCCCCGTCTGATCGAATAGCGTTCGCGCAGCGCCGCGGCCGCGCGCCAGACCAGATTGGTTTTATCAACAGGCACTGAATGATCGTCGCACCACAACCGCGTGACGTCGTCGATCGTTTCTTCGAAGGTTATTGTGTCGTGAAGGCTGACGGTCTGAAGCACCGTGTCGATTTCGTGGTAACCGTCATCACGCCTGCCGAGAACGCGCAAGCACCAATTGATTTTCGCGAACGCTGGGATTGTGAGTGGTGATTGAGACAAATTGTTTAGACGGCGGACTTGCCCGCCGAGGCTTGAGAGCGGGACAAGTCCCGCGTCTAAACTGCGATGGCTGCTCGTTTCAAGAGCGACTTCGCTTCGCGGTTCGCGTCCGCGATCACGGCCGTCTCATTAATTGTCTTCAATTCGCCGTCGCTCATGACGATGCGGCCATCAATAATCGAAGTCCGCACGTCGCGCGACTGCGCTGAATAAACCACGGATGAAACGACGTCAGTTTCGGGCGCGGCATGAAGTCGATTCAGATCAACCACGATCACGTCAGCGCGTTTGCCAACTTCGATGCTGCCGATTTCGTTCCCCAAACCCAGCGCGCGGGCGCCGTCGATCGTTGCCATTCGCAGCGCCCGGCCGGCCGGCAGCACTTCGGGGCCGTGTAGAACTTTTTGCAGCAAAGCCGCCGTCCGCATCTCGGTAAACATGTCGAGGCGGTTGTTACACGGCGCGCCGTCAGCTCCGAGCGAGACTGAAATCCCGCGTTCGAGCATCGCCGTGACCGGCGCAACCCCAGAACCAAGTTTTAAATTCGACGAAGGACAATGCGCCACATTCGTTTGAGTTTTTTGCAGCGTTTCGAATTCACGATCGCTGACGTGCACGCAATGCGCCAACACGACATGCCGTCCCGAAACGCCTAACGAATCCAGATAAACGATATTCCGCAAACCAGTTTCGTTCTCGACCATTTCGCACTCGGCCATGCTTTCGGATGCGTGCGTGTGAATCATCACGCCTCGTTCGCGCGCAAGCTTCGCCACTTCGGCAAGCAACTCGCGCGTGCAACTGATTGCGAATCGCGGCGCGAAACAGACGCGAATGCGACCATCAGCCTTACCATGCCACTGGTCGATCAGCTCGATCGATTCATTGATCGAGTCGTGAGTTCTTTCAGCCAGAGAAGGCGGAATGTCCTCGCCCTGGTCCATCATGCACTTGCCCACTGTCGCCCTAAATCCCGTTTCTTTAACGACGCTAAAGATTTCGTCCGTGTACCGCACGGTTTCCATTGTGAGCGCGCACGTTGTCCCGCCTTTGATTAGTTCCGCTATTCCCAGACGCGCCGATGCGCGAATCGATTCCCGCGTGTGCGCCGCTTCCATCGGCCAAATGCGCTTTTTCAGCCAATCGATGAGCGACAAATCGTCAGCCAATCCGCGAAAAAGAGTCTGACAAAGATGAATGTGCGTCTGAATAAATCCAGGCAGGACTGCGCAACCTTCGGCATCGATAACTTCATCAGCGCTGGGCTCATTCTGCCCTCCGACCGACGCAATACGCCCGTCTTGAATCAACAGATCGCCGCGCACGATGGAATTGTCGGAATCCATCGTCACAATCGTGCCGTTCTTGATGAGAATTGATTCGTTCATGAAATCCCGCGCGGATTATGCGGAGATCATGGGAGGACTGTAAAGGTGTGAAGTCAGTACCGGGAGCAGTAGCGACCGGGTCTATGCATCAAGCCGAAGATGCCAACCTACCGTGACCCGGTCGCTACCGCTCCCGGTACTGACTCCATTGCTGAGCCTACTTCTTCTCGCCGGCGGCCGCGGCTTTCTTTTGCTCGCCGCCGTTCGTCGCGGCCGGTGCTTCTTCGCGCACCGGAAATCCCAACGCGCGCTTTACATCATTTTCAATCTTGCGCAGCAGTTCGGGATGATCTTTCAGGGTCTGTTTCGAATTCTCGCGGCCCTGGCCCAGGCGGTCGCCTTTGTAAGAGAACCACGCGCCACTTTTGTCGACCACGCGATTGTTCGTTGCGAGATCGAGAAGATCGCCTTCGCGAGAAATTCCTTCGCCGTACATGATGTCGAACTCGGCCTCGCGGAAGGGCGGCGCCACTTTATTCTTTGCGACTTTGACCTTTGTCCGGTTGCCGACCACGCGGTCGCCGTCTTTAATGGCGCCAATGCGACGAATATCCAGACGCAGAGACGAATAGAACTTGAGCGCGCGTCCGCCGGTAGTCGTTTCGGGACTGCCGAACATCACGCCAATCTTTTCACGAATCTGATTGATGAAGATGAAGCAGGTGTTTGACTGGGCGACAATCGCGGTCAGCTTGCGCAACGCCTGAGACATCAGGCGCGCCTGTAGACCAGGAAGCGAATCGCCCATCTCGCCGTCGAGTTCCGCGCGTGGCACGAGCGCGGCGACGGAATCCACGACGATTACATCGACGCCATTCGATCGCACGAGGGCTTCGGCGATTTCCAGGGCCTGTTCGCCTGAATCCGGCTGTGAAATCAGCATATCGTCGACATTCACGCCGAGTTTCTCGGCGTATTGGGCGTCCATTGCGTGTTCAGCGTCAATGTAAGCGGCGACGCCGCCGGCCAGTTGCGCCTGCGCCACGATATGCATTGCCAGAGTGGATTTGCCGGAACTTTCCGGACCATAGATTTCGACGATGCGACCGCGGGGCACGCCCCCGATACCAATGGCCGCGTCCAGCGACAGCGATGTCGTCGAAATCGCCGGCACGTCCGAAACGTCACGCTCGCCTAGACGCATGATCGATCCCTTGCCAAAACGCTTTTCAATGTTGAGCAGCGCGGCTTCAATGGCGCGACTGCGATCTGCGATTCTGTCTTCAGACATGATGGGCATCTCTTTCTTCTGCTCCTCTTCGTTAGCTCAGCTTGTGTTTTCACGTCCACGACCGCTCAAGACCGTCGCTATCCCGACTTGTCGGGATACTGACACGAGCGGAGGATAACACAACGGAAGCGAGAATGGAACAGAGTTTCACGCGTGCAACACCGGAAATTCACCGGAGGGTGGAAGTTCAGACTGCGCGTCTCGGCAGCCCTCTCTGCGCAACCCGATCGGGAGTGAGAGCGCGCGTCGAATTATCAAGAATCCAAATGCGTCGGCAGAATACTCCAGTCGGTCGCATCCGTCGAGAACTATTCCGAAATCAGAGATGCCAAAAATTTGCCAACTTTCGCAATCAGATCCGCTTCGTCGGCATTTGCCTCAATCATCTCCACGAGTGCTGACCCGACGACCGCGGCATCCGCATAACGCCAAACATCACGGATATGTTCGGGTCTTGAGATGCCAAAGCCCACGGCTACCGGCAGGTTGGAAAATCTACGCAGGCGAGTCACTAACTTCTCCGCCTCCACGCTCATTTTTTCGCGAGCGCCCGTAACTCCTGAGCGCGACACCGCGTAGACGAAGCCGCTCGCGCGTTCGGCAATCATCTGCAAACGAGCGTCCGTCGAAGTCGGCGCCGCGAGAAAGATCAAATCAATCTCATGCGCGCGCAACATGGCGGAAAGGCCGCCGGCTTCTTCAGGAATTAGATCGGTCACAAGAATGCCGTCGATTTCCGCGTGTTCAGCTTCGGGAGCAAGTTTCTCCAGGCCAAACTGCATTAGCGGATTGAAATAGCTGAAGAGAACGATGGGAACCCGGGTCTGGCTACGAACGGCCCGAACCACCTCCAGGATTTCTGTCAGACCAAATCCATGCCGCAAGGCGCGCTCAGAGGCTCGCTGAATCACAGGCCCATCAGCCATGGGATCACTGAAAGGCACGCCGAGTTCGATGACGCTTGCGCCAGCGCGCGCCAGTTCGAGAATCAGGTCTCGCGTAGTGGCGAGATCAGGATCGCCGGCGGTGATGAAAGGAATGAAGCCCTGGCGACCTTCGCGTTTGAGTTGTTCGAATGTTTGTTTGATTCGGGACAGAAAGCTTTACCACAGAGGACACAGAGGAATACAAGCACGAACCACAAACTATTTCGTGATCTTAGTCGTTTCCTCAGCGTTCTCTGTGCCCTCTGTGGCTAATTTGTCGCGGACACTATCGACGTCTTTATCACCGCGACCGGAAAGATTCACCACTAGAATTTCTTCGGGTTTCAATTCACGCGCGACTTTCACAGCGTGCGCGACTGCGTGCGCCGATTCCAGAGCCGGAATAATTCCTTCCAAACGCGATAAAGTTTTGAACGCCTTCAGCGCTTCGTCGTCAGTCACCGAAGTGTATTCGACGCGATGCTGATCATGAAGATACGCATGCTCCGGCCCAATCGATGGATAATCGAGGCCGGCTGAGATCGAATGCGTGGTCGCGATTTGTCCCCGCTCATCCTGCAAAACGTAACTCATTGTGCCCTGCAGAACTCCCGGACGACCACCGCCATTCGAGTTGAATCGCGCGGCGTGTTGACCGAGTTCGCGCCCCATACCGCCGGCCTCGACGCCAATCATACGCACCGATTCGTCAGCCAAAAACGGATGAAACAGGCCGATAGAATTTGATCCGCCACCCACGCACGCGACAAGACAATCAGGCAAGCATCCTTCCTTCTCCAGAACCTGCTCGCGCGTCTCGCGACCAATCACGCTTTGAAAATCGCGCACCATCAGCGGATATGGATGCGGCCCGAGCGCGCTGCCGAGCAGGTAGTAACTGTCAGCGACGTTGGTCACCCAATCGCGCAGGGCTTCGTTGATAGCGTCTTTCAAAGTGCGCGAGCCGGCATCAACTCCACGAACTTCGGCGCCCAAAAGCTGCATGCGAAAAACGTTCAACGCCTGACGTTTCATGTCTTCGGCGCCCATGTAAACGACGCATTGCAGGCCGAACAACGCACAGACTGTCGCGGTCGCAACGCCGTGCTGGCCGGCACCAGTCTCCGCTATGATGCGGCGTTTGCCCATGCGCCCAGCCAACAGAATCTGACCGAGCGTGTTGTTGATTTTGTGAGCGCCGGTGTGAAGCAGATCTTCGCGCTTGAGATAAATGCGCGCGCCGCCGGAAAGCGCAGTCAAACGTCGCGCGAAGAAAAGTGGAGTAGGGCGCCCTGCGTAGTCGCACAACAGCGCATTGAGATCGCTTTGAAAAGTCTCATCCGCGCGCGCTGATTCATAGGCCGTCGTTAGTTCTTCCAGCGGCGCCATCAGCGTCTCAGGCACGAACCGACCGCCGTAGGGACCCCAGTGGCCGAGCGAATCAGGTTGTGACTTAGATTTCACGAATCGATCGTTTAGACGGCGGACTTGTCCGCCGACTCTTAATGGCCGGACAAGTCCGGCCTCTAAACTTCACTTTATACAGAGTGACCTTACGGACTTTTCTTAATCGGATGCGTCGAGCGCACACGCCCTGGCGATTGCGGCCCGCGGGGGTCATCAACGACGACGCGGTTCTCGCGGCGATACATCGTCAAGCGATTGCCGTCGGTTGTGCCCTGTTCGGCATCTTCGACGTGGGCCGGGTTGCCTTTCAAGACCGCAACTTCATCCACCGCCGTGTATTGACACCAATCGCCGGTGCCGCGCTTACCGGGTTGCATCAGCACGACGTTGCGTTGCGCGATCACCTTCTCAAGTTCGTTAACTTCCTTTTGCAAATAAACGTCGGCAACGCCCGCCGTCATGCGATCAGTTCCCTGCTTGATATCCACGTTGGTTTCGTAGTGCACCACCCGATCGGAATCCGAGTAACGCATGTACTCAGAGGTCACAAATACCGGCACCACATTGATGGTGCTGCCGGTTTTCTGCTTCGCCTGGTGGAGCGCGGTTTGGACATGCCCGCGCGCGTCCATCTGCTTTTGTTCGCGATACAGATTGATGACATCGCCGCGGACGAAGTTATCGTCCTGCCACATGCGCCCGTTACCGATGTATGTGGCGAGCCCGGTGCCATGATTCAGCTCGGCGCGATCGGCCAGCAGATACACGGGACTTTTAACCTTGCGGAAGGGCGCGGCGCCGTTTGTTTGTTCCTGGCTGTAGTAGGTGGTCTGAACTTTTCCGCGACAGTAAGAGATACGGGTTGAGTTATTGGAATCGATCTCGACGGCTTTCGTGCGCGCGCGTGAATCCCAAACTGTGGGTTCGCCGCCACGCAAACGGATGGTTTCATCCGCTGCGGTGAACGAGGCGGCGTCGGCAGTTCCGTTACGATCCAATTCATTAAACTTTGACTCACCGCTTGCATCGACCTTCTCGACGTCCTGTGTTTCGCGCACGAATTCAGCATTCATCTTTTGCGACGTGATAATTCTCGTGCCGCGTTTGTCACTCGGCTGGAACGGCTGTATGACAGCTTTCGCCCCGCCCGTTGCGACGCAGTTTCGCGTAATGTTGCCAACCTCAAAGAAATCACAGTCGAACCGAGACGCCGTCACAGTCTTCGCGTCAGCGGTCGCGGTTTTTTGCACCGGCTCGACGTGCAGCTCGGCATTGCCGACCGCTTCGGCCTTTTCCAGGTCTTTGCCTTTCAGTCGCCAGATCAATTTGATCGAGTCCGCGGTCAAACGCTTACTCGCCACCCGCGGATCGTTTGCGCGCGTTTTCGGCGCCGACAGATTCACGACTGAGCGTCCCTCGCTCTTCATCTCTTTTATGACGCTGCGGTCACCCTGCGCCTGAAAGTTGATGTCCAAAATGTTCGCGCCGGAAAGCTGCACATCCGAATCCGCGTTCAGCGTTTGCGCGCGAATATCGCGAACTGCGTAAGCGCGCTGCAATTGCTGATTCGCGTCAAGATAAAAATCGATGTCGATCGCGCGAGCTTCCGCAGCGTGTCCTTCAGTCATCGAACGCAAGTACGAGTTGCCGCGCAGCTCGAGCTTCTGCAGTTTTTTCTGAGCGTTGAGATTCGCGGTCAACGTTTCGCCGCTCATGATGTCCTGTTCCTGTTCGGCCGTGGCGCCACCCGAGAAAGTCAGACGCAGCGACGCCTGCTCAAAAACGGCTTGCTTTGAACGGATCGTCACCGGCTTGCCGCGCGCACCTTTTAAATTCGCATTGTTCGCAGCTTCCGGGGCAACGGTGATCTCAACATCGTTCTTCAATTCGAGTCGTTTGTTCTTATCGTCGACGACGGCGCCAGTTGATTTACCGGAAATATTCTCGCGCTCGAAAGTAATCGGCGAAGACGTCTCGCCCATCTCTTTGTCCTGATGGTAGAGCAACGAGTCCGTATTCACCTTTAAAGCCTCGTGCGTTTCAATCTGAACGTTGCCGTTGAATTGCAGCAATCCGTTCTCTTGATCGTAGAGCGCTCGGTCAGCGGTGATTTGATCCGGCTTGGCGCTGTTCGCGGGAAAGACCTGGAGATTCACCTGTTCCAGTTCATGATGACCATCGGCGTACGTCACGTCGCGCGCCGCCCGCAGCCAGAGATACAGGCGATTGTCTTTGCTCATGCGCCGCTCGTAACCGTTGATGATGCTCGTGATCTCTTTTGAGAGGGCCGGAGCTTCCGATCGCAGGCGAAACGGAGTGTTGTTGCGCATCTTGTAGTAAGACACGCCGACGAAAATAGACCCCGCGATTAACAGAAACAGCGCCAGCGCGCGGGCGATGGCCGGCACGCGCGCACGCAGGTCAACGGCACTGATTCGTCTTTTGCGGGCTACTTCCATAAAGATCGATCCGAATGTTTAGAGGCGGGCTACTGCCCGCCAACTCTTCTTCAACCCAAATCGGCGGGCGGTAGCCCGCCGCTAAACAGTTTCCGGGTTACTCGGGCGCATATCCCTAACATTCAACTGCAACCTGATATCGCCCATCCACGACTGCGCCTCGAACTCGTAGGCAAGATCGATGCGCTGACCGGGCTGCGGCGTTGCTGCCGACTCTTCAAGTCCTCGCCACCAAATCGCTTCCAGCGGTCGATTGTTTTCGCCGGCGACGCGGAACTTCAGATGCTGCTCCTTGATTACCTGTGGATCGCCCAGCACGCGCAGCCCGCGCGTCAGGAACACCGGCCGCGGATTTCCGGCGCCAAATGGCTCCATCTGGCGCAAATCCTGTGAAAGAGCGAACGTCAAATCGTTCGCGCCTACTTCGGCATCGATCGTTATCGCCGGCGTCAAGTCATCTTCAGTCAAGCACGAGGCCGCATGTTCATTCAAGCGACGCCGAAATTCCGCCACACATTCGCGACGAATGGAAAGTCCCGCCGCGTGCGAATGACCGCCGAATTTCTCAAACAAGTCGCTGCAAGCCGTCAGGCCATTGAACAGGTGGTAGGCCTCGATGCTGCGGGCGGATCCGTGGCCCATGTCGTCCTCGAACGAGATAACGACGCACGGGCGATTCAATCGCTCGGCAATTTTTGACGCCGCCAGACCGATGACGCCGCGATGCCACCCGTCACCGGCAATCACCGCCACGTGTGTCTGCGATCCGCGATCGCTGCCAGTTTCAAACTCTTCAACCGCGCGATTGAAAATCTCGCGCTGCATCTCCATTCGCTCGCGATTCCGAGTGTCGAGATGTTCAGCTAAACGCTGCGCTTCCTCTCGATCTGTTGCATTGAACAAATCGACGACGGCGCTTGCCGCGTCCATGCGACCGGCGGCATTTATGCGCGGGCCGATGCGAAAACCAAGATCGTACGCGTTCACTTCTGCGCCGTCGCCGCAACCGGCAATGTCGATCAGTGCGCGCAAGCCGTGGTTCACCGCTTTCGGCAAATCTGAAAGGCCGAGCGCTACAATCGCCCGATTCTCGCCAACGAGTTTCGCGACGTCGGCAACCGTGCCGATCGCGACCATCTTCAGGAAGCCCGGCACAACTGATTCGCGACCGCGCTCGCGAAACAACGCGTGCACCAGCTTGAAAGCGACGCCGACACCGGCGAGATTCTTGTCCGGATAATTACAGCCGTGCTGGTTCGGATTCAACACGGCGAACGCGGGCGGCGCGCCTTCGTCTTCGTCCGGCAGATGATGATCGGTGATGATGACGTCGAGGCCATTCTCGCGCGCCCAAACCAGTGGTTCATGCGCGCGAATGCCACAGTCGACGCTGACCACCAGCTTGTATCCTTCGCTCGCCGCCTTCTCCAACGCGGGTTGTTGAATGCCATAACCTTCGGTAAAGCGATGCGGCACGTGATAGCCGGCCGTCGCTCCGAGCATCCGTAACGCGCGCAGCAACACAGCCGTGCCCGTCGTGCCGTCAACGTCATAATCACCGTAAATCAGAATCGGTTCGTAATGATCGATTGCGTAGAGTACGCGCGCGATGGCTTCCGTCATGCCGCGCATGAGCATCGGATCGTGAAGCTGTTCGAGAGTGGGTTTTAAGAAACGTTCCGCGGCCGTTGCGTCTCCGTAACCTCGCGACAAGAGCAGCCCCGCGACTATCGGCGAGACGCCTAGTTCCTTTGCGAAGTCGCGAACTTCAGCGGCGTCGCGCGAGCGCAGAATCCACTTCTTCGGCCGCTTATCAATGGCGCGCGCGGGGGTCATGGCGGGAGTTTACTTGTTGTGATGAAGAAGAGCCACTGTTCCCTCTCCCAGTGGTGTTAATGCGTGGCGCCGATTCGGGGCGCTAGCCCGACCGTCAGGGAGGGCTCATTAAGTCGCGCATTTGGAGCCCTCCCTGACGGTCGGGCTAATGCCCCGCCTGGAGACTTCTCCACAGAATTGCCCAACGACTCTTTCCCTTCTGGGAGAGGAAGTCACAAACCCGTCAACCGGCCCGTCAGCAGCATGATCAGGATCGCGCCACCAACCAGAATGCGATATCCGATGAAGACTCCGGTCGAATGCGTCCGCAGAAAACGGATGAGAAACCAAATCGAGAGATAACCGACAACGGCGCTCACAACTGTGCCCACGGCGAGATTAGCCAGGCTTCCCGGCGGCAGGCTGTGTATCGCCTCAAACAATTCCAACAAGCCGCTGGCGGCGATGGCCGGAATAGACAGGAGAAAGGAAAATCGCGCGGCCGTCTCGCGTGTTTGCCCGACAAATAGTCCCGCCATCATCGTCGAACCTGAGCGGCTCGATCCGGGAATCAAGGCCAGGCATTGAGCGAGTCCAACGGCGATCGCGTCACCCAGACCGAGGTCCTGAAGTCGCCTTTTTCTTTTGCCAACCACCTCAGCCACGATCAATAGCAGCGCCACGACGATCATCATCGTCGCGATGATCCAAAGGTTCTTGGTGAACGAACCTTCGATCTGTTTCTTAAAAATGAGGCCGACAATGACGACGGGAATTGTGCCGATGATGATCAGCCAGCCGAGCCACGCATCGGTGGAAAGCCGCGCATGTTCATTCTCGCGATTGAACTGATCCCGCCGGCCGTCTTTCAAGATCACCAGATGATCGTGAACGAACGCGCGCGTGATTCTCCAGATGTCGCCGGCAAAATAAATTAGAACCGCCAACAACGTTCCGAGTTGAATCACAGCCATCGAGGCCGTCGCTTGTTCCGGCGTTAGAGCCAGATCCATCGCGCGCATCGCCAGCACGAGGTGCGCCGTCGAGCTGATGGGAATGAATTCAGTTAAGCCCTGGACAATGCCGAGAAGGATCGCCTGGAACAAGGTCATGTCTGGTTTTAGCTTTGGATCTGACTAATCTGGATTTGAAGAGCTGGATGTGCCATGCGAGCCGGCAGAGTATAAACTAACTTTGCCGTGAGTTGTATGATTAGTTTGATGACGCAGAATAACGGCCGCTCCTCTATGTTTTCCGCAGCACACAATCTATCAATTACATAGGAGGCTTTTGGCAGTGGAGGTCATCCGAAAAATATTTACTGTTGGCTACTCTGGGATTATTGTCCTGTTCGTTTGTTGCGCCGTGGCCTTAATTTTCTTTGCCGCGCTGGAACTATGGCACGGAATCAACCCCAGCGCAGTTTTGCCGCTGCGCGACCGGTTTAATTCTGTCCTTGAGAGCATCGGGTTGTTGACCATCGCGGTGGTCGCGCTCGAACTCGGCCAAACAATCATTGAAGAGGAGGTGCAACGGAAGGTACAGGCCAGTAGTCCGACTCGCGCGCGACGCTTCGTTTCACGATTTTTGGTAGTCGTGGTCGTGGCGCTTTCTATTGAATCGTTGGTAGCAGTCTTTAAACTCGCTCACGACGATCCTTCACGGTTACCCCAAGCCGCCATGGTTGGAATTGCGGCCGGCGTGCTGCTCGCTAGTTGGGGTGTCTTTGTTCGTTTGAACCGGAGCGCTGAAGAGCTGGAGCCGGAAGCGATGGAGGAGACCAAGAGCGAGGATCGAAAGGTTAAATAGCCACCGCGATTGCTCTTACTCTCGGAACGAATTTCTCTGCGAGATCCAATCGTACATCGAATTCGGCATGATCAATCCGGCGCGAACGATGGTCGCGAGCTGCCAGGGAAAGGCGTAGGACTTTTTGCGTTTCTCGATCGCCGTCACGATCTTCTTCACGGCGGGGTCGAGTTCCTGAAGCCAGGGAAGTTTCGCCTTGCGCCCGGCGGTCAGCGGCGTCTTGATGAATCCCGGGTGAATAATCGTGACGTCGATCCCGTGCGGTCTCAGATCCAGGCGCAAACTTTCAAACATCGCCGAGACGGCCGCTTTGCTCGCGCAGTACGCCGCTGATTTCGGCAATCCGCGATACGCCGCCAAACTAGATATCACAACTAAGTGGCCGCTGCCACGCTTAACCATTTGGGGCACAACCGCAGCCACACTGTTCGCCGCTCCGATTACGTTCACGTTGATTACGTTTGCGAGTTTGGCGGCGTCTAACTCAGCGGCATCGTTTGTGGCGCCGATGCCCGCGTTCGCAACCAGCACCTCCACACCGCCGAATTCGGACTGCAATCGCTCGGCGGCTGCACGCATCGATTCGGCATCCTGAACATCTGCTGGAATGGCAAGCACGTTCCCGGATTGTTCGTTATTGTTCTTGCCCGTCCCAATCTCAAGGACAATTTCGTCGAGAATGGCTTTGCGACGCGCGACCAAGCCGAGCTTCGCGCCGCGTCGCGCAAGCTCGAGCGCCAGACCGCGGCCGATGCCCGACGACGCGCCGGTAATTAGAACTACCTTTTCAGCCCAAAAAGACAAATCGATGAAGTCCCGGAGGGACGGGATGTTTATAGCACACGCAATACCCCTCTAAAGAATTCCGCGTGAGCGACAAAAAGTCGCTCACGCGGAAGAGATTTTCGAAATGGAAACCGGTTCTATAAATATTGCGCTCCTGGCGGAGCGCGAAATCCCCGAACTCGGAACTCGGGAGTCGGAATTCGAAACTCGAAACTAAATTGTTTGGATGACGGGAATAATGACAGGCCTCGCGCCCGTTTGTTTCTGAATGAAGCGCTTCAATTCCAGCCGCACGTGCTCTTTCAGCAGCGATTCGTCCTGGAATGTCTGTTTAGACGCGCCCGCCAGCGCCGCCGCCACCACACGCTGCGCATCTTCGGTCATGCCGTTCGACGATTCAAAACCGCGCACGCCCTGCGCGACGATCTGCGGCGGTGACTGCAATTCCCCGGTTTCGCGATTGATGACTAGGACGAGCGTAATCATGCCTTCGTACGCCATCTTCTTCCGCTCGCGCACCGTGTCGTATTCAATTTCTTCAAACCCAGAGTCATCGATGAATGTCCGTCGGATCTCTTTCTTGTCGGTGATGACCGCCCGCTCGCCATCCAGCTCGAGCACATCGCCGTTTTCAATCAGCACGATGTTCTCTTCGGCATACCCGAGGTGGTTCTTGACAAACTCTTTGTGGCGAAACAGCATGCGATATTCGCCGTGAATCGGCACGACGAATTTCGGCCGCACCGCTTCAGTCATGATGCGGATGTCGTCCTGCGAAGCGTGGCCGCTGACGTGAATCAGACGCCGTTTCTCTTCAATGATGTTTGCGCCCCGCTTGTAGATGTGGCCGATCAATTTCGAAATCGCACGTTCGTTCCCGGGAATGATCCGCGCTGAAAGCACCACCGTGTCGTCCTCTTCAATGGTGATGCCTTTGTAAAGCTGGGTGGCTAATTGATAGAGCGCCGCACGCGGTTCTGCTTGCGAGCCGGTAACGAGCAAAACAATCTCGTTGTCGGGAAGATTCTTAGCTTCGTTGAGGCTGATGAGCATGCCGTCGTGAAGATCCAGGTAGCCGAGCCGCTCAGCGATCTCGACGTTCTTCTGCATCGAGCGGCCCAGCACGCACACCTTTCGATCGAATTGCTGAGCCACATCGAAAACGATCTGAATCCGATGAATGGACGAGGCGAAGGCGGCGACGATAATGCGGCCCTGCGCCTCACCAAAAATCTCTTCAAAGGCCGGGATTACCGCGCGCTCTGAAGGGGTTCGGCCGGGCACCGTGGCGTTCGTCGAATCCGAAAGCAGCGCCAGCACGCCTTCCTGGCCATAGCGACGGAGGGTTCTTAGATCTATCGGCTCGCCGATTACCGGCGTCTCGTCAACTTTGTAATCGCCCGTGTGAATGATTGTGCCCACGGGTGTTTTGATCGCGAGATGAAAACAGTCGATGAGCGAATGCGAAGCGCGTATGAATTCGATCGTGAACGATCCAATGGTCACCACGTCGCGCGGCTCAACTCGATGCAGCAGCACGTCGTTGAGAAGGCTGTGCTCGTGCAACTTGCTTTCCGCTAAACCAAGGGTGAAATGTGACGCGTAAACCGGCACATTGATCTTCTTCAGAACATAAGGCAGCGCGCCCAGGTGATCTTCGTGTCCGTGCGTGAGGATGATGGCAGTGATTTCCTGCCGGTACTGCTCGAGGATTTCGAAATCAGGAATGCAGATATCGACACCATAGACGCTCTCTTCAGGAAAGCCCATGCCCGCGTCGAGCACGAGCATCTCGTCGCCGTAGCGCAGCAGAGTACAGTTCATCCCGAACTCGCCGATACCGCCGAGGGGAATGATTTCGATGACGTTAGACACTTATGATTTGTTTGCTCGATTCTGTGGACGGGGCGACCCGCAGTATAGCATGAGGGGTTAATTATTGACTCCGCATACAGCTTGTAATATCGTGCGCGCACCTCGCAACTAATGGGCTGGTCCCAGAGCCTGCAATCCCGTGCTCCCAGAGTTTCCAGTCCAACAATAGTGAATGGCACTTAATATCCAACCTGTCGCTGAAAAACTACTGGCGCCGTATTGTCTAGTAATTATTACAAGTACCTCAGCACTAAATGACTCAGCAATCAGCGCTCTACTAAGAGATTGGACCAGTTCGCAGTATGATCAGTCGGCGAGTTGGGAAGAGATTGCCAAGAGAAATAATTTGCTCCTTAAGGGGGAGACTGGCACTCCGTTCACTGTTTCTGAAGTCTACGAAGGGACAGCTCGCTGGGTCACGATTTTCAAACGCGGCTCGGAACATCTCGAACTCAGTATAGGACTAAGACCCCAAAAGGGTAACCCCGGTCACAGCGAGGTGGCCAAAGACGCCGAAACCATCGTTCCTCGACTGGCCAAAACTGCGCGACGCCGTTGGCTCTGGCAAACAATGAGTATGACTTCAGAGATCATGATTAATCGGAACTACAGTGGGATTCAGCTATCAATGCCGCCTTCGTTCAGAGAAGTTCTAATAACTCCTGATGTTCTGAAATCCTTAAGCGCGATCGGCGTGGCTGTGGTGGGCGGCGTGGTGACGGCGCTAAAGACAACTGGATTTTCGAATATTGTCGTGACTTTAAGGGGTGTCTGGTTACCTGCTCTCATTACCTTCGTGCTGGCGTATCTCGTTTTAGCACTCTTGCATTGGAGTACAACGCGTCGTGAGCTAAAATGGGTTCTCGGAAAGGCATCGAAGTGATTAACGAAAGTAACATTATTGAGGCGGCCGGTGAGAGGCTGGAGAAGTTCGGTAAAGTCGAGATTGAACCTATTACTGACCGCCTCAATCCTTCCAGTGGAACCAGTGTTCCGGATTTGGTCTTCATACCGAAATCCGGCCCTAACAAGGACACCGTTTACATTGTAGAGTTCAAGACGACAAACGCTGAAATTCTGCCTGACGTACTCGTCTCGAATGCTCGACGGTACAAACGCCTCATTGAAGAAGCCAATCCAGACAAGACGGTTAAATACGGCCTAGGTTCAAACGGACGAGTAATAGTGCAAGGAGAGGGACCAGAGGTCGAGCCGTTACAAACTATTCACGACGCCAATGAGCTCGTGGAGAGAATCGTTAATTGGTCTGGGGCAGAGGCCCAAGAGTTAGTAGCCGCGGAGGCCTAGCGAACCTCGTTAACAACGGGAGCGTCATTCACGGCCACCATCAAGATCGACGCGGCATCGGGCCGACACTCGGTTAACCAGCTCCTTCATCGCTAAACTCCGCTTATGCCCGACATGCTCGTGAATCTGCTGACGCTGCCGTCGCTTCAGCCTTTGATCGATGAGATGAAAGCGGCCGGGGTCAACATTCGTCGGGCGCAGCCGTTCGAGATCACACCGGTTCGCAAGTTCATCGAACAGAAGTTTTCAGTTGCATGGGCCGATGAAGTGTCTGTCGGCTTTGCCAACAAGCCGGTAACGGTTTACCTCGCGACGCGCGACGGGGGCTTGATTGGTTTTGCGGGATACGAATGCACGCACAAGGCTTTCTTCGGACCGACGGGCGTGGCGGAGAGCGAACGCGGCCGCGGCGTTGGTAAAGCTTTATTGATTGCGGCGCTGTGGGGCCTGCGCGAACTGGGTTACGTTTACGGAATCATCGGTCACGCGGGTCCGATTGATTTTTACCAGGACACTGTTGGAGCAGTCGTGATTCCGGACAGCGATCCCGGAATCTACGAGGACCTACTAAGGCCTTGAAAGTTTAGAAGGCGGGCTTGATAACAAGCCGATTCGTTTTAGAAGGCGGACTTGTCCGCCAAATAATAGCCGCACAAGTGCGGCGTCTAAACGATCCGAGAGCAGTCGCCGCCTCTAAACAAACACTTAAACACATTCACTTGGTTGAATGATCGCATTCACCAGCATCGCCCATTCCTCAATAGCCAAAGTCTCCGCGCGACGCAGCGGTGGAATGCCGGCGTCGCACAAAACGATGCTCGCGCCGCCGCGTTTCGTAAGCAACTCCTGAATCGGCGCAGGCGCTTCGCGTAAATTATTGAGAATGGTCTTGCGTGGATGCGCGAAACCGGCCCTCACCACTTGCCACAATAACGATTCGTCCTGTGCGTCTGCGGCGATCCGTTCGCGAACCCGAAGACGCACCACCGTGCTCACTACCTTCGGAACAGGACGAAAAGCTCGGGCCGGCACGTCGAAGAATTTTTCCGCCTCGCAATACGCTTCAACAAAAACGGAAAGATAGCCACGCTCGGGTGAATCGGTTGCTGCTGTAATGCGATCGGCGACTTCGCGTTGCAGCATCAGAAACATTTCGGTGATGCAGGCGCGTTGTTCGATTAGTCTCTGCAGAATCGCCGTCCCGATGTTGTATGGAAGGTTCGCGACTACACGAGCGGCGCCTGCGGGTTGGACAAGCCGGCAGAAATCCACTGTCAGCGCGTCTGCTTCGATAAGAGTGAAATCCGAAGAATCTATGAACTGCTCACGGAGCTGCGGAATCAGATCTTGATCGAATTCGATGGCGACAACACGAGCGCCGGTTTCGAGTAAACGCACTGTCAGAGCGCCCCGACCCGGACCAATCTCGATTATCGTTTCGTCGGATTTCGGTTGAACCGCGTCGAGGATGCGGCTGACCACATTCTTGTCAACGAGAAAGTTCTGTCCGAAACGTCGCTTTGGAAAAGGATTTGTTTGTTGTGGCAACAGCACGCCCTCCCTCACGGTCGGGCTACCGCCCGTGGCTCGGATAACCGGTGATTTCGACATCGGCGCCATGCTCACAAACCTCAATGTCCTGTAGCCGCATCGCGTCAGCCATTCTCTCTGCGCCGGCGCCGGCGATTGCCGACGGCGCGTCCTGACCTCCAATCAACATTGGCGCCACGAAGAACGTCACTTTATTAACCAGATTGGCTTCGAGAAGTAACGCCGCGAGTGACGGGCCGCCCTCAACCAGCACGCTTTGAATCGATCGCGCGCCCAGTTCATGCAGAATGCTCTTCAGGTCGAGCACAGACCCTCCGGAAACGACTTCGACGCCATGCGACTGAAGCGCCGCACATGAATCCTCTTTCGCTTCCCCGCTGGCAAAGACGATGACCGGCGCTTCAGCACTCGTCTGCGCCAGCCGTGATTCAGGAGAGACACGCAGGAATTGCTCGACCACCACCCGGACGAGCGGTCGTCGCCTTTTCTTCCCTGAACGATCCGTGAGCAGCGGATCGTCGGCGCGCGCGGTACGTCCGCCGACCATGATCGCGTCGGACTGATGACGCAGATCATGCACGCGCGCCCTCGCCACCTCGCCGGTAATCCAACGCGAATCGCCCGTGGCGGTCGCGACTTTTCCATCCAGTGACACGGCCATTTTCAGATGGACGAACGGACGGCCGGTGCCCATGAAATGAATATAGGCTTCGTTCAGCCGCGTGGCCTCTTGCGCCAGCAGCCCCGTACTGACTTCGATGCCGGCTTGGCGCAAATGCGCAAACCCACGGCCTGAAACTTTCGGATTCGGATCTTCGATCGGCGCGACGACACACCTGATGCCTGCTTTGATCAGAGCATCGGTGCACGGCGGCGTGCGGCCCTGGTGCGCGTGCGGCTCTAAGGAGATGTAAGCCGTCGCCCCACGAGCGCGTTCGCCTGCTTGTTTGAGCGCGATGGTCTCAGCATGTTTGACCTCGTCGTATGCGTAGAAGCCTGCGCCAATGATTTGCTGGCGGTCGTCGGCGATGACGCAACCAACCAGCGGCCCCGGACTGACGAGTCCAGTTCCTTGCGCGGCGAGCTCAAGCGCACGCTGCATCATGCGTCGATCGAAATCGATGGATTGGAGTCTGGAGTCTGGCGACAAAGCGACGTGATTGTGCCGCGTCGGCGGGAGCTTTGCCAAGCAGAGGAGGTTCGTCTAGCCGCGTTTACGCGCCGGTTTACCTTCGGTCTGACTGAACTGTGCATAAGCGACGCGGAACAACTCCGAAAGAGCTTTTGCCGTTTGCGGTGTCAGTTGCCGATCCGCGCGCAGGTGCGCTTCGACAATCTCAGGCGTCGATTCGTGCGGATAGTAGACGACGGGGTTCGGATCGTTCGCCGCCCGATGGCCGTGCTGCATGACGCGTTCAATTGGCATGTCGAGCCACGCGGCCAGTCGGGCGATGTTGTCGGCGTCGGGTTTGCCTGTGCCGTTTTCAATCCGCGACAGAGTAGAAGCCGACACGCCCGTTTCATCAGCGACATCGCGCAGGCTGAGTCCGTGCTGTTCGCGACGGCGGCGGATCGCACTGCCCAGTTCGGCGGTGTTGACTCGGGTCTTATTAGTCATGCGCGAAGCTTAACACGCAGTGGGTTTTAGCCGCAAGACTCTGTTTTACGGCCGCAACACGCGGCCAAAAAAAAAGGCGGGCCGTAACCCGCCTCTAAAACGTAGCGCAATTGTTAATTTGCGCACAAGTTAACAACTTGCGCTATGGTTGGGTGGTGCGCGCGCGCATTGCGGCCATGGCCAGGTCGCGGGCTCGCGGGAGAACTTCGACCGCTTTCGCCACCTGACTGTCGTGTCTCATCAGAACTTGAGTCGCGGTGACCGTTCCATAGGCAGCCATGGCCAGGTTGTAACGCAACTGACTTTCGACAAACGGCCGGTTCCAATCGACCGTGGGAAGGAGCCCTTTGAAATTCTCGTCTTTCGCGACGTAATTCCTGAAAGCCTGGTAGAACTCGTTCGAAGACGGAAAATCGTCCGCGTCGATCACGTGGTCGTAATCAATCGGGCGGTCGACTTTGAATTTCTCAAAGCCCGCCACGCGGCCGCTCGCCACTTCACGCGCGAAAAAGAATATTGGGCTGCGCAGCCGGTTCTGAGCCGTGCTCGGAACGTCGGGATTTACGAGTTCGTCGGGCGTAATTCCACCGCCACCGTACACGGTGCGGCCAGTGTCGGTTCGCATGGCCGGGCCAGTGGGCCGAACCGGAGCGTTGTTATCGCGCGCAATGCCACCGCGATAGATGTAGTTGTACCAACTGCCATCCGAGAAATCACGCTGAATCAGGCGCCCGGAAGGTGTGTAGTAATACGCGGAAGTCAGCGTCATCCCCGCACCATAGTCCAGCCGCATAATCGTCTGCACCAGGCCTTTGCCAAAGCTGGTCTGCCCCACGATCAATCCGCGATCATGATCCTGAACTGCGCCGGCCACAATCTCAGACGCTGACGCGCTGTACTCGTTGATGAGAATGACGAGCGGCACGCGATCCGGATTCGTTTTGTTTGAAGTGTAGATGCGATCGTTCATGCCGTTGCGGCCTTTCTGCGACATGATGATCTGTCCGGCCGGTAGAAATGTACGCGCAACGTAAATTGCCTGATCGAGCAAGCCGCCCGGATTGTTGCGCAGATCCAGCACCAGCGACGTCATCCCCCCCCCGTGGAGATACTCGAGGGCTGCCTGCAATCCGTCGTCGGTGTCCGAGTTGAACCCGCGCGTCATGTCGATATAACCCACACCCGGTCGAATGAAGTAAGCATCGGGCACGGAAGGCTGGGGCACCGCGTTACGAATAATTTCGACCGCTTCCTGCTTTCCGGTTGCCGCGCGCGTGACTGTAAGCGTCACGCGTGTGCCGCGCGGACCGCGAATCTTGTCTCGCACTTCCGCGGATCCCTTACCATGCATCGAGACCCCGTCCACCGCGTCAATCCGATCGCCGTAACGCAGCCCCACGCGGGACGCGGGCGAGTTTTGGAAAGTCGCGCTGATATACGTGTCAACCGAGTTGCCGATCGCGTAATTCAAGATTGATGCGCCGATGCCGTAGTACTCGCTGCGCTGATCGCTCAGCATGTCTTCGAATTCCTGACGGTCGAAATAGTTTGAGTGCGGGTCAAGCGACCTCAGCATGCCAAAGATCGAAGACTTGTAGACGTCGTTGTAGTCCAGCTTATTGCCGTCAATATAGTTTTGCCGGATGACTGCGAGCGCTTCCTGAAAATCCTGGGTGATGGCGCTCGAGTTGACGACTGGCGTGGTGACGCGCGGACGGCGCGCAGTAGCCGGCGGTACCGACTTGCCGGTAGTGTTACCGGACGAGCGAGGCTGCGCCAGAACGAAGCCTGGCAAAGTGACCGCCAAAAGAATTAGGGTTGCGAGTGTTACAGAAATCTTTTGCTTCACTGAGAACCTCATGATGCCTTGAAAATCGGAGCGAAGACCTGAATGTGGGGAGCTGCCACAGCGACCACCGACGCGTGCTCGTTACAATCTTAACGGATGCGAAAAGAGCGGGCAAGGTTGCGTTTCGGAAAAAGGCGATCTTTGTACTTGGGTCTTGGGACTTTTGTCTTTGGTCTTTGGACTCTCTTTGGCTTAACTAAAACCTAAGACCCAAGGCCAAAGCCGTTTTTAGCCAGCGTGCATCAGGGCCGTCCGCATAGCCGCCGCGGATTGCCAACGATGGGCGGGATCTTTTGCCAAAGCGCGCTCGATCACTTCAGCCGCCCGTTCGGGAACTTCGGGCGCGCGGCGTCGCAAAGGCACTATCTGGCCTTCGAAAATAGCGCGGACCATTGCGGCCATGTCGCCGGCCGCGCCGACGTCCAGAGCAGTATCGCCGGCGAGCAGGCTATACGCCGTCATGCCGAGGGCGTAGATATCCGAGGTTGGTTTCACGTTACGGAAGTCTTTGATTTGTTCCGGCGGCATGTATGCGAAAGTCCCGGCCATGTCTCCGGCCATGGTGATTCCGCTCATGCCTGTGTTTGTGAAGCTCTTCGCGAGACCAAAGTCTGTCAACTTCGCGGTGTAATTTGGGGCTGCTCCGGTCAGGAGAATATTCGACTCTTTGATGTCCCGATGGATGTAGCCCCGGCCGTGCGCGTACGCCAGTGCGTCCAGCGACTGCGTGATGACATCAATGGCTTCTTTGTACGGCATACGTCCGCCCCGAGAATCGGCCAGTCGGGCGGCGTCAGAACCTTCGACATATTCGGTGATGAGATACACGGCGCCGTTGTGAGTGCCGCTCTCGATGTAACGCACGATGTTGGGATGGTCGAGCGCCGCGGCCACGTCAATCTCGCGCATGAAGCGACGCAGTGCTTGATCAGTAACGGCCACTTCAGGCAGCAGGGTTTTGATGGCGACCGCTCCGCCCGTCTGTTCATTCCGCGCCAGCATCACGCATCCCATGCCGCCCCGCCCAAGCATTTTGATCATCTCGTAGCCGGGGACGGCCTGCGGCTGACGCTTCAACTCTTCACGACATTCTTCACAGATAAACGTCATCGGCTCGTTCGTAGCTGAACCCTGGACGCATTCGCGTCGGCCGCAATTGACGCATTCGATGGTGATCTCGAGAGGCTTGGTGAGCGTGGGCGCCTCGGCGTCCAGTGCTTGCTTCTCGACTTGGACATCGACTTCGAGAACTGTTTGGCCGCCTTGAAGCCGATCACCGCTCTTTAGAAAAACTTCCTGCACCCGGTCGCCGTTGACGAACGTCCCGTTAGTCGAGCCCAGATCGCGTAGAAAACAACGCGGCGGCGCGATTTCGAGCAAACAATGATGGCGGGAAAAGAACCGATCTTCCGGGAGATAAAGGTGGGCGTTTTCGCTGCGTCCGATCAGAAACGTGTCGTGCTGATCGAAAACAAACTCCTGCCCGTTGTACGGGCCGGCCAGAACTCGAAGCGTGACACGCATCAGCGAATTGTCATTTGCTGATTTCGAGATCGTCGAACGCAACTTCGTTGGTGTCGCTGCTGTAGAAGCCGACGCGCCCGCGCAGAAAATCTTCGGAATCAGTTATCGAAGTCACAAATTGTCCGTTGATGTAAAAGTCGAGCCGCCGATCGCGAATTCGCACCTCGAGCTGATTCGGAGTTGTGCCGGTGCGAATCGTGCTGGTGGCGGTCCAGTTTACCAGTTTGGTTTCGGTGCTGTTCTTGTGCTGAACAATCGCATACTTGGGACTGTCTCCGCTGTAAATCAGAAAACCGTAGTCGCGGAACTGATTGTTTTCCCGGACGCCGTGGACCAACAAACCATAGCCAGAGCCCGGCGATTCGCCATCGATGCTGCGCACCGTGGCGCGCACCGTCGCGTTGTCATCATAGAATTCCGGCTTGTCAGGCGCATACATCACGATGTAGCCGTTGGTGCTCGCCTTGATGTGATACTCGTCATCTTCGTACCAGGTGCGGCCGTACTGTGACGAGCCCGTGTACCAGGTTTCGCTTGAGAAATCGTCCGTGTGGGAAGCCAAGGTCGAACGCGTATTGGCATTCGTGTTCGAGGCGTTCGAATTGCGGTTCGCCCGATTCGAGTTCGCATTCGAATTCGTGTTGGCGTTGTTATTGTTGTTGTTGTTGTCGGCCATGCTCGCCAGCACAATGATCAGGATCACTACGCCGACTCCCATGAATGCGAGCACCGCTCCGATGCCCAGAATCCATGGCCAAACACTGCGTTTCTGCGGCGTCATCGGAGGCATCGGCGACCACTGCGGTGGTGGCGGGGTCGATGGCGGCGGCTGTCCCGGCCCGTAAGCAATCGTCGGCTGCGGCGTGGTCTCGCGCGACTGCGGATACTGGATAGTGGCGCTCGGGTCGAAAGAAGAAGGCGCGCTCGCGCTCACTAACGGTGAACCGTCATCCAGGCAAAAGCTCAGAGCATCGTCGGTATAAGTGCGGTTACATTGCGGACAGCGCTTCATCTTCGGGCCTCGATTCGTGGAATTCCGTTAGCGACGCGATAACGTGGAAGCATCGTGAATCGCGCCGAGAGTCTATACGAGAAAGTGAAGATCGCTCAAGTGATGTGTTCCCTCTCCTTTGGGAGGGCAATAACATACTTGAGTAATCCAAAACGCCCAAGGCGTTCACTAACGATAGCCCAGGGGTTGCGCGCGTCAAGCGCGCTACCCTGGGAAAGCGAATTATTTTTTGGCCAACCCTGAAGGGGTTGCCGAGCTTTGTTTTAATCGCGATTCGGTTTGGCCAACTCTTTCAGAGTTCCCTCACCGTCAATCCACAAGGTTACCCAGGGCGTTGCCCTGGGCTGGAATTTGCAAACGCTTTCGGCGTTCGTCCAGGTTCAAAGTGTCCGTCCGCAGCGGCCGCAGAATTTTGTGCCGGAGGGGTAGGTGACGCCGCAACCCGGGCACAGCACCTCAACCGGTCGCGGCGCCGCCGACCAGGCGATTTGTGCGCCGCCGAGTGACGCGCCGCATTTGCCACAAAACTTGGTGCCCGAAGGTTGATCCACCCCGCAGCGCGTACAACGAATGCTGCTGCTCGGTGCAGGTGGAACGGGACGGTTCAGACTCGGGCTCGGATTAATGCGTCGCGGAGCGGAGGGCCGGCCGGTGCTCTCGGCCGTCACCACATCGAACGACGTGTTGCCACAGCGCCCACAGAACTTTGCGCCGGCCGCGAATCGCGAGCCGCATTTCGCGCACGCCACAATTGCGGGCGTCTTGATGTCAACACCCGAAACACTGCCGAGACTTCCACCTTTTGATGGTGACAGTCCGCTGGACGCGGCGGACTTGAACTGGGCCTGAATGATTTGTTCCTCAGCGTCGCGGCGAATCTCGATTATGCGTTCGTCATCTTTGTCGCCGGCGTGCGCAATGCGCAGCACGTGCTGGCCCGGCGGAATCGAACTAAGAATCAAACGCCCGGAACGACCGACGCTGCCGTGCCGCTCGTCATCCACGTAAACTTCCGCGCCCGCCGGCGCCATGACAACGACGCGCGTTTCGCCTTCTTCCTCTTCGTGAATCGAAGCGCCACCAACGGCCAAGTCGAATTCGTGGAACCATTCAGCGACGGTTGCTGAGCGGGCATCAGCTTCCTTCGTCAGCGCGTGCATCACGGCTTTTTCGACCGCGCTCGGAATGTCCGAACGCAGAGTACTCAGCGCCGGCGTTTCCTGCGTCAGCTTTTGCGCGAAGATCTGCATGATTTCGCCGGTGAATGGCGGCCGTCCGCCCAGCATGTGATAGGCAATTGCGCCGAGTGCATAAACATCCGCGCGCGCATCGAGCACGGCACCGGCATGCATTTGTTCGGGGGCCATGTATTCAGGGGTGCCGAGAATTCCGCGCGAAGCCGGCCCTGAACCCGAAGTGATTCCGGCGAGACTCTGACTAATAATTTTAGCGAGGCCAAAATCGCCAACCTTGACGATGTCATCGCCCGCAAGCGTGCTGCCGTCCTTCTTTTTCTTTTGCACGATGAAGATGTTTGCGGGTTTGAGATCGCGATGGAGAATGCCTTCGTCGTGGGCCGCTTCAACTCCGGCGCACGTCTGCCGCAAAAACGTCAGCGCGCGCTGCACCGGAATTGTGCCTTCGCGACGCAGCAGTTGATAAAGCGACTCGCCTTCAACGTATTCCATCACGAGGAAGAAGACGCCTTCCTCGCTTTTGCCAAAGTCCGTGACGCCGATGACGTTCGGATGCTGCACTGACGCGGCGGTGCGTGCTTCACGTTCGAAACGGGCGATCGCTTCGCCTTCCTGCAAGTCCTCGTCGGAGAGAACGTCCGGCCGAATTGTCTTGACCGCAACGCGCCGCGTAATCAAGTTTTCATCACGCGCGACGTAAACCTGGCCCATCGCGCCGCGGCCCAGACGCTTTTCCAATCGATACCGCGCATTCAGCAGCGTGGTGCCGGGAAGAGTGTGCTTGGTTTTCGCTTGATCGTCAGGACACAGGAGTACTTCGTCGTCGTAACAGCGTTCGCAGCGGGGGCATTCGCGCATGTAAGGTCAATAGGTCGCTAAAGCTGAACCGCCAGAATAAGTCGTCGCCTCAAGACGGTCAATCGAAAACGCAACAACATATTGCGGCCCGTGCCCGGCGACCCACTGGAAACTGGGCCAAAATAAATGTCTTTACTTGATGGCCCAAGTGGTCTCATAATTTCCGCCCCTCGCGAATCAACTTGAGGGCTGGGTCGATGATGACCCAGAAGAATGCGGGCGTCAGGCCCGCGTTTGTGTCTGTAGCGCAAGTTGTTAACTTGCGCGCTGGTCGCCCCCGCAAAAACGCAAGTTAACAACTTGCGGTACATGGAGGATCCCATGCGTTCGATTTGGAAAGGTCACATACGATTTCTGCTCGTCGCGATTCCGATTCGCGTCTACAACGCGCTCGAAGCGTCTGAGCGAATTCAGTTCAATCAACTGCACCGTGACGATTTTGGCCCCGTCGGTTACGACAAGCGCTGCAAGAAGTGCGGCGAGATTGTCACCAACGATCAGATCACGAAGGGGTATCAGTACGAACCTGATCGTTACGCGATCATCGAACCGGAAGAGATCGCTAAGATCAAAATCAAGACGACCCGCGCCGTGGACATTCTGGGCTTTGTCGAGAGTTCCGAAGTCGCGCCGATGTTCTTTGACTCGCCTTATTACATTGGCCCGGATGGCCCGGTCGCGGAAAAGCCATTCGCCCTCCTGCGTCAGGTTCTGAAAGACACTGGCAAGATCGGCCTGGCGAAAGTTGTCCTTCGCGATCGTGAAGACCTCGTCGCGGTCTTTCCGCACGACGACGGCATCGTGTTACAGAAGCTGCGATATCCAGCCGAAGTGCGCAAGGTCGAAGATGTACCGGAAATTGACGCCACGCCGAAACTCGACAAGAAAGAGTTGGCGCTCGCGACCAGTCTGGTCGAACAGATGATTACAACCTTCGCCGACATCGACACCGTCGATCATTATCACGAAGCACTGCGCAAGCTGATCGATTCGAAGATCAAAGGCAAGAAGGTTACCGAGTTTGAGAAGTACGAAGAGCCGCCGCGCATGGACATTATGACTGCGCTGAAGAAGAGCCTCCAGGCATCATCGCGCAAGCCCATGGTCAAAGCTGCGGCGGTCGCTTCGAAGAAGAAGGCCGCGCTCACCCTGGTCAAATCAAAACCCGCGACCGCGAAGAAACGGAAGGTCGGGTAGCTGACTCCGGACGGTACTCATTCCTCGCAATAGACGCGTTTTTTATGTAGCCCAGCCGTAAACGGCTGGGGTTGCGGAGGCGAATAGCTATTAAAGCCTCCTTCAGGAGGCTTCTCATCACGGCTTTAGCCAATCGTCATCGTTCGTTTCAAAAGTCTCAAGAATCCCCGACAGCTTCCCCCGGCGGTGGTGTTCCTCTTGCTGATCGATGTAACGAGAAACTTTATCTATCTCGTCTTACGCAGTGTTAGAACGCCGTACCCTTCTTGCCAATGTAGTTTGAACTTGGGGCGTATCTCTTTGTTAACTCTGAACGAGGTTGCACCTTTCAACTGTCCAATGAAATCTGCGATTAGAACCGTTGGCGGCAACCGGCACAGCAGGTGCGCGTGATCGGGCATTGCGTTGTGACGAATTGGAAAGCCACTGCGACTCTTAACTTCCTCGTTGATTATTTCCAGAAGCCCAGGACGCCAAGCGCGATCGATCAGCGGCTCGCGAGAGTGAGTCGCCCAAGCAAAATGGTAGAAGAGTTGGTGAAACACGTGGGACATATGTTTCCTCCTTATGACGAAAGCCCCTGAAGGGGCTACGGGTCGAACTCCCGCATTGTACCCAGCCGTGAACGGCTGGGCTACGGAAAGGAATTCGCTAACCCAGCCGTAAACGGCTGGGTTACTTAAAACGGTTTCAATAAATCAGCCTCATCTGGATTCGCGCAAAGGGCAAACTCACACCGGCCGCACAGCTTTCTGAAACGCCTTCACTCCCAAAGTGTTCAGCACCTCGCCTTTTCTGACCCAGCCGCGGCGCGCGATGCCGACGCCGTACTTCACGTTATGCAGCGCGTTCATTGAATGCGCGTCCACGGAAATTACGAATTTGATTTTGCGTTTGCGGGCTTCGCGAACCCAACGCGGCTCCATGTCCAGCCGGTAAGGATCACCGTTGATCTCAACCGCCGCGCGTGATTCGGCAATCACATCGAGAATTCTTTCGACGTCGCATTCGAATGGCGGCCGCCTTTGAATCAGACGCCCGAGCGCGTGTCCCCAAATCTTGAACACCGGCTGACGCATGGCCGCGACCACCCGCTTCGTCATTTGCTCAGAGTTCATTTTGTAGCGCGAATGAATGCTCGCGACGATCACATCGAACTGCTCCAAAATCCAGTCGGGATAATCCAGCGACCCATCCTGGAGAATGTCTGACTCTGTCCCTTTCAAAATCCTGACCTTCGTTTGCTCCTGAACGCGCTCGATTTCTTCCCACTGCTGCTGCAAACGATCGATCTTCACGCCGCCGGCGTAAAACGCGGTTGGCGAATGATCCGTGATTGTGATGTATTTCATGCCCAGCGCTTCCGCGGAGGCCACCATCTGTTCAACGCTGTGCTTGCCGTCGGAATACATCGTGTGACAGTGCACCATGCCCCGAATGTCTTCGGTCGTGATTAAGTCTTCCGGTAATTTGCCTTTAAGTGCCGCTTCGATTTCGCCCGCGTCTTCGCGTAACTCCGGCGGCACATATTGCAGTCCCAATCTCTTGTAAATATTGCTTTCTGATTTCATCCGCGGTGTAGAACCGCGGGCGAAGTTGCCGTTGCCCGACACAATGTTCAGCTTTTTCTTCGTAGCAATCGGCTGAAGCTTGTTTAAGTGCGCTTCAGAACCTGTGGCGCGCCACAGAGTGATCGCGAACTCCTCGGGCTTAACCGCGAAGAGCGTCGCCTTATAGCCTTCGCTCAACACTACAGAACAATACTGCTGGGTTTTTGATTCAGTTCGAATGACGGGCGGGAACCGCAGAAAATGTTCAACGACCGTCTGCGGATTCTTTGCGGATGCGACTATAACAATCTGCGAGACTGTCTCTTTCCAGCGTCGCGTTGCGCCGGCTGCTTCCGCCGTCAACACACCGCGCGCCGTCGCGAGATACTCGAGAATCCGCTCGCTTAAGCGCCAGGCATGATGAATGTGAATGAACTGCTCGCGATTTTCCTGACCGGCAATTGCGTCGAGAATCGCAGCTTCGGTCTTCGCGCCAAAGCCTTTTACGTCGCGCACCTTGCCGGCCTCGCACGCAGCGCGCAACTCTTCGACGCTGGAAATCCCCAGCGCTTCCTGAAGACGTTCTACCTTCCGAATCGACAAACCGGGAATGTGTGAAAGCTCGATGATGCCCGCCGGGAGTTGACCGCGCAGTTCGCTCAGCATCGAAGATTCGCCCGTCGAATAAAGCTGATCGATTTGCTTCGCGAGGGCGAAGCCAATTCCCTTTACAAACGTGAGCCGGTTCTGCTTGATCAGCTTGCCGATGTCTTCGCTTAGTTCGGCGACCGCGCGCGCACCTGCTTTGTACGCCCGCGCTTTGAAGTACTGCCCGCCTTTCAATTCGAGCAACGTGCCGATCTCCTGCAGCGCGGCCGCGATCGCAAATTTATCTTTTAGTGGTTTAGCCAAACGTTTAGTCGTACGAATTGAGTTGTGAACGATGAACTCCCTCTATATGGCATAGCGAGTGCTTATTTCCAAATTCACAGACTAGCTAGGCCTTTCAGCACACGAACTCCAGACGCGCGTGAGGATTCTGTAAGAATGACGGACGAACTGCGCACTGAAGTCGAACAGGTAAAAGAGCGCCAGGATGTGAAGGAGGCGCTCAAACAAACCAGTCCGGCTGAACCTGAAGACAAGCCGAAAGCCGAAGCCAGAGACAAACTTTGGCTCGGCACTCATTTCATAATTCTAATTGTGCTGGCAGCCTTTCGTTTAGTCATGCAACTGAGCCTGTTTGGCTACGCCGAAAGATATCCGCGGGTCATCGAGTTGCTGCAACGACTCACGCTGAGCGCAATGGGTGTTGTGTTGCTGCTCGCGATCGCAAAGCTCGTTGATGTTTATTGGATCGGAAGAATTGACAGCGCAGTTTCTCGTTACAACCTGCGGCGTGTTGCGAAGCTGGCGCTTGGTCTGTTTCTGATCCTGGTTGTCATCTCTGGTCTATTTCAAAACTGGTACACGACAGTCGTTTCGATTGGCCTGCTGTCGCTGATTCTCGGCCTGGCGGTCCAGACGCCGGTCACGAGTTTCCTCGGTTGGATTTACATCCTGGCCCGCTCGCCGTATCGCGTTGGCGACCGAATCAAGATTGGCGAAGCCACTGGCGACGTGATCGACGTCAGTTATCTGGACACGACGTTGTGGGAATTCGGCGGCGGCGATTTGCTCTCGACCGATCACCCGACGGGGCGCATCATCAGGTTTCCTAATTCCAAAATTCTGGACTCGACGATCTATAACTACACCTGGCCGCTGTTTCCCTACATCTGGAACGAGATCAAATTCAGCGTGGCCTATGAAAGCGATCTCGAGTTCGTCGCCGAGACAATGCAGCGCGTCGCCGCCGAAGAAGTCGGTGAGCACATGATGAAACAGGTGCGCGTCTTTCGCGAGATTCTGGCGCAGACGCCGGTCGATCAATTGGAGGTGCGCGAATATCCGGCGGTACTGTTTCGCACCAATACGAACACCTGGATCGATGCGATCGTGCGCTACCTCGTGCATCCGAAGGAAGCCGGCCGCACAAAGACACGTTTGATTAAGAAGTTACTGGTGGAACTGAATGCGGCTCCGGACCGTGTGTTGTTCCCGAAGAGCAATGCGAGATAAGGGTGCCCACGCCTCTGGTGGGCTTAACACTTAATGAAGCACGCCGCAGGCGTGCGTTTCGAAATGAAAGACATATTTAGAAAATTCGCACAGGCAGCCTCGCATGCAGTCGGATCTCCGTGGGCCTTTATCTTTGCCACCTTGATCATCGTGGTCTGGGCGGCCAGCGGGCCTTTGTTTGGCTACTCAGACACCTGGCAACTGGTCATCAACACGGGCACGACGATTATTACTTTTCTGATGGTCTTTCTGATTCAGAACACGCAGAATCGCGACGCGAAGGCCATTCATCTGAAACTCGACGAACTGCTAAAAGGAGTCAAGGGAGCGCGCACCAGTCTCGTCGATCTGGAGGACTTGTCTGACGAGCAGCTCGACGATATGCAAAAGTATTACGAGCGCTTACACAAAGAGGCCGCGTCGCACGCGACGAAGAGGAAGGGCTCGAAGAAGAAAAAGAAGCGGGCTAAGTAATAAACTCATGCGTTGTAAATAAACGGTAGTGCTCCGTTAGGAATGTTGCTATCCAGTGTAGCACTACCAAAATAAACTCATATGTTGATTTTGTAATTATCACCGTGCTAGGCTGCAGGGCCCTCGGGCAGAAAAACTTAAGGAGAAGTAAATGAAAAAATTGGCTTCGAAGACAAAACTACTAATCGCCTTCAGTGTGCTGGCGATGATTGTCACCGCCACCGCCCTGGCGCGCTCTGGTAAACAGGACTTCATGCTTCACAACGAAACCGGGGTCGAAATTCACGAACTGTATGTTTCCCCGACTACTACGGACGATTGGGAAGAAGACATACTGGGCGTGGACACCTTGCCCGCTGGTGACAGCGTGAAGGTCACTTTTGAGGACCGGGAGCACCGTGCGAAATGGGACCTGAAGGTCGTTGACAGCAAAGGTAACAGCATCGAGTGGGAGAGTCTGAACCTGATCGAGATTTCCGACGTTACCTTGCACTACGAGAACGGAAAAGCCTGGGCTGAGATTAAGTAGTGATATACCAACCGCGCAGAGGTTGAATTTAATAGTCGTGGGCGCGCCCACGGTCACGCGACGAGCACAATCCAACCCTGGAAGAGTCGAACGGTTAAAACGTTCGACTCAGGGTCGTCGTGTATCTATCGTCTATGCCGGTGCCACCGGCTATCAAATTCGTCCGCGGCGCGGACGTTCCCGCTAATTCAATCTTAAAGTAGAATACGCGCGCCTTTCCAAACCGCAGGTGCAAAGGACTCTGTCATGCGATCACGCGTAATTCTTCTTTGCTTCACACTTCTTTTCATCGTTGATCCGGCCGTCGGGCAAAAGCGGAACATCACTGAAAAGGATCTGTCCAGCTTCAATTGGATCGCCGATCCGCAGGTGTCGCGGGACGGGTCGCGCGTCGCCTTCGTGAAAGCTACCGTCAACGACAAAAAGGACGGTTACAACACTGCGATTTGGATTGTCTCAACGGCGAACGGCGAAACGAGGCAACTGACGGGCGGCACGCGAGACACTTCCCCGCGCTGGTCGCCTGACGGAAAGCACCTGGCGTTCGTGCGCGTGCCAGAGAAAGATGGCCGACCCGATTCGCCGCAGTTGTTCATGATTTCGCTTGATGGCGGCGAAGCGTGGCAGTTCACAACGCTTCCGCGCGGCGCCGGCAATCCCCAGTGGTCGCCTGACGGAAAGATGATCGCCTTCGCAAACGGCGCGACGGCCGAGGAACTCGTGAAGCAAAAGGAAACTTTGCCGGTACCGCCGCCCACCTCGGGTGTGCAACCGGTCGCACCACCCACTCCGACACCAACGCCAACGTCGTCGCCGAAGCCTGGTCCTGAGCGCGTGAGCGACGTGCGCGTGATTACCCGCGCTGTCTATCGATCCGATTCCAGCGGCTATCTCGACTTCAAACATCCGTCCCACATTTGGATCGTCAACGCCCCGCGCACCGGAGCGGACAAGGTCACGCCCAGGCAACTGACCAGGGGAAAGTACAGCGACGGCAACATAACGTGGGCACGCGACAGTCTCTCGATCTATTTCGTGTCGGATCGTCGTGACGAGCCTTACTACGAATTGCCGGCGACGGATCTGTATCTGGTTTCGATTTCGGGCGGCGAACCGCGAAAGCTAACTTCGTTCGACATGGGCGCAGGCGCGTTCGCCGTCAGTCCCGACGGAAAACACGTTGCCTTCTATGCATCGACGACAAAGCCGGTCCGCTCGTACTCGCAACCGGATCTCTGGGTGATGGATCTCAGCGCTCATGCGCAGCCGCGCAACCTCACGACGGCTTTCGATTGGGACGTTGGGGCGGGCGTGGGCGGTGATAATGCAGCGCCACGCGGCGGGGGCGGCAACCCGCCGATTTGGAGCGCCGACGGCCGAACGATTTACGCCCCCTTTGCGAAAGAAGGCCGAGCAAACATCGGCGCGTTCGATGCTGGAAACGGCCGGCAGACAAACGTGACGACCGGAGATCATGCCGTCATGAACTTTCGCGCGACGGCTGATCGTTCGAAGTTCGCGCTGCTGATCTCAACGCCGACACGGATTGGCGATCTGTTCTGGCTTGAAAAAGCCGGCGCGGCCCCCAAGCAGTTGACGCGGCTCAATGATGATTTGTTTTCGAAGCTTAATCTGACTGAGCCGGAAGACCTCTGGTACACGAGCTTTGACGGCAAGAAAATTCAGACGTGGGTGCAGAAGCCGCCGGATTTCGATCCAAACAAGAAGTATCCGCTGATTCTGAACATTCACGGCGGCCCACATGCCGCGTACGGCTACATCTTTGATCACGAATTTCAGTGGATGGCGGCCAAGGGTTACGTCGTGCTGTATCCGAATCCGCGCGGCAGTACGACCTACGGGCAGGAGTTTGGGAATATCATCCAGCATAAATATCCCGGCGATGACCACAAAGATTTAATGGCCGGTGTCGATGAATTGATCCGGCGCGGCTACGTCGATGAAACGAAACTCGGCATTACGGGTGGAAGTGGCGGCGGCCTTCTCACGAACTGGGCAGTTGGTCACACGGATCGATTCAAAGCCGCCGTGTCCCAGCGCGATATTTCGAGCTGGACCGATTGGTGGTACACGGCGGACTTCACGCTGTTTCAGCCAAGCTGGTTCAAAGCACCGCCGTTTGAAGATCCGGAAGATTTCAAAGCCCGCTCGCCCATCACCTACGTTAACAACATCAAGACACCGATGATGTTCATCCTTGGCGAAACGGACTGGCGCACGCCAACCTATTCGGGCGGCGAACAACTATTTCGCGCATTGAAGTACCGAAAGATTCCGACCGTCATGGTTCGCTTCCCGAACGAGAATCACGAACTCTCGCGTTCAGGCCAGCCGTGGCATCGCATCGAGCGGCTTCAGCACATCGTCGGTTGGTTCGATAAGTGGCTGATGGGGGCGAAGAAGCCTGAGTATGAAGTGGCGCAATGACCTGAGTGGGTCAGCCGGCTGACGACTCTTCTTAGTGCAGTTTCACGTGACTTCGTCGAATCGCAGTCTTAGGTTCCGACTTAACGGTAGGCATGTTTCATTCGACGATCCGGTAGTGTTTCCTTAAACCTCACTCTTCTGTAGAATGCGAAATCCCAGACAATCATTTAGATGGAAAGTTTAAACTCAACAATGATCAGGAAATCTCTGGTTTTTATTTTCTTGTTGTTTAGCCTCACGGTTTCAGTCGCGGCGCAAAATCAGCCGACGCCTTCGCCCACGCCGACACCAATGCCATCGCCCAAAGCCTCCTCGGCAGAAAAACGGAAGTACGAATCACTTCTCGAAAAGGTGAAGAAGGGCGATCGTACCGTCGATTTTACCGAGCTTCGACTCGCGTTTTTTGAATCGTCTAACTACAACCCTTATTCACCAATGCTTACCTACCGGCCTCTGTGGGGCGCCCTGGCGCAGAATAACTACCCCGAAGCCATCAAAATAGCCCAGTCCGTTTTCGAGAAGAACTTTATCGAGGTCAATGCAAACATGGTCGCGCACATTGCCTATCGCGAAACGGGCGATACCGAGCGCGCCGCGTTTCACCGCTTCATGGCGGATGGATTGCTGGCCTCGATCAAGTCCACCAAAGATGGCAAGACCCCCGAAACGGCTTTTGAAGTCATTTCAGTCAGCGAAGAGTACGGCCTAATGCGCTCGCTGGAGCTGCGGCCCATCAAGCAGTCGTTGATTGAAAACAAGGGACACTATATTGACGCTCTCGTCGTTCTGGATAAGACGAACCAGGAAAGCACGGTCTACTTTAATGTTGATAAACCGTTCACCTGGAAGAAGGATTGAAAGGAAGAGTTGTCAGTTTGTCAGTTGTCAGTTGTCAGTTGATTATCTAAACAACTGACCACGGACAACTGACTACTTACTTCATACTCGATGTCGCACACAACTCGATACTTCAGGGCCTTTTTGACCGGCTTTGTCATAAACATTCTTTTCGCCGCTGCGGCTGCGGGCATTGCTGCCCAACCCGCCGGCGGCAAGACTACGACCACGGAAACAAAGTCGAAGACGAACTCGAGCACCAGCACGCCTAAGCCGACAAAGCCCACGACGCCGGCAACGTCGTCGAGCAGACGCCCGAACACTGCACCGGCCTCGATCGACGGCAAATGGTGGACAAGCGGCAACGACTTTGGCGCGTCCGAAGTTGTCTTCACGCAGAGTGGCGCGAGCGTTACCGGCACGATTCAGTATTCCGACGGAGCAACTGGAACAGTTAGCGGAACAATGGTTGGCAAGCGACTTCAGTTTACATTTGCCGATGCGAACGGGAGAACCGGCTCGGGTTGGCTGGAATTGAGTTGGAACAATTTTCTCGGCGGCCCATGGCGAAACGCGCGCGTCCGCGACGGCTCATGGACGTTGATGCGGGTCGAAGGCAAATGGTGTTTCGGCGGCAGCCGTGATCGAATTCGCACTGCTACTCACAACGCGCGCGGAGATTTGTTCGTCATCACCGAAGACGGCACTCGCAACGGTGGCAAGCTGGAAGGGCCCTGGATTTTTATGACTTCTGACGATGGCGTTACGATCAAAGGCGACTTCGATTTCCGCGCGACCCGCGTGAAGTGGTCGACGGGCTTCTTCTGGACCTGGTGTGGCAGGAATTAGGGAGTTGGGAATAGGGTGTTGGGTGATGAAGTAAGAACGGTGTGTGTCTTGAATTGAGAGTTCAGTTTTAGATTCATTCTCACGTCATAGTTCGACTGCTTAATCCCATCGCTCACTACTTACTGCTCACTGCTAACTAGATGACAACTGTCGGCATCATCGGCGGCATCGGGCCAGAGTCAACCGTCGAATACTACCAATACATCATCGCCGGTTATCGCGAGCGAACGAACCACGGCAGCTATCCGTCCGTCGTAATTAACAGCGTGGACCTCGATCGGCTGGTCAAATGGATCAATGCCGATGAAATGGATCCGTTTACCGACTACCTGGTCGCAGAGGTTGGACGGCTTGAGCGCGCGAACGTTGACTTCGCGGTGCTGGCGGCGAACACCGCCCACATTGTTTTCGATCAGATTAGCGCGCGCACGTCATTGCCGTTGGTAAGCATTGTCGAGGCAACGCGCGACAAAGTTCAGGCACTCGGATTGAAGCGGCCCGGATTGTTCGGGACGGGCTTTACGATGCGCGCGCGATTCTACGCCGACACATTCGCGAAAATAGGCTTGCCGATTATTACTCCGAACGAAGAAGAAAAAGCCTTCATCCACGAAAAGTATTTTGGCGAATTGCTAAAGAGCGTCTTCCTGCCCGAGACGCGAACGCGCTTGCTCGAGATTGTCGATCGAATGAAAGAGCGAGAGAACATTGACGGTCTGATTCTCGCCGGCACAGAACTCCCTTTGATCCTGCGCGCACCCGAACACAGCGGCCTTCCCTTGCTCGATACCACGAAGATTCACGTCGAAGCTATTGTCGACCGGCTGCTTTCGTAGATAGAATCCGCGGCGTGAAATATCCAGTGCCGTCATCGCTGCGAACGTTTCTCAAACCCTACGACGCTGAGGTTCGCGATCTCGCGTTGCAACTTCGTGCGCTCGTGCTCGAAGAAATGGCGCCCTGTTACGAGAACATCTATGACGCGTACAGCGCCGTCGCCATTGGCTACGGGACCAGCGAGCGCTTGAGCGACGGGGTTCTTCACCTCGCCGTCTATTCCAAACACGTGAACCTCGGGTTCAACGACGGCGCGACGCTCGATGACGGGAAAGGCATTCTGCAAGGCAAGGGTAGTCGGATCCGACACATCACGATCAAAACGACTGAAGATTTGAGCAAGCCGGAAATTCGTTCTTACATTCGTCGCGCAAAGAGGCGCGCATCTGCCGACGCGCGCAAGTTGGGCGAAGCGGCAAAGAAAACCAGGGGCGTTATCTCAGCCGTGAAGGCTGTCTATCCAAAGAAGCGCCGGCCCGGGTAAGTCTGACGATCTTTAGTCTCAGGACTGATTGATGAAGTAATAACCGTTAAAGTGAAGGCGCGAGTTCAGGGGGTGGAGTTAGAGAGGTGGCGGCCTTCTAAAATTATCGGAATTAATTCGGGCGGACCTGTATCGGTGGCTGCTGCCGTATAAACGGATTTGAATTAAAGTCATGCAATTCAGCTTCATGGTCGGCATCACGGAGCCGCACCGGGTTGATTTCTCGTTCGATCAGTTCGCGGGCCGTTCGGAAATCAAGGTTGACGGAATTCCCATCGTAGACGAAGTCCGCACGCTCTCAGTGAGTCTCACCAAACGATACGATTTCGTCGTCGGCCTGGCAGAAAAACATCACGTGACGATCGAGAAAGAGCGGAAGCTTCTGCTCGCCGGCCTTCAGCCGCAGCAATATCGCATCTTCATCGACGGTCAGTTGGTGCAAACGTACGAAGGGAAATAACGCTACAGAACCGCGAGCAGTAGCGAGCGGGTAAGGATCCAAGGCACGCTGGGGTGAATTGAGTTTTTATCCCGCTCGCTACCGCTCGCGGTTCTGTATAGTCGCGGTTCTGCACCGAAATAAAAAGGCGCAGGAGCCAAGCGGCCTCTGCGCCTTTTTCCTAATAGTTCGCAACCGCCAGTTGTCAGAACACAAACTTAACAGCCAACTGCAACTGTCGCGGGTCGCCCACCCCCTGACGCAGGAAGCCGTCGAAATTGAACAGACTCGGCGCGGTTATTGAGTTCTGATTTCCAGCGCCAACCAGCGAATTGATTCGGTTCTTGGAGTTGAAGGTATTGAACATCTCAACGGTCGGGATAAGCGCGTATCGCTCGCCAAACTTGAACCGCCGCGACAGCCGCCAATCAAACGAGAAAAATTCGTTGTCCTTGCGCAGCGTGTTGCGATTTGTCGCAGTCCGCGGCGCCGGGGTCGCCGGTTGTGCGGTACGGGCTTGAAGGCGCGGAACGAATTCAAAATCCCAGGGAAGCTCAGCGAACATGTAGAAATTGAACTTGTGCCGTATATCGCGATCCGAGAGCGCATAGTCCAAACTCCAGTTGAAGATGTCGAACGAGCGATCCAGGAATGGATCACGTTCATTCGAATCATCATCCCTGTCCTTCGCCAGCGTGTAGTTCCACTCTAGCTGATAACCTTTGCTGAGCCTCTTTCTCATGCCGACTGTAAAGCCGTTGTAAAGCGCCTTTCCTACCGCGCTGGCTACCATCGTCTCGCCCAGGAATGGCGCAAAGAAACCGGTCCGGCCATAGTCCAGAAACCGAGTCAAATGGACGCCCTTCGAGTGGGTGAAATCAAAGTACAACGAAAGATCGTTTAGCAATTCCTGCTCGAAAGCGGCGTTCACCGTGTAGATGCGCGGATTGGCGTAATCGCGGCTGAACACGCGCACCCCTGAGAAGCACGGAAAAGGATTAGTGCGTCCTCCGGCAGTACATGTGCTTGCGGCCGGCGTCACCAGCCCGGGCCAGGTCGGTCGCACAAACGGATTGGCGAACAGCCCGCCCGCGATCGTTTGCTGCTGCACGCCATTGGTGGTGATCGACCCTACCTGCGTGAGCATGTTTTGCCTGCCGTAATAGATTCCATAACTGGCGCGGAGGACAGATTTTCCGTTGCTGCCGATGTCCCAGGCAAACCCCACGCGCGGCTGAAACTGCTTCTTGGGGCTATGCAGCGTTCCATCGGAAGGAAATCGCGGGTCACTCAGAAACATTCCATAAGCCGTCGCGGACGGCGCGACTGTAGGTTCGGGAAAGATTTGGGCTTCCCAGCGCAGGCCTAAATTAAGCGTAAAGTTGGGCCGAACCTGCCATTTGTCCTGCACGAAGAGTGCGAGGTCTTCATTCTTAATTGAAGAAGCGCCGGCGGCGTCGGTCGCGGGACCGTTGGGACCTGCGCCCTGGAGGAAGAGCAACAATGGCGTGGTCGCCCCTGCGCATGGTGGCACGGCTAAAGTTAAGTCAGTCCAGACGCCATTGGTGCAGCGACCGGCATTGGGCCCGAAACCGGATCCGGGAGCGCCCGGCGTCGCATAGTGTAAAAAGCCCGACACGCTGTCAAAGATATAGCGCCCTTCAAAGAACCCGCGGAAGACTTGATCGTTAAACGAATGCACCCATTCGCCGCCGAACTTTAGGTTATGGTTGCCGGAAACGATCGAGAAGTTATCTTTAATGTGGGTACGCCAAAATAACTCGTCAACTGTTGGGTTCAGAAAGAACGGGTGACCGAAACGGAAGGTGGTACCGAACCCCATGGCCGTGTCCGCCGGAATGTTCGAAGTAACGGCTGAACGCGGTCTATCCTCGCGCGTGTAGGAAAAATGAGCCTCGTTGAGCTTGGTCGTCGAGACGGTGCTGAAGAGATTGAAGTTGAAGTTGTTAATCTTTGACGGGCCTTCGATGCCGTTTGCGGAATTTCCGTAAGTGGCTACATCGAACGTCTGGTTGGGGTTCCGCGAATAGGTGAAGTTATAGGTGGCCGCCAGCTTGTTCGCGGAATTAAGTTCCACATCAAGCTTACCCAGAAAAGCATTGTTAGTAATTTTATGTTCGACCGGCAGACCTTCTTCCTGATTACGACTGGTGCGGAAGAAATTCAGCAATGCCACGCGCTGGCATTCCGTGCTGGCATTGATGGCCGTTTCATGCGCCGGATTGGTAATCACCGGAGTCGTCACTGCGCAGGGCGTCCCCAGCGGAACGCTCAAATTCTCGCGCGAGAGCTTCTCGCGGACACCCTCGAAGGAAAAGAAGAAGAAAGCCTTGTCCTTTTGGATGGGACCGCCGATAGTGCCGCCGAATTGCGAGCGCATGAAGTCCTTAAGCGGCTTTCCATCTTCAGTGTTAGCACTCAAATTCTCGTGTCGCAGAAAATAGAAGGCACTTCCGTGAACGTCGTTTGTTCCTGACTTTGAGATGACATTGATAATCCCACCGGCGGTGCGGCCGAACTCGGCGGAAGCGCCGGATGCCACGACCTGAAATTCTTTTACCGCATCGAGAGGCACATCGATGGCCGCGCGTTGGCCGCCGAGCTGCTCTCCAAAAAAGCCATTGTTGTAATCGCCACCATCAAGGCTCACGTTGTTAAAAACGCCTCGCTGGCCGTTGAAGTTAATTTCATCGCCGTCCGGGCCCTGGGTGATGCTCACTCCCGGAGTCAGGGTCAGCAGGTCCTCAAATTTTCTTCCCAGAATCGGAGTGTTGTTGACGGCTGTTTCATTCAAGGTCGTGCTTGACTCTGTCTTTACTGTGTCAACGGTTGGCGTGCCGCTGATTGTGACCCGCGCTTCGACTCCGGAAACTTTCATCGCCACTGGCAGGTTGACGGCCTGACCGACCGTCACTTCAACCCTTGGCGCCTCGGAGATTGCGAAGCCTTGCTTGGTGATTGTTACCGAATAAGCGCCGGACTGAAGCGCCAACGCCACGAACCGACCTTCATCATCAGTTGTCAGGGTGCGCGTTGCGTTGGTCGCGAGATTCTTAATCTCGACGGTCGCGCCGGGCACAGCTCCTCCTTGTTCATCTAAGACGGTTCCTTGAATCGTTCCGGTGGTGCTTTGCGTTTGGGCATAAGCACCAACCGCCGCCGCTAATACGAACAGACCGATGCCGAAGGCTCTTGCCAAGCGGGCAAAGCCGGGGGTGATTGATTTGTGCATGTTCTTCTCCGTTTCCGAGTTAGGTTGGAACTGACATCCCAAGTGTCGAAGCATGTTAGTTAATGCACGTTCATGCTGTCAATTTTTTTGTTGTCGCCTGGCCGTCAGTACCGCCCGCGTTAGCGGGTGGGATAAAGATTCAGGCCGAGTTGGCCGCCTGCCCCATCCGCTCACGCCGACAGTACCGACCCCATGACACTTGAGCCGCAAGTTTTGGAATTCAGGGCGTTCTTCTATCGGTTGTAAACGATTACGCACCCGCAAGGAGAAATCGAAACTATGAAACCGCATATCCGACCCGTCCGGACATTCGCAATTTCCGCGACGTCATTTCTGTTTACCCTGGCCGCGACACTGCTCGTGCTTACGGCGCTGGCCGCTTGTACCGGGACGCCGACCAACACAGCCGCCGCCGGCAACGCGAAGAAAACGGACAAAAAGACGATGCGTGCCTTCGCGTCAGAGGAAGAGCTGAAGGCTTACTTTCGAAAACTCGCGGAAGAGCGAAAGCATGCGGCACGTCGCAACCGCGCCGAATCCAGCGGCCTCTCAAACATGTCGCCGCCGCCCGCGCCGACGGCCCAAGCCGCAAACGAATCAGCGAAATCCGGCGCGAAGGACGACGAGTCGGTAACAAACACTCAGCACGCCGGCGTTGACGAAGGCGGCATCGTAAAGCTGCATGGCGATCACCTCGTCGTGCTGCGACGCGGCCGTTTGTTTACAGTCAAGGTCGGCGATAACGCTCTGAAGCCGATCTCAGCAGTTGATGCGTTCGGGCCGGAGATCAATCCCCGCTCGACCTGGTACGACGAGATGCTCGTGTCGGATGACACGGTCGTCGTAATTGGTTACAGCTACGAACGCGGCGGCACAGAGGTCGGTCTCTTCAACATCGACGGAGCGGGAAATCTTTCGTATCGATCGACTTATCACCTGCGTTCTAACGATTACTATTCGTCACGCAACTACGCGAGCCGCTTAATTGGCAGCAAGTTGATCTTCTACACGCCCCTGTACATGAATCCATACGCGGAAGATCCAACCGTCACGTTTCCGGCCGTGCGCAAGTGGCATAAGGGCGCGACCCCTCAGGAATTCCAGCGAATCGTTTCCGCGACGCGCGTTTATCGTCCTGAGCGCGAGATCAATCCGAACTCCGGGCTCGCGCTGCACACGGTAACGGTTTGTGATCTCGCGAACGACTTCAAATGTGACGCAACCGCGGTGCTCGGACCTCCGGGACGCGTGTTCTACGTCTCGCCGGAATCGGTTTACGTTTGGACGACTGAGTGGTCTTACAACCGGCAGCGCAATGTCGAGCGTTCGATGGTTTATCGCATGCCGCTGGATGGCACGGGGCCGAGCGCGCTCGGTGTTTCCGGCAGTCCCGTCGATCAGTTTTCGTTTCTCGAAAGCGGCGACAAGCACCTGAACGTGCTGGTGCGCTCGAATGGATCGGGCGACGGCATGTGGGGTGCTGAACGAACCGCGGGCGAAGTTGCCCTGCTGCGCGTGCCAGTGTCGAGTTTCAATGACGGCAGCGACAGCGCTTCATCGTGGGACTATCACGGATTGCCGAAGCCCGCCGGCTACACCTTCCAGAATCGGTTCGTCGGCGATTACCTTTTGTACGGCACGGGCAGCGGCTGGGGCGCGCCGCAGAACAAGCCGCAATCGAACCTCTATGCGGTGCGTTGGGCGGATGGCGACCTGAGCGAATTGAAAGTTAATCATGGCGTCGATCGGATCGAGGCGCTCGGCTCAGACGCGATCGTTGTCGGCACGGACGGCAGCAACCTGCGCTTCTCAGCGATTCGACTCGGCGGATCTCCGGAAGTCGCCGACGAATACATTCGCAAAGGCGCTTCGCAAGGCGAGCTTCGCAGTCACGGTTTCTTCTACAAGCCTGATGGACCGAGTTCGGGCGTGCTCGGTCTGCCCATCAGTGTGCCGGGACGTTCAGGTTACAAGCATCTGTTCCAGGACTCGGCAGCGATTCTCTTCCTGCGCAATAATGGTCTGCACTTCGAAGAGATTGGCGAACTCGGGGCGCAGTCTGAGAAAGCCGTGGACGATGCGTGCCGCGCATCGTGCGTCGATTGGTACGGCAACTCGCGCCCGCTGTTTGTGCGCGGCCGAATCATCGCGATGCTCGGATACGAACTCGTCGAAGGCGCGGTGAAAGAAGGCCGCATGCGCGAGTTGCGACGGGTGAACTATTCACCGCAAGCAGTGAAAATCACACGGCGGTAACTTCAGTGGCACAGACTTCGGTCTGTGATTATTGAGCAGAGGAAATCACAGACTGAAGTCTGTGCCACCTCGGAAAAGGCTCGTCACGGTTTTCCGCGACGAGCCTTCTTTTTACCGCCGGCGCCTTTAGAAGATATTCCTTGACTCCAACTATCGAAATGCGCATATTCTCACGCCATTCACGGACGCCCATGGGGCTGGGATCGAACCCACGGGCACATCGCAACGAACAAGCTGCTTACCGGGTCTGAACGAATCGAATTTACCGGGGTAGCGTTACTCAACAAAGGAGAGGATGGATGTCCCCTGGTTCATCTGATCACTCAAACGGCAACGGAAATGGCCATTGATCACTCAAACGGCAACGGAAATGGCCATCGCGCGCTGCCGCAGCCGGCAGATCCGAATTGCGTCGCCGCGGATGGAAACTCACAACACAACGACACGCTGAGCGACGGCGGCAAATTGATTGTTCTCACCGCGCCGCTGACCGAGGCGATCGATCACGCCGGCTACTTCATTCAAATGGCAATGGCATCGTTGCCCATCTGGATGGAAGGCGTGCTCAATCGCAAATATCCGAAATGGCGTGAAGTAGAACGCGAAGCGGACGGCTCGGCGCGCTACATGCCCGCCGGCGTCCGAGTGATCGAAGCGTCATTACTGAGAAACTTTTCCGCCGACGATATCGTCGCCTGTTATCCGGAAGATCTGCCGCGATTCATCGGCCCGCGAACGCGCGTGGTGGCGGTATCAACGCACAATCCGCTGGGCGTGACTTTCGCCGCCGGCGTTTACACATCGATCTTCGGATCTTCAAAAATGCCGATCAATTCCCACTACTCGCGGCAATTGTTTGCGGCCATCAAGTCAAATCCTTTTCGCGAGAACTTCAAAGTGATCGTCGGCGGCTCAGGCGGCTGGCAGGTAATTCAGACGGATTATTACGATGAGCTCAGCGTCGATTGCGTGGTGGAGGGCCGGGCCGAATCAGACGACGTTACTGCGCTGTTCAGCGAAGCGATTGCCGGCAAAGAATTGCCAAGAAAAGTTGAAGTGCGCCACCCCGTCGACCGCGAGGCGATTTTGTTTCCCGACAAGCGCACGACTTTCGGCGTGGTTGAGATGACCACCGGCTGTGGACGCCGCTGTCAGTTCTGCGTTCCGGACTTGAACCCGCAAATCGATCTGCCGAAAACAAAAATCATGGACGCGGTGCGCGCCAATGTTCGCAACGGCAATCGGCAGATTTCACTGGCCACCGAAGACATGTTCATCTGGGGCCAAGTGCACACCAACACACCATTTTATTTTCCGAATCGCGAAGCACTACTCGATTTGTACGGTGACATCGTGAACACCCCCGGCGTCGAGCAACACGTCCTCAGCCATTGCACGATCGCTCCGGCCGTCGTCGATCCTTTGCTCATCAAAAAACTTTCTGAATTGCTGCTGCCCAAGAGTCCAATTCATTTTCCTTACCTCAGCTCGCATCCTGAGAAGAAGGCTCTGGCGCCGCTGATCGGGCTCGAGACGGGTTCAATACGTATGGCGAAACAAATCATGGCCAGCAAGGGCGTTCCCTTCGCGATCGAAGATTGGCCGAGCGTAGTGCTCGAGGGCTTGCGCGTCTTGAACGAGAATAACTGGTTCCCGGCGATGACCTTGATCGTCGGCAATCCCGGCGAAACTGACGACGACGTGAAAGCCACGATCGATTTGATTTATGAAATGGAACGTCGCGGGCTGTTCGCGTTTTTGATTCCGTCGATCTTCACCCCGCTCCACGATACGCGCATGGAACATCAGGAAGGCGTGCGGCAGACGCGCCAGCTCACGCCGCTGCAATGGCAGTTGATGATGAAGTGCTGGAAGATGAATCTGCGCCCGGGCCAGTACAGTTGGTGGGGACCGACGGCCTGGCGCGTCGGCTCGATCGGCATGTGGCTTTACAAGCTACGCCGGCTGAACGGGCCGGCGTTCAAGTGGCCGCTCTTCATGTTTTCAGGAGCCATCTCTGAGAAGCAGCTCGCGCGCATGGGCAAGATCTATTTGGGCCAGCCGATAAAGACGAAGACGCGAAAGGAACTGATCGCGTCGCTGAAGCCGGTGCACTTGGCTTACCTGCGTGAGGACAACGGCGACCTGCCCGAAGATTACCAGCCGCTTGCGGCCGCGGCTAACAAGTCACTGCCAATCTTCGCGTCAGCAGCCCGTGCGTGAGTGTGGGCAACTCCGTAAGATTACGGCGCGAATGGTTCACGAGCGGTTAGTTCCGGCGGGGTCGGCTCTGGCACGAGTGCTTTCGGCAAATGGCTGTCGCACGAGTCCTGCCCTCGCAATTGATCCCCACACGAGTGGTTCCAGCACCAGCCGCGCTCGGGGGACCCAAAGATCCCCCGCTCACGACGATAGAAAGCGCCGGGCCTCATCAAACCTTAGCCAGCCGCTGTGAATCTCGACTCGTTAGAGGCTGCGATCGGAATTGAACGTTCGCATGCCTCCATGTCTCCAGGTCGTTGTGGGAAGTGTTTACTACTTGATCGGAGTTCAAGCATGAGAAGTTGGTTATCGATTGGCGGTCGAGACAACAGTCTAAGGCCGCTGTCCGTCTTGAAATAGAAGAAAGGCTTGAACTGCTTCCTCGGGCGTATTCGAAAGAACTATATGGCACGAAATGCGACGCGATTTATCAGCACGTGTTTAATTCGTATTTTGGAGCGGGAAAAAGCATTTACGCGCAGGCTGCGTAGGTTTGACCATTTCGAAAAACTTCATCTAAGTCATGCAAACGTTTGATTGTCCCAAGTGCGGCGCGCCAGTTTCGTATGAACCGAATGCTTTCGGCTCTGGCAACATCAAGTGCGCGTACTGTCAAAGCCAACTATCCCTGCCTCACCACGGCCATCCCGCGCGCATTATCTCGCAAATTGATATCAACGTCGGTCCGCACGTCGCCGCCACCGCAAAGAAGGCCGCCTGGGTCATGGTGCTGGTTCCGCTCTTGATCGTTGTGCTCATCATCGGCGGAATGCTCGCCGGAATATTTGGCGCGCTGGCTTCTTTATTTAGAAGCAGCCCGGCACGAACACCAATCGTCACGCGCAGCGGAGGACCATCCGGATCCAAAGCCGGCGATCCGGCAAACGCATTCGCGCGCGAGGTTTTGAAGTTCGGCAGCGAAGGCATCGGCCCCGGCATGATGACCGACGCGCGCAGCATCGGCGTTGATGGGAACGGCAACATTTACGTCGGCGAATATCTCAGCGGCCGCGTGCAGGTCTTTGACGCGAACGGAAGTTTCGTCACGCAGTGGATGGTCGATCGAAAGATGCCTCTCCGCGGTATGGCCGTCGATCGCAAAGGGACTGTCTACATCGCGCAGCGTGGAACGATCACGCGCTACGAAGGGCAAACCGGAACTTCACTTGGCGACTTGCAGAACCAAGGCAGCCGCTTTGACGATGTTCGGGCAACGCCAGACGGCGGCCTAATTGCTGCTTCGTATAGCAGCGGTCAAGACAACATCGTGCGTTTCAACTCGAGCGGTAATGCGACTCTCACCATCCCGAAAGCCATCAGCACGGTCGCCGATCGTTCTGAGCTGAACACCCGCGTTGCCGTTGACGGACTCGGCAACATCTACGCACTGGGAACATTTGCGGAAGCTGTCTTCAAGTTCAGTCCTGAAGGCAAGTTCATGAATCGCTTCGGAGGCGCCGGCAGTCAGCCGGGCCAGTTGCGCGCCGCTCACGCGATTGCGGTTGACGGCAAAGGCCGCGTGTTTGTGAGCGACATAAAAGGAATCCAGGTGTTTGATTCGGACGGCCGCCATCTCACCGTTTTTAAAGTTGACGGTCCTGCCTTTGGAATGGTTTTCAACGACAAGAACGAACTGGTCGTCGCCGCGCGGAACAAAGTCGTCAAACTTGCGTTGAATCAGTGAAGGATACAATACAGAACCGCGAGTGGTAGCGAGCGGGATAAAGATTTAACGTCAGGGGCCAACACCGCAAGCGATCCGAGTCGATTTTTTATTCCGCTCGCTACTGCTCGCGGTTCCGTAAGAAGTTTCTTCTCAACGTTTTTCTCTCAATCCAGGTATATGAAAGTAGGAAGGCGAAAACTGCTGAATGTGCCGAGCGGGACTGCTGACATGGCTTTGGCTTTAGAAATGCCGTTGCTGGTGGATAAGCCGACTTCAGATCAGTCTTCGCTTTCACTTTTGGTTGAACGCGCTGCCAGCGGTGACACGGCCGCTTTTGAACAAGTGATCATGCATTCCGAACAGCGAGTGATGGCGATGACCTGGCGAATGTTAGGCAACGAAGCCGACGCGCGCGACGCTTCGCAGGAAGTGTTTCTGCGGGTTTATAAGTACCTGGGACGCTTCCGCCGCGATCAGGATTTCTTCGCGTGGCTGTACGGCATCACGGTCAATGTCTGCCGGGACTTTCTGAAGAAGCGACAAAGTCACAGCAGCCGATTCATATCGTTTGGTGAAGATGCTGGGGTGGCTCACGAAGTTGCTGACGAACACGTCGATGCCGAACACATGCTGATCCAGACGCAACAACGCGAGTTGATCGCGAGGGCGATGGGGACGCTGCCTTTCAAAGAGCGCGCGTCGATCGTGCTGAGGGATGTCGAAGGTCTCTCAACTGAAGAAGTGGCACGAATAATGAAGTCGAGTGCGACGACCGGGCGCTCGCAGATTAGTTCCGCCCGAAAGAAGATCAGAATCTATTGTCAGCAGCACAGAGCGGGATTCGGCGAGGGGAGGACGCGATGAATTGCAAGCAGCTTGATGAATTACTGCCGCTGTACGCCGGACGCGACCTTGATGAAAAACGCGCGCGGCTGGTGAGCGAGCATGTCCAAATCTGTTCAGCTTGCGCGCGAGTCGCCGGCGAATACCGGGACGCGGTTGAGTTGGCGCAACATTTTGCGCCGCCCGTCTTCTCGGACAATGTGTATGCGAGCGTGCGCCGGCAAGTGATGCAGCAGATCGAAGATGAACCAGCGGCACCGCTGCTACCGCAGATGTTTGGTAGTTGGTTTCGGCCTCGCACGACGTGGGCCGTGGCCAGCGCGCTGATATTCGCCTTTGGCTTCTTCGCCCTTTATTTAGTCGTCAATCGAACGGCTGACGTTCAGCCAGTTGCAAACAATCATCCGATCGTGACTGAACAACCAGCGTCAACGGCGACTCCGCGAACCACAGAGACCACGAGCGTAGAGACCAACAGAAAACCTGTAGACGAAAAACGCAGGCGTATGCGCGGCTTTGTGAATCGACCACCACTCGTCGCGGCGAAGGCGCCGAATTCTTCCAGGGCGGCGGACAACTCGGCGAAATGGCGCGGTCCTGAGGCGACGAACAGCCTGCCGGCTGTCGATGCAGTCCCAGAACAATCACCTCTGCGGGTTGAGATGCAAACAAAGGATCCGAACATTCGCATCATCTGGTTTTCTCAATCGAAATCAAAACCGGCGTTACCAAACTCGAAAGGAATCTAGGAGGTTATTCATGAAGACTTTAAAACACATGCCGTTGGCCCTGGCACTCTTATTGTCAATTGTCTCGGTATCATTTGCTCAGCAGCCGACGGTCACGCCGAGGCCTGAGCCAGATTACGTCACTGAAAAAGGCTTCAAGAGCAGAGTCTTCGACGTTAAGTATCGTGATGCTGTGATGCTCGCTCAGGTATTGCGAAACCTCGGTAGCGGCTTCAAAGGCGCCACCATTCAATCCAACTCGGAGTTCAAAACCATCACCGTACGTGATTTCCCCGAGAACATCGTGACGATGGAAGAGGCGATTAAGCGACTGGACATCCCGGCCACGCCGCAAACTAATGTCGAGCTTCGCATGCACGTGCTGATCGCATCCAATGTCGGCAGTGGCACTACCGATATGCCTACTGAACTCCGGGACGTGCTTGCTCAGCTACGCGCCACGCTCAACTATCGACATTATGAGCTGGCCGCATCGATCGTGCAGCGAATCACGACAACCGAACGTGTCCTGCAAGGGAACGGCACGACGGAGTTTCCGAGTGGGACACCTGGCACTTCCAATGTCTCTATGGGATACGAGTACTACATTAATAACTTGTCGATTCTACAAAATGTGACGGGTGCTCCGAGTGTGCAAATAAAAGAGCTCTCATTCTCAATGTCAAATGACCGGGAGCGCGCGCGCATACAGACCGCCTTGAACTTGCGCGACGGTGAAAAAGTCGTCGTCGGCACGGCGTCGCTGAGAAACCGTGCGCTGGTGATCGTCCTGACAGCGAATGTGTTGAAGTAAGAGAGCGAAGCGAACGGCGTTTAGTCCTGGCTCCGGCAGGAGCCAAATGTTTATAGTCTGCAAGTCTCTCGTTGATAACTACGCCGGCAGAAGCGAGGTTGCCTCGTTTCTGCCGGCCCTAACATTTGGGGGTCGCGGAACTATAAACATTCCGCGCCTCTGACGGCGCGTGGCGACGCTCGTATCGCAAGTTGTTAACTTGCGCTCCACAACCCCGAAACGTCGGGGTTGGGCTACAATTTTCGTCCTTGATTGCGGTTGAATGGATTATTGGTCTTTTGAATGCCCCTGCGACTCAGGCTACGCGGGCGCTGCGGACTTCATTAACGAAGCGAACCTGTGTGGAGTGATGTTCCCGCCGGTCAGAATCCCGACAACTTTCTTTCCTCTTAAGCCCTCCCTAACGGTCGGGCTACTGCCCCGGCCCCGATCGCGCAGCTTGATTGCGCCGGCGAGTGAGGCTGCGCCCGCGCCTTCAGCAATCTGTTTCGCGTTGACGGCGAGCAGCCCAATCGCCTCGTTGATCTCGTCATCGGTAACCAGCAGAAAGTCGTCTAACAGCTCCCACAAAATTCGGCTCGGCATTTCAAACGGAACGCGCGTGGCGAGTCCCTCGTGCTCAGTCTTCATCGTCGGATATTCGTCGAGCGAGCGGTTCTTCCAGGCATGCCACATCGCGGGCGCGGCTTCGGATTGAACGGCGATCACTTGCACGTTCGACTTCAGATGTTTTGCCACGATGCAGTTTCCCGAAGCACAACTGCCGCCGCCGGCCGGCGCCAGTATGACGTCAACATCAGGCAAGTCTTCAAATATTTCCAGACCGATTGTGCCCACCCCGGCGATCAACTTTGGCTCGTTGGCTGAGTGGACGTAGAGATAACCTTCCGTCTCAGCTACGCGTTCGGTTTCCAGGCGAGCTTCGTCGAAATCGCCACCGTGCAGACGCACTTCGGCGCCGAGCGCGCGCATCGCCTGCATTTTCGTTTCGTTAACGTTCTCAGCAGGCGCGTAAATGATCACGGGCACGCCGAACAAGCGACCCGCGTACGCGATCGACTGGCCGTGATTGCCAGTGCTGGCGGTGACTATGCCGGCGCGCTTCTTCTCTTCGGACGTCGTGCCCACCAGATTTACTCCGCCACGAACCTTGAACGCGCCGATGGGTTGGACGTTCTCGCACTTCAGGTAGTAATCACAGTCGAGCAACGCCGAAAGTTTTTCGCTGCGCACGAGCGGCGTTTTCGGCAGATACGGCGCGATGAATTCGCGCGCGGCCAGCACATCGTCAAAAGTTACGGGTAGAGTTGATTCTGTCTTTGCTGCAGGTGTCATGATTTTTCAAAATTCAGTAGTCGTCGATTTTAGGTTACCGCTTCGGTTCGTCTCTTCGGTCAAACGTCTCAGTATCGCCGCATTTTCAGCAGTCAAGTTACCATCGTCAGAATCGGTACGCACGCCTCCGGCGGGCTCAGCAGGCCAGCGGCCTGCGTACCGCCAATGCCAATTGCCACTCGTCGTATTCGGCGTGTTCATTCGCCCTTCGGACCCAAGCCCGAGCACGTCCTGAAGCGGAATAATCGCGGTGTCGGCTATTGATCCAAGCACAGCGCTAATGAAATCCCAGTTGATCTCACGACCGTCGCTCTGCAAGTAATTGAGGCAAAATTCTCGCGTTTTCTCGGCGTCGGTTGTGTTCGCCACGCTCAACTGATTGAACCAGCCAGCCGTTGTGTCGTTGTCATGCGTTCCCGTATACGCGACCACATCTCGGTCGAAGTTCTCTGGCAAATTAACGTTGTCTTCCTCGCCGCTGAATGCGAACTGAAGCACGCGCATTCCCGGAAAGCCGAGTTCTTTTCTCAACTCGACAACATCGGGCGTGATAACCCCTAAGTCTTCGGCGATAATGGCGACTTCGCCCAGTGCATTACGAACCGCAGTGAACAATTCCCTTCCCGGTGTCTCGACCCATTCGCCATTTTGCGCCGTCGTTTCGCCCGCCGGAAATTCCCAACATGCGGCAAAGCCGCGAAAGTGATCCAGCCGCACCCGGTCGAACAGTTGAAGGCTCGCGCGGAGACGCGCGATCCACCACGCGAAACCGTCTTCGCGCATGCGGTCCCAGTTGTAAAGCGGATTGCCCCAGAACTGTCCCGTGTCGCTGAAGTAATCCGGTGGCACACCCGCGACTACTGTGGGGCGTCCATGCTCGTCGAGCTTGAACTGTTCGCGGTTCGTCCAAACATCGGCAGAGTCATGCGCAACGAAGATTGGCACGTCGCCAATGATGCGAATGCCTCGCTGATTACAAACCGCTTTCAGCGCATGCCACTGTTTGAAGAATAGATACTGAAAGAACTTCTGCGCATCGATCTCGTCGCGCAGCTCAATACCCGCGCGTGACAATGCTTTGGGTTCACGCATGGCGAGTGGACGATCCCATTCGAGCCAGCCCTTGCTGCCGTTCGCTTTCTTCAACGCCTGGAACAGCGCATAGTCATTGAGCCATGACGCGTTCTCTTGATCGAAAGACGCAAACGAATCGCGCAAAGCATTGTCGTTCGCCTGAAATCGTTCGAATGCTCTTCTAAGAAACGCGTTCTTCGTTTTTCTCGCCTTATCAAAATCAACGCGCTCAGTTTCGCGTAAGCCGACGTCATCCAACTCGCTTTTCTTGAGCAACCCATCTTCAACTAACTTTTCCGGACTAATTAATAGAGTGTTGCCGGCAAAACCGGAGTAAGAGGAATAAGGCGAGCCACCTTCGTCTGTGGGTCCCAGCGGCAGCACTTGCCAAAAACTCTGACCGCTCGCGACGAGAAAGTCCGCAAAGCGATAAGCCTCGTCACCGAAATCGCCTACGCCAAACCGTCCGGGCAGCGAGGTCGGATGCAGCAGAATGCCGCTGGCTCTGGGAAAGTTCATTCGTTGTCGCCTAAATGGAAGAATAGGGGGCGGAGGCCCTTGCGGCAACAACCGTAGTCGCAACTCGAGTCCGGTTTACATCGTTTCCAGACGACGCGGTACGCAGACTCCAAGCTTAGCGTGGCCCAGGTCCGGGTTTAGGTTGGTTTGAGAAAATTTGGTAGCGGGGGGCGGGATCGAACCGCCGACCTTGGGGTTATGAATCCCACGCTCTAACCATCTGAGCTACCCCGCCAAACGAAACCAAGTTTAAGGTTTCAAGTTTCAAGTCTCAAGTCGGAAGCGGCGAAGAGCGAAGCATGCGGTATCAAGTTAAGTTTGAATGCGAACCGAGAGCGCTGTTAGGCGCGAAATGTTTATAGAACCTGCTGTGCGAACGTTCTTCATCCGGCCGGGCCAACTATAAACATCTCGCCGCTAACGCGGCTAAGCCCGAAGACGCTGGGCAAAAGGCTTTGGCTCCGACAAACTTGAACCGGAAACTTGAAACTTGGAACTTGGAACTTGGAACTTGGAACTTGGAACTGCTTTACCCGTTCGGCCGGCCCAGCTCCATGGCTTTCAAAAGCTGATCGACGAGTTCGATCTCTTCGTCGCCGGGCTCGAGTTCTTTGTACCGGTGCAGTGCCTGACGCGCGCCGACGACGTTCGCCAAACGGTGATAGACCAGCGCAAGGTTGTAGTAAACCAAAGAAAAGTTCGGCTCGATTTGCGTCGCCGCTTCGTAGTGCAGGCGCGCGAGCGGAAAGTCGCCGGCGTCATAATAAAGGTTCGCCAGATTGTAGTGAGCTTCGACGTGACGCGGATCGTGCTTCAGTGACTGCGTGAAGTTGTCGAGCGCGCCGACCATGTGGCCGCGATCGAGGTCGATGATGCCCAGGTTGCAATAGGCCTCAGCGATGTTGTCCCCAGCAGCGATCGCTTCCCGGTAGAACTCAACGGCCTGCGTGTCGCCCTGTTCATGAAGAAGTAGCGCTTCTTCGAACGGGGTCAGCAGCCGCGAGACCTGCACTTGCCCCACTTCGGCGCGAAACAAACTGAGTTGCCCCTGCAGTTCAGCCTCGATCTGCTTGATCGTCAGACCCTGGGTACGCATGTCGCGAACGCGTCGGAAGAGCGTCAGCGCCTGAAAGTCGTAGGTGACTTGCTCGACGTTTGCCGACGCCGCAGCCTGAATAATTCCGGTGTCGGTCCACCGCCTAATCGTGCGCTCGCTCAAGCCAAACATCTGCTTGATTTCACGAATCGAGTAATTTGATTTGACGCGTTGGTAATCCGCCTTGGCGGGGACTGGTTGAGGAAATGAGAGGACCTTGCGACTCTTGTCGGCCATTTACGGGCCTAAGCGTACACGAAAATCCTCTGGTTTGGGTAAAGTTTTTAAATAAAACATGGGTGGTCAGTAGGTCGGTTGTTCGTGGTCAGTTGTTCGGCCTTAGTTAGTAACGCGCCTCTTCAGAGCTCAAGCGTGCGAACACGCATGCGAACGGCCACTGACAACCGACGACTGACCAGCCATTAGCAATTCACGTATCCGAGCAGCCAAAACACGATGACGAAGATAATAATCATTGAAAAGCAGCCGCCGCCAAATTTGTAAGCGGCCGCGCCGGCCAGACATCCGCGCAGTGGTCCTTCCATACGTTAAGCCGCCTTTGCTTGAGTTGAGTTGCGATCGATGAGTTTTGAGAAGCGGCTCGTTTCGCCACTCTCAAGCGTGTCCTGATAAAGAAACGCGAGCTTGTTCTTTTCAAAGCCCTCGAAGAATTCCTCCCAGGTGATCTCTTCGAGCGATTCCTCGCCGCTGAAGCCCGGATAGTCTATGCGGAGGACTTCAGCGTCCTTCACTCTCGCCGGGTGACCGCCGCGCTCCTGAACCCACCGTCGGATCTCTTCGTGATTAATAGTAGTTTTCGATTCAGCCATACCAGTTTCCTCCGCTTGAACGGGAGCAACAGCAACCTACGTGCCCTCAGCGGGTTTTCCCCTGCACTACCGCCCAATCGTTCAAAACCGTGCTCGCAAAGTGAATTATTTGGCTACCAGCCAAAGAAACGTGTACGCGTCCGGTACATCAAAATCGCGGTTCTGTTTACTTTCGAAAACCGGCATCCCGGTATGTCCGCGCATATTGTCGCTTCGTTTGCACCGCGAGAACTGCGCAAAGAAGGCGCAGGGGTTGCATGTCACACCGGGCAAAAGGAGGCTGACTTATGCCTAGAGGAGACAAAGCTGCGTACACGGACAAGCAGAAACGCAAAGCCGAACACATCGAAGAGAGTTATGAAGAGCGTGGGGTGTCATCAGAAGAAGCCGCGAAGCGAGCTTGGGCGACCGTAAACAAAGAGTCGGGCGGCGGCAAGAAGAGCGGCTCGGGCCGGGGCAAGAAAGAAAATCGCTCGGCCTCGAAAAAAGGTGGCAAGAAGGGCGGCAAGAAAGCTGGAAAGAAGAAAGGTGGGAAGAAGAAAGGCGGAAGGAAGAAAGGTTCCTAGCCCCTGAGCAATCATCAGCGAGACAGTTTGCGGCGGGCTTATGCCCGCCATTTGTTCTACCACTTTTGAGATTCAATCGAAATCATCATGGCACCAAAAACAAAACGACGAATATCAGCGCGCGCGACTGCGCGCAACTCATCAACAAAGAAATCCGATAAGACGGTCACGCGCCGCCCGCGTTCCGCATCAACGCGGACCCGACGCAGCGCGGAAGTTCATCAACGGCCCGAACCGAAGTCTCCAATGCCCCAACAGCATCAGGAAAAGCCGGGACTCGAATCGCAAGTTACTCCACGTCCCCGCTATGAAGCACCGAACTACAAAGGCGCTGACAAACTCGCCGGCAAAGTCGCGCTGATAACTGGCGGCGATTCCGGCATTGGCCGGGCGGTGGCGGTGCTCTTCGCGCGCGAAGGCGCCGATGTTGCGTTCACTTATCTCAAAGAAGAGGAAAGCGACGCGCGGGAAACGAAAGAAGCAATTGAACGCGAAGGCCGTCGTGGATTGATGATGACGATGGAAGCCCGCGATTCGGATTCGTGCCGAAAAGCCGTCGAAACGACGATCAATAACTTCGGTAGACTCAGCATTCTCGTCAACAACGCAGCCTACCAGGAGAGTCAGGGTTCGATTGAGGAACTGACCGAAGAGCAATGGGACCGCACGTTCAGGACAAACATCTACGGATACTTCTACCTGGTGAAAGCCGCGCTGCCGCACATGAAAAAAGGTTCGGCGATTATCAACACAGGTTCAATCACGGGCCTCGAAGGCAGCAAGCATTTGCTGGACTACGCATCGACCAAAGGTGCGATTCACGCGTTCACCAAATCGCTGGCGCAGAACCTGGTCGAGAAAGGCATTCGCGTGAACTGCGTTTCGCCGGGACCCGTCTGGACGCCGCTAAATCCTTCCGACAAGCCACCGGAAAAGGTCGCGCAGTTCGGCGCCGACACTCCGATGAAACGCCCCGCCCAGCCGGAAGAGATCGCGCCGGCTTACGTTTACTTCGCGTCGGAGGTTGATTCAAGTTACGTGACTGGCGAAGTTCTGACTCTGTTGGGCGGCGAGACGACGGCGGGGTGACTGTCGTGAGCCCAGCCACCCACCATCTGCTCCTACGCAGAAGTTAACCTCTAGCTCGCGGGCGCGGTCGATACTGAATTACTGGCAAAGTTCGGCACCCACACTCTCGTGCCGTCAAAGGCGACTGCGAAAGGCCCTCGGCCTGTCGAATAAGTGGCGAGCACTATGCCGCCACTGCTTACTTTCATGAGCGTGTTGTCGCCGTTATTCACGACCCACAGATTTGCGCCATCGAAGATAATGCCGGCGGCGCCGTCTCCGACTGTCACTGTTCCCAGGTTAACTCCGTCGGCTGCCCTCAGCTGGGTCAAAGACTTTCCGAAATAGTTCGTGACCCAAATGTTCTGTCCGTCGTAGGCAATTCCAAAGGGGCCTTTGCCGACCGCGTAGGTTCCGACGACCGCGCCCTTGGAATTCAAATTAGTTACTGAGTTGCTGAAGTTGTTCGTCACCCAGATACTACTGCCGTCATAAACTAAACTGATCGGACGTTTGCCAACGGCGAACGTGCCGAGGTTTGAGCCGTTGCTCGCGCGCAGCTTTGTGACGGAGTTGCTGTTGCGGTTCGCGACCCAAATGTTGGCGCCGTCGTAAGCCAAGCCGCCTGGTCCCTCGCCGGCCGCGAAAGTGCCGACAATTGCGCCCGTGGCCGGATTGATCTTCATCACGTTGTTGCTGAGAAGATTCGCCACCCAAACATAAGACCCGGCGTATAGCAACGCCACCGGCCGTTTTCCGACTGTGAAAGTGCCCGCAATTGATCGATCACTGACGCGTATGCGCGTCAGCCGATCGTTGAATTGAGTGGCGATCCAAATATAAGTCCCGTCGAACGCCACCGCCTCAGGACCGGTCGCCGATGCCGCGGTCGAATCCGTTTCATCGGCCGTGGTGGCCTCAGTCGTCATCGCGCTTAACGACGAAGACGAGTTTGTGCCGCCCAGCGGAATCTCATCCATCGTTTGAGCTTGCGACAAGGCCACCGCCGGCAGAGTTAGGAACAGTGCCGCACAGAAAACCGCTGTGAAAACTTCTTTCATTTGGCGCCTCCGTTCTTCATGTCTTTGGGCCAATCGACCCAACTCAGAGTCTTAACGATCCAAGTCGGCTTCGACATCGCCGGGCAACCGCCCCAACGCTCGATTGGTTCGTTGCCGTACTTGATCACTCCGATGTGGTTTGACTTCACCTTGTCGACTTCGGGGTCGGGATCGACGTAGCCGAGTTTTCTTCGCAGCAGCTCGAGATCTTCAGGCTTGCCGGTCAGGAATTTCCACCCCGGGCCGATCTTATGCATGTGCATGTAGTGAGCCAGCTTCATCGGCGTGTCCTCTTCCGGCTTCAGCGTGAGCGAATACATGTGAATGTCGCGGCCGACCCGATCCCCGAGCAGCTTCTGCACCTTCACCAGGTTCCTGGTAATGGGCATGCAGATGCCTTCGCACTTCGCGTACATGAAATTGAAGATGACGATCTTGTCTTTGACGAGGTCGTCGTAGAATCGGACCTTCTTGCCGTCATGAGTCGTCAGTAGCACGTTGGGAAAATACCGCTGCGCAATCCGATCCCGTGACGAGATCGTCTTAAATTGCCGGGCGACACGTGGCGCCTGGGCCTGAACGATCAATGCCCCTACCGGCGCTACGGCTAGTGATGCAAGTACGCTTCTTCTACTCATGGTCATATAGTTCCTTCTCCTTTCACGGCAATTCATTGTGCTGAGCGGCGTGCACTTACGGTTGCGTCTTATTGTCGCCGACGTCATTGATCCGGCCCAAGACCATCATTGCATGATCTTCGTGGACCACGTTGTGACAGTGCAGCGGAAACTTGCCGATGAAGTCGCGGAAGCGGAAATAAACTACCGCCTCCATATTGTGCTCCAGCCTGAAGACATCCTTCCGGCCCCGCTCAATCAGTCCCGAGTTCCTGGGCGCCTGGCCGTTGATTGAGAGGGTTTGGAATTCCTCGAAGTGCATGTGAATCGGGTGTTGCCAACCGCCCGAGTTGTTCTGGAAGATCCATTTCTCCACTGAGTTGCGCTTGATGGCAAAACGGATGTCGTTGGGATCTTCACAATCACCCACAAGCTGGCCGTTGACTTGCCACTGGCCGTTGCCCCTTTCAAACCGGAACGTACGCGTGATACGCGGCGCGTCCGCTGTGTTGGGGAAACCATAGAACTGGGTGATCAGCGCGGGGTTGATGCTGTTGTCGGGGACCACGGGGCCGTCGACGACAATCTTCAGGATCTTGTCGCCCTGGCCTGCGCCTAAAACATCGCCATCGGGTCCTCGGCCGTCATCCTGCTCCAAACGGTTCTCGATATAGAACGTCTTGCCGGCATCGGCGGTGAAATCCACAATCACGTCAACGCGTTCGGCTACCGAGAAACGGGAGCTGTTGACCTGCACCGGCTTCTCCATCAGATTGCCGTCTGTCGAGATTTGCCAGAACGACTTGGTGGAATTGTTCGGTCCGAGCAGGAACATCTGGTAGAAGCGCGAAGGTCCGGTATTCAACCAGCGGAAGCGATACCGGCGCGGGCTTACGTGCAACACCGGCTGTATCTTGCCGTTGACCAGGAATTTATCTCCCAGGATGCCGTCGGTATTGAAGAGATCAAACTTCAGGAGCCCCGTCTCGTTATCAAAAACCTTGTCGTTGAACACCATGTAGATATCAAAACTGGTCAGCGGATTCTGACCGTCGCCGAAACTGGGCAGCTTAAATCCTGTGTTCTCGTCCCCAGTGTCAAACTCGTTAAAGAGAATGTATGTTCCCGCCAGACCCTTGTAAGTATTTTCGGCTGTGTGATCGATGCGGTGGTCGTGATACCAAAGCGAGTGCATCGCTTCTTTTATGTCGCCCGTGCCCGGATGCGTCGAATTGATTCCGGCCAGGACGTTGGGGTAGTGATGGTCGTAAAACTGGCCGCGCTCCTTAAAGAAGCAGGGAAATCCGTCGCTCTCAAGCGGTGTGTGGCCATTGTGCAGGTGTGTAGTCGTCGAAGGCAGGCCAAATCCGCCGTTGTTGGCCGGCAGATTGTTGCGGATTCGCAGCAGCACTGAGCCCTGTTGCGGATTTGCTAACGGCCCGTACCGCTCCACGATCATAGGTCCGGGAGTGATGCCATTGAACCCCCATATAGGCTGCAGCGGAAGTTCCCCTGGCGGGGCCATAGCTGCCAACCCTGCCTGTTCAGACAGCTCATAAAATCTCAGCGGTGGAAACTGGGCAAACGCCTGGTGCGGTTCAGTCCGGGCTTCACCCGCGGCCTGATTTGGTAATGGAGTTGGGGCTGGAGTCAACGAACTTACCGGCGCGAGCACCGGCAGGCGCGGCATATTCTCGACGAATGGCGTCGTGTCCGGACTATTTGGCTCGTCGTCGTCCAGCACAAATCCCGAGCGGGTTACCGGGTGCGCACTCAATCCTTTTTTCGGAATGAGCATTCCGGCGCTCGTCAGCAGTCCCATCTTCAAAAGGTCACGCCTCTTGAACCCGGCTGCGATCAGTTCCTGCCGGTTGTCGGCGGCGATTTGTCTTTCCTTCTCTCGTTTTCGGTTGCGCTTGGAGACGTAAGCCATCGGCGATTCCTCCTTTTATTGAAAACCTACTCGCCTCCAACGCGACGTTTGGAACGAGTTTCTGGAATTAGAGCTGAAGGTGTGGAAAAACCTGAGACTAACTTATTAACAAATTTACGCTTAACTATCCCAGCGTAAAAACCCTCATAACGCGGCGCACTCTATATCGGCGTCAATTCTCTGTCAAGACCTTTTTGTGAGGTTTTCGGCAAGGAGGTTCTTGATGGTGCCTCTGCAACAACTTAACTCGTTAAAGTGCGGGATAGTGGGGTCAAGTCCGTTTCCGTTGAAGGCGAGATGTCGGCTTTCAAAACTCGCTCCATGAACTTCAGCGCCCGTTGGTTTTCCGTTTCATCTTGCGATGCCACGCAGTCCGCCGGAATCACCAAACGATAGTCACGCATATATGCGTCGTTCGCGGTGAACAGGATGCAGATGTCGGCCGTGAAGCCCGCCAGGATTAGAGTCTCAGCTCCGAGGTGTTTCAGAAGCAGATCGAGCGTGGTGGAATAAAAGCCGGAATGCTTGGGCTTAAGCACGAAATAGTCATCGTCTGCCAGCTTAAGTAGCTCCACGATTTCCCGGCCGCGCGTGTTGTCGTCCAGGCAATGTAAAATCAGCTTCTTAAAATCGGAACGCCACTTCCCGAAGTTGTCGTTCACGTAGATTGCGGGAATGCCGGCGTCCTCGCAGCGCTTCTTAAGAGCAGCGATTCGTTTGGCAGCGGGCAGAGCGTGACGCAGCAATTTCTCGCCACCCTCGAATTCCAGATCATTGATGACGTCGATCAGTAGCAGCGCCACAGGAGATCTGTCGGGGGCGTTGCCGTGCAGATCTGAGTTCTGTTTCATCGCTAAACGGATCGCGTTTAACGACAAACGAGCGGCCTATCAGCCGCTCGTTTCGCCGTCAATTAACTTGAGTTCAGAAAACTCGCCAGCGGCTAAGAACCGCCCGCGATCTTTTCGCCGATGTCTTCGACGGTTTCGCCGATCACCCGACGAGTTTTGCTTGCTTTCTCTTGCACCTTGCCTTCGACGCGATCAGCACTGCCTTCATCGTGCAGCGCCGGGTCGTCGAGCAACTTACCAAATTTCTGTTTGGCAGTGCCTTTGACCTGCTTAGCTTTACCTTTGAGTTCGCCTTCGTATCGCATTCACTTCTCCGTCGTTTAGGAGGCGGGGCTAAGCCCCGCCATTCGGAGGGCGGTTAGCCATCACCTAAACCTCAATTTAACGCAGCGCGTCATACGGCGGCGCGTCGTCCGGTAATCAACTGCAGAATCAGAATCACCAAGGCCACGGCCAGAAGCAGGTGTATCAAGCCTCCGCCAATGCCGCCGATAAATCCAAGCAGCCATAAAACTAAAAGCACCATTAATATTGTCCACAACATGAGTTCTTAATCCGTCCTTTCTTCAACGCTAAGACTCCTTGCGAGAGTTGACTCGGCAAAGGCCATGCCAACTCAAACTGCCGTGTTTACGGAAAGAATACGCCGGCTTTTGAACCAAAAGAGAACGCGGATGCATCGTTCTGAAACTGCGGAAGTAAGCAGGGTGAACTTCGCGGGGCTGGTTTAGAGCGCCGACTTGTCGGCGCGCGCGGCACAAGTGCCGCGTCTAAACGGGGCTGTAGCTCTATTTCACGAGCGTAAAGGTGCGTTGCCAGCGCGTATTTGAGAAGAAGTCGATCGGGCTTGAGAATGGTTGCGTCTCGTCGTAGGACCAATAAACAAACATGGCGCGGCCGATGATCAGATCGCGCGGGACAAACCCCCACGCACGGCTGTCGAGACTATTGTCGCGATCGTCGCCCATGACGAAGTAGGAATTGTCGGGAATCTTGACTGGCTTGCCGTTGACCCCAAAATTGAAATCATCACTTACACCGACATGTTTGCCTGCGCGCGCGGCTTCGACAGTGTCTTCAAAGTAATAGACATTCCATTTTTCGTCGTCCCGGCGCGGCGTATCTTCAATGATTTCCAGCGGCGCCTTCTCGTTCACGTTGCGCGCAACAATGACATGTTCCGGCAGGGGCTGGCCGTTGATGTAAACCTGCAAGCCGCGCAACTCAACAGTTTCGCCGGGCAAGCCAATCACGCGCTTCACGTAATTTACCTTGAATGGAATGTTGTCTTCATCGCGATCGCGGGCTGGATTGAATGGATTGCCAGGATATTTGAAAACGATGATATCGCCGCGACGAATCTCGCGTTGCGGCAACACCGGAAGCCCCGGGCCGGGAGCAAAGATGAATTTATTAACCAGCAGATGATCGCCGACAACAATCGTGTTCTGCATCGATCCAGTCGGGACTTTAACGGCCTGGACGATGAACGTCATGCCGAACAAAGCCATGATTACAGTCACCACCGCCGATTCGAAGTACTCACGGATGATTGTCTTCCGGGGGCCGACCTGCTCGGCTTCCTTTTTCTCGGTTGCCCGCTCTCGCCCGTTCGGATTCACTTCGCGAGCTGAGTAGGTTTCCTTTTTCTTCTCAGTGGTAACTGCTGTTTCACTCATGCGAAAACATCGTAGAGGTTTGGAGTTTAGAGTTCAACCTTCAGGTTGTCCACTTCACCCGAGGCAAGCTAAAGCTTGAACTCTGAACGCGTTCACCCGGACGCCATCTGCTGCAAAGCAAGTTGCGCGGCGGCCGCTTCCGCTGCTTTGATCGTTCGCCCTTCACCGCGCGCCGAGCCCCCGTCCCATTTCAATTCCACATGAAACGTCCGATGATGCGGCGGCCCGAGCGTTTCGATGACCGTGTACTGCGGCGCCGGTTCGTGATTTGCTTGCAGACGCTCCTGCAACATCGTTTTCGGATCCGCGGCCGCGGCGGCAACAGGGTCGGCGCGCCGCAACTCTTCACCGAGTGTTCGAGTCACAAAATCATGGGCCGCCGACAAGCCACCGTCCATGAAAACCGCGCCGATTACAGCCTCGAGAACGTCAGCGAGCAGGGCCGACTTGCGCCGGCCGCCGCTCTTTTCTTCGCCGCGCCCAAACCGCAGAAATTCGCCGAGCCCAAGTTCCTTTGAAGCTTTGGCGAGCGTCGGCGCGCTCACCAAACGATGCTTCATCCGCGACAACTCGCCTTCGGTCGCATGCGGATACGCGCGAAACAAGTAGTCCGCGACCAGCAGTCCCAGCACCGAGTCCCCGAGAAACTCGAGCGCTTCGTTGTGCAAGCGGCGCGCCTGGGTTGCGGCGCGCGGGGACACCTGCTCATGTGCCCACGAACGATGCGTCATCGCCTGGGTGAGCAAATCGCGGTCTCGAAAGTGATAGCCGATGACGTCTTCGAGGTGGTCGAGGTTTTCCAAGCAGCGTGATTCTAGCAAAACGCCGAACGCAGCGTCGAAGTGACTATGCGTTCGGCGTGAAGATTCGGAAGCTTAGTTGAGTTTAACCGCGACGGTGATTAGCGCGACGCGGCTTTGGCTTCGGCGTGGCTGCCGGTTTGGCAGGCGCCGTCGTCGGTGTGGCCGTGCCGGTCGCCGCAGGCTTGGTAGGGCTCGACGCAGCACTTCCGGCTCCATTGGTTCCCGCGCCTGCTGAAGAAGGCACACCACCCGTAGGCGCCGCCCCGGTGCCTACCGGTGCCGGACCAGCCGGCGTCGGCAAGGTGGTTATCGGCGCTGGGGCGTCAGGCAGCGGCTTTGATAAAGCCGAGGCAACCAGAGTTTCTAATTCGTTCGCTGCAGGATCCTTCTTGTTGCGGTCCTTATACACGGCTGCCAGAACATCCACGAAAGCCTTCTTCTCCGCGGGCGTTGAACTGGCGGCTGCCGCACGGGCGAAGGCATCAATCTGGCGATCTAGCACTTGATTCAAATTCACCACTACCAGCTTAATTTCGGGACTGTCTACTGATTTACCGGCGTCTGCGTGCGTCTTGTATTCCCTGGCAAGCTTGTCCAGTGGACCTTCGCCATAGGCGGTCGCGAGTTCGTTGTAGACCACCGGACTCTTCTGAAGGTCGCTCTGGTATTTGGCAGCTTTAATGTAGAAAGGAATTGCGTCCGTCGCCGACGTCTTCATCGTCGATTTCGCAACCAGATAGTTCATCGCTGCCAGCGCCTGATCCCTCGTTTGGTAACCCGACTTATCAAACGTTTTGCCGGCTTCGACCAACTCAATTGCCTTCTTCGCGGCCTGCGTCGACTCTGACAGGAGGTTCGGATCGCCCAGTCCCGCGCCCGCCATCAGCAGGTAAATCACAGCATTGTCGGCATAAGAGGGCATCGCCACCAATTGTTTTCCGAGCCTAATCTGATCGGCGTAGTTCTTCGCCTTCACGGCCGCGTCAAAATCCGCCGCGAGTTTCTGGTTGGAATGAAGCTTGTCGTAGTCCGCGATGAATTTCTTCAACACCGCCGAGTACTGATCGTCGGTAGTACAAACCGCTGTGTACTCTTTGGCAGCTTCATATGCTACATCCTGTTTGTCCTTGCGGTTGTCATACCACTTGGAATACGTGGCTGTCTTAAAGTCGTCAGTGCACTCTTTTGCCTGCGCCCACGCGGAAACCGCAGACAAGGTAAGCACCACTGCGAGTGCCGTTGCTCGATTAATGAATTTCATTGAAATATCTAAAGCCTCCGATCGATCCTTTTCAATCCGTTTTGAACCCTGTCAAAACTTACCCGCGCAAGTGTCGGCCAATAGGATGCGCCTTTCGACTTGCTCGTTGTAAAGAAGAGCAACTGCGGTGCCACGCAGCGCGATGAATCAGGGAAGATGCATGGAACGAGCGGCAATAATCCTGCAACAAGCGAGCGGTGTCAAGCGGGAAAACGTGCATATCGGCATTGCCTTTGAACTGCATGAAAAATGCCGAACTCTCGCAAAAAACGTGAGTTCGGCATCATCTTGTCGACTTGGTTGTTGTGCTAAGGCTGCGGCTGCGGCTGAGTTTGAATGCGGCGCGTCCGACCGTCCGTGGCGTCTTTCGGGGCTGTCTTAGCCGGAGTACCCGTTTTCGGTTTGTTCTCAACCGGCATGGTTGTCGCCTTGATTTTCAGGCCCGAGCCCGTCGCCTTGGGCGCCGCCGTCGTCGGCGTGCCATTTGCCCCCAGCTCCTCGCCCGCTTCTTCAGCTTCAGTCGCTGCTTTCGTCTCGGCAGCCTCCTCGTTCAAAGCGGCCTTCCCGTTTGTATTCAAGGTTTCGTCCTCAGCTTCGGCGACCTGGAAATCGATCTGAGTACCGAACCGCGGGCTCAGCGCGCGATAGATGTTGCCGGCGATGGCCGCCGCGTGTTTGCTGCGACCTGCTGAACCACGCGTAATCACCACCACTGCCAACTTAGGATTAATAACCGGCGCATAAGAGGTAAACAGCCCGATCCAGGCGCGTTCGTGCTGGTCAATACAAGTTCCCGTCTTTCCGGCAACCGTTTGCTCGGGACGATAGGAGCGGCGGCCTGTGCCATAGTTCACTGCGCCGATCATGCCGGGCAGCAGCCGGTTGTATGTTTCCTTCTCTACGCCGACCTTGCGACGAACTTCAGTTTTGAAGTGAGCATTTTCTTCAACCGAGCGCGGCAGGTGCGGTAACAGCAATTTTCCGCCGTTCGCGATTGCCGACACCATGGTTCCCAGCTGGATCGCGGTAACTTCGAAATCGTCGCCGTGTGAACTCATGCGATTGAGCGCCCAACCGGACTTGAACAATGGCACCTTACCCGCCGACTCGTTGGCGTAATTGATGCCGGTCTTTTCGCCAAGCCCCATCTCACGTGCGTACGAAATCATCTTGTCGAAGCCAACCTGGGCGCCAACGTGCTGGAAATAGGTATTGTTCGAATACGCCAGGGCATCGGTGAGATCCAGTCGGTGACGGCCATCGTCGCTCACCGTTTCGACCGGCGCGATAACTTTCTCACTAATGCCGGCGACACCGGTGACGAGTTTAATGGTCGAACAAGGTTTAAACCCACGCCGCAGGCCCCACTCTTGATTGACCACCGTGTACACGCGGCCCGTCTTCGGATCCATCACGACTACTGTTCCGGCGGTATTACCGAGCGCCGAAACAGCTGCCGCGCGGACCTCCAGATCCTCGCCTATTGATGTGTCGTTAGCGATGTTCGCCTGAGTCTCGCGACGGAAGCCTTCATCGATCGCGCGCTGGCGAGCGATGGCGGCCTGGCGGGCAGCTTCCGCACGGCGACGCGCTTCTTCGAGCGCGCGACGGCGGCTGCCACCAAAGCGACGCGACTCAGCGGCCAGCTCACGCCGGGTCAGTTTGCGGCCAAGTCGCCGCTGCAACTTGGCGATATGGGCGGCTTGCTCGCGCGCAGCTCGTGCTCGCTCAGCGCGCACTTCTCGCCGCGAGAGCTTAACTCGCCCGCGCTGGCGACTCGAACGTGCCACCTGGCCACGACCGCGCCGATTTCGCGATGTCCGCGAACTGGCGCGCGCGCGGGTGCTCTTGGACGAGCGTGCGGCTTTCCCTTTACTCGGTTTTTTTTTGGCGGATGTTTCTACTGAAACAGAAAGAAGGAAGGCGAAAAAAACAAAAAAGATGAAAAATACCCGTGCGGCCCGGGGGAAACCCATTTGATTCATCAGCAACTCCTCGTGAAAACTTACAAAGTCCAGTTCCGCTCGAGGCGAACCCAGTAAAACTTCGTTGCTTGATTGCACGTCGAGGGGCGACGTGCGCGTCATGTTTATGAACTAGAAACTCTGAAGGGCGGTTAAGTTCCCGTTCACGGCTGTCAAACTCTATTCACTCGCGCCAACTGAGGTGTCGGCTCCACTTGCGACCCCGAGTAGGGAGTTTGCCTTGAGGTCGGGCCAACTATAACATCAGCCCACAACAAACGGCAACACAAAAAGGACATGAATATTAGCGCGCTTTTGCGCCGCCCTTGGCGTGCATGTTGCTAGAAGGCGATGGCTCTGTCGAGATTACTTAACAGTTTCCGTGTTCGGCTGCTTTTGCTGCTGGCTCTGCTGCTGGTTGTAACCGTAAGCGTGCAGTACTACGTCAATTTGCGCGCGGTTCGGAGTAACAAGCAGTTTATGGTCCAACAACAACAGGCCATCATGGCGGGTGTCGCGCTGGGCGTGAACAGTATTTCGAGTGGCGGATGGCTGGCTGACATGAGGAAAGAAGCCAATTCGCCCCTGTTTGGCGACCGCGCCGATCGCGTGCAAAACGTCCTAATCGTCGATGATAAAGGCGATATCAAAGATAGTCTGGAGAATTGGATACCGCAAGAAAATCCTGATAAGTCGCTTCGCTACGTCAATGTGAAGGACATCACTCTTCCCCCGCTGAAAAGCGCAGTGGATCTGCATGAATCCAATACCCCGCTCCCCCAAGGTTTGAAGTTGGCGACTCCTGGCTCAGGGCTGGATCAGCCGGCGTTCTACTTCCCCGTCGAAACAACGAGTGGTACACGCTACGTGATTGTCATACTTGGGTCGGCGAATAATATGGCTACCGCGTTGCAGCAACAGTCGCGACGTTCATTGCTTTGGACGGTCGCAGTGCTGCTTATGATGACTGCGTTGACGGCCATAGTCGTCTGGCAGTTCACGCGGCCGGTCAAATCTCTTTCGACCGCGGCGCGACGCGTTGCGGGCGGAGATCTTTCTTTTCGGGTGCCGTCCAGCGGTCGCCGGGACGAGATGGGCGAGCTGACGGACTTGTTCAATGACATGACGGTGCAATTGGGCCGCACGCGCGAGCTGGAGGCGCAACTGTACAGCGCTGAGAAAGCCGTCGTCGTCAGCCGCCTGGCGTCGGCAATCGCGCACGAGATCAGGAACCCCCTGAACTACATCAACTTGACGCTCGATCACTTGCGCACGAGCTTCGCGCCGGCCGATCCGCAAAAGCAGGAAAAGTTCAACAGCCTGACGAGCCAACTAAAAACTGAAGTCGCACGGATCAATCAGCGCATAACAGAGTTTCTGAACTACTCGCGGCCGGCGAAGCTCGAGCCGCGGCAACTGGACCTCGGCGATCTCTCGCACGATGCGTTGCGCACAGTCGAAGTTCAGGCCTCCGAAAACAACGTCGAACTGGTTGTTGAAGAGGTTGGCGGAAAACACTCAGTCATGGCTGACGCGGAATCGCTGCGATCAGCACTAACGAACCTGGTCATCAATAGCCTTCAGGCCATGGATGGAGAGGGCGGCAGGATTTCGATTGTCATCTCGCGTGAAGTTGGCGACCGCAGTGTGCGGATTGACGTCACTGACACCGGCCGGGGGATCACAGCCGACGACATCTCCAAAATTTTCGAGCCCTACTATTCGACGAAGGAGACGGGAACCGGGTTGGGCCTCGCAATTGTCCGCAAGGCCATTGACGATCATGGCGGATCGATTTCCGTGAAATCCAAGGAAGACGAAGGAACGACGTTCACGATCATTTTGCCGTCAGATCCCGACAGCTCGGGATCGCCACGGGATCATCGGGACACTTTGTAGAACACCATGCCACGCAAATCAATACTGGTCGTAGATGACGACAAACCACAACGCGATATTCTCCACGACATTTTGACCGAGGCCGGCTACGACGTGACCTCGGCGGCTTCCGGCGAAGCGGCGCTGAAGTTTGCGAAAGAGCGCGACTTCGACCTGGCCTTAACCGATCTGAAGATGACCGGCATGGACGGCATAGAGCTGTTGCAGCACCTGCTGGCCATGGACAAATCGATCATCGTCATTTTGCTGACGGCGCATGGCACGATCGAGTCGGCAAAAGAAGCCCTGCGTCGCGGCGCCTTCGATTACTTGCAGAAGCCCTTTGACCGCGATGCGCTGCTCGCAACAATTAAGCGCGCGCTCGGAACGCTCGATCAAATCGACGTTGAAATTCTTTCCGCTGACCCCAAGATGGAAGCGGTCAAGAAAATGATTCTGAAAGTCGCGCGGTCCAGCTCGACCGTTTTGATTCGCGGCGAATCCGGCACCGGCAAAGAGCTGATTGCCCGCGCGATTCACAATCAATCTCCGCGCGCATCGGAGATGTTTCAGGCAGTGAACTGCGCAGCCATCAACGAAAACCTGCTTGAGTCGGAATTGTTCGGCCACGAGAAAGGCTCATTCACCGGCGCGCACGCCGACAAGAAAGGCTTGTTCGAAGTCGCCGATCAGGGGACCTTATTCCTCGACGAGATCGCCGAACTCGACATCAGCATGCAGGCGAAACTCTTGCGCGCTTTACAGGAACGTCGAATTCGGCGCGTCGGAGCCACGTTTGAAATCCCGGTTGACGTGCGCGTCGTAGCCGCCACGAACCGCGACTTGCGCGCGATGGTTGGCGACGGGCGCTTCCGCGACGACCTGTACTATCGCATCAACGTGCTTTCGATTGATGTGCCACCTTTGCGCGAACGGCGCGAAGACATTCCGGTCTTGCTGGACTATTTCGTTAAGAAGCATACGAAGAACACTTCGCGTCTGGTGCGCGGCCTGACGCCGGAAACCAGACGGATGCTTCTCGACTACGGCTGGCCGGGCAACGTGCGCCAGCTCGAATCAGCCATCGAACGCGCGATCCTTCTGTGCGAAGGCGACATGATTACGCCGGACGATCTGCCAACGGAACTGCGACCGGACTCACAAACTGCCGCAACCGGCGGCTTCAAGTTGCCGCCCGAAGGCATCAGTTTCGAAGACGTAGAAAAGAACCTGATTCTTCAGGCAATGGATCAGACCGACTACAACATCACGAAAGCGGCGAAGCTTCTCGGTTTGACGTTCCGGACGTTGCAGTATCGCCTCGAGAAGTTTGGAATTAAGAAGCCTGAAGGCAAAGACGGCGGAAAAGAGGAGGGCGAGGAATAACTGATGCGGAAACGTTCAATTTCTGTAATCGGCGTTGTCGGACTCGTGCTGCCGCTTTTGAACGCCTGCTCGAAACCTGCGACGAATCAGGGACCGGCTGCCTCCCAAAACACTCAACGCGAGGTCCGATCTTCGGCTGACGTTGTGAGCCTCGGTGGAACGGGCACCGCAATCTCCGGCGGCAATGAAGGCGAAGTGCTCGTGATGCTGAATATCGAGGCGGGGTATCATGTCAACGCAAATCCAGCCACGTATCCTTACTTAATCGCCACGGAAGTGACCGCCGATAAGGTGGCGGGACTGGATGTCGGAAAGGCAATCTACCCGCCCGCGAAAAAACAGAAATTTGAATTCGCGGATGAACCGCTAGCCGTCTATGAAGGCCAGGTCGAGGTCAGGCTTCCGCTCAAGCTCGCCGGCAAAGGAACGCGCGCGCTGCCTCTGAACATACGCGTTCAAGCCTGCGATCATGAAAAGTGTTTTCCCCCGGCAACTCTCAACACGAGTGTCTCAGTCGAAGTGAAGTGATGACGGCAGAGCGCGTGTTCACAATTCTGTTCGGCTTATTTCTACTCTCTGCCGCTCTGCTGCTTTGGTGGAACAATCTAACAGCGGCTTTCGTTACTGCGACTTTGGGGATCGTGGCATGGTTCCTCAGCTTCCGCGCGCAGTCGCGCGCAAAGGTGGCAGCGGAATCACCGATGGAAAGAGATGAAGACATTGAAGACTAACCAGGCGTTCATTGCTCTGCTTTTGGCATTCGTCGTCTTTTGGGCGATGTGTCAACCGGGCGCAGCCGTGGTATCCGATGAGAGCGACGCGCGCGCGACAATTCAGAGCGTCTTCGATCAGTTGAAATCAGGCAATTACGCCGCGCTGTACGAGTCGCTGCCGTCAACCTCGCGCTCTCGCATTACGAAGGAGCGTTTCGTCAGCGGCTTGCAACGAACGAGCGACCTTTATCAGCTCCAGCGAATCGAAATCGGCACCGTCCGCGTATCCGGAAACCTAACCGTGGCCGACACAACAATGTACGCACGCGTGAACAAACCGCTCAACGCCGAGGGCAAACTTGTCGTCCAGCAGTACCTGGTGCGCGAAGATGGTCAATGGCGCGTGGCGACGGGCGACAATGCGACGATCAATCGTTTCCTGAAAGCGAACCCTGCGTTTGCGCGGCGGTTTCCCATCCGCAGCCCCAAGGCCTACATCAATCAGAACGGAAAATGGGTTGAGATCCCGATGGGCCGGCGGTAAAAGTGGACTTGTCCCGCCAGCGGGCACCAGTGCCCGCTCTAAACAACGACAATGCGGGCACGATGACCCGCGCTCCACACTCAGTTCGACATTAAATCTTCAAACGACAATTGTGCGTCGTCGGTCTTGCCGCTCGGCCGCGACACACGCGGCACGTCCAGCGCCTCACGAACCGCATCGAGATGAAAACGAATGATGCGCGGCGTTAGTCGCACGGAGGGAATGCGCCGCTTTTGGGCCATGCGACGCACGGTGGTCTCGCTGACTTGAAGAATCTCAGCGAGCTGCTTAGCAGTCAGAAACTCTTCGCGATCGGACATTGGCAAAGTTTCAGGCTTCGGGTATCAGGTGCCGACGTGCGACACCCGATACCCGACACCTGACACCCGCTACGGCTTCGGCTTCGGCTTGTAAACAAGCGCCACCCGATACACGAGGGCGGCATCGACATCGACATCTTTCGACGCCGGCTCAGCTCCGTCCGCTTTAAGTGTGAGCCGATACTTAGCGGCGTCAGGCGGGACGCGAAAAACGAATTCACCGGTCTCACCGGTGTTCCGCGAATCAAGCCTCTCAACGGACGACTCTGAGATCACGCGGAAGAGTTCCACCCGGGCGCCGGGAACACTGCGGCCGCCTTCCGTGAAGACACTTCCGCGCAGGAATGCAATTGAACCTTCATCGACCGACAGAACCAGGCGATCGCCAAGTGAGCGCGTCTTGCCGGCTTTCACTTCAACCGTTTCAATCGATCCGACGGCCAGGCCCGGCTTGCGAAAAGTAAGTCCGTAAACCCCAGGCGGAACCCGGGCAATCGTAAATTCGCCCTTGCGATCAGTTTCGACCCGTCGCACTTCCTCATCACCGCGCCGCAGAATCACCGCAACGCCAACCGGCGAGCCTCTCTCAACCCGCACTTTGCCTTTTACGGCGCCGGTGGTCTTGTCCTTTTCCTGAGCAGGCCCGGCAAGCGCAAAAAGCGCAAGCAATGCGAGGGCCGTAGCTGATCGAGCAATGTTCATCTTTGATAGGCCCTCAACTTATCACGGAGGTGCTTTGGTAACCAGTCCAACACATACGAAGCGAAAATCGCGAGTTTGCGTTGCCTCACCCGAAATGGCGGCTGAATCAGCGCCAGCGTATAATCGAAAACCCTAATGTTATTCGGCAAGCGGTTCCAGGTTTTCAATCTCAACCTCCTGATGTTCGGTATGGCGTGCGCCCTAGCCGCGCCTGGCAGCATCTTCGCGCAAGACCCTGGGCAACAGGAACGTCCACGACGCGTAATGCCCACGGAAGAGGCGCCGCAAGAGGTGCTGCGGATCGATACAGACCTGGTCCCGCTCAACGTGGTCGTGACTGATGCGAAAGGCCGCCTCGTTCGCAATCTCAAAAAGGAGGATTTCAAATTATTCGAAGACGGGATTGAACGAAAGATCGAGTCATTCAATCTCGAGAAGGTCGCGGGCGAGCCGCGGCCACTCGCCGTCGTATTCGCGCTCGACGTTTCCGGCAGCATGACTGCGGAAGAAGTTCAACGCGTCACCGCGGCCATGCGAGAATTTTCTCGACGCCTGTCCGGTCACCCGGCAGTCTTTGGCGTGATGACTTTTGGCATGCGCGTTAAGACTCTCCAAACGCTGACGGCCGATACGGAAAAGCTCGAGCGCGCGTACCAACGTCTGGGCCACGACCCAGACGGCATGTCCACGCACGCTTACGACGCGATTGACGACGCCGTTCGGATGCTGGCGCGCCACGCACCCCTGACGCGACAGAATCAAATGGTCAAACGCGCCGTGATCGTGATCACTGACGGCTTCCCGGTCGGCGACACCGTCTCTCCTGAAACCGTAATTGAGCGCGCAAACGCCGCCGACACGAGTGTCTATGTCGTGACCATGCCGTCTTATTCGCAAATGCTTGCAGCGGCGAAGGTCACGCCATTGCCCACACCTTTGGACGTGAGCGGTATCGTCGAGCTGACCGGAGGCCGCAGCATCTACGCAAACGAACCCGATCTCGGGCCGCTCTTCCGCGCCGTCGCCGAAGAGGTTTCGTCCGCTTATGTTTTAGGTTTTTATCCGCCGCCGCAGAACCGCAGTGACGGCAAGTTTCACACGATAAGAATTGAAGGGCCCCAAGGATTGACTGTGCGCCAGAGCCGGCCCGGATACCAAAGCCAAAAGAAGTGATGAGTAATGAGTACTGAGTGATGAGTGAAAGCGCGAAGCGCCCTCATAACTCATCACTCATGACTCATCACTTAGAATTCATCTTCATCATCGTCATCGTCGTCATCTTCTTCTTCAACAATGTCCAGTTCGACTGGATCCAGCCCGACAATTTCGAGCTGGAGTCCACAGTCGTCGCAATCCACAATTTCGCCTTTGTCCACATCCGTATCGACGTGAACTTCGGCTTCACATTCAGGGCACGTTCCGGTCGGCACTTAATTACCTCCAGTTATCTCGCAGCGGCAGTGGCCGCGCCTGTCTATAGACGTTAAACGAACAATCTAACGGCACGCATTCTGTTTTTGCAACACGCTTGTCGCCTTAAATGGCTACTGCTTCAATCTTTCAATTGAAAAGCAAAGCTTTTCGAACATGTCTGGCATCCGGCGACTGCTTCAGGCCCGTGGTCGCCTCTTCCGTCGGAAAACAATGACGACGCCAAATAATCCCAAGGCCACACTAACGGCAACAGACACGGTTGACGTGGTGGCGCTGCTCAAGCGCCGCGGTTCAGTTGCCGGCTCATCGCTCACGGAAAAGTATTCGCCTTTGCCGCCATTGGTTCGCAGCATCGTTTGCATCTCTTCCGAAGTAAACGGCCGCGCGCCGCGGCGGCCGAAGACAGCGATCTGGTTGCCGCTCTCGTCCACTGCGCGGTCGCGATCCAGACCTTTCGAAACAGCGCGCGCCTCGCCTTTTGTCTTGAACGTCGCAATCAGTTGAGGTTGCGGACGTGGACTGAAGCCGGCGTACGTCGGCATCGTCTCAGGCGAAGTCAGTTGCAGGATGCGCAGGCCGTTCTTTCCGTCGGCCACGTAGGCAAACAGGCTCGCATTCGTCATCGCAACCTTAACCTGATGGGTGTCGTTGAGCTTCCCTTCGGCGTTGTACTTTTGGTCGAGACGCGGCTGCTCAGGATTCTTGACGTCGATGATGGCGACGCCTTCTTTGCCGTTGGCGACGTACGCGTAAGTGCGCGCGACGTACACATCGTGAGCGTCTGAGAGTGGAACCCGGGCGCCTTCAACCACCCGCGCCCGCGCAGGTTCAGTAACATCGATAACTTTCAATCCGTCGGCATCAACGAGAAAGCCGTAGCGAAACTGGATCGCAATTGATTTCGGATGGTTGAACGGCAAACGCATCACGATCTTCGGATTTAGAGGATCGTCCAAACCGACCACGACCAGTTCGCGGCCGGTGGTGATATACGCATTCGTCCCGGCAATCGTAATGTTGTTAGCGCCGGTCAACATCCCGCCAGGATTGAATGCGCCGTTGGCGTATTTCGACTCGTCGAGCTGACGCTTCAAATAATTGTTGAGCGGATCGCCATCGAGCAGGGTCGCCGCATTCACGACGATCAATCCCTCGTGCTTATCAGCAACATAAAGATAGGCGTACAGCGGATGAATCGGCTGCTCTTCATTTAATAGTTGTTCGGCAGGCAGTCGGCGCGCTTCATCGGGTGAAACCATTCGACCGTCCATCGTCATTCGCCAGCGGGCCGGATCAACCGCGAGCGTGGAAGGCGCGGCAACTGCAGTTGCATACTTCGTCTTTACCCAAAACTTCTGTCCAAATCGCGAGACGGGCGCGGTGACGATGCGCTCCGAAAATCCCTTCTGATCGATCTGCGCAACGTCGTAAACGCGCAGGCCGCCTTCGCCGGCGGCGACGTACGCGTACTCACCACGCAACTGCACCTGCAACACGCGGGGATTGCCTTTGTGCTCGTAAAACTCTTTCAACTCGCTCCCGCGACTAACGAAGTTCTGATAGTTCTTCGGAAATGCGACCTTATGAAGCGTGCTGCCAAAGACCGCCTGCGGCTCATTACGCTCAGTGGCGACCACTGCTTCCAGTGAATGATCCGCCGCTACGTAGACGAACCGCCCCATAAAGTTCACGAAATTCGTGCCTTGCAAAAGCACCTGCGCCATCCACGCGTTGTTACCGTTCGCCTTCGCCACGTGACAGTCGCTGCAAGTCTTCGTCTCTTTTCCGCGCACGGTGTGCGGCACGTGTGTGTTGAAAGTTTGTCCCGAGTAGCCTTCGGCAGAAACCGTCTGTTGCTGCGAATAGATCCACTCGCGATTCTGGTTTTGCGAGCTGACCAACACCGCGCTTGATGAACGCACTGGCGCAATGCGATTGCCGGTCACCGTTCCGTCGCGCCCGAGCATGAAAACGTCGTCGCGTAAGACTTGATAGTTGTAGGTCGTGAAGTTACGCGAGTTGCCGCCTTCGTTGTGACGGTTCGGCATCTTCCGGTTCGCTGTCATCGAAAGGTGACAGCCGAAACAACTCGTCACCCAGGACGAATGACACGCGAAGCAGGTCATGTTTTCGTCGCGATGCGCCAGCAGGTTGTTGTCGGCCGGGACGTCGCCCCAAGTTGAGTTGTCGGTGCGCATCGTCTTCGCATAACGCGACTTCAGACTGTAGTCCTCGGGGTGAGAGGCCGTCGGATTGATTGTGTCGATGGTTTGCGACACACGCCACCAACGGCCGGGCACAACCATCGAGTTCTGAACGATGTCGCCCGCCTTTAAACCGATTTCATTGCCCTTGTCGTCTTTGCGTTTCGTGTCGTTGCGTATGCGCTGGAACAGGAACGTTCGTCCGCCTTCCGGATCACGAAACCGAAGCGTGGCGAGATTTCGTCCGCGCCCTTCTTCGAACTTGCCATCTTTGACGCTCGCGCCGGCTGCGAATCCCGACGTCACCAGCGTCGCCCGTTCTCTGATCGTACCGTGACAGTCGATGCAGCTAATCTCGATCGCCGCGCGCGGCTCGTTGTACAGGATGCCGTTTCCGTGTGAGTCCTGCCGAAAGTGACAGTCGATGCAGTGCATCCCTTTTTCGAGATGGATGTCGTTCAAATGAACCGACTTCTGGAATCGATCCGGATCGTCCGGCGCCACGATCGTGTTGTTGGCGTCGAGCAGGTTGCCTTCCCGATCGCGCTTGAACACTTGCCGAAACATCCAGCCGTGACCGTGAAAATCCGCGAAGCGCGTGTTCCGGAGTTGCGAATTGAATTCCGGCGTGCCGGTCTTCTGGAGAAACTCGGGGTCGGACCAAAGGCCGCGCAGACTTGCCGCTTCGGGGTTGCGATCAAGTTTTCGATCTTCTTCCGACTGCGACGGATCGTGTTGCTCTGCCGGATACATCTTGTCGCCGTCGGTTTCGTTGTCCCACCACGTCAAACCGAGGTACGACGCGACCATGTTCTCGCCCGGGTGCATGTGACAAATCATGCACTGGGAAGTGGGAATGCGGCTGGTGAACTGATGTTTGATTGCGTGGCCCGACTCGTCTTTCGGAACATTCACGTCGGCGGATTGCGACCTGCCCTGATTGCCGGCCGCACCGTAAAACGCCGAATGTTTGGGATCGCGATCGTTCGCGTAAATAACGTGACACGCGGTGCAGCCCGACGATCGATAATCACCGGGATGATCGTTCGTCCCGAGAAAATTCAGAGTCGGATCAAGCAAACGCGTTTTCTGAAGTCCGAGGTAAACCGGATCGGTTCGCTGCGCCGTTCCGAATCCGCGCGCGCTCAAGCCCTTGTCTGGCTTGCCCGGCTCTTCTTCTTTGTCCGGCAGCGCTGTTTCTAAACGACGACGTCCGCCACGCTCAAACACGCGCAGAACGTTCCCCGGTTGCGAGATTTCCCAACGCGGCAACGGATCGAGAAACGACAGCATGCCTTTCTGTCTCTTCTGTTCAGCATTCGGCTGAGGGACTTGAATCAGACGCTGCGGCGCGCCGCCCGCGCTGTAGCTCTCGCCGAACTGCGAGTCCTTGATCGGATAACCGCCGTTATTGTAGAGCGCTGCACCCCAAAGCATCGCGCCGTGCGTCATCATGCTTTTGCTGACGGCGTTGGTTTGCACGCTGTGACATTCCGAACTGCCACAGGTCTGCGCCGCGACGCGCAGATCACCCGGATTCAGGAAGCGCACGAACTCCAAACTCTCACGCGCGAGCAGCGGCCCGGATCGTTCCGGAATGCGAAACTTGCCGTTCTTGAACCACTCGTTCGGGTAACGCGGCCGCACGTGAGCTTCCTCTTTCGTCGTCGCCACGGGATTGCCGCCATGACACCCGGTGCACGTCAGGCCGAGCGCGTCTTTGCCGTTATCTAATTTGTCGAGCGTCGCCGTCGGGCCGAACCGATGCATCGGTTCTATCTTGTCATGGCATTTGAGGCAGCCTTCGAGTTGAGCGGGCGCTTGCGTGTTTTGATTGGTAGCCGACGTGATCTGTGGCGTCTCACGACCTTCGGTGCGTCGAGCGACATTAACCACCAAGACACAAAGACACAAAGCGATTACAGCGCCGTAAACAAGCCGTGCTCTGTTTCGCGCTGTCTTAGTGTCTTCGTGCCTTCGTGGTTCCATGGCTCTCAAAAAACAAACTTCACCTGCGCGAACAAATTGAACAAGGGCTTCTTCGGATCGATGAGCACATCATCCGGCGTGCAGAAATCGATCAAGTTCGGCGGACAGTTACGCGACGCATCAGTGTAGATGTCGCGAAAGCCAGTCCCGGGTTTCAAGGTCGCAGCGCCGAAGGTCATCGTAAGGTTGTTGATCAGCAGCGGCCGGTAAGCGACACCGAGACTCAGGTCCCAACCGATATCGTGACGAATCCGATTCTGAAACAGCACGTATTCCAGCGGCTCAGTTCGATGAAAGCGTAGATAGTTCGCATTGAAGACCGCTTTGATTCGCTGGGTCACTTCCACATCGACACCGGCGTTGTAAATAAAAATACCCGGATTGACGAAGTTGGACTGTCCCTCGATTTTGCTGCTGCGAAGCGACGGCAGCAGGCTGTTCGGCTGAACCAATCCGACGCCTGTCTGCGTCAGACGAATTCCGTTGCGGTTCCAAAACGAAAACTGCCCACCGACAAAGTTAGGGTCGTCAAGAATCGCGTCGAATCCATTTGCTTGATCGTCCGTCGGATTCTTGTCACCCTGCGCCCAGAAGACCGATCCGCGAAAACGCAGGTAGTCGACATCGATCGAAGTTTCAACCGCGACCATGTGCGAACTAATGTGCACCGGCCGTCCGGCAATCGGATTCCGTTCGTCACGGCCGAATGCGTAATAGTAACTGTTCGTCAGGTTCAAACGGCCAAGATGTCCATCACCATTCACGCCGATGTAGCCGACTTTGATCGCATGCGGCCGCACGTCCCCAATTAGCGCCGGGCGCACAAGAAAACCGTTCCGGTCGTACTTGATACTGCGGCGGTCATCGTTAAAGAGCGCGCTGGCCTGAATCGTGTAGCCTTTGCGGATAAAGTCCTGCCGAAAAATATTCGCAACGTAAACATTCTGCTGCCGCCGATCGAAACGATTCAGGCCGCTGTTGGTGTCTTTCTCCAGCTGCGCGAAATAAGCCGCATTGAATTGGAAACGATTATTATCAAAGGAGCCAAACACTCGTGCGCCCAAGTTGTTGTCTGAGAAAATGAAGCCGCGAAAATCGGAAACGAAGGGTTGAATGCCCACGCGCGCCGAGACGAAATCAAAATTCTCGTTGACGTCCGTCAACTTCACTTCCGCGAACGCTTCTTCGAGCGAGAAGTGCGTGTCAGTGCGATTCGTGCCGCGGCGCACGTCGATGTTTACGACGCCGGTTTCACGAGCATTCAGATAATTCGGCAGACTAAAGGTCGGCGAAATCTTGATCGCCCAGTCGCGCGGGCGGAACGTCGAGTCGCCGTGGAAGATCTCGAAGCTGAATTGAAAAACCTGGTTCACGGCCAGCTGCTCGGGCTTACCAAAAAATTCTGGGCTGCCCGGTCGCGCACTGCTGGCGTCGGAAGGTTTCGGCGTGCGACTCAACTCGACAAAACTCGAACTCACCGCCGAAAGAATCATGAAAACTTTGTTGCCGATGATCGGATAGTCACCTTTCAGCCAGTTCAGATTGTAGGGGTCATACCAGCGTCCCTTCGTGAACGGAAGATCGCGGCCGCGCGCGCCTCTGTCGCCATAACGATCGTATTCCGGAAAGCCAATGCGCCAGCGATCGCGCACTTCGCGACGGTCGGCTTCGCTCTGCGAATCAGACTCGACGCTGGGCTCACCGGCCGCGCCGGTCGGCTCTCGGTCGGGAACGTTTACCAGCGCCTTGTCTTCTCGCTTCTCGACGGCGAAATCTATTTTCGTCTGCTGGCCCTCGCGCACGATCACGTTCTCGAGCGAATCGTCCCGAATCAACGCATGGTCTCCGTAACTCTTCGTATTATCGAATTTTGCGACATGAGGCGCAGCAACACTCAAACGGTACGCGCCAGGGCGCACGCTGATTGAGTACTGACCATCTGACCCGGCCCGCGCGCGTGTGACTTTGCTGGTCACTTGGTTCGTCGCGATGACGATTACGTCACCCGTTGGCGTCACTTTGCCTGATATCGAGCCGCGTTTTTGCGCAGACACTCCAATCACACCGATCAACAAACAACCGGCGACCATCACGAGTCGCAAGCCGCTTTGCAGGTGACCGGTCATGATTTTTTTGAGCTTGATTAGGGGCCACGGACTTGTAGCACACGCCGGCGTTGCGTATCAATGAAATTCGGCCACGTGGGCGATTCGAGAAAACGCTTCGCCGTAAATGCGATTGGTGGTAGATTCACGAAGCTTCCCATGAACCATTGTTGCAGCGGCGCATGGCAGTTCGGATAACAAAAAGGTTGTTCACCAAACGCGGGCGCAGCGTGTTTGCGGCTCTGGTTTGTGCGCTGCTTGCCGCGACGCAATTGCCGCTGTTCAAACATTCCGAAGCGCAAGCCACTCGCCCAACTTTAATCAGCGAAGAGACTTCAACGCGCGCAATCGCGGTCGAATCGATCACGCGCAAGCGCGAGCCGTTTTCTCCCACGACTGAAGTCCGTTGGGGCAACGACAATCGCACGCGAATCACGCTGTTCGCGATGGGCCTCGATCCGAGTATCTCGATCGCAGAAGTAACCGCGTCAGCCGAAGATGGATCACATCAGTTTTACTCGCTTCCACTTGAACACGTCGGACGGGTTCCACAGCAGGAATGGATCACCTCAATCATAGTTCGGTTACCGGAGGATTTGACGGATCGCGGCGACGTGCTGGTTGGGATTACCTATCGGGGCTCGGCCAGCAATCGAGTGCGCGTGGCCATCGGACACGTTGGCGGCGGGCCGCCCGATGACCCGGGCTCAGTACCAACTCCAGCGACGCTCACCCAACCGCTACCGCCGGCGGCGACTGCCGGCTCGCTCACTACCAGTGAGGTGGAGACTGTGATTGCGCAAGCGGTGTCGGCGGCTTCTTCGCTTAACCGCGCCGTCACCGTTGCGGTAACTGACAAAGAAGGTAACGTGCTTGGCGTCTTCACCATGACGGGCGCGCCGGCGACGACGCAGTTTCGGGGTGGCGGCCCGGGACCGACGTTGACGCCAAATCCGCTGACCGGATTTGTCGCGACTGGCTTGGACGGGACGGTTGTGCCCGCGAAGCTCGCCGCAATTTCGAAAGCCGGCACGGCTGCGCTATTCAGCACCCGCGGCAACGCGTTCACGACACGAACAGCGAGCTTCATCATCCAGGAACATTTTCCTCCCGGCGTGAACAATCGTCCCGGCGGGCCTTTGTTCGGCGTTCAGTTCTCTTCACTGCTGTGTTCAGACATCAAACTGCCGGGGCTGCCGCTTGGTCTCAGCGGTGATTCGGGCAGCGCGCCGATTTACAAAAACGGTGAAGCCGTCGGCGGCGTAGGCATTGAAGGCGATGGCGTTTACACCGTCGATCGCGACCCGGCGGATTTCGATCAGCCGTTCGAAGAAGTCATCGCCGTTTCCGCGACGCGCGGATTCGAAGCGCCTTCGCTGGTTCGTGGCGATAACATCCTGGTTGACGGAATTCGGCTGACCTACTTGAACGTCACGAACGCGCCGAGTCCGGCGCCGATGCCCTTCGGCAGTTTGCCGGGAACAGTTACTTCTCCGATTCTCGGGGCGCAAACATCACAATTCATCACCGCCGTTGTCGGAGGAATCGCCGGAGAAGTTGATCCGCGCTTCTTTCCGTTTATTGCCAGTCCTACGGTGACGGCGAATTCTTTGACGACCACCGACGTCAACACGATTATCTCGCACGCAGCGCAGCAGGCAAACATCACGCGGGCAGCAATTCGTCAGCCGCTGGGCAGCAATGCGCGCGTGACGATCGCGGTGACGGATGCGAGCGGCGTCGTGCTCGGCGTGTTTCGTCAGCAGGACGCGCCCGTGTTTGGATTCGACGTGGCTGTGCAGAAAGCTCGCACTGCCGCGTTCTATTCGAGCGCGTCGGCGAGCGCGTCACTGCGCGCGGCGGGGTTTGGATCTTACGTTGATCGCGCGGCGGCGGACGGACTGAAGTTGGACGGATCGGTTGCATTCACAGATCGCGCGGGAGGTTTTCTGCATCGACCTTTCTTCCCGGACGGGATCAATAACACTCCTGCCGGGCCCTTCAGTCGCGAGCTGAACGAATGGAGCGTCTTCAATGTCGGCTTGCAACTCGACTTGATTAAAACGAACCTGCAAACCGTTTTGAGTGGCGGTGCGGCGCCGTGCACTGCGATTGCCGGTCTGCCGAACGGGCTTCAGATCTTTCCGGGCAGCATGCCTTTGTACAAAAACGGTGTGCTGGTAGGGGCCATCGGTATTAGTGGCGACGGTGTCGACCAGGACGATTTGATTGCAGCCGCTGGCGGAGCCGGGTTCGCGCCTCCGGTCAACATTCGGTCCGATCAAGTCTTTGTTCGCGGCGTGCGCTTGCCGTTCTTGAAGTTTCCGCGCAGCCCGAATCTGTAACAAGGCAAAAGTTAAAAGGTAAAAGGTAAAAAGAAACCGCCGTGAAAACGCTTTGGCCCACAAACAGAAGAGTGACCGCGTGCGCTGTTTTTGCCTTTTGCCTTTTGCCTTTTGCCTTCTCTTTCATCGCGCACACGCAATCACTTCAATCAAACCGCGGTGTCATCCGCCTTAAAGTCCGCTACAAATCAGCCGAAGGAACCAAAGACTTACCGCGCAAACGATTCTTTCTGATCAAGGGCTCACTCGATGAAAACAAATCGCTGATCCAAAAGGCGAAGCAGACGGAAGTTATGCCGCGTGATTGTTATTACCGCGCGAAAGGCGCAAGTCCCGGGCTGATTAAATGGCTGAAAGATAACGATTGCGAATCGCCGTATTGCCGTGACATCGAGGAGAAGTATCTCAGCGGCGCTGACGCTGTGCCGGAATTTCAGACGGCGTTTGAACAGGCCATTCGCGAATTGAAAGATCGAGAACTCGCGCGTGGCTGGCTGGCGAACTACCTGAGTCCGGAACTGCGTTTCGGATTCTACGAACAGAAGCAGAAAGCGCTTCGGGCGTTGATGGCGGAAGCCGAAGAGCAGACGAAAGCGCCGGTGATGTCGATCATGACTGATCGCAAAGGCACGGCTTATCTGACGAACATTGAGTCGGGCATCTACACGATTTCAAACTTGATCGGAAGCGAGACTGACAAAACGAACATCCTTTGGATCTGCGAACGCGAAGTTAAGGCGACGGATTTGGGAATTGCCATGAAGCGTCCGTTCATGTTGTCCAACGAAAAAGATCCGAAAGTGAAGTGTGAGATTGTCGAGCGGCCATTGCCGGTTTGCAACTAATTTGGAGTGCGGTGGCAAGCATAGCGAGACACCGCTTTGGACTTCTGTTACCGAGGGTTATGCAAAGCGCCGTCGCCGCTTCGCTCTGCCGGCGCACTCCAAATCGAAGCGCTCAATGAAACTGCGAATCATCGCATTAGTGTTCGTCGGTCTGACGCTCGCAGCCATCGTTGCGGCGCAAACGCGCCGTCGCCCGCAAACGCGAAGGCCTCCGGTACAGACGCAAGCTCCCCGAGGCTCGGCCGCAAAGTATTCCGCCTTTCTACACTCGTCCGACAAACACAAGAGTCTCGAATGCAACGCCTGTCACAAGATTCCGACGACATGGACCGCAAACCGGCCGTTCCCTGATGTCGCGGATTTCCCGGATCACGACGCGTGCGTGCGTTGTCATCGGCCGCAGTTTTTTACCCGTCAGGCGACGATCGGCACTGGCCCGGCGATCTGTACGGTATGTCACCTGCGCGCCGCGCCTCGTGAAGAACGACGTTTCGCTTTCGGCAAACCGAATAACTCGAATCAAACTGCGAAGCCAAAAGACGAGCGCCAGTTCAAGATCGAATTCCCTCACGACAAACATCAGAACGTGATTGCTTCGTTTAGTGGTGGACTAAAAAAAGACGCCCTTGCTTACGCGCGGGCTACTGCCCCGCGATTCAATCACGCGCCATTCATTCGGAGAACACTCCAGGACAAGAAGCCCGATTACAACAACTGCTCGCTTTGCCACGTAACCGACAAGTCTCTGGCGATCGTGGCACTGCCTCGTCCGACTGCCGATCCGGCATTGTTGCGTCCTTTCAAGTCAATGCCGCGGACGCACGACGCTTGTTTCGAATGCCACTGGAAGGCACAGGCACCCGTCGGCGCCAATTGCGCCGGCTGTCATAAACCTTTCGAGACGTTTGTCGCTTCCGATACGCCGAAACGCATCTCGGCAAAGTTCGCGCACGAAGGCGGCAAGGGTGAACATGTCCTGGAATGCACGACTTGCCACATCAACATCACGCGCGCAAGCACGCTGCGCGGCCTGACGCCCGCGCCCGACGTGCCGATAAATGCCTGCGCGGCCTGCCATCGCGACAGCAAACGCACGACTTATCCAAAGGCAGTGACTATCGAAACTGAACTGGAGCAATTTAAGAAGACGAGCACTTGCACCTATTGCCACACCGAGGATGTTGGTAAGAAGAAGCCGCCGCCGAGCCACGAATTATCCGTGCAGTAGGTTTAAGGCGAAAGGTCAGAGGTCAGAACGTAATTGGGCGACGAAGTGAAAACAATTCAACGAGCCCGCGATCAGCGGGCGGCAGAGAGTAGCCCCGGGCGTAAGCCCGGGGTCACGCGCACCCTCCATGGTCTTAGCCCCGTTAGGGGCGGCAGAGGATCAGTCTGTCGCCCGCTTCGCGGGCTCAGGAATCTTCTTTTGCTGCCAATCCCCGGGCTTACGCCCGGGGCTACTCTCTGCCGCCGGCTTCAACGGCTCGTTGACTTTGGCAATCACGCCTGCATTCGTGCGACGTTCAGGATTTCGCTTCTCTGCTTCCTCCTTTTATCGTGTTCGTTTACTCACGCTCAGGATTATTCCAGGTTGTTACACACCAGCTCCAAGCACGCCTCGCTGAGTTGTAACGACTGCCATCGGCGCGCGGACAACTCTGCCCGCCCGAGCTTTCCGGGTCACAAAGCCTGCACCGGCTGCCACCTCGGCCAGTTCACCACGCCAAACATTCCGATGTGCTCGATCTGTCACCAGAACGTGAACGGGAGCGATCCGCCGCGCAAGGCTTTTCCGGATCGCTTCAATGAAAACTTCAACGTCAAATTTGATCACGCGCAACACATGACTGGCGCGGCGCGGCCGCGCAATGGTTGCGGGTCTTGTCACAGTGGATCTCTGCGACGGGGCGCGGCGCTGTCCATTCCAGTCGGCTTGTCGGCGCACAATGGCTGTTACAGTTGTCATACGCCGGACTCGCAAGCCAACGGCCGCGATCTGGCGGGATGCGGCGTCTGCCACGATCAAAAGCCCTACTCCCGGACTTCGACAAACTCAATCGCGTTCAGTTACTCGTTCCGCCACGCTAATCACTCGACCCGCCAGCGCTTGAACTGTTCAAACTGTCACAGCTACACGCGCGGCCTGCCGCAAAAACGACAAGTCAGCTCGACGCGCGCGCAAGAGCATTTTCCAACCGGCAACAACACATGCGCGACCTGCCACAACGGCCTTAAATCTTTCGGCGGCGATTTGGATTTTAAGGGATGCCGGCGATGTCACACTGGATCGAGTTTTCGATTGGGATAAGTAACCACAGATAAGTAACCACAGAGGACACAGAGAAACAAAACACAGCAGAAACGGTTTAGTCGCTCTACAATTCGAGCTTTGGTCTTTGGTCTTTGGTCTTTGATTATTCGTTTTCCTCTGTGTCCTCTGTGCTCTAATTCAGGTACGCAATTGACACGACGGCGCGCGTCTACCTAACATGCCCAGCAGCTTTCGGCGAACCGGGAGGGTTACTTCGATGAAGCGTTTGTTAATTGGAATTGTGATGCTGAGCGCGACGACGCTCTTCGTTTTCGCTGCTTCGGCGGGGACCTCAAATTACATCTCGCAAGACATCCCCAAAGAAAGCAAGGAGCAGCCGAAGAAGGTTGTTCATGGTAAAGACAGCCTCGATGAAAAGTGGGGCGAAAGTCCTTTCGATCACGAAACGCACTCGCTGAAGAATTACAACCCTGACGGCAAGAGCGTCACCTCATGTGTCTATTGCCATCACACAGATCAGCCGAAAGAGAGTCTCAAGCCACCGCTAGTCACTTCCGAACGCAATGTCGTGCTCACCGCTAACGTCCTGAAGGACGACGCCGCCGGGCCGGTGAAATCCTGCCGGTCATGTCACCTGCAAGCGGGAGATGACAGCAAGCCGTTGCCCGTCATCACGAAAAACGAAAAGCAGTTGAAGCTCGACAACGAAAACGCTTACCACATCAACTGCTTCGAATGTCACGACGCGGCGATCAAAGCCAAACCTGAATTGGCGGCGAAGATTTCAGGATCCGATCCGAAGGGCTGTGGGAAGTGTCACGTCGCGAAGTGACCAACCGGAGCGCGGGCATCCCTGCCCGCCTGAGCGCGAAGCGCGAAAGTTAAGAAGCGCCTCTGGCGCTTGGCGGCCAAAGATGGCCGCGCTCCAGTCGGCCGGCGCACTCCAAGATCATCCTTTCACCAACAACTGCGGATTCCAGTGGCGCTTGTCCTTCATGTGCTGCACGTGGCAGGAAGTGCAGTTAGGTTTGTCTGAGGCAATCACCTGCCACTCGGCGCGCGGATCGAGATCGCCCTGGTGACACGTGCCGCAGCGCGTGCGCGGCGTCTCACGATCCGGTGGATTTTGAGTCGCGTGACAACTCGAACAGCTCAACTCGCCTTCTTTGTTTCCACCCAGTCCGCGCGTCGCTTTCACCCGATAAACGTGCACCGCATGGAATTGCTTGTTACGCCACTGGTCTTCCGTTTCCGCCGGTAGACGCTCGAGCTGCAGAGTATCCTTCCGCAGTGCCAACTGTTCCGGGTCGAGTCCCGGCCAATTCCACTTGCTGTCGCGCACCGGATACCCGAACGTGCCACCGTGCGGCGTCCGCACAGTCTTACCAATGTAGGTCTTCTGGTTTTGATCGTTGTGGCATTCGAAGCACGAGAGCAGCGCGCCATCCAGCGCGTCAAAGGCCGCTCCGCGATGTTCGGCATGGCAATCGACGCATCCGATGCCGGCGTTCGTGTGTGGCGTAATCACGGTGGCGACGAAGGCGTCAGTCGTGTGACACGACGTGCACTTCTGATCGATTGACGTGCGCAGCGCGTGACATGAAGTGCATGACCCGGCGTTTGGATGCGTCGCGATGGGTGGCGTCATGCGCATCGGCGCCCGTGTGTGCGCCTCAGAGATCGGCGCCGGCGCGAAAGCCGCCGCATAGAAGATTGCGCCGCCCCCTGCGACTAGTGCCGCGACGATTCCAATGACTACAACCACGGGTATTGGCCAACGTCGTTTCAAGTCAGTCGTCGGCGCCCAAACGGATTGCGCCTTTCCGCTTGGCCGGCCGGTGACAGGAAACAGCGGCGAAGGCTTCACCGTCTTAGTCGCCGCGGTAATCCGCTTGTCCCAAAAGACGTCGAGAGCTTTCGAACCCGAGGCCGCCGGCGGTGGTTTACGCGGAGCGGGCTTTTTGTGCGCAGCGGCCTTTTCAACATCGAGTGGCGCACTCGGCAGTCGGATCGTAGCCGGTAAGTCCCAAACGCCGGTGCTTTCTTTGCGGATGATGGCCTCGCCAGGCGTGGCGCCGATTTGAATCGACACCTTGATAATGAGCACCCCTTCGATCAAATCGATGTTCAGCACAAACGGGCCGACGCCCAGCACGTCTCCGTCGGTGAGCGCCTGATACTCATCAACTTTCTCGCCGTTCAAGACAATCGGATTGGTCGAACGGAAGTTGCGGATGTAGTAATCGCCCTCAACGTTCGTGATGCCGGCTTGCAGGCGTGAGACCGAGGGATGGTTCAGCAAGAGTTCGCACGTAGGCAGACGGCCGACAAGGACGCCTTCGGCCACGATCGTGACCGGATCGACCTGAAGGTCTTCACGAATGATGACGAAGGTTGCGTCCATGATTATTCAGTCGAAATTAACCACAGAGGACACAGAGGAAGAAAAAGATAGCCCAGCCAGAAAAAAAACAAAATCAAGCTACTTTTAGACGCCGGACTTGTCCGGCGCGGCTCGGGAAATCGCCGCACAAGTGCGGCCTCTAAACGGCTGCGAACTTTTGTTCTTATTCATTTTCCTCTGTGTCCTCTGTGGTTAATTTGCCTACTGACCACGATCACCGAACGTTGAAAAAAACTGCCTGAACGATATGCGCAATCATCAGTACGAGCATTATTGAAGTCGAAACAACGTGCGGCGCGACCCAAATTTTCAAAAGGCGGTGCAGGTAGATCAATGTATCGACTCGCCGCAGCGTTGCCATTCGCTCAAGCGCTTTCAACCCCCCCGTGCGTTGCGCCCCGTCTTCGATGGCCGCCAATTCATTACGGAATTTCAAGCGTCCCTGGGCTAATGATGCGGTCAGCGCCTCGCGCCGCGTGTATTGTTTGAGCAGATAGCCGAGCGAAAAGAAATGCCCGCGCATCTTTCGCTCGATCAACTCGCGCGCATTGCCCTCGGCTTTGTTCGTGATGTCGGTAATCTCCTGACTTAACTCAGCGCGGCGCGCTTCGAGGTCTTCGATCAGCAGCGGCTCGCCTTCGATGCTTGTCAGAATTCTCGGCGCGATCAGGTAAGCGGCCATGCCAAACAAGCCGGTGAGAATCACTACGTCAAACGCGATCATCAGCGTCATCGTCAGCATTCCACCGCCGTGACTGCCGCCGTGCATCAGCAGCACGATGCCGGCCAGCGCGCCAAAGTAAAGATGCGCCAGCAACCAATATCGCAAGGCGCCGGCGCGGCGGCGATAGATCGTTTTGCGTAGCGGGTACGTCATGACAACGGCGATGCCACCCAAGCCGACCAGACCCGTCAGCCAGCGCATCGTCAACCATCCGCCGCGCAAAGACTCGTTAAAACCATAACGCCACGCCATCCAACCCATCAGCGCCGACAAGCCGAGCACCAACAATCCAGCAACGATATGCCAAGCCCTCGCGATTGGATCACTCTTGTGTATGTTGCGACCGATGGCGTGCGTCTGATCGCGAAACACAAGGCCGAGGGTTTTCTCAACTTCGTCGAAATACTCTTGCGGGTTCACCCGAACGAGCGCGCCCGTCGGACAATTCTCTTCGCATGAATACGCCGGTCGCTTTGCGCCTTCGGGATTCAGCGGCGTGTGCTCGCACAGATTGCACTTGATCGCCACCATGTCGTCTTCCGGTTTGGCGGCGGGCCTGTGAGCGGCTTTGGTATCAACCGCGGCCTCGGCTCCAGTTGCGGCTTTGGCTTCGCTTTCGATGGCCGACGGCACTGGCGGCGCGCTCGATCCAAACAACATGCGCAGACGCGTCATCAGTCCGCCCGCCACAACCGGCTCACCGTCGCGCGGCACCATCGAGATCGCGTTGTAAGGACACTGCGTCGCGCAGTCGAAGCAGCCGATGCAGGTGACCGGATTGATGTCCACCTGGCCGCCAAGATCGCGAAAGATCGCGCCGGTCGGACAGCCAGTCAGGCATTCCGGATCCTTGCAGTGCATGCAAACCGACGGTACCAGCACGTGTTGCTCATGGCTGCTACGCAGATCAACGGGCCGCTGAATGTGAATGCCGCGCCGCAGCAGCCGCGACTGTCCATGGACTTTGTGACAGGCGAGCGAGCAATTGCCGCAGCGCACGCACAGATCCATGTCCATCACCAGCAGGTTCACACCATCAACGATTCCCGTAGTGATTTCCTTCTCTGCCGCCGCCAGCTGTCGCTCGTTCTGCTGCGCTGTGAGTCCCGTGTTATCGTCCGCTTGCGACAACGCGCCGAATGCTTTGCCCAGTCGCTGGCACAAATCAGGCTCAGCCTGCAAACTCGCGAGCGGAATCTCTAACAATTCCGTGCGCTGCATCAGTGCCGCGGAATACGCCCAGGTCTTTTGTCCCTGCAGCGCCTCGAGACCGAGGCAGTTTCCGGAACCGAGAAAATCTTCCGGCACCAAACTTCCCGGTGCGGTGCTCTCGGTGATGTCCACGTAAATCGGCACGCCGCGCACGCGTCGCACCCAGCCGCTGCGAATCAGAAATACGCGATCGATGGGGCTGCCTTCCTGCACGAGCAGGTGATGCTTGCCGTACGCCATGAAATGGCTGATGTTGCCGAGCGCGACGAGGTCCAAAGGCGTCAACCCGCCTCTGGTCTCTTCCTGAAGCTTGCCAATCGCATTCGCCAGACCGTGATTGCGATAGCTGTCATCGACTTTTTCCGCGAACTTCTTGAGCGAACGCAGCAGCCGCAACGCCGGACGGACCATTTCGAGGACGGTTGCCGCCCCGCCGTCCTGAGGAACCTTGATTGTCGCGTTGCGTGGGATGCCGGCGAGCACGGAACGCTCGCCGAGGCACGCGCCGGGCGGAATGCGCGCAACTTTCTTATTCGCGCCCGATTCGTCTTTGACATAGACGTCGAGATCGCCGGTGACGGAGAGATAGAAAGTGTTTCCGCCCCACTCGCCTTCCGCCATGATTACTTCGCCCGCGTCGTAAGTGAGCAAACGCGCGTAGGGGCCAATCTGTTTGCCGCCGGACACTTTGCCCTCGACAATCATCTTTAGATTGTTCTTGTTTTTTTCGTCGAGCAGCTCGGAAACAATGTCGATCCTCTTTACCGCTTCGAGAATCGCTTCAGGGGTAGTGTCGACGTTCGGCATTTATGACTCTGCTCGTTTAGAGTCGGGCTACTGCCCGACAGTCGCTCGGCGGGCGGTAGCCCGCCGCTAAACCTGGTGAAATGGCGCAGCTTAACATGCGCCGACAAACTGAGGGTAACCACACTTTCGCGCGCCGTACCCAACCGCAGCATGATAGTGGTTGACCTGCACGATCCGTGATAGCATCCGGCTGCAAATGGAATCAAGTCCTGCGTCATAGTAGGCGGCAATGTTAGTTCCCAGGAAATTGCGCAGCCTTTCAAGACGGTCAGTGATGACGGCGAGCGTCCTCGTTATCCTGCTCGCGACCTTCATTTGGATCTTCAGTAAGTCTTTTGAAACCCGACCGTCAGGGTCAGTGCTAACCGCGTCTGAAACCCAACCGTCAGAGAGGATGCCTTCCGCGGCTTTAATCTTGGATTCGAACGGAACCACAGAGACCGCCGATTCCGACAATGATGGAATTCCGGATTTCGCCGAGCTGCGCACTTTCGAAGACCGTGAAAGCTTTCGCCGCTGGTTTACCGCGATCGCTGAGATTCAGTTTTATCAACTGAGCGAGCAATGGAAGCGCGAGCAACGGGACTGTGCCGGTCTGGTGCGGTTCGCGATGCGCGAAGCGCTGCGCAAGCACGACCGCGCGTGGTTTCAGCGTATGGGCCCGGCGTACGAGCCGGTGGCGCGCGACGTGCGCGGCTTTAATCTCGATGCAAATCAGCTTGGCGAAAAGATCTTTCGGGCTGACTTCGGTGCTTATCGTGATGACGACCAGCGCACGGGCAAGTTTTCGGAATTTGCCGACGCCCGCACTCTAAAAAACTTCAACGTCGAATTTGTCAGCCGTGACCGGCGTGAGGCCCAACCCGGCGACCTGCTGTTCTACTACCAACCCTGGGTCCAGAAGTTTCCCTATCACGTGATGGTCTTTCTCGGCTCGCCGCGCACGGCCCCGAATGGCCAAAGCGACTGGGTCGTGTATCACACCGGTTCGACCGCAACCGATGATGGGACCGTGAAGAAGGTCGAGCTTTCAGTGCTCGATCAACATCCCGATCCACGCTGGCGGCCCATTGAGCGTAACAAGAATTTCTTAGGCTTTTATCGATTGAAGAGCTTGCAATGAACATTTGTTACAGAACCGCGAGCGGTAGCGAGCGGAATAAAGATTCAAGTTGCGTGATTGCGGCGATCAAAAGTGCATACGGTTTTGAAGGTTGCATCTTTATCCCGCTCGCTACCGCTCGCGGTTCTGTAATGCCCGGCTGTCCGGTGAAAGTGCGTTACGTCATGTCCTCGATTTGAGGGTAAGAATCATGTCTGACACAAATCCACAAGTTCGTCGCTACGTCGCGACAGGTATCATCTATTTAGCGCTGGTCGCTTCAGTGCTCGGCTTCAACGTCATTCGCGCGCGCACTGCGCCGCCGGCTGAACTGAACGCCGCGCCCGAGGCGCCAACCGTTTCCAGCACCAAGCCTTACTTTTCGCTGACGACGAACCGCACGTATTCGCCAAACGAACCGGCGCGGATGTGGGCGAGCTATCAAAACGTCGATCACCTCGATTTCCGCATCTATCGCGTGAAAGACCCGAACAAGTTTTTCAAGCAGCTCGACAATCCGCACCAGATGGGTGAAGAGGAAAAAGAAGAGTTGGCGAAAGGTTACGGCGCGCGAATTTCGCTGCTCGAGCGGACTCGGCGTCTGAAGCTCTCGTTTTTTTCCGCGATGAAGAATTATGTCCGCCACCATCTGCGGAAAGAGCATCGCGCGACCTTTAACGAGAAGTTTCGCACCGACAAAGAGCCGACGCGCACGCCTCTGAACGTGGCCGATTACGCGCGCGTGCCGCTGCTGAACCCGGATCAAAAGGTGAAGGATTGGCGCGAAAAACTACCCGCGCTGGAAAACGAATACGACAGCCGTTCGATTCCGATCGGCAAAATGGATCCTGGCGTTTACCTTATCGAAGCCGTCAACAATGATCTGCGCGCGTACTCAATCGCGATCGTTACGAACCTGACGATGGTGCAGAAAACGACCAGCGACGGTCAGGTAGTCGTCTTCGTAGTCGATCGGAAAACTGGCGCGCCGCGTGCCGGCGCCAACGTCGAAATCACGAACGCGAAAAAGACACTCGCGACCGGCACTACCGATAAGACCGGCGTCTTCAAAACTGAAATTAAACAATCAGAGAACACTGAACAGACGCCAGCCGAGGACGTCGATCCGGAAGAATCTCAGTCGGACGCGTATCTGATCATGGCGCGCGACCGCGACAACTTTGTCATCTCGGACGTCGACTCTTTCTATTTCAGTGGCGAAGGCGGCGACATGGACCTGCTTTCGAGCGAGGACCTGACCAGCTACATCTACACCGACCGGCCCATTTATCGACCGGAACAAAAGGTTTACTTCAAAGGCATCCTGCGACAGTGGGGACGCGAAGGTTACAAGCTGCTCGACGCGAAAACTGTCAGTGTCACGATCGAAGATCCGAACAGCGGAAAGATTTTTGAGAAGGAACTGCCGTTGTCTACGCGCGGCACGTTCAGCGGCGAAGTTGATATTGCCGAGGAAGCGCCGCTGGGCGGCTACAACATTACGGCAAAGATCGGAGAGGCAACCTCGAGCGGCTACTTCGAAGTCCAGGAATATAAAAAGCCCGAGTACAAAGTGACGGTTAAAGGGCCGAAAGAATTTGCCGCCATCGGCGAAAAGGTTCGCTTCACGGTCAGCGCAAATTACTTCTTTGGCGCGCCCGTGACGAACGCCGACGTGCAGTACTACGTCTACAAACAACGCTATTACCACTGGTGGTGGGACGCCGACAAGAGTGATGAGTTCGACGACGCGGCCGGACCGACCAACGAAGGCGGCGACGAAGAAGATTACGGATATTACGGCACCGACCTGGTTACTCAGGGCGAAGGCGAACTGAATTCGCGCGGCGAATTGGTGGTCGATTTCGAAGTGCCCGCGCCGGGCGAAAAAGAGGATTGGGATTACTCGTATCGCCTGGAAGCGCAGGTCACCGACGCGTCGCGTCGCGAGATGTCGGGCGCCGCATCGTTTATCGGCACGCGCGGCAAAAGCGTCGCGGACGCTTTTCCCGAACGCTATCTCTATTACCAGGGCGACGCGGCGAAGATTCGCGTGAAGACCGCGACTTATTCGGGCCAGCCTGTCTCGGAAAAAGTGACGCTTCAGTTCATCGAACAGAAGTGGGAGAAGATCGAGAAACAGGAAGAGTACAACGGCTACAAGTACACGACCTACGATTACAAGCTGCATGAACGTCAACTGGGGTCGGCGGATGTGAACACCGACAGCCAGGGCAACGCGACCTACGACTTTGCGGTGCCTTCGCCCGGCAGCGTCTACGTCAAAGCGATCATTTACGAAAACGGAAAGCCGATTGTGAATCGCGGCGGATCGTTCTGGGCGCCCGACAAGCAAGGCCAGTGGTCGGATTTTCAGTATCGCGACTACGAAGAGAACGCGATCAAGCTTGTGCCCGACAAGAAATCCTATCGGCCCGGCGAGACGGCGCACGTGCTGGCAATGTTGCCGAAAGATAACGCGCACCTGCTGGTGACGACTGAACTGTCGGAAGTTATGACCGTCCGGCAAATCGATTCGCCGGGTCGCAGCATCGTGATCGATGTACCGATCGAGAAAAGGTACGCGCCAAACGTTTATCTCAACGTTTCGTTTGTGCAGGACAGCGACATGTTCGAGCAAAGCCAAATCCTGGCCGTGCCCGCGCGCGATCGGATGCTCAAGCTCGACATCGTGCCGAACAAGAAAGAGTTCAAGCCGCGCGACGTTGCGTCCTACACGATCATGGCGCGGAACGAAGACGGCTCGCCCGCGGCGAATGCCGAAGTTAGTCTCGGCATCGTCGATGAAGCGATCTACAGCATCGCATCTGAGACGGCCGGGAACATCAAACGCGACTTCTACGGGCGTCGCTACAACGAAGTGCAGACGAGCCTCGCCGTCCATTACACGTTCACGGGTTATGCGGGAGACAACCCGGCGGATTTAGCGAAGAACAAATCGGCTTATCAACTCGCGGATTTCAAAAACGAGAGCTCGTTTGCCGAGCCGACTGTGCGAAAGGAATTTAAGGACACCGCGTTCTGGCAACCCGACGTGGTTACGGGCGGCGACGGCAAAGCCACCGTCGAATTCAAACTGCCGGACAATTTGACAACGTGGCGCGCGACCGCGCGTGCCGTCACGGCGGACACGCGCGTCGGTTCAGCGGTGCAGAAAACGATCGCGCGCAAGGACGTCATTATGCGGCTTGAGATGCCGCGCTTCCTGACGGAAGGCGACACGGTCACGATTTCCGGGGTCGTGCACAACTTCCTGAAGACCGATAAGTCCACGAAGATCTCGCTCGATCTAACCGGCGCGCAGTTGCTGGATGCGCCTTCACAGACGGTTACGATTCGCCAGAACGGCGAACATCGCGTCGATTGGCGGGTGCAGGCGCACTCAGTCGGCCGATTGACGTTGCTGGCAAAGGCTTTGACGGACAAAGAATCCGACGCGGTCGAAATGTCGATGGAAATCGTGCCGCACGGATTGAAGCAGACGCTCGGTAACACGACGACGCTGATGCAGAACGAGGCCGATCAAACTTTTAATCTCGATCTGCCCGGGCGTGCCAATGAACAGGCACGGACGCTGCGTATTGAAGCGTCGCCTTCGATAGCCGGCGCCTTATTCGGCGCGCTGGATTACCTGACCAGTTATCCATACGGCTGCACCGAACAAACGATGTCGAGTTTCCTGCCGAACGTCGTCGTCGCGCAGGCTTTAAAGGACATCCCGTCGGCGAAGATTCGCGCGACGAACGACCTGGATAAGAAAGTTCAGCGCGGACTGGATCGCCTCTATGCATATCAGCATGACGACGGCGGCTGGGGATGGTGGAAAGACGACAAGTCTGATCCATTCATGACGGCGTATGTCGTCGATGGTCTGACAATGGCCAGCCGCGCCGGTTATCAGGTTGACGGATGGCGGCACGCGCAAGGCCGGCAGAAACTTGAGTCGCTGCTAACGGCCGGTAAGAACGATAACGGTAACCCGATTGACGAAGAAACCCGCGCCTACATGATTTACGCTCACACCGAAAGCGGCGAAGGCGACACGCGTTTCCTTGAAGAGCTTTATGGCAAACGAGGCAGTCTCGGGCCCTACGGTCGCGCTTTACTTGCGCTCGCTTTGCAGGAGCGCAAGGACGGTCGCGCGCGGGAAATCGCAAGCCTGCTCGAAAGTTCAGTGCGACAGGATGAGTTCGAAGCTCATTGGCAGACGGCGCGCATCAACGACTATGGCCGCGACGTTTATCTCGACGCGGAAGCGACCGCGTTGTCGTTGAAAGCTCTGGCGCAAATCAATCCAGGCTCGCCGCTCTTACCGAAAGTTGCGCGCTGGCTGGTAAAGAACCGGCGCAACGGTCATTACTGGCTGTCGACCAAGGAAACGGCGTTTGCGATTTACGGGCTGACGGATTATTTGAAGGTCAGCAAAGAGCTGGCGCCGGATTATTCGTTCGAAGTTTATTTGAACGGCGTGAAGATCGCCGGTCAACAGGTCGGCGCCGGCGAAGCTTCGAATGCCCAGTCGATTGTGATCACCAAAAAAGCCGGTGAAGTTGGCGGCGCAAACCAGATTCGCGTCGTGAAGAAAGGCCGCGGCGCGCTGTATGTTTCGTCGTCGCTTGAATACTTCACCGCGGAGGAAAACGTGGCGCCGCAATCGGCTAACGGCTTGAAGATCACACGCGAGTACTTGCGTCTGCATGTTACGGAAGATGAAAACAGCCAGGCACGTTGGCGTGTCGAGCCGCTCGCAGGCGAGCTACGTTCCGGTGACATGATCGTTGTGCGGCTGCGTCTGACGGGGCCACGCGCGCAGTACCTGATGATCGAGGATCCGATTCCGGCGGGGGCCGAACAGGTCGCGCGCGTCAGCGGCATTAACCTGAACCACTCGACCGGCCAGTGGAGCGACTGGTACAGCAACCGTGAGTTCCGCGACAACCGCACGGCGATTTTCATGAACTACTTTGACGGCGACGCGACGCTGCAATACGCGATGCGCGTCGAAGTGCCGGGCGAATTCAAGATCGCGCCGGCACGCGCCGAACTGATGTACCAGCCGACCGTGCGGGCGAATACGGCGAACGATCGGTTGCGGATTCTGGACAAGAAATGAGTCGGTTCCTTTACTACGCGCTTTTCGAAACAAATGTTCACCACAGAGACACGGAGATCACACAGAGGCACAGAGACTCTGTGTCTCAGTGAGCACTCTGTGCCTCTGTGGTGGACCACTTCGACAGGAGGACTCCCACGCATGAAAAACTCAACCGGAGGATTGAACCGAATTACGGGAGATGTAATCGGCGCGGCGATCGAAGTGCATCGTCAATTAGGTCCTGGATTACTTGAATCGTCCTACAGGGAATGTCTTTGCCGGGAACTGTTGTTGAGGGGCATTCCTTTTGAACGTGAGAAGCCTTTGCCGCTCGAATACAAAGGCATTCACCTTGGTTGCGGATATCGGTTGGATCTGTTGGTTGCTGATTCCGTCGTTGTCGAATTGAAGGCAATCGAAGCGCTGGCTCCAATTCACGAAGCACAGTTGCTTACCTACCTCCGCATCGGCGGATGGCGCCTTGGGTTGCTGATTAACTTCAATGTCGCAGTTCTCAAGAACGGCATTCGCAGGCGGATGCTCGGCTACGAAACTGAACAGGCCGCAGCGCCTGAGGAAACTCAATCATGATCACTAATCTAAAACTTTGGTTCGAGAGCCTGCGGAGCACGCTGACGAATTTGCGCGCGCTCGGGATGTTCATCGCTCTCTACGCGCTGCTGCTCGTCAGCTTCTACTTCTTCATCTCGACGCGCGAAGCGACCGTCTGGCAGGTGCTGGTGACTTACGCTTTGCTACTGCTCCTGCCGGCCCAGTTCTTTGTGTTTCAAGCCGCGATTCTTGAGTTCGCGCGCGCGCGAAAGTTCGCCGTGAAGAACCTTCTTTTAAGCGCGCTCAAATTGGCAGCCGTCACGATTCCGGTTCTGATCATCGGGGCGTTGCTGTGGTGGCTGATGAATAAACTACAGCTTCGCTACCCTGCTCCACCCGCGCAATTTGTATTTCCGCCCGCACCACCAAAGGCGCCGCCGGCTCATTGGCCAACGTTGCTAATTACAACGCTTCGCTTCGTCCTGTTCGGCGTCGCGCTTCCGCTGGCGACGATTCACCTTTGGATCGAAGCATCCGTGTGTGATGTGCGCGCCTCGTTCACCGGCGGCGCCCGGAACGTTTTCGGCATTATCGGCCGTGCGCTGGCTCGGGCATTCAGCTCGGAATCAGTTTTCGTTTACGGGCTGGGACTGATTCTATTCGTGCTGGGTCCTTACTTGATTCTTCTGCCGCGTCTGACCTTCACGGGTACGAAGACAGCCTTCACCCTTTTCGTCGTGCAGGTGATCGTCGCTTTGGTGTTGATGCTGATTGGCTGGGTGGTGACCATCGTGACGCTCGCGCGCGCTAACACCAGCGAAGAGCCCATTGAGGTTAAGGCGCCGGTAACGGTCGCTGAGTCACCCGCCTAATGGTCCAGGCAATCAATCTGTTAGCGCGGCTGAGGCGCCAGCATGCACTTCTGTTAACGTGCACGTGTGCGCTCCTACTGCTGATCAATTTCTCGCCGTCAACTGCGTTTCTGCCGGCGCTCAACTGGTCTCACAACCCAAATTCAAACGAAGACGAAATCGATTCGGCGCTTCAGCAATCCGCCGAAGACGCATTGGGGAATCGTCAGGGTTCAATCATCGTGATGGACGCGCAAACCGGACGCGTGCGTGCGGCGGTAAATCCGGAGGGTGCGTACGCGCCGGCGATGATGCCCGGTTCTTCAATCAAACCGTTCACGACGCTGGCGGCCTTGCGCGCAGGATTGATCGAAGAGGATTCGCGTACCGTTTGTCCCGGGCGCTTCACCGGTCTCAGTTTTTCTCTCCCGTGCGTACATGCCAATCACTTGCCGCCGTTCAATCCATCACAAGCCATAGCCCACTCATGCAATTACTACTTCGCGACGCTCGGGCAACGGCTCGGCCCGGACAAGTTGACCCAAACACTTCGTCAATTCGGGTTTGGGCAACCGAGTGGCCTGAATTCTCGTGAAGCGAATGGCGTCGTGAAGCCATGCGAGGCCGGGGACGTCGCGCGCATGCGATCGATTGAAAGCAATCACGCGTCTCAGCAAGCGGATTGCGCCGCGCGCGAAGCCCTGGGCGAAAGCGACCACGTTCAAGTAACGCCGATTCAACTTTTGACCGCGTATGCGGCGTTGCTGAATGACGGTCATTTGTTTCAGCCGCAAGCCGTCAACGCTGATGGCCTCCAGCCGGTCGAACGCCGCTCGATAAACATTTCGCCGGAAGAGCGGCGCGTCATTGTTGAGGGCATGGCGGGAGCGATTCGCTATGGCACGGCGCGTGGGGCGCGACTCGATATCGTGCCGCTTACGATTGTCGGGAAGACCGGCACTGCGCTGCCTCCGAAAGGATTTCGCTTGAACGGATGGTTTGTCGGGCTTGCTGGTCCGACAAATGCGACACGCGATCTTGAGCCGTCGCAAGTTCAACTCGCAGTCATTGTTTTCCTTCCGCGCGCCAACGGCGCGGAAGCCGCAAAAGTTTCGCGGCCGATCTTCGAGGCGTATGCGAATCAGATTTACCACCAAGACACCAAGACACAAAGAACTTTGCAACTGAATTCGCAAGACGGTCAGAGCGAGAACTCCGCGTCCCCGCGTCCGCGCACTTCCGCGTCGGCTGTTCGCGTCCGCTCGGTAAGCGAAAACGTAACGCGTGACTTGCCGCTTGAAAATTACGTGCTCGGCGTAATGCGCGCGGAAGGCTCGATGGAATCGCAGCCTGAGGCGCTGAAGGCTTTGGCGATTGCCGTGCGCACTTATGCGTTGAAGAATCTCGGTCGCCACGCGAAGGACGGTTACGACTTCTGTTCGACCACGCACTGTCAGCGATTCACATCCGGGAACCCGACCGTCAGGGAGTCCCGAGGCGTCGGGATCGCTGACGCTCGGGTTTCTGCCGCCGGTTATGCGACTGAAGGCCAGGTATTGCTCGACACTGGTGGAAGAACTATCGACTCTTATTTCGGCGCGTCGTGCGGTGGTGAGACTGCCGACATCGCGACGCTGTGGGGAACAGCGCCGGCGACACATCTGCCCGGCGTGCGTGACGAATTCTGTGAGTCCGGACCGCATGCGCATTGGACCGACATGATTACCCGCAACGATCTGTTGCGCGCCTTGCAAACCGACTCACGGACCGACGTCGGCCAGCGCCTGGACAAAGTTGTAATCAATAAACGCGACGCGACAGGGCGTGCTGAATTCATCACGCTCGAAGGCGAACACCGCAAAATCGTTCGCGGTTGGGACTTCAAGATCATCGTTGGCCGAGTACTCGGTTGGCACCTGTTGAAGAGTTCGCGATTCCAGGTCTCGCGTAGCGGAGCGAATTTCGTCTTTCGCGGCAGCGGATTCGGTCACGGCCTTGGTCTCTGCCAGGAAGGCGCACACGTGATGGCCGAGCGCGGCGCGAGTTACCAGCGGATTCTCGAGAAGTATTTTCCGGGGACGAGGGTGGGGCCGCGTAGCGGCAGTATGAGTTTAGCCCGGCCTTTCAAGGCCGAAACAGATCAAGAAAAACATGGCCTCGTCGCGTCAGCGACGTTTGAAACCCTCTCATTTCAATCGTCGCTGACGCGACGGAGATCGTGGAAGGCCGATGTTTTCCCTGCCGTGAAAGGCTGGGCTAAACTCACACACCGCTACGCGTTGGCCGCGGCCGTTCCGCTCACGCGTTTGGTAACCATCTCGTCAGAGCACTTCCGCGTCACTTACCCCGCAGACAACGATCGCCGCGACGCAGATCGGGTCTTGACGATTCTCGAAAATGCGCGCGCGGACTATTTACGCCGCGCTAACAACGCATCAATTTCAATCAGCGGTTTGCCGTTTCTCGACATTCGCGTAAACGATTCGACGGGCACCTTCACCGGCCGCACCGGTCAACCGCCCTGGGCCGCGGCTGCCACAAAAGGAAACCGGATCGAGACGCAGCCGCTCGCAATTTTGAAACGACGGGGCGTATTACACACGACGCTGAAGCATGAACTGGCGCATGTGATCATCAACGTCATCAGTCGCGAACGCGCGCCACGTTGGCTGGAAGAAGGATTGGCCATCTATCTCGCCGGGGAAGGCGAAATGTTTTCGCGTTACCTCCGTCGCGGCATGCTCACCACTGAAGAGTTGGAGAAAAGGCTGCAACGGCCAAGCACACAGTCTGACATGCGTTCGCTGTACGCTGAGGCTTATTTGAAAGTAAGTGCGATGGCGCGCAACGACGGCGAGGCGAGCGTCTGGAAAAGGTTAGCGGAGAGTTAAGGAAACGTTACAGAACCGCGAGCGGTAGCGAGCGGGTTAAAGAAAGACTTCTCAACTCAAAAGCCGTTTGGATAGTTGAAAACCTGAAAACAGACATGAGTCTTTAACCCGCTCGCTACTGCTCGCGGTTCTGTAATGATCGCCGGCTCACAAACGGATTGCCCTTAATCCAAAACCTCCACGGCTTGTTCACCCAAGCTTCGGCATAATCAATCCCAATACGCGGTCCGCGCGCGATCTGGCGCGGCGAAATCGAAATTCCCTCTTCAAGCCACACTCGATCGCCCAGCAGGTCCGCTTTATCCAGCCGCCGATCGATGCCGAGTGCGAGGCACAAACGACCCGGGCCACTTGTCCATTCGTATTCGGATCGACCAAGGCGCCGACGGCGAATGATGTCGAGGCCTTCCACCGGCTCCAGCGCGCGCACGAGGACCGCGTGCGGAACATGTTCGACGTTCGTTACGACATTGAATTGGTTGTACATGCCGTACACGAAGTAGACGTACGCCGTGCCGCCCAGGCCGTACATTGTTTCCGTTCGGTTAGTCCGCCGGCCGCCGTATGCGTGCGACGCGCGATCTTCCGGACCGCGATACGCTTCGGTTTCCACGATGATTCCGGCCACGCGCATGCCGTTTCGGTTTGGCACGACAAGTTTCTTGCCGAGCAGATCGCGGGCAACTTCGAGGACGTCAGAACGTGTGTAGAATTCGCGAGGTAACTTAGGCATCAGAACTAACCACAGATTACGCAGATTACACAGATTAAAGAAAAAGCAGAATCGAATCGGCTGCCCTGTGCAGGTGTTTGTCTAATCGTTTATCTGTGTAATCTGCGTAATCTGTGGATTAATTTCTTATCATCTCATCCGCCACAACATCACTGCTGTAATCACAAATCCAATCACCACAATCGCGCGGCGAATGACTAAGGGACCGACGCGGCGTGCCGTTCGTGCGCCTACGTAGCCGCCCAGCAATGCCGCCACCGCCATCAGGAGAGATATTTGCCATTCGACCAGATGGGAAATGGCGAAAGCGATGACCGCGACGCTGTTGATACAGATGCCCAGAAAATTCTTGATGCCGTTCGCGCGATGAATGTCGTGCAGACCGAGCAGACCCATTGCCGCGAGCATCCAGATACCATTACCCGCGCCAAAATACCCGCCGTACACGGCCGAAAAAAACTGAACGATGATCGCAATCGTCCACCAACTTGTCTGTGAACCTGACGTGGGCGATGGCACGTGCAGCCAGCGATTCACCGGCCCTTGCAGCATGAACAAAAACGTCGCAAACAAAATTAGAAACGGCACCAGGCGCGCGAAGGTCGGCGAAGGCGTCACGATCAGAAGCCATGCGCCCACGCCGCCGCCGATTACACTCACGGCGCCCAAGCGCATAAGAATCAAAGAGCTGTCGCCCATCTCGCGCCGATAGCCGAACAGGCCACCGAACAAACCGGGCCACAATGCAACGGTGCTCGTCGCGTTCGCAACTTTCGGATCGAGTCCCAACCAAATCAGGAGCGGAAACGTCAGCAGCGTTCCGCCGCCCGCGATCGAATTCACCAAGCCGGCGAAGAACGCGGCGGCGAACATCAATCCCATTTCGAGGAGAGACATAGCGGCTAAGTGTAAGGGGCAAAGCGGAAAGGGAAAAGCGGAAATTCTTGGGCGTCTTTGCGACATGCTCTCTGTCGTCTCTGTGCTTGCTCTGTGTCTCTCCGGTGGACTCGCTCGCAAAACGCTCAACAAAGACACAGAGAATCCACAGAGACACACAAAGAATCTAAACGCGGGTACACGCCATTCGACGAACGCCCTAGGTGTTAGAATGCCGTGAATGAAAGCGGTAAAGATCATTTCGTTCGGCGGCGTTGAAGGATTGCAAGTTGCCGAGGTTGCTGACGCGCCCAAACCAACTGCAGATCGCGTGCGCGTGCGAGTGCGCGCGGCGGGATTGAATCGCGCGGACATCCTGCAGCGCCTCGGTCGTTATCCCGCACCGCCCGGCTATCCACAGGACATTCCCGGACTTGAGTTCGCCGGTGAAGTGGAAAGCGTCGGCGCAGACGCGCGCGTCTGGAAAATCGGCGATCGAGTTTTCGGCATCACCGGCGGCGGCGCGCAGGCGGAACGCGTCACGGTGCCGGAAGCGACGCTCGCGCGGATTCCCGACAATCTCGACTGGGTTCAGGCCGCCTCGATTCCTGAAGTCTTTATGACTGCACACGACGCTTTGTTTACGCAGTGCGAGTTGCAGCTTGGTGAGCGAGTTTTGATTCACGCTGCCGGGTCGGGCGTGGGCACGGCGGCCAGCCAGTTGGTAAAAGCGACGGGCGCGACCGCTTACGGTACTTCGCGCACGCCGGAGAAACTTAAGCGCGCGAAAGACTTTGGGCTGTCTCAATCAATTGCAGTGGGAAACGATCCGTCGAAGTTCGCTGCCGCCGTAGACGAATGGACTAATGGTGAAGGCGTGAACGTGGTTCTCGATCTCGTGGGCGCTGCTTATCTCGAGGCCAATCTTGAATCTCTCGCCAGGCAGGGTCGGCTGATCTTCGTCGGCACAACGAGCGGCGCCAAAGCCGAGATTGATTATGCAATCGTTGTGCGCAAGCGTCTGCGCATTATGGGAACATCACTCCGTACGCGCTCGCTTGAAGAAAAGGCCACCGCTACACGCCTGTTCGCCGAGCACGTCGTGCCGCTGCTTGAAAGTGGATCTGTACGGCCGGTCGTCGATTCAGTTTTCAAGATGGATGAAGTGCGCGAGGCTCACCGGCGCATTGAATCGAACGAAACGTTCGGGAAAGTTATTTTGACGATTGATTAGCGGCGGATGTCACCGCTGATGTGCGCGGGTCAGGTGTTCGAGGCGCGCCAACATGCCGGGCAGCGTCAGTCGTCACGATGAACAGACCGTGACGACCTTCACCTTCGAGTCGATGGACCAGACGGCGGGCTTCTTCGTGAGTGAGTTCAGTTGCTTCACAACCCCGATTGCTGAGCACGGCCCACTGTTGGCTTTGCAGTTCGCTAGTCATTCGAAAAAAAAGAGAGCAGCCGAGATGGCGTCGTACCAAAGAGCGGGCAGGATGCCCGCGCTCCCAGGCTCACTTCCCTTTGAAGTCCGCTTTCCGCTTTTCGAGGAATGCGCTGACGCCTTCGTCTTTGTCCTCGCTCGAGAAACATAGGGCGAACAGATCGACTTCGCGACGCAGCCCTTCATCGAGGTTTGATCGCGAGGCCGCCTTTACGGCTTCCTTTGCCAGACGCAGAGCGACCGGACTCTTCTCGGCGATGCGGTTCGCGACCTCCATCGTTTTCGTCTGGAGTTGATCGGCCGGAACAACGTGGTTCGCCAGGCCCAACCGAAACGCTTCCTGCGCGTTGATGATCTCGCCGGTCAGAATCATCTCCATCGCTTTGCCTTCGCCCAGCAGACGCGTGAGACGCTGCGTCCCGCCGCCGCCGGGAATGATGCCGAGGTTGATTTCGGGTTGACCAAATGATGCGGTCTGGCTGGCGATCCGAATGTCGCACGCGAGCGCCAGCTCGCAGCCACCCCCGAGACAATAACCGTTGACCATCGCGATCACCGGTTTAGGAAAACTATCGACCGCATTAAACAAGCCGCGATCGAGCATGATTGCGCGTTGCGCCAAAGCGGTGCGGCCCGCGAACTCAGCGATGTCAGCGCCGGCGATGAATGCTTTGTCGCCTGCGCCGGTAAAAATTACGACACGCACTGAATCGTCGTCGCGCAATTCATCCAGCGCGGCTGCGCCTTCGGCGCGCGTCTGAATGTTCAGCGCGTTCCGTTTTTCCGGACGATTGATGGTGATGATGGCGACGCGGTCGCGGCGCTCGATGAGAATACTCTCGTACGTTTGACTCACTTTAATTGCTCCTGGTTTGGTTAAGAATTCGTGAAGTAAAACACAAAGCGGCGCGGAAAAGCGAGTACGCTACGGTTATGTAGGTGTCCTGCTTTGCGTGTCTTTGCGGGCTTGGCGCCTTTGGGTGAACCGTCCTCGTTTGACGTTCGTCAATTTCACGCAAAGGCGCAAAGGAACGCAAAGAAAACAAAACCAGATTGCGCTCTTTGACCGATCTTACTTCGGAGAAGTTGTTTCGTCCGTGGTGGCCGCCTGTTCATCCGCCACCCACGAGACGAACAGTCGCATCCAGTTTTCGGAAGGTTCGGCAATCTGTACGCCGACGCGCGCAGTTCCGTAAATCGCCGGTGAGATTCGCACTACCGTCGCCGTCGCTTCGGTGGGCGAGCCATCCGGCTTGTGCGCGCGGATGTAAAGATGTTCGCCGATGCCGACTCTTTGATTCAGATGGAAAAGCGCGCCGGAAGTCGAGATGTCATCAGTCTCAGTCGGCTCGCTCCACGCGGCGCCGTCATCCGAACGGCCTGACACGACGATCGGAAGCCGCAACGCCATTCGCAGCGCAAACCGTCGCTCTTCATTCTGGTAAGGAGTGCTCATTACCGTTGCCATTCGAGTGCTATCGCTTGTGCACGCGTCCTTGATGTTCAACCAGTATAAGCCCTGCGCGCCTGTTCTGGCTCGTTCCATTTATAAAAACCTTCGCCGGTCTTTTTGCCCAGTTTTCCTTCGCTGACCATGCGCCGAAGAATATCCGGGGGCCGGAAGGTCTCAGATTCGAGCGTTTCGTGCAGGTATTCGGCGATGCTCAAACGCACATCCAGGCCGACCATGTCCGTCAATTTCAGCGGTCCGACCGGGTGGTTGTAGCCAAGTTCCATGGCCGTATCGATGTCGCGCGCGCTGGCCACGCCCTGCTCGACCATGCGCATCGCTTCGAGTCCCAGCGTGACGCCAAGACGGCTGGAAGCGAATCCCGGAACATCACGGACCACGATCGGTTCCTTCTTCATGCGTTGCGCGACCTCACGCACTGTCGCCGTAGTTTCGGCTGACGTTTCGTTGCTGACGACGATTTCGACAAGCCGCATGAGGTGAACCGGATTGAAGAAGTGCATGCCGACAACGTTCGCTTGGCGATTCGATACTTTGGCAATTTCACTGATGGAGAGCGAAGAAGTGTTGGTCGCGAAGATGCACTTGCTCGTCACCAGTTCTTCGGTTTGACGCAGCAAGCTCTGTTTTAGCTCGAGATTTTCAGGGGCCGCCTCGATCACAAGATCGCTTTCGCTTAGCTCAACAAAATCCGTCGTCGCGCGAATTCTCGAAAGCGTTTCGTCGCGCTGCTGCTCAGTTACTTTTCCGCGCTCAATGCCTTTTGCCAGGTTTCGCTCGATCGCCTTCATGCCGCGCTGAATCGCGGCCTCATCAATGTCGCGCATCAGGACGTCGTAACCTGACGCCGCGGCAACTTGCGCGATGCCGTGGCCCATCGTGCCCGCGCCGAGCACACTGATGTGCTGAATTGGGCGAGCCGAAGCCGGGTTGTTGTCTTGGTCCGAGCTCTTATTCAACGTCGCAATCTAGGCGGCCGAACCCTTAAGGTGGATGCCAATTCAGGCCACGATGTGGCTGGGGCCTGGCTGGTTCGACTAACTCGTACGGCACTAGTTATACTACACGCGCAACGCAAAAGGCCAACAGTTTTCCCGATGATTTCGTGCAGAGTTCAAGCTTGAGCTTGCCGCTAAATCAACAGCCTAAAGGCTGAACTCTAAACTCAGTTCCAGAGGAGACCCTGAATTGCCCACACAAGAACTTCATCGCCAGGTAGTAATCATCGGTTCCGGCCCGGCGGGATTGACCGCCGCAATCTACAGCGCGCGCGCGAATTTGAACCCGCTGCTGGTTGATGCGCCTGCCGACACCGAGAAACAAACCACGCCGGGCGGGCAGTTAATGATCACAACTGAAGTGGAAAACTATCCGGGCTTTGCGGAAGGCATTCAGGGCCCTGACCTGATGGTCCAATTTCGCAAGCAAGCCGAACGGTTTGGCACTGAGTTTTTGGAAGAATGGATCACGCGGGTCGATCTCAGCGAGCGCCCTTTCAAGTTGGTCAGTGAGGATAAAGTCATCACGACTGAGACATTGATCATCGCTTCCGGCGCGTCGGCGAAATGGCTCGGAATTCCTGGTGAGGCAAAGACTCCGCATGGCTTTGGTGGCAACGGCGTGTCGGCTTGCGCGACTTGCGACGGCCCACTGCCCGCGTTTCGCAACAAGCGTTTGGTCGTGGTCGGCGGCGGCGACACCGCGATGGAAGAGGCCACTTTCCTGACGCGCTATGCGTCGCGCGTGTTCGTCGTTCATCGGCGCGACAAATTGCGCGCGTCGAAGATCATGCAGGACAAAGCGCTTCGCAACGAGAAGATAGAATTCATCTGGAACACCGCGGTTGAGGAGATTATCGGGACGCACGAGCAAGGCGTGACCGGCGTGCGGCTGCGGAATTTGCAGACAGACGAAACTACCGATTTCGAATGCGAGGGCGTCTTTATCGCGATCGGCCACAAGCCAAATACAGATTTGTTCAAAGGCCAGATCGACATGGACGACGTTGGCTACATCGTCACCTCAGGCCGCTCGACCGCCACGAACATTCCGGGCGTTTTCGCGGCCGGCGATGTGCAGGATTCAGTTTATCGGCAAGCAGTCACGGCCGCGGGAACGGGCTGCATGTCGGCCATCGATGCGGAGCGATTTCTCGATCATCTACCCATCGCCATGCCCACCGGTGAAGAGGTCACTATCGAAGGTGAGCATCTGTCTAAGGATCACAGCGTGCTCACCCTGCCGACGGGTGAAGTTATTTCGAATGTGCCGGAAAAGCCGATGTTTGAAGATTGCTGACGGACAGAAGTTAGCGCCGTGTGCCCTTCTTAACCTTGCGCTCGCCCCCGGATTTAGACCTACGCTTCCTGGGTGAAGCACCGTTCCCGCTAAAGTATCGCTCAACGACGCCGATCAGAGTGTTCAATCGATCGTCCGTCTCAGACAATTTCTCGTCGGTGCGATCCTGCGCATGGGTGAGTTTTCCCACCATTCCAACGACCGTCGTCAGCGCTTCTGTTAGATGATTGTGTTTCTTGGTGAGTTCTGCTTGCGCTTCTTTTAGCTGCTGAATATCAACCGCGAACTGCGCCTGCTGTTCGACAATGAATTGCATGTGGCGCTCAAACTGTTCATTGGCCATGTGGGTGTCTCCGAATTGGCTGGATTATACCACTCAGCAACTCCGCAGGTGCGTCACAAAATGTCTTGCGCTTTAAGCGTTACAATGGTTGCGATTACCAGCGCCAAGAACATGAATAGCAAGACAATCGGATCGATAAGCGCGTGTCCCCAGGGATGAAGGAACGAGATGTAGTTGCTGACATCCTCGGGAATCTTTTCGGCGCCTTTGACCTCCGGCGGATCCTTCAGCTTCGGCGCATCCGGCTGATCGGATTGCCGCCCGCTTTGTAGGTCCTTGACGTGGTCCTTCATCTTCTTCTCGTAATCCTTCAAGTCCTGCTCGGCGTCTTTCTTGTAATCATCAAGGTCCTGGCGCGCCTGCTCGATGTTGCGGTCGTTTAAGGCTTCGTAGTGCTTGTAAAGACCCTTCCCTTCATTTTCGCCGTCGGGATCAGAACCTTCCTCGTCCAGAGTATCGAGCGTCGAGAATTGCTTTAATCCGTCAAAGGCCCACGTCGCCGGCATCAGCGTGCCGATTGCTTTCGAAGCTCCTTCGGGAACGCCGACCAGGCCGGAAAATAGGATTTGCGGGATCAGAATTAACGGCACGAGGCTCGTCGCCATCTCGGACGTTTTCACGATCGCAGAGACGAACAGGCCCAGCGCGATGCCTACCATTGCCGTAATGAAAACAATCGCCAGTTGCGGCACCAGCCATCCGGGAACGCTCATCAAGCCGACGTAGTGCATCATTTTGAGCGCGCCGAACAACATTATGCACTGGACAGTGACGATCAGCGCCAGCACGAAAATCTTCGAGCCGACGTAAGGCATTAACCCAAGATTCACCATGCGCTCGCGCGTGTATACGGCCCGCTCGCGAATGATTTCGCGCGAAGCGACCGAGGTGCCGAACCACAGCGCGACCAGTCCGAGCACGAAATATGGAAAATCACGCGGCAGCGTGTCACCGACAACGAGATACGTCAGGAAAGCGATGATTGGGGCCTGAGCAAAGAGAATCAGCAGATTGAATTTGTCGCGGCTCAGAACTTCCATGTACCGGCGCGTGAGCGTGCCCCATTGGCGGATTGAATCGGTAACCGTCGTGTGCCGCTTCGGTGGTGCGGCGGCGCGACCGTCGCGCGGCAAAACGCTGAGCGGCTCGGCGACGTTGCGCCGATAGTGTTCCGTCGCTTGGAACTTTTGCTTCCATTCGTCGGCGACTTGTTCGGCGATCTGCTCCCGCTGCAGTTTGTATGCCTGCTTCTGCGACTTCGGGGCGTTGGGCGGCAGCGCCGGCATCGCCGCGATGCGTTCGTCGACTGGGTCTTCCAGTTTGTCGTAGAGATCTTTGAAACTTTCGGCCTTGACGTGGGCCAGCGCATCCTGCGGCGCGCCATAGAACACAAGCTTGCCGCGCATGAGCACGACGATCTTGTCAAAGAGCTTTACGTTCTCCATTGCATGCGTCGTCAGCACGACGGTGCGGCCGCTCTCGGCAATTTGCCGAAAGAGCTTCATGATCTTTTCTTCGGTCGCGGGATCGAGACCCGAAGTTGGTTCATCAAGAAAGATTACTGACGGCTTTGTGATTAGCTCAACCGCGATCGAAACGCGCTTGCGTTGTCCGCCGGAGAGTTGGCTTACCGGCACGTCGCGGCGCTCTGACAGGCCGGTGACGTCCATCACTTCGTTGATAATCTGATCGATTTCTTTGGTCGAGACGTCGCTCGACAGCCGCAGGCGGGCCACGTAGTAGAGAGTGCGATAAACCGTCAGCTCGCGGTGGATGATGTCATCCTGCGGGACGTAACCAATCGATTGCTTCAGCGAATCGAGATGCCGGTACAAATCGAGATTGTTGACAAGGACGAAGCCGCTGGTCGCCGGCCGCATGCCGTTCAGCGAATCCATCAAAGTGGACTTGCCCGCGCCCGAGGGCCCGAGCAACCCGATAAATTCGTTGGGCTGAACCGTCAGCGAAACATCGTCGAGCAACTTGATCGAACCGCCACCGGAGCGGTTCGCGACAATCTTGACGATGTTGATGCAATCGATGCGGGTCTTCGAACGCGTGTCGTAAACGGCCACGCCGTGCTGCGCGTCTGCCTGGAGAACGAACGGCCCGATTTGGATAACGTCCGAGTGCTGAACCGCGCGGCGGCCGCTCACGCGCTGGCCGTTGACGTACACACCGTTCGTCGAGCCGGCGTCTTCCACCGTCACGCTGCCGTTCGCGCGCGCGAACCGGGCGTGGTGATTAGAAATCTGCAAACCATCGAGCCGAACGTCGTTGTCCGCGGCGCGACCGACAGAAAGTTGCATCCGCGCGTCGAACGAGACGCGGGCGAGCAGTTGGGACTGGCCCGCGCCGGGCATGGATTGCGGGGCGAGAGATCCGGACATCGACACGATGGTTTGCCGCCGCGCCATCGCCGCAATCTGGCCAAACTCAGATGGAATCGACTGTGGCGCCGCGACTCCGCCTGGCGGCCCCCCGACAAGTCGGGGTTGCGCAGGCGCCGGATGGGCCGGATCGATTAATCGCAGGATCGGTCCGCCCGTGCCTAGTTGAACCTGATCTCTGTCGAACAGCTTTACTGTCTCAGTAATGCGCTGACTATTGACGAGCGTGCCGTTGAAGCTTTTCAGATCGATCACTGAAAACTGCCCGTCAAGTCTGCGAATTTCAGCGTGGCGGCGCGAAACGACCGCGGCCGCGGCATCGATCACGACGTCACCTTGCGGATCGCGACCCAGTTGAAAGACTTCCTTGTTTAGCTCGAAACGACGGATGTTCGCCGCGATTGGATCAAGTAACTCCAAACGCGCAGTTTGTACAGGCGCGCGCGGTGGCGCGGCTTGTACCGGCGCGCGCGGCAGCGCGACTTTTACCGGCGCCTGCGGCGCGGGTGGCTGAACTTCAGTCGGGGCCGAAACGTCAGACTTGTGAATTTCCGCGGGCGCATCACGAACCGTCGCCATGCGATCGACTTCCGTCGGTTTCGCGGAAGGTTTCGCCACAGCCACCGGCGACTGCTCGATACTGACAACTCGGAGGATGGGGCCATCCGCTCCCAACTGCACATGCGAACCGACGCGCACTTCGACCGGCGCGGCTGCTTTCTGCCCATTCACAAACGTGCCGAATCGGGAGTTCGCGTCAGTAACGGTCCAGCGACCGTTCGTCAGACGAAACTCCGCGTGACGTCGCGACACCATCGGCCATTGGTTTTGCGCAAAGAAGAAATGACAGACGGCGGGGTCACGGCCCACAAGCACCACGTCGCTGGTGAACGCGCGTTCGCCCAGCAGCTTGCCGCCGCGATCTTCAGCCAGAACAATTTTCATAATGGAAGTTTTGGAGTGCGGCGACTTGGCGCCGCTTTTCTTTGGGCCGCGTTGGAATCACAAAGCTGCGACAAGTCGCAGCACTCCAAATGCGCTACTTTCCAAACCGGAACGATTCGAGCACCATCGGGAGCTCGCCCTTCACGCCCACGTCGTCCACGCTCGTCAACTCTGGAGCGAGCGACGTAGCCAGCATCAGCAGCGTCACGCCGGTGCTGCCACCGGACGGCGGCGGCAGAAAGACAACTCGCCCCCAGATTTTGACGTCGCCTTTAGCCGTACCTCGCGACATGCCTTGGAAGCGAAACTCGTAACCGTCGTAGACTCCAACGCGAGCCGGTCCCTCAGAAACTTTGCGGTATTCGGGAAAGCCGGTGGACAACTGCTTGCTGAGATTTTCCGCGAGGTTCTTGAACAGCTCCGTGGACGTTCCTGTTGCCGAGTACCAACCGACGGCAAAATTCTCCTGCGTGAAGTCAGGCGGAAGGCGACGCTCGACTTTCGCGAAGTTGCTTGCGCCCGCCACGCCGGCCTCTGCATCCTTGTGCCAGGTACCCGGGTAATAGAACGAGAAGTTAACGTAATGTTCCAGCAGCTTGCCGTCTAAGTTCGTCCTTGAATTTACAAACTGTTCGGCGTTCGGCGGCGGAGAATACGGCGGCGGTTCGTTTGAGGGTACAGACGCCTCGCTTGGCGTGTCCCTGCTCGGCAGCGATGGAGCGGACGGCCCCTGACCGCTTACGGGCGGCGCTGCCGCAACTGTTTCCCTTCTCTGATTTTTCCATACAAAGTAACCAACGATTACCGCGGCGCCGACGAACAAAATAATTACGATCGCCAGAACGCCAAGGACGAGTGGCAGCTTCGATTTCTTCTTTTGGGCCGCCGCCGGTAAAGGCTGACTGAAATGAGCGGCGGCGGCTGCCTGCGCCTGCGACGGCGGCAATGGAGCTGATGTTTGCGGCGGTGGAATTGGACCTGGGGGCGTTACGGGTGGCGGCGCTACCGGGCCTGTGCCGGGCTGGCTCGGTGGCGCGCCATAGTATTGCGTCTGCGGTGGCGGCTCGAGACTGCCGGTGTCGCGCGCCTTCACCTGCTGCGTGCCGTCGTTGACGCCGCAGCTGACTACCGTCGCTTCGGGATCGAATGCGGCAGCCTGTTGCTCACTGAGATCGCGGGTCGTCGGTTTGGCGACGGCATCGCGAACTTTGGACGAATCGAACTGCACCGTCTCGGTCAGCTCAGCCTGCAGGGTAAACAACAAGCCGCCGTCGTGTGTGCAGAACTTCTGCGTATCGGTTGAATAAGTGCGGTTACATTTTGGGCAACGTTTCATGTCTGTTTTGTCTCAGGGGTTTGTAACGCAACTTGTTAACTTGCGAGGGCGCAAGCTGCCAGCTCGCGTTACATTTAAAAAGCTCTACAATCTCGCGCGGGCAGCGGCAATCTTCGCCGCCAACTCTGCATTCGTTGGGTCTAACTCAAGGGCCCTTTGATAGGCGCGCAGCGCGTCGCGGGCTCGACCGGCGGTCATGTATCCATCGCCGACGCCCATGAACCCGAACTGGCCGGCGAGCGCTTTGCGATCAGCAGCGGAGGCCAGCCCGGCTGCCTGTTCATAGGCGCGGAACGCGTCGTCGTAGGCTCCCGCGCCCAGGTATGCACGGGCCAGAACGGTCCGCACGATAAAACTCTTCGCGTTCACTTCGGCGGCCGTTTTCAAGATCGCAGCCGCTTCCGCATAGCGCTGATTGACTGAATGGAACCGGCCCATCAGGAACAGGGCTCCCGGATTTCTCGCATCCAACGCGAGCGCGCGCCGCAGCACAGGCTCGGAATCATTCCAGCGTTGTTGGGCTTGCAGCGCATCCGCAATCAGCACGAGAGTCGCCGCGTCCTGAGCTTTGTCCCCGGCCGAGCGAAAGAGCGGCTCGGCTTCATCCCATCGCTTCATCCTTGCCAGCACACCCGCGAGGTGGATCTGCGCCACGACAAAATTCGGATCCAGTTCGGTCGCGCGGCGGAACGCACTTTCAGCATCGGCGTTGTAAATGCCGCGCGCGGTCATCGCGACTCCCAAACGATCGAAAGCGATCGCATTGGTTGGCGCCAATTGCGTCGCGCGCCGTGCAAAGTACTCTGCGTCCGCAAATCGCTTTGCATTCAGCGCGCCGGTTCGGGGCTGGACCAGCACAAAGCTCAAGGCCATCAGAACCTCAGGATCGGTCGCCGCCGTGTCGAAGGCCCTCCGGTAAGAAACTTCCGCATCGTCCCAGCGCTGCTGATCGACCAACACATTTCCGATCGCATAGTGCGCGCGCGAATCGCGTGGCTTCAATCGCAAAGCCGTTCGGTAAGCCGCCTCAGCCTGGGCGAACTTGCGCGTGTCACGCGCATCGTTGCCGTCAGCCAGCGCGTCCTGAAATCTCGCTTCGACTTCTGCCGGACTCATTCTCGGCCTCGCCGGACGAGCCGGGTTGCCGCTACGTTTGGCTTCGGGATTCTTGGGCCGAAAGATACCGGCGCCGCCGCCCAACTCGCCGCCTGTCTCCTGGGCCAGCACCGCACCCGACGCAACGATCAGGCAGGCGAACGTCAGCGACACCTTGATAAGCGCGCTAATTCTCATTCTTGAAGAGGTCATCGAGGGTTTGTTCATGATCATTAAGACTCAGGGTCTCCGGGTTTTTCGGGTGATAATACTCGGTGAGGTTGCGAGGCTCAAGTAGGTACGCCGGTACGCACTTTCACTGCGGGCGCACCAGACGAAAGCCGAGCACGCCCACCTTGGTATTGCCATCAACCCAATCGCGTCGCGTGGCCGAGATAGGCTTGGGATCCTGAGTGGTCCCAAATGATGCGCCCCGAAAAACATAATAATTTCGCTGCTCGCCTTCTACCTGCCTCGCGCTGCCGGGATAGTATTTCGCCTTGGTCGACGTCCACTCGTACACGTTGCCCTGCATGTCCATGACTCCCCAACGCGTCTTGTCGTTCGGCGAAGTACCGACCGCTGCCGGCTCAGTCGCGCCCGAGGTCTTGGTGACGGCATTGCCCTCTGTCCAGGTATTTCCCCAAGGGTAAGTATTTTCCTGATCGCCGCCGCGCGCCGCGTACTCCCATTCCTCTTCCGTCGGTAGTCGCCAGTTCACACCGTCGCGTTCCGATCTCCATTTTGCGAAAGCAACGGCATCGGCCTGCGAAACAAACGTGACGGGCCAAAGTTCCTGGCCTGCAATCGGTTTCCTGTTGACCCAGTGCGACGGTGCTTCGTGACCCGTTTTCTCAACAAATTGCTGATATTCGTAATTCGTAACTTCGGTTTTGTCGATCACGAACGGCTTCACACTGGCTGCGTGTACCGGAACTTCAGAAACCGTAGCGCCATTCCGGCCCATGTCGAATGTGCCGCCCGGAACTGAAATGAATTCAGGAGTAAAGGTGACGGGCTTTGGCCCAGGATCCGGATCTTTCGGGTTTTCAATCGGAGGATTGTCCCCGCCCCCGGGCGTTGGTGTGGGCTTTGGCCACATCACCCAGGCGCCGATTCCGCCACCGATCAGCACGAGCAACAAAACACCGGCTGCCACGTACGGAAGAATGTTTGGCTTTCCGGCAACCGCCGCCGGCGGCACATTGACCAGAGTCGGATAGCTATTCTCGGTAACAGTCGTAGCGCCCACTGGCCGTACGTTTGTCGCTTCAGGAGCGACCACGGCCGAGGGCGGCGGAATACTCGACGCGAGCTTCGTCAGCTTCTCTTCGATAGCTTTCGTCTGTTGCGCGACCAACTCTTCGACGCGTTTGCGATCTTCTTCGCGCCGGCGCTCTTCGGCGACGCGTTGCTCCTCTTTGTGACGCGCTTCCTCAAGCCGTTGTTCTTCCTGGCGACGCGCATCCTCTACTTCCCGAAGCTGTCGGGCTTCTTCATCGCGCACGCGCTGCGCTTCACGCTCGCGTTCTTCCGCGGCGCGCTTCTCTGCGGCGAGGCGCTCTGCTTCGACCCGCTCTTCTTCCTGCTTTTGTTTGAGCTGCTGTTGCCGCTCGGCTTCCTGCCGGGCTTCGTCTTCTTTTCGTTTGCGCTCGGCTTCGGCCGCAAGTTGTCGTCGCGCTTCTTCTTCGCGGGCCAGTTCCTCGCGCGCCGCGCTCAACTTATCCTGTTCTTCCATCCAGGACTTGCTGCTGATGGCGGCCGCGATCAAATCCTCGGTCGGACGCGAGTAACTCGACCTGCCAACCTGCGGATCCGTCGCGGGCGGCGGCCCTGTCACCAGCGTCTGGTAAAGATCCGGCTGCCGCGCTTCGCCCGTGTTTTTCAGCAGTGCGCTGGCGGCTTCCATCGCCTGGCGAAACTCTTCAAGGAAGTCATCGGCGGATGGCGTGCGATGTTCCGGCTCTTTTTCGAGCGCGTGACGCACGACCGCTTCGATCTGCGGCGGCACCTCTATGCCACGCGACGAAAACAGCGGTGGATCCTCGGTCAGGTGCTTCTTCATGATCGCCGGAATCGCGTTCGCTTTGAACGGCACATCACCGGCGAGCATTTGATAGAGCATCACGCCGAGGCTGTACACATCCGCGCGCGCGTCGGGTGGATCGTCCGACCACTGCTCGGGCGCCATATAAAACGGCGAGCCCATCAATCCCGTCGTCTGCGCGGCGACAAACGACCCCAGCAACTCGCCCGACTTTATCTTCGCGAGACCGAAGTCGAGAATCTTTGTGCCTTCCGCAACCGTCAGACCGTCCTGAAGCATGACGTTCAGGGGTTTGATGTCGCGGTGCACAATGTTTTGACGATGGGCCGCAGCGATGCCGGCGCAGATCGGCTGCATGATTTCGAAGGCGCGCACCGGACCCATCGCTCCCTCTGCGGCCATCACTTCCTGCAGAGACTTACCCTGCACGAACTCCATCACGAGAAAGGGCATGGTGCTGCGCACAACTCCAAAGTCCGTGACCGCAATGATGTTCTGATGACGAATCGCGGCGGCGGCCAAAGCTTCCTGCCGAAAACGCGTGACGAGATTCGGATCGTTGCCGACCAAATCGGGAAGAATGATCTTGATTGCGTGCTGGGTCTTGAGAAAGATGTGCCGGCCTTTGTATACAATGCCCATGCCGCCCTGGCCCAGCCGCCGCTCAAGGTTGTAGCGGCCGTCAAGGATCGGTTCGCCGGCGATGGACGGACCGGTGGCGGCGCCGTCGTCAGGACAATAAGCCACGTCGTCGGCAAAACAGACGCGACACTTTGGACACTCTTTCATTCAGTGAATCGTTGCGTAACTTACGACTCCGCGCGAGTCTGGGTCGCGAAGATTTTAACGGCTGAGCACAAGCCAGGCAAGCATTCTATTTGATCACGACGTTGACCAGCCGCTGGGGCACAACAATCACCTTAACAATCTGGTGCCCATCGATGAAGCTTTGAACCTTAGCGTCCGCCAGCGCCAATGCGCGCAAGTCGGCCTCGGAAATGTCGGGCGACACGACGACGCGCGAACGCAGCTTGCCGTTTACTTGAACGGGAATCTCCAGCTCATCTTTCTTCGCCAGCTCCGGATCGGCAGACGGCCACTGCGCAGTATTCAGCAGACCGCCCGCGTGCCCTAATCCTTCCCACATCTCTTCGGCGATGTGCGGAGAGAACGGCGTCAGCATCACAACCAGCGCTTCGAGCGCTTCGCGCACGACGAATCCGTCAGCGTCTGAAGCCGTTGCCGGATCGACGCTGAATTCACCCAGGGCATTCAACAACTCCATCAACGCCGCGACGTTCGTGTTGAGATCGAGCTTCTCAGAATCGTCGGTCACGCGGGCAATTGTTTGGTGGGTTTTTCGCCGTAGCGCGCGAGCCCCGTCGCTCTCGGAGCGCAGGCTTCCAGCCTGCTCTTCTGCGGGCAGGATGCCCGCGCTTCCAGCGCGCCACCGATACACCATCGTCCAAACACGCCGCAGAAATCGCACCGCGCCTTCAATCCCCGTTTCCGACCAGCGCAGCTCGTTCTCGACCGGCGCGGCAAACAGAATGAACAGACGTGTGGCATCGGCGCCGAAGGCTTCGATCATCTCGTCCGGATCGACGCCATTGCCGAGCGACTTCGACATCGCCTTCCATTCGGTGCTCGCTTCGACACGATTGGTCACCATGCCCTGCGTCAAAAGGCGCTTCACGGGTTCGTTGAAATTCACCAGGTCCAGGTCGCGCATCACCTTCGTCCAGAAACGCGTGTAGATCAGGTGCATCACGGCGTGCGAGTCGCCGCCGATGTATTGATCGACCGGAGTCCATTTTGCGACGCGTTCCGTGTCGAACGGCATCGATTCGTTGCGCGGATCGCAGTAACGAAAGAAGTACCAGGACGAATCGACGAAAGTGTCCATCGTGTCCGTCTCGCGCGTCGCGGGCGCGCCACAGTTCGGGCACGTGGTGTTGACGAATTCGGGAACCGTCTTTAAAGGCGATTCGCCTGTGCCGGTGAACTCAGCCTTCTCCGGCAACAGCACCGGCAGATCCTTTTCGGGCACGGGCACCATTCCGCACTTCGGGCAGTACACAACCGGAATTGGCGCGCCCCAGAACCGCTGCCGCGAGATGCCCCAGTCACGTATGCGATAAGTGACGGCCCCACCACCGAATTTTTTGGCCGCCGCGTACTCAGACATTTCGCGAATCGCTTCCTGCGAAAGCTTGCCGCTCCATTCGCCGCTGTTCACCAACACGCCGGACTCGACGAACGCGTGTTTCATTTCGATAGATTGATCGTGACCCGGCGCAGTGTCGGCCGGCTCACTCTGCTGGCCATGAATCACCGGCGCGATAACCTGTCGAATCGGCAGCGTGTATTTCTGCGCGAACTCGAAATCGCGTTCATCGTGGGCCGGCACGCTCATCACCGCGCCCGCGCCGTAATCCATCAGCACGTAGTTCGCAACCCAAACCGGCAACAACTCCCCGTTAAACGGATTGATGGCCAGCCGCCCGGTGTTCATGCCGAGCTTCTCTTCTTCTGCCGTCTGGTCTTCAGCTTTGATCGCGCGCGCCGCTTTGATCTGTTCAGCAAACTTAAACACGTCGTCTTTCAAAGACGAGCCTTCGAGTAGCTGCGGCAGAATCGGGTGCTCAGCCGCGACCACGATCGCAGTCGCGCCAAAGATCGTATCGATGCGAGTGGTGAACACGCGGATCTTTTCCGAGGTGTCTTTGACGGCGAAGTCCACGTACGCGCCTTCGCTGCGACCAACCCAGTCACGTTGGCGCTTAATGACCTTTTCGGGCCAGCCGCTTTCAATCTCCTTGATGTCCTCGACCAACTGCTCCGCGTAATTAGTTATGCGCAGATACCACTGTTCGATCTCTTTCTTGACTACAGACGTACCACACCGCCAGCAGATGCCGCCTGACGACTGCTCGTTTGACAGCACAGTCTCTTCCTTCGGACACCAGTTGACCGGCGAGGTGCGTTTGTACGCCAGGCCGCGCTCCAGCATCTTCAGGAAAAACCACTGGTCCCATTTGTAGTAATCCGGTCGATGCGCGGCGATCTCCCGCGACCAGTCGTAACTGATGCCCAGCCGCTGAAACTGTCCCCGCATGGCGACGATGTTTGCTTCGGTCCACTCACGCGGTTGAATGCCACGCTTGATGGCAGCTTGCTCGGCCGGCTGTCCAAAACTGTCCCAGCCGATCGGATGCAAGACGTTGAATCCGCGCAGCCGCTTGTACCAGGCCAGCGCATCGCCGATCGAGTAGTTCCGCACGTGCCCCATGTGCAGAAACCCCGACGGATACGGCAACATCTCGAGCGCATAAAACTTTGGGCGCGGGTCGTCTTCGCGGGCTTCGAACGCGCGCTCGTCGGCCCAGCGCTTTTGCCACTTCTCTTCGATTTTTTCGGGGAAATATTTCTCGTCCATGGTCTTAACTCCTCTTAACTTACAGTCATTTGAGTCAATGCACAAAGCAGCTTGTGCAGTTGTTTCGTTCGGGTTTTGACTGGATTCGCCGCTAACAGAACGCTATCGAGCGCAGCGCGCTAGCGGCAGCGTAAGCAGGAGTTTGGTCAGTGGATGATAAACAGACCGTCGCATGATGAACGCATGGTAAGCCAAAACCAGTTAAGGCGTCCAGCACGTGGAGTCAGTACCGGGAGCGATAGCGACCGGGTGACACGTCCTAACCCCGTCGCTACCGCTCCGGGTACTGACCTCATCGACTCACAAACGACCGCAGGGCCTCAAGATTCTTCAAATCCGCGCGCGGATCGTCGTAGGGAGTTTCCAAAATAAACGCGCAGTGAGCGAGCTTCGGATGTTGAGCAAAACGGCGCAAAGCATCGCGGCCGATGTGGCCTTCGCCAATGTGCCAGTGGCGATCGACGCGCGAGTTAAACGGCGCGCGCGAATCGTTGAAGTGGACCGCGCGCACTTTGCGCAGACCGACCGTGCGGCGAATGATTTCAATCGTTGCTTCTAAGCCATCCGGCTCGCGAATGTCGTAACCAGCCGTGAATGAATGCGCGGTGTCGATGCAGACGCCAAGCGGCAGCTTCGGACACGCGTCCATAATCGCGCGCAGATGTTCGAACCGGTGACCGATGCAGTGACCCTGTCCGGCCGTGTTCTCCAGAAGGATGCGCAGCTTTCCGAATCGCAAACCTTTGCAAGCGATTTTCAAACTGTGCGCAGTGGCAGCGATGCCGTCAGCTTCGCAAGAGCCGCGGGCACTACCCGGATGAACCACGACGTAGTCAGCACCAAGCGCAATGCCGCGCTGCACCTCTTCCCGGAACGAGGCGATCGATTTCAACAGAATCACCTCGTCCGCCGCCGAGAGGTTGATCAGATAGTTTGTGTGAATTAAGACGGGCGACAGCTTCGTGAGTTTGCGTGCGGCTTTGAACAACTCGACTGATTCCCGCGTCAGCGGCTTGGCCAACCAGCCGCGCGGATTCCGCGAGAAGATCTGCACCGCATCGCAGCCAGTTTCTTTCGCGATGATGAGAGATTCATGCAGCCCGCCTTTGATGGGAGCGTGGAAGCCGATTCGCGGAGATTTTTTCATTGCTTCATTGATTCATTGACTCAATTCCATAATGGCTGTGCCACTCCGGTGCGCGGCAAGTCTTCGACTTGCCGTTGGCCAATTCCTTCTCTAGCGCGGGTCTCCGACCCATATCGGTCAGAGACCGCTTACAACTAAAAGAGAGCTTTCCGGCAAGTCGAAGACTTGCCGCGCATCGGAGAGGCCTAGCCATATGTAACCAGACAATACTCAGCGAAACCGGGTCGCTTCCACCAAATACTGAGCGACACCCCCGGTACAACTAATGGATCGTTTGTTCCATGACGCGGAGCATGTTGCCGCCCAGAACCTTCCCAATATCGGCTTCAGAATAACCACGCCGCAGAAGTTCCTTCGTTAGATTCGGCAAGTCCGCGACCGACCGCATGTCTACGGGCACTGCTTGCACGCCGTCGAAATCCGATCCGATGCCGACGTGATCGACGCCGACCAGCTTCACGATGTGATCGATGTGATCGGCAATTCGCGAGACGTGCACCGGGGGCAGACGCTTCAGATACTCTTTAAAGCGCACGCGATCGCGAGCCAGTTTCTTTTGCGCGACAGTTCCCTGCTCCTGTTCGGAGGCGCGTTGCACCAACGGAGCGATCTCCGCATCAACTCTTTTCTTCTTCGCGCTCCAGCCGGGTTCGATGTGCTCGGGATAAAAGATGACGTTCACCACGCCGCCGGTTTTCGCCAGCGCGCGAATCATTTCGTCCGTCAGGTTGCGCGGCACCTTCGCGATGGCGCGGCAAGCCGAATGCGTCGCCACCACTGGCTTCGTCGAAGTGTTCACGATGTCCCAGAAGGTTTTGTCGGACACGTGCGACACATCGATCATCATGCCGAGCCGGTTCATTTCGAGAACGACTTGTTTGCCGAATTCGTTTAAGCCACGCGTCTCACCCGCTGCGTCACCCGAAGAGCCTGCCCAGCTCGTGCTGACACTCCATGCCGGCGACATATAGCGCACGCCCATGTCGTAATAGCGCTTCACATTCTCGATCTTATCGTCGATCGCATAGCCGCCTTCCAATCCCATCAACGCGGCGATTTTTCCGCTCGCTGCGACCCGGCGAACGTCATCAGCGGTAGTCGCCACTTCCCAGGTCTCCGGGTTTTTCGCGGCAAGATCCCGAACGGCCTCGATCTGAATGTCCGCGCGCTTCATCGCGCCGGGGCCGCCGCCTCCGAACAACTGCGGCTCGACCCAAATCGAAAAGAACTGCGCGTCGAGCCCGCCTTCCCTGGCCCGCACGGCGTCCAGATGTCCGTCGGCCAATCGCTGATTCAAATCGACGTTTTCATCGACCAGACGTTGGGCCGTGTCGGCATGCATATCGATGGTGATCGCGCGCCGATGAATCGCTCCGGGGTCATTTGCACTTGTCTGTGTTGTCATCTTTCCAGGTTCCATGTGTTCGGGTGCATTACGGCAATTTGCGATCGGGATCAGCGCCATGGCACACAGCCATAAGGTGAAAGCCCGGCGCGGAATCACGACCTGATTACTCTTCTTATTTAATCGCAAGCGGGTTGATCCTATTTAACTGATGCGTGTTGAGCAAGCGAGTGCGCGAATGACGTTTTTGGAGTGCGGCAGCTTGACGTCGCTTTGCCTGGCTTCGTCCACAAAGCTCAACACAATAACAAAAGGCAGCCGAGCCAGCGCACTCCAAAATCACTACTTTTCCGCACGGTTGGTTATCTTGCCAAGGCCTGCGACTTTAGAGTATCGTGCTTTGTCAATTCACCCAGTAATAAGCACTTCTCGCGGTTCGAAACGCGGTAATTCTCCAAAGGAGTAAACAGCATGTATTCAATGGGCGATAAGAAAGATGTTGCCACTCCGCGCATTTGTGACCTGGTTTGGCACGACGGCGAGTTCATCAAATGGAATGACGCGCGCGTGCACGTAATGTCGCACGTTCTGCACTATGGCTCGAGCGTTTTCGAAGGCATTCGCTGTTACGCGACCAAGCGAGGGCCCGCCGTCTTTCGGCTGCGCGAGCACATGCAGCGCTTCTTGAATTCCGCAAAAGTCTTCCGCATGGATCATGACTGGACCGTCGATGATTTCTGCGAAGCCGCCGTCGAACTGGTGCGCCGCAGCGGTTTGGATCAGTGCTACATTCGCCCAATTCTGTTCCGCAGTTTGGATGAAGAGAAACCCGCTTTCGGAGTCAATCCGTTTCCGAACCCGTTGGCCTGCTATATCGGCGCCTGGGATTGGGGCAAATACCTCGGCGATGAAGCAATTGAAAAAGGCGTCGATGTCTGTGTGTCGAGCTGGACCCGTCTGAGTCCGAATTCGCTGCCGCCGATGGCCAAGAGCGGGGCGAACTACATGAACTCGCAATTGATCAAGATGGAAGCTCTGGTCAACGGTTTTGCCGAAGGCATCGCGCTTGACGATCGTGGTTACGTCTCCGAAGGCTCCGGCGAAAACATCTTTGTGGTGGCTAACGGCATCGTGAACACGCCGCCCCTTTCATCTTCAGTTCTGCCCGGCATCACGCGCGATAGTGTGATTCAGATTTGCGGAGAGCTGGGCCTGACGATCAAAGAGCGCAGCATTCAACGCGCCGCGCTCTATGTTGCCGACGAACTGTTCTTCAGCGGTACGGCGGCCGAGATCACGCCAATTCGTTCCGTCGACCGCATCACCATCGGCAACGGGGCGCGTGGCGAAATCACCGAAAAGATTCAGAAGGTGTTCTTTGAGATCACCAAAGGCGAGCGGCCGGCGCCCGGCCCATGGCTCACTTATGTACAAGAACAGGAAAAAACTGCGGCCGACAAGCCCGGAAAAAAAGCGACGGGTAACGGTCGCTCTTCGACGCGCACGGATGACGGAGTGCCCGCGGAACTCGTAGCGCGAGCAGGCGTCGCGAGTAGTTGATAATCTTCGTAGGCGAACTCACTTAAGGGCGGGAGTTAATCTCCCGCCTTTTCGTTTTTAGGATGGCACCCTCTCAGCCACACTGTCTTCGCTAACTGATGGCGCGACTTCGGTTCTTGCGGGTTTCTCACCAAGCACGACGCGAATCTCATGTACTTGTCCGTCCTCGATCAGAGTGACTTCGTCTTCAGTTTGAACACGACCGTCGAGTTCAACTGTCGCCACGCCGCGCGACACGGCATGCGGATTCTCAACTTTGATCCGATACGTTGTACTGCCACGCCGATAAGTGATTTCGAATTCGCGCCAGAATCGCGGAATGCACGGATCGATGCGCAGGCGGTCACCCTGCAACTTAAACCCGAGGATGTATTCCAACGCCGCGCGATACATCCATCCCGCTGAACCCGTGTACCACGTCCAGCCACCGCGACCGGTGTGTGGCGGCACCGCGTAGACGTCGCCAGGCGCAACGTACGGCTCGACTTTATATTTGTGCAAACCCGCGCGCGTCGAAGAGTGATTGATAGGATTCAGCAACCCAAACAACTCACCGGCACGATCCCCTTCGCCCAACAGAGCGAACGCGATGACTGTCCACAGCGCCGCGTGCGTGTACTGCCCGCCGTTCTCACGCACCCCCGGCACGTAACCTTTGACATAACCGGGATCGAGTTTGCTCTTGTCGAACGGCGGCGTGAACAAGATGATCAGACCGTCGCCGCGGCGAATCAGATATTGATCAACCGCCGCCATCGCTCGCTGCGCTCGATACGATTCGGCGACGCCTGATATCACGGCCCATGTTTGAGCGATCGAATCTATCCTGCATTCGTCGTTTTGCGCGGAGCCGAGTGGAGTACCGTCATCAAAGTAAGCGCGGCGATACCAGTCGCCATCCCAGGACTTTTCCAGGCCCTTGCGAAGTGTTTCAAGGTGCACGGCATAGGTTGAGCGACGATCCGTCGCTTGAGTGTTTGACCCCGTCGCTATCGCTCCGGGTTCTGACAAGAACGGTTCAATTCCCTGCAGTACCGTAGCCAGAAACCACCCGAGCCAGACACTCTCGCCTTTGCCGCCGATGCCGATACGATTCATGCCATCGTTCCAGTCTCCTGAGCCCATCAACGGCAACCCATGCTCGCCTAACCCGAGGCTGCGGTCGATCGCGCGCGTGCAATGTTCGAGGATGCTTCCGCTCTCAGAAGAAATCTGCGGTTCGATGTACGCCTCATGCTGATCAGGCTTCAACAACTCCGCTTCCAAGAACGGCACGGACTCGCTCAGCACGGATCGATCGCCGGTGATGTTCACGTAATGGGCGACGACGTACGGCAGCCAAAGCAGATCATCTGAAAAGCGCGTGCGCACACCGCGAACGCTTGGTTCGTGCCACCAGTGCAGCACGTCACCTTCTTTAAATTGCCGTGAAGCCGCGCGCAGGATCTGTTGGCGCGCGACTTCGGGTCGCGCGTAAACCAACGTCATAACGTCCTGCAATTGATCGCGAAAACCGAACGCGCCGCTGGATTGATAAAACGCCGAGCGCCCGCGCACGCGACACGCCAGCACCTGACACAAGAGCCAGCGGTTGACGAGCGTATCGAGCGAAGCATCGGGAGTTTTGATCTCCAGGGTGGCGAGCGTCTGGTCCCAGAAGTTCAGCACGCGTTCCAGGGCTTCATTGACGGCCTGTACGTTACGAAAACGGGAATTGATCTCACGCGCTTGCTCGATTGAGTCGGCCTGTCCCAGCAGAAACACGATCTCGCGAGCCTCGCCCGGCGCGAGCTCGATCTGCGCTTGAATCGCCGCACACGGATCGAGACCCGCGCCATCTCGCCCACTCAGTCCCACGCGCCGCAAAGCCGCGGGGTGGGCAAGTGACCCATTGCGCCCGATGAACTCTTTGCGATCGCCGGTCATGGTGCAGCGGCTCTCGCTCGTGCTGAGGAATGCGATGCGTTCGGCAAATTCGTTATTGAATGAATTTCTGGCGAAAACTGCGCCCTGCTGCTCTTCGATGTCAGTCACGATGTGCGGCGCGGACGCCTGACGATCAACGCCCAGTGTTAGATCGACATAATTCGTCGCCGACAATCGCCGTTTTCGTTCGGTACGATTGCGCAGTCGTAGCAGCGAAATCTTCACCGGCGCATCCAGCGGCGTAAACATGAGCAGCTCTTGCGAGATGCCGTGGCTTGCGTGCTCGAACACGGTGTAGCCCTGTCCGTGGCGAATTGAGTACGGAGCATTCTCCCGGATCGGCAGAGGCGTCGGCGTCCAGGTCGCCCCTGAATCTTCGTCGCGCAGGTAAATGACCTCGCCGGGCGAGTCGCTGACAACGTCGTTCGACCAGGGCGTCAGGCGATTCTCGTGACTGTTGATGGCCCAGGTGAATCCGCCGCCGGTTTCGGTCACCAGGAAACCGACATCGGCATCGTTCGCGACCACATTGCTCCACGGCGCCGGGGTCCATTGGCCTTCGCCGAGGATGGCCACGTATTCTCGCCCGCCGTGCGCGAAGCCGCCGACGCCGTTAAAGAAGGACAGCTTGGGAATTTCGAGTGGCGTCTCGGAAAAGGCGTGCGAAGGCGCATGTGGTTGAAACTCCGCCGGCAGTGGGCCTTCCGCCGGCCGTCTCACAAGTTGATCTTCAAGCGATCCTCTTTCGCTGACGATCACCACCCGCGCCACCGCGTGCAGCAGGATGCGTTCGTCTTGCGGGATCTGATCTGAGCGACGAATGAAAACTCCGCCGGGCTTATCCAGCAAAGTTTGCACCCCTGCGGTCCGCGCCGCAGTTTGCAACGCCTCGTGCAGCGACTGCGCGTAACCCGACGGATGGTCATTCAGAATTACCAGATCGAACTGCAGTCCCTTGGAACTGAGGTATTGGTGCGCGCGCAAGAGCTGTCGCGCCATCGGAACATCTTCTTCTCGCTCGAGACGTAGAATCACAACCGGCAAGTCCCCGCCAATGCCGTGGCCCCACAGGCGCGACTGCGTGAGACGGTTCAGCGCCAAAACGTGCGGCCGCGGACGCAAAGAAGGGTCGATGTAAAGAATGCGGCCACCCAGTCTCTGAAAAAGGTGGGCCTCGTCAGGATCGATATGCAGGTGCGTCATCTCGACCTGCGCCCGGGTCCAGGCCATGCGCGACTCGCGTTCAAAAATTCCGGCGTCAAAATACTTTTCACTGAGCGCCCGCGCCTGTTCAATTGATTCCGCTACACCAGTGGTGAAAACCACCTGGACGCTTTCGTTCGGCTGCAAACGCACTCGACAACGCAAGCTGAAGATTGGATCGAGCACGGCGCCGACGGTGTTAGACAAAGGCTGATCCGCCACTACTGAGACGGGATCGGACGTATTGTGGCCGCGGCCGAGAAAGCGCGAGCGATCGGTTTCGAATTGAATTCCTCCGATCGTCTCCGCCGTAGTCGCCAAGACGTGCACGCCCCAAACGGGCTTGTCTTCCGAAGAGCGTGGCCGCCGGCGGGCGAACAGAGTGTTGTGACGGCCGTGAAACTCAGTCTCAACGAAAAGATTGCTGAACGCGGGATGCGCAACGTCGCTGGCCTGCGGCGCGAGCACAACCTCGCTGTAGCTGGTCAGTTCGATCTCGCGCGGACGGTTTCCAAAGTTCGTTACGGAAACGCGTCGCATCTCAGCGTTTTCCTCGGCTGAGACGATGACTTCCATGTGCGTCACGATTCCTGAATCGCGCCGCCAGAAATCGGCTTTGTCTTCAGAGAATGCGACTTCATAGTCCTGGGCTTTCGCCGGGATCGGCTGATGACCGGTTGACCAAACGGCGCCGCTGCGAATGTCACGCACGTAAATGAAGCTGCCCCAGTGATCACGCGTTGGATCTTCTCGCCAACGGGTCACTGCCAGAGGTCCGGATCGGGAGTAGCCGCTGCCGGCGGTCGTAATCATCAGCGTGTACGTTCCATTTGACAGTAACTGTGTACGCGGCGTCGGCAAATCCGCCGTGTCGTACGCGCGCGTCACCAGGCCCGTGAGAGTGCGCACTACTCGACCCGACAAAACTTCCTCCGCGCGCGGATGCGCCGCCGGAACACCGCGCGGCACGCGCTCCTGCAAGAGCAGCTCAGTTGCCTGCACCTGCGGATCGTTGTGAAAGCGATTCTGCGTCGCGTTCTGGTTCAGCAAGTTGTCGAGTGCGACCAGGCTCATGCCCTGATGGTGCGCCATAAATGCGCGTACCGGCGTGCAGTGCTCACCTTTCTTGACGCGTTCAGGCGTGTAATCGAGCGCTTCGTAAAACCCATAGCGGGCCAGCGCGCCTTCGCGCTCAAGCGTGCGCAGGTTTTCAATTGCCTCAACCGGCTTTACCTGTGACGCGAGAATCGTTGCGTAAGGCGAAACGACAAGGTCTTCGATCAAGCCGCGTTTCAAACCTAAACCGGGAACACCGAACGGGCCGTACTGATAGTTAAGCTGCAGGTCGCGGGCGGCGTACGCGGATTCTGAAATGCCCCAGGGCACGCCACGTTCAACGCCGTACTCAATCTGCCGCATCACAATGGCGTCATAGGTTTCACCGAGCAGCGTCTCGCGATAATCACGCATCACGAGCAGAGGCATCAGGTATTCGAACATGGTGCCGGTCCAGGAAATCAGCGCGCGACCGCCATTAACCGAAGTAAGTTGGCGACCCATGCGAAACCAATGTTCCTGCGGCACGTCCCCTTTGGCGATCGCGACGAAGCTGGCAAGCCGCGCTTCCGACGCCAGCAGGTCATAAAACGAGTTATCGCGGCGACCTTCCGAGACGTTGAAGCCGACGGTGAAAACTTTTCGTTCCTGCTCGAGCAGAAACTTGAAGTCCATTTCGTCGAACAGGCGCTGGCAGAGGGCCGCGATTTTCGCGAGGCGCGCAGAGATGTCCTGCGCAGCTTCGGTCGCCTGGTCCGAGCTTGAAACCAACGTCGGTTGCGTCGCCGGTGCCGTGACGCTCTCCGAAACTAATAATCGAAAATCGCGCAGCCAGTTACCGGCCTGTCTCAGCAAAGCGCTGCTCCACCAATGCAGTTCTTCTATTTCGCCGCTCTGATGCACGTGCGACAGCGCTGCGACCATGTCGTCAATCGTTGCCGCCTGTTGGTTGACGCGCTCAAGCAAATCGCGCCACGCGGCCAGACTCTGCGGCTCTGGTAGAGCCAACAACTCTGCCAGAGCGTTTAGCTCTTGCATCAACTGCTTCATGCTGATCGCGTCGGTGCGCTGGCGCGCGGTCGTGAGTTGCGACATCTCCTGGCGCAAGCCGGCCAGCGTGTCTCCTAACCCATGCGAAACCCGCGGCCCAAACAACTGATCATCCGGGATTTCCAAACACGTTTGTTTGAGCGCGAGCAGACACGCAGCAAGGTTTCCGCTGTCAACTGTTGACACGTAGTGCGGCCACAGGGCCTCCAGAGTTTTGGTGTTGTACCAGTTGAGCAAATGACCGCGGAACTTTTGCAGCTTTTGCTGGCTGGCGAACGTTTTCTCTAAACGCTCGACCAGTTCAATCACGCCGACGTAACCAAAGTCGTAAGCCGCGACAGTTGAGAGCCATAACAGACCGATGTTCGTCGGCGATGTGCGATGCGCGACGACGGGTCTCGGATCTTCCTGAAAATTGTCTGCCGGCAACCAGTGATCCTCATCACCGACGAACGTTTCGAAGAAGCGCCAGGTGCGACGCGCGATAGTGCGAATGGCGCGAACGTCTTTGACGTTCAGCGAGAGCGCAACTTCGGCGCGGCGGCGGCTAATAACAAAAGCAATGACGGGCGAAGCCGCCCACGCCACCAAAAAGATCGCCGCGGCCGGCAGGGAGGCGACGTTGGACAGCACAATTAGCGCGACCGCGACCAACACCACCACTTCAGCCGGCCACATGAAACGAATGAAAGCGGGAAGATCATGCTTACTGGACGCTTCGGAATTCGCGGCTGTAACCCATTCGAGTAGATGACGCCGCGAAACAAATTTTCGATAGATCGTGCGAGCGATCGCGTCCACCATCAACCCTGCCTGGTGCGCGAGAAAGACAATCTCGACGGCGATCTGCGCGGTGTTGGTGCGCGCGTCGCCCCAGACGCTCCAGAAGTGACTTGTCCACGGCACGCCACGCGGATGAATCAGCAAACCACTTGTGACGTGCGCGTAAACTGGAAACGCGAGCGTCAGCAGCACAAACAATTCCCACCACCAGGCATTGACGGGAAGAACCGTCCACCCAGCGATTAGCAACAACACAATCGAAGGCGCCAATAGACTTCGTCGCAAATTGTCGAGAATCTGCCAGCGTGAGATCGCCGAAATGCGGTTGGGCCGTTGATGGCCTTGCGCGTCACGCACCGTGCCGAATAGCCAGTCCGCGATTTGCCAGTCACCACGCGTCCAACGATGCTGCCGGCGCGCGAACGAGTCGTAGTAGGCCGGGTAATCATCGAGAAACTCAATGTCCGTAACCAGCGCGGTACGCGCAAAAACCGATTCGAACAAGTCGTGACTCAGCAGCGTCTGCTCAGGCACACGTTCACGCAGCGCCTGCTCGAATGTTTTCACGTCGTAGAGTCCTTTGCCGGTGTAAATGCCCGCGCCAAAGAGATCCTGATAAACGTCCGAAGCTGCCGTCGTGTAGGGATCGACGCCGGTATTGCCTGAAAAGATGCGCGCAAACGTTGAGCGCGAAGCGCTTTCGAGAGAAATACTGACCCGCGGTTGAAAAATCGAGTAACCCTCTGTCACACGATCTTCCGCCGCGTCGAACCTGGGCAGATTGAGTGGATGAATCGCCGTGCCGATAAGGCGGTGCGCGGTCTCGCGCGGCAGTTGTGTGTCTGCATCGAGGGTGAGGACATAGCGAATCTGTGACAGCAGTTCGTCACCGGCGGTGGTGATGATAAAGCTCGTGTCAGTGGCGCCGAGCAGCAGCTGGTTGAATTCGTGCAGCTTGCCTCGCTTTCGTTCCCAACCAATCCACGAATTTTCGGTCTCGCACCATTGGCGGCGACGATGAAAATAGTTGAAGCGTCCGGGATGCGCGCCGTCGTAACGCTTGTTGAGTGCCGCGATGCGGTCCAGAGCCGCGGCGACGATCTCCTTGTCGCCAGGGCTCGTTTCCACCGTCGCATCGGCAAAGTCACCAAGAATCGCAAAGTGAATGTGCTCGTCCTGGTTCCCGAGGTACGTAATCTCCAGCTTCTCGGCTATTTCCTCGACCGAAGCCACATCGGAAAGGATCACGGGCACAACAACGATCGTGCGCGCTTCAGCAGGAACGCCTTTGGACAAATCGAGTTTCGGCAGCAGACGGGGGCGGTAGCTGTGCGTGACACCCCAATTGAGAATGCTGATCGCGAGGTCGCTGGCCGGTAGCAGTGCCAGAAAAACTGCCAGCACAACACTCACGGGGTGCGGTTGCGCGCGGAACACCGCCACGGCGATTACCGCCACGATCAGAGTCGTCAGCAGCGTCAACGAGCCGAGAAAAAACAACGTCGCATGACGCAGCGTCCACCGCTCAAGCCGCTCGCCAACCCACGGACGATAGCTCGTCTCGGTTTCAAGCTGCCCGAGCCCTCGGCCTATCAGGAAGTAGCCGATGTGCGCTTGCGTGCTCTCCTGGCCATCTGCGTGCGCCGCTTCCGCCAAACGTAACGCCGCGCGCGCCACATCGAGTTCCCTGACCTTTGCCCGTTTTCCGATCCGCTCGACGACCTTCCGGTAACGATCGCGCGTCGCGAAATCCATTCGCGAGTAGATGCGGGCCGGATCTTTCGCCAATTCACGATCGATCAAGCTGACGGTTTCGAAAAAATCGCGCCAGTCGAGCGTCGAGAGCAGGCGCATGCTGGTGATGACGTTGCCGACGGTGACCTGGGCTCCGGCCTGCCTTCGATGCTCTTCGTGAACGATGTCATGGATCGAAAGGTCAAGCTTCTGCAGTTGCATCTCCAGCCACTCAACCGCAGGTAGAACAGCCGGGTCCTGCTCGCGCAGACGCTGCATCAACTGCACGACAAACGCCCGGCCGAGTGTTTTTCGCTTACCGAGCCGGCCCGAAATTAACGGCACAGTCTCCTGCGGACTGAGCTGGGCGGTTTCGAGCAGTGTGTCTGCGAGCTTGTCAGCTTCTTCGCGCTCAGCGCGCGAGGAAACAATGCGCGTCGCGAGCCTGCGTAGATTTTCGACAAGCGCCAGGCGCAGAGTGATCGGCACCGCCCACAATTCGCCAATCGATAGCGGCGCAACCTTTTGGTAAGCGTTGATAAAGCGGCCCAGCGTTTCGGAATCGAGATAACTATCCGTATGCGCGACCAGCGCGACCGACAGCGCATAGATGCGTGGATAACCTTTGAATGGCCCGTCGGCGAGTTTGGGAAGTTCGTCGTAGTAACTCTTCGGCAGGTCCTCGCGAATTTCGCGAATCTGCTCTTCGACGATGTGAAAGTTATCTACCAGCCATTCGGCGGCGGGCGAGATGACGTGCTCACTGCGAATGGATTCGGCAAGGGCGTTGTAGGCCTCGACCAGCTTGCGACCGTTTTCTTCCAGGCGCGGTAAGAGCAAGCTGACGCGCTCAGGCGTGTCGGCAACCTTGTGTTGGGCGGCTAGTTCTCCGGCATATTGCTCAAGCCGCTCGACGCTGAAAAGCTCTTCACGAATCGGCGGCTCGCCGCTGTCATCAGACTTGCGACGGAAAACTTGGATCAATGCTGAGAGTGGCCACGGCATCATCAGGGAAAACAGGGGAATTCGTGGGATTTTCGTTAGGATAGCACGAGTCAGAACCGCCTGCGGTAGCGGGCGGTTGATCTTTGCAGTTCGGGCATGCGCTAACGCAGATCAACCACCCGCTACCGCAGGTGGTTCTGACTTGAAGCGTCGTTGCAAGTTCGCACTCAACTCAATTAATCCCGGCACCACATAAATCGCCGCCACCGCGCCGAACAACGCGCCCGTCGTCACACGCGTGAAATGATTGTTCTGCCAGATCTCGAAGTACGTCAGGCCAAAATCGATCGTGAGCGGCACCGCTGACAACAGAAGCCAGATGACGTGCGGCGTGTCGGTTCGTTTCAGCGAGCGCGCCAGAGGCAACGCGAGCGTCGCGAACGCGAATCCGGCGTACAACCCGGTGCAGCGAGAGCAGACAGCGAACGAATGACCGGCGAGGTGAAATGAACGTTCAGGAATTTGGTGACAGAGATAACTGAAGGTTTGGTAGATTACTTCTGAGAATCCTGTGTGGCCGCGAGACAAAGCCGCTGGAGCAACGACGGTAGTGACGAGGATTAGCAGAGCAACCGAAGCGAGAAAGCTCCAGACAAGAATAACGATGCGTGAGTCACGCGTGGTGAAAGTTTCTCCAGAGCTGGGCGACGCGATCAAAAACCGAAAATCCCAAAACTAAAATCGAATGACCGTGTCCGGGCCGCCTTCGATGTGAATGCTGTCGACGAAGCGAACGTGTTTTGATTCGCTGGTCATCACAAGCGAGTGAGTGCGCTTGCCGGAACCAAAAAAGCGAACACCGCGCATCAGCGCGCCGTCGGTGACACCAGTGGCCGCGAAAATGATCTTCTTGCCCGGGGCGAGATCGTCTGTGTCGTAAACCTTGTTCGGATCGGTCACACCCATGGACTTCAAACGCGCGATGACTTCGGCGGCCGGCGGCACCTTACTCTTATCTACTCCCAGTCTTTCCGGATCGAAAACCAACCGCGCCTGAATCTCGCCGTTAAGGCACTTGACTGCCGCCGCCGTCAGCACGCCCTCGGGCGCGCCCCCGATGCCGATGCAGGCATGAATGTTTGTGCCGGCCACCGCAGCGGAAATGCCGGCCGATAAGTCGCCGTCAGAGATTAAGCGAATCCGGGCTCCGGCCTCGCGCACATCGTCAATTATCTTTTTGTGACGCGGCCGATCGAGAATGATAATCGTTAAATCGTCGATGTCGCGACCCAGCCGCCGCGCGATGTTGCGCAGGTTTTCTTTGACGGGCGCGTCGATGTCGACGACGCCGCGTGACGAAGGGCCCACGACAATCTTGTCCATGTAGATGTCCGGGGCGTGCAACAACCCACCGCGCTCAGCCGCTGCCAGCACGGCGATGGCGTTGTTCGCTCCGAGGGCGCACAGATTGGTTCCTTCCAGAGGATCGACAGCGATGTCCACTTCGGGACAGGACGCCGCCATCTCTTCACCGACGCCAAAGCCGCCGCCGACTTCCTCGCCAATGAAAAGCATCGGCGCTTCATCGCGTTCGCCTTCGCCAATCACGACACGCCCGCGCATCGGCACCGTATCCATGACCTCGCGCATGGCTTCGACCGCGACCTGATCGGAATACTTGCGATCCCCCTGGCCCATCGTGCGGGCCGCGGCAATTGCCGCCGCTTCGGTCACGCGCAAAAAATCCAAAGATAGCTCGCGCTCGGTTCTGAGTTCTGGCGCCATTCTATTCGCTCCTGTGGCCGACGAATTGAAATGCTGAAACGAAATGAAGAATTAACGAATGCGGCGGTATAGTACCAGAGGAATCGAAGCTTTTTCCAAGCCGACGTTTACGAACATGTGCTCAGAACGGCTCTTGCTGATGGCTTTGCCACGCCGATGCGCGGCAGTCTTCGACTTGTCGAACAACTCACGCAGCAGCCCCGGGTCTAAGACCCGACCAATTTGATCGCCTGTCGGCAAGTCATAGACTTGCCGCGCATCAGAGTGGCAGAGCCATACTAACCGCAAAGACGCAAAGTGCCCACGAACGACTTAGCCTTACGCGGCTCCGGCGCCGCGCGTCTCGTGCGCTTTCCACGGCGGCAGACTCTTCCGAGCAGGCTTTTCTTTCTTCAAACCCAGAGCCCAGTCGGCCTGCATCAAGGTATGAATGTCACGCGTCCCTTCGTAGATGACGGCGGCTTTACAGTTGCGCAGGTAACGCTCGACGGGGTAATCGTTCGAGTAACCGTTTGCGCCGTGAACCTCGATCGCCATTGATGCGGCTTTCTCGCTGCGGACAGTTGCCTGCCACTTAGCGAGCGAAGTCGCGCGTCCACTCGGCAAGCCTTCGTTCTTCTGCCAACCCGCGCGCAGCCAAAGCAGGCGCGACATTTGGTAGTCAGCCTCCATGTCGGCAATCTTCTGTTTCACGAGTTGATGGTTGGCGATTTTCGTTCCGAATGTTTCGCGCTCGTTCGCGTACGCAACCGACGCATCGCGCGACGCCCGAATCACGCCCGTCGCTCCGGCCGCGACGGTGTATCTTCCCTGCTCGAGCGCGAACATCGCGATTTTGAAACCTTCGCCTTCTTCACCGAGCCGATTTTCTTTCGGCACGCGTACGTCCTGTAAAGAGAAGTAGCCCGTGTTGCCGGCGCGAATGCCGAGCTTCCCGTGAATCGTTCCGGAGGTGAAGCCTTTCATGTCGCGTTCAATGATGAAGCAGGACATGCCTGAGTGATCGCGCTTGCGTCGCTTCTCTTCATCTGTCCAGCAGAAGAAAAGAAAGTTGTCGGCGAAACCGGCGAGGCTGATCCACATCTTCTCGCCGTTCAAAACGTATTCCTCACCTTCGCGCCGGGCGGTGGAACGCGCGCCCACTACGTCAGAACCTGCGCCGGGTTCGGTCAGCCCGTAGGTCGCGATTTTTTCGCCTTTCGCCTGCGGCACGAGATATTTCTGCTTCTGCTCCTCAGTGCCCCACGCGTAAAGCGTCAGGCAATTCAGGCCCGTGTGCACCGACATCGCGACGCGCAGGAACGTGTCAACGGCTTCCAGTTCTTCACAAACCAGACCGAGCGAAATGTAGTCGAATCCCGCGCCGCCATACTGTTCCGGAATACAAACGCCGAGCAGATTCAGCTCAGCCATCTTCTTGAAAATTTCGGGGTGCGCTTCCTGCTTCTCGTCCCACTCTTTGATGTAGGGCGCGACTTCTTTCTGCGCAAACTCGCGCACAGTTTGCACCAGCGCGTCGTGATCGTCGGTAAGTTGAAAGTCAATCATAACGGTCCACAGATTACACAGATTACACAGATTTAGAAAACAAGCCGGCGGTGTTGAAGACTTCTCGCTCCGAAGTTCAGCAGCAACCCGACTTTATAGCGAGTAGCTTTCAGATAGTTAATCAATTGCGCTTCCTCGCTGCCGCTCATGTTAGCGAGTGCTTTTAATTTAACGACTAATGAATCAAAGCAAATAAAGTCAGCACAGAAACTTGTCACCAGGCGTTGTCCTTTATAACTAACCGGCAATTTGACCTCACGTCTAAAAGGGATTTGACGCAGACCCAACTCGATCGCGAGCGCTTCTTGATAAACAGATTCGAGGAAACCACAGCCAAGCTTTTTGTGAACTTCAAGCGCAGCGCCGATGATCGCGTACGTCCTGGGATCACGTTCGGAAAGATCCCTTGTTATCGTATCTATGGAGTTGGTTCGATTCTCCATTTAAGACGTGCCTTACACTGGCGGTTTCCTTAATCATCTCATGACTCCGATCATTTTCACTTCTTGGTTTTGTTTTCTGTGTAATCTGTGTAATCTGTGGACATCATCTCTTTCGCTGCTTCCTTCGCATCGGCGAGATCAAGCACGCGCCCATCCAGCTGCATCTCGTAAACAGCTCTCGTGAGCTCGCCGACGCGTGGCCCCGGTTGCATTCCCATCTCCAGCAGATGGCGGCCAAGCATAATTGGCGCGGGCGCGCCATCCTGCAACTCAAGTTCGCCCACGCGTTCGATGAACCATTCTTGAGCTGCCGCGTCGTACCATTTTTGTTTTGGCACCCATTCCGCGTTGCGGCCGAGCGAGTCTGCCTTTGCCACTCGATAAAGCAAATCGAGATCGCACTTACGCGCCAGACGGCGAAACGCGCCGACGCTTACTTCCTGACGCTTCTTGAAGAACTCTCCCGGCTTCAGATGATCGCGGACAATTGCAATCACATGCGCACGCACGTCATAGCCATCGAGCGTGTGAAGGTTCAACCGATCGAGGAAATAAATTGTCGGCTCAACCCCGGCTTCTTCGTGTTCGCGTGAACGAATGCGGCCTTCGACGAACGCGGTTGTGGCAGGTTTGCCAAAATCATGTGCGAGCGCCGCCAGCATCACAGTCACTTGTTTCGCGTAGGGCAAATCGTCAATTAGCTCGCGCGCGCGGTCGACGGTGAGCAACGTGTGAATCCAGACGTCACCTTCCGGATGCCATTCCGGTTCCTGAGGCACATCGATCAGTGCTTTGAGTTCCGGGAACAATTGATCGGCCGCGCCAAGTTCGCGTAGCCACTTCAATCCGATCGAAGGCCGTTGCGCGCGCAGCAAAAGCTTTTCCATCTCGCCCCAGACGCGTTCGGCAGGCAAGTCAGAAAGATCAATTGAGCGGCAAAGCTCCACCGTCTGCGGCTCGAGTTCAAATTCGAAACGCGCGGCGAACTGCGCGGCACGAAGGACGCGAAGACTGTCCTCTGCGAACGTGTCGGGCGACACGGCGCGCAGTAATTTGCTGCTTAGATCATCGCGGCCACTGAAAGGATCGAAAATTTCCTGCCTCAGGGGATCTTGCAGGATCGCATTGACGGTAAAATCGCGGCGGCGCGCTGCCGCTTCGATAGACATCGACGGGTCGCCTTCGATGAAGAACCCGCGGTGGCCTCGCCCGGTCTTTCGTTCCCGCCGTGGCACTGAAACATCCAGGTGCGCGCCGAGTTTGTAAACCGTGAACGCTTCCCCGACGACATTCACACTGCCGAACTGATCGAGCAGTTCACGCAGTCGCGCCGGTTGAATGCCATAGACTTCGAGATCCCAATCATTCGGCTGTTGTCCCATCAGTTCATCGCGCACACAACCGCCTACCAGCAGCGCGCGGCCGCTTTCATCGCGCACAGCGCGCGCGATTTCCAGAACCTGAGACGGGATTTCGGTCATTCGGCTTCCAATGTCTAACTCTTAGTCCAATGTCCAACGTCCAATGTCCAATGTCAAAGGCGATTCCGGACACTTAGCAGGTTGGACTTTGGACTTTAGACTTAATTGGGTTCGTCGCCGATCACGACATTCAGGCCACGCGTCGAAGGTATGCAACTGATGACCTGCACGCGTTCAATCTTTCCTAAGTCGGAACCCGCTGCATGCCACAACTTGACCCAGAATGTGCGGGTATCGCCGTGAATCGCGAACGTCGCCCCATCGTTCATGACCGCGACTGGTTCGGCAGTGGTTCCATCGCGAAGCTCTTCCAGCAACTCGGGAATGAAAGGCTTGAGTTTATCGAACTGAAGTATCACGGCGCTGTCGGCAATTTCTGCCGGCGGCAACTCGACCGGGTCACCGGATTCAAGCAGCAAACGCGACTCGGTCTGTTGATTTCGTTTCTTGACGACGGGCATTTGAATGGATCAAAGCACATCGCTATCTGGTTATTCAAACACGACCGTGAGCGCGTGAGGTCAGTACCAGGAGCGGTAGCGACTGGGTTTCCGTTCCCGTGTTTTAAGAACCCGGTCGCTACCGCTCCCGGTACTGACTTCAACACTCGGTCTCTCTTACCAACCGCCGGCTATTGCAGCAGGCGAAGGCGGGTACTAAAGTCTATGCCACTTTGGCCGCGAACCTCTTCGCAGAAATCTTCAAGCCTGAGCGTGACGCGCGCGTCGCTGTGATGTTTGAGCAGCGCGAAATCACGTACGGCAAGCTGCGCACACTGACCCTTGAGACGGCCGAGAAACTGAACGCGCTCGATTTGCGCGCCGGCGATCGAGTGGCGATCCTGCTGAACGACTCTCCGGAATTCATAGCTTCTTTCGTCGCAGCCATTTCTCTTGGGGCTGTCGCTGTGCCCATCAACATGGCGCTCCGTAAAAGCGAGCAGCTAATCATTCTGAAGGATTGCGGCGCACGCGTCGTGGTGGTCGAAAATCAAGCAGCACCGTCACTGTTCGGTGAAGAGAAAGTAGCAACCGATCTGAAGCTGCTTGTTGTGACCCGCGATGGCGAAACAGACCTCTCCGTTTCAAACATTAACGTTACGCGATTCGACGTCGCGGAGCAGCGGCCAATTGCCGGCGACTTTTCCCAGCGTACGACGCCCGCTGCGGACGCGTTCATCCTTTACACCTCCGGCAGCACCGGCGAACCGAAAGGCGCCGTGCACAGTCAGTCGGACATCTTCTACACCAACGAAACGTTCTGCCGTGAGGTCTTGCGACTGCGCGAAGGCGATCGATTGTTTTCATCGTCGCGTCTGCCGTTCGCGTACGGCCTGGGCAACGCGTTCACGTTTCCGCTGCTGAACGGCCTCACGACGATCTTGTGTCGTGAGAAGCCCACGCCGGAAGTCGTCTCGCGTATCTTCCGCGATTATCGGCCGACACTCTTCTTTGGTGTGCCGGTCGTATATCGCATGCTGCTCGAACATCAACGGGCAGCCGTTAGAGTACCGACTTCAGTCGGATCTTCCACTGACAAAAGCCCAACCAGAGTTGGTCCTTTGCACACTTCGAGTCTGCGATTATGCGTCTCGGCCGGCGAGGCGCTGCCGGCGCAACTGGGCGAAGACTGGCAGAGGAGTTTCGGTGTGGAAGTGCTCGACGGCATCGGCTCGACCGAAATGCTGCACATGTTCATATCGAATCACGCAGGCGAGGCGCGCTACGGCAGCAGCGGACGGCTACTGAATGGCTACGACGCAAAGCTGATCGATCATGAAGGGGCGCCGGTGGCGCCAGACGCGGAAGGAAATCTTTGGATTCGTGGCGGAAGTGCGGCCAGCCGATACTGGCAGCGGCCTGAAACTTCGGCGCATACGTTCGTCGAAGGCTGGATGCGGACGGGAGATTTGTATCGCCAGGATGCGGACGGATTCTGGTGGCACATGGGCCGCAGCGATGATTGCTTCAAACCCACCGGGCAATGGGTTTCACCCGTCGAAGTGGAAGGCGTGCTATTGAAGAGTGATCGTGTTCGCGCGGCTGCCGTCGTCGAAGGGTTCGACAAAGACAAGTTGTCCTGCGTGTGCGCGTTCGTCGTGCGGGCAAACGAAAACGATGGTGAAGAAGTAGTCGAGCAAGCCTTGCGCGCGCTGTGCGAATCCGCACTGCCCAGATTCAAACAGCCGCGTAGCTACATCTTTGTTTCAGAACTGCCTTACACTGCGACCGGAAAGGTGCAACGATTCAAACTGCGCGAGCTGCTTCGAAGTCAAGCGGGGCAGTAGCCCGACCGTGAGGGAGGGCGCAGACTTGCGACCGGCACCCTCCCTGACGGTCGGGTTTCCGCCAGGATCATTATGAACAAAAGTATCCAGGAAACTTACGCGCCGAACATGGCGTGTTTCGGGTGCGGCCCCGCGAACGAGAAAGGTCTGCACATTCGCAGCTTTCCCGAAGGTGACGAAGTGGTCGCCAACTTCAACCCGGAAACTTATCAGGAGGCCTTCCCCGGAATGTTGAGCGGCGGCATTATCGGCACGCTGTTGGATTGTCACTGCAACTGGACGGCGGCTTATCACCTGATGAAGCAAGCCGGAGTCGATCGCCCGCCATGCACGGTCACTGCCGACTACACGATCACTTTGCTGAGACCGACGCCGACTGACCAACCAGTTGAACTGCGAGCCCGGGTGGCCGAATCAAAAGAAGATCGCGCAATCGTCGAAGGTGAGTTAATCGCGCACGGCAAAGTAACTGCTACTTGTCGCGGAACTTTCGTGGCGGTTAAGCCGGGTCACCCCGCATATCATCGCTGGTGATTACAGAACCGCGAGCGGTAGCGAGCGGGTTAAATACTCAACGTGCGAAGCAGGGTAGTGGTACTTTTTCAAAATGTACCGCTACCCAAACCAGGGTGCCATTCGTCACCACCTAAAAGGAAGTCGAGTTCTTATCCCGCTCGCTACCGCTCGCGGTTCTGTATCTTTCTTTTCTTCCCTTCCCGATCAACCGCGACGTAAATTACTTCCGCTTCCGTTACGCGAGCCTTCACTCCCGGCGATCCGTATCGTTCGGCTTCGACTACAACTCGGGTCGTGATTGAAGTAGTGCCTACTTTGACGGTTTCGGAATAAAAACTCACGAGATCGCCGACAAACACGGGCTGATGAAAGATGACTTCGCGCATGGCCACGGTGACGAACCTCTCCATCCCTGTGCGACGATGCGCTTCGATCGCGCCGGCCATGTCTATGTAACTGAGAATGACGCCACCGAAGATCGTGCCCTGCGAGTTCGTGTCGCGCGGCAGCATCGTGATGCGAATTGCGGGATCAGCGTTCATCGCATGATAGTAAAGCGTGAACGGTCAATCGTAAATGGACGATCGGTAGGGGGAAAGTAAAAAGGCGAGGCCGAAACCCCGCCGCTTTTGTCGTTCTTACTCTGTCCGCCCATCAAATGAGAACTTTTCGGAAAAGCGGGGAAGCCGGGAAAAGCCTTGCGGCAAAACCCTGACTCGCCCCGCCTGTCCAATCCTAACCAAAGCGCTTTGATTAAACACTGGGCATCGCACGTATACTCTCATTCCGTTCGCTTGTCTACATCGTTCAGGATTCTTCGACGGTTGGCAGATCTTTGTTTGCGGGTCCGCAGAAAACGCTGCCAAATCGATCGTAACGCGAACCGTGACAAGGGCAGTCCCAAGTCTTCTCGCATCGATTCCAAGCCACCACGCAACCGACGTGCACGCAGATGGCCGACATGCGATGTGCAGTGCCCTCAGCGTCGCGATAGACGGCCACTTTGCTTAGGCCGCTGCGCAGAACAGCGCCTTCGCCTTTGGCAATCTCATCCTCTGAATCGACTTCGCCCGGCGTAATTAGGTCCGTGTACTGCGCCATCACGTTGGCGTTTTCCGCCGCGAAGTCTTTCGCCGCGCTCAAAGTCTTGCGTGAAGGATCATAGAGTTCGGCCCAGGGATTCTCGCGCTCCATAATCAGATCGGTGATGAGCATTCCCGCGATGGTGCCGTGCGTCATGCCCATGCCCGAGTCCCCCGTCGCGATAAACACGTTGTCCGAATCGAGCGGATTGCGACCGATGTACGCGAGACAATCAAACGGCTCCATCACCTGGCCCGACCAGCGGAATTCGATCTCTTCGGCCATCGGAAAACGATTGCGCGTCCACTGCTCGAGTTTGCCCCAGCGCTGCGCGCAGTCGGACTGCTGGCCTGTCTTGTGATCCTCGCCGCCCACAACCAGCACGTCGTGACCTTCCCCCGAGGCGACGCGAATGTAGTGATACGCATCCGACAGATCGGGCGGCGCGTCCCAAAGCAGGATCGACGGCACTGATCCTTTCGGAATGCGCGCGCCGATCACGTACGTGGTGTACGGAGCTTGTTTCGTGTGAATCGCGAAGCGATCGTTCACCGGCGAGTTCGTGGCCACGACGACGGCAGTGCACTTAATTTCGTGGCCGCTGCTTGTCGTTATGTGCGCATCATCCCCACCTTCGACTTCATCCGCGTGCGTGCCGGTGTAAACCTTGCCCCCGTCGCGTTCAATCGCGCGCACCAATCCGTTCAAGTAGAGCAACGGATGGAATTCGCCCTGCCGCGGAAAGTGTAAACACGGCCCTGTGTCCCAAAACTCAAGCGGCGCTCGTTCCAGGCGCCGAACTTCGGTGAGTCCGGCTCGGTGCGTCGCGGGCAGTTCGTCTTCCAGAACCTTTACGCGACCATTCGCCGGCAGAAATAAATAGCCGTCCGTCCGCTGGAACTGGCACTCGATCTTTTCTTTGTTGACGATCGCCTCGACCCGATCGATGGCCGCGGTGTGACTCTGCGCAGCCAGCCGCGCTCCTTCTTCACCGAACAGTCGCTCCAATTCATAGAAGCGATCGTCGAGCGCGTTCGCGAGGTGCGCCGTTGTACGCGAAGTCATTCCACCGCCGATTGGCCCGTCGTCCAGCACGACAACCGACTTGCCTGCCTGCGCCAGCAGGTACGCGGTGGTGAGTCCCGCTATGCCCGCGCCGATGACAGCGACATCAGCGCTCGTGTCTTTCGTCAGCGGCTTTTGCGCCCGCGGGCCGGCAGTACCGACCCAAACTGAGGTGGTGATTCCGTCAGCAAGATGCTCTTTAGCTTCAGTAGTTGTGGCCATTGTGCGATGAACATAGGCGAAGAACATGCCAGCGGCGGAAAGCATGAGTTCTCCTGATTCGCAGAGCAGACTGATAAGTACTCAATCTCGTCTGTCTCGAATTACAACATCGGATTTGGCTGCGAGTTAATTCGGTACGACGACAACGGATGGTGTTTTAGCGGATGAAGCGCTGAAGGCGCGCAATTGATCGGATTCCATTGAAATTTGTAACCAAACGAATATTTCGCTCCTTCAGAGCTCAATCGGGGTGGGTCGCATTACCTGGCGCTGCCCCAAGCTTTTGCATATCGCACCGTTGGCGCTGCCTTCTCGTGCGGACGGCCATGCTACGACTCCTTGAAATTCACCGCCCAACTCAACACAATGGCTCCCATGTCTAAACCCATCGCATTAATCGCTACTCTATCTTTTGCTTTCGGCTTTATTGCTGTCGCCGAATCATACGGGCAGGTTCCTCCCCAGATGGTGGTAAGAAATCTCTACGCCGCGCAAAAGCGGCGCGCGACCGATCCGTTCTTTCAAACGAAGAGCCGCGCGCGTCTGGATAGGTTCTTCGCGAAAGAACTGGCCGATTTGATTTGGAATGACGCCGTTTCGTCAGCGCGGAACAATGAAGTGGGCAAGCTCGGCGGCGATCCGCTTTACAACGCGCAGGATATGAAAATCACCGGCTTCAGAATTAAGCGACCAATGGTCGGTGAAGGCAATCTCGATCTCGTCGATGTCCCGGTGACGTTCAAGAACTTCGGCAAAGAGCAAACGATCCTTTTTCGCCTGGAACGAAACAAGCGCCGCGCCTGGAAGATCACAGACATCTTCTATCCCGACAACGAAGACTCTGCGTCCTCGCTGACCAAGATTTTAAACGCGCCTTAGGTGGCGACCATTAATTCTAAGGTCTTCCTCAGTGTCTCTGTGGAACTTTGTGTCTCTGTGGTGGAATTATCGCTGAAAACATTCACCACAGAGGCACCGGAGGATCCCCAGAGACATAGAGGTGATTACACATGGACGGTACTCAATGGACGGTACTCAATGATTGGCTGGCCGCCAAACTACTTCGCTGGAATCGTCAATTGCTGACCTATTTGAATCTTGTCTGGATCGCTCAACTTGTCGCGATTCGCGTAAAAGATGCGCATGTACTCGTTCGCATCGCCATAAAACTCACGGCTTATCTTCGACAGAGTGTCACCAGACTTGACCGTGTAACTCGACCCGCCGCTGCCTAAGCCGCCGCCGGCCGCCGCGCCCATCGCCTTTGCGTCCACCGAAATGTCCGCGGTAATGTCGTCCATATTCGGATTAGCCAGTTTGATCTGGTCCCAAATCCTGTTCTTCGCGTCTTCGGACGGCGCTGTGGCGCGAATGTACAGCTTGTCATCCTGCACATGCAGATTTTGAAACTGTAGCTGCTCTTGATCCGCAGCATTCAGCACTGATTGATATTTCTGCTTTAGTGTATTAAAGCGCTGCTGAGTGTTCGGTTGCTCTTGCGCCTGTCCCGCTCCACTTCCGAACATCTTGTCAAAAATTCCCATAATATAGAGTCCCCTCCCTAAAGTTTTCTTAGATTTTCTTAGATGAGGAGCAATGCTTATGCCGCGGGAATTCCGTCTCGTTCACTTTTCAAGCACGTTGCGAAAGGTGATCGAGTAGCGCAATTCGTCGACGCGCAGGATGCTGTGCTCCCATTCTGACCGCGCGCGCCCAGTCAGGAAATGAGCTGAGCGGGGTTCGGCGCAAACATTCTCGCGCTCCCACCGCCCACCCCGGAGCTTTCTCCGAAATCGCAACACGCACGGCGCGAGAAGCGACACACCGATGACGTCGCCAAAGACTGGCCGGTCGCGATGCCAGCCGATGCCCGCCCCTGAGCCATACTCAATCACGAGCACGTGCTGAAGCGCTGCTTCGCAGCTCGACGAGTTTGTTCGCTCGCGCGCCCTCGCTTTTGGGCAAAGCCTGGTACGGCAAACCCCTCCCCGTTTACGAGGAGGGGAAACAAAAAACGAAACTCACTTTCTGTGCAACCTTCTTAGCCGAGTTCCCACAGCACAAAATGCGCTCGATCAGGCGCGCATGCCATAATCCACAGCCATGGCGGCGACCGAGATTCTATTCGGCCTGTTCATCGTCTTCCTCGCCGCGCAGATTGGTGCCGAGGTGGCGCAACGCCTAAAGCTGCCGAGCGTGGTCGGTGAAATTATCGCCGGCGCAATCATTGGGCCATCGGTGCTGGGATGGATCCAAATCAACGAGCCCCTGGAAGTCCTCGCTGAGATTGGCGCCGTCCTGCTGCTCTTTTCAATCGGTCTGGAAACACGCGTCGCCGATCTGAAACGAGTCGGACGTCTGGCAATGTTGGTCGGCGTAATTGGCGTGATTGTTCCATTCGTCATGGGGGCCGGGTGGGCGCGCAGCAGCGGCTTTCCGACTTCAAAAGCTGTTTTCATCGCCGCCGCATTCGTCGCGACATCCGTTGGCATTACTGCACGCGTCCTTCAGGAACTGAATGTGCTCAGTCGCCTCGAGAGCCGAGTCATTCTCGGCGCGGCCGTGATTGACGACATTCTGGCGATGCTTCTGCTGGGCTTTGTTAGCGCGTTGCAGGCCGGCAATGGAGTTAACGTGCTGGGGCTGATACTCGTGGCCGCGCAAGCGATCGGCTTCGTCGTCCTCATCGCAGTCTTCGGGACCCGCCTCATGCGACGCGCTTCAAATGTTGTAGAGAAGCCCGTGTATCCGCTGTCGCCGCTGACAATCAGCCTCGTGTTGTGCTCAGGTCTGGCCGTCGCGGCTTCGCACATCGGTCTGGCTGCGATTATCGGCGCATTTCTCGCCGGCATGGTCGCCGGTGAAATCAGGCAGCGCAAGACGCTCGAACACCAGCTTCAACCCATCGCCGCGTTTCTGGTGCCGTTCTTTTTTGTGGTGACCGGAGCGAACGTTCAGGTGAGCCAGTTTGGCAATCTGGCGACGTTGTTAACGTTGCTGCTGATCGTGGCGCTCGCTGTTGTTTCAAAGCTGATTGGCTGCGGACTTGGCGCGTGGTCACTCGGCCGCCGTAAAGCTCTAATCGTTGGCGTAGGCATGATGCCGCGTGGTGAAGTTGGAATTATCGTTGCCAGTCTTGGCAAACAGGCAGGTGTGTTCAACGACACGATCTATGCATTGCTCATCGCGATGTCTTTGATTACTTCGATCATCGCGCCACCGATTTTGAAGATTTTGTTTAAGCGTGAAAAGACTGACCCGCAACCTGTTGCTGCTTGAGCTAACTCACCTGAAAGCACGCGCCGAACAGACTCGCGCCCCACCGAACGATCGCACCAGCGCAAGTAGAGCAAAGAAGGCAAGTCCCCAGATCGGTTGCGGATCGAACGTAGGCGGATGCTGATACCGTTCGAGGATTTCGCTGTCGTACCTGCCCGTGTAATCGCACTTCACACATTGCACCTTGTAAATAGCGCGTAGTTTGGCGCGGCCTTCCGAGAGATCCGGAAAAAGGATCTGGCGCGTGTGGCAGTCAGAACACTTGAACAGGATGTACCATTCACCGGGAACCAGAGTGCGCATAAACTTCACCTCGGGGATGTGGGCTGGAGCATTCTATACGTGCCGTCAAGACTTCAGCAATAGATTTATTCCCGGTGCCCCTTCGTTAAATCAGAAAGCTCGCGCCAAAACGACTGTTCAAAGGTAAACAATCGTCACGGAGCCACCGGGCAGCATTGAATTTTGACATGTCGGATTGAGTCGAATATCGTTTCTCGTTGTCGAAATCCGATAACCGCAAATACTTAACTATCGCGGCCGTGGCCATCGTGCTGGCCGTTGCCTCGTGCATGTTTAGTGCTGCGTTGTGGTGGCGAGTTAAGCAAAGCACGGATGGAGCTCGCAGCGAAAATCGAAACGCCGATCATTCTTCCGCCACACCATCGTCCACGCCGCACACCGACCGCTGGCTGCAAGGAACAACAGACGAGAAACTTAACCAGGTCGAGGTCCAATTGCGCGGTCTCGACAAGACGATGGTTGAAGTTGGCTACCGCTTTACTGAACTTTATCTCGCCGGCAAGGAGCATAACTGGGATTACGCGAAATACCAGACCGAGAAGATGGAGCTCGCGATCCGCCTTGGGCTGCAGCGTCGTCCGAAACGAGCGGCTTCCTCGCAGTCCTTTCTGAAAGATGAGATTCCGATGGTGCTCAAAGCGATTGAAAGTAAGGACGATAAGATTTTTCAAAGCGCGATGGAACGTTTCCGATCTTCATGCGTGAAGTGTCATAACCTGGAACAGGTCCCCTACTTCACGGTTGAATTTCCCGAGCGACATCTTGCTCCTATGCGCAACACGCCCTGACGAAAAGAGTAAAAAGAATGGCAGGGTTGGCTTCCCGGCGTGAACCATTCTAACGGGAACTCTGAACTTGATGAGCGGGACTAAACGACGATGAATTTGCGAAGACTCTTGCAGTCGAGCGCCCCGGCAGCGGTAATTCTGATTCGCGTGCTAGTCGGCGGGGTATTTCTTTCAGAAGGCATTCAGAAGTTTCTTTTCCCGGGAGAGGTCGGAGCCGGCAGGTTCGCTAAGATCGGCATACCCTACCCTGACCTGTCGGGTCCCTTTGTTGGGACTGTTGAGATCGTTTGTGGAACACTGATCCTGCTGGGACTGCTCACCAGGCTGGCTGCCATCCCTCTAATTATCGACATGCTTGTCGCGATTCTATCGACCAAGATCCCGATTCTGCTTGGCTATGGCTTTTGGGGGTTCAGTCTGCGCCAGGTTCCCTATTTCGGTTTGTGGGGGATGGTCCATGAAGCGCGCACCGATTTTTCGATGCTGCTCGGCTCGATGTTTCTGCTGATTGTCGGCGCGGGCGCATGGTCACTGGACAGCCAGATCTTGAAAAAGGATTCATTTTGAAAGAGGCGGTTCCGTGATTCCGAAATTTTTATCACTCTTAACGATTGTGGCTTTCTGCAACCCTTCACCGATCCTGGCGTGCAGCGGCGTCAACAAAGTCGCCATAGCCGAAGTTACGCGTTAGCTCGTAGCCCCGTCGATTTTGGTCATCACCCTCCAGTCGTGCCTGCCAAACCCAACCGCGCAACTTCGTTAAGCGAAGTGGCGTGGCTGTTTTTGAAGCTCGGGACGATCGCCTTTGGCGGTCCCGCGGCGCACATCGCGATGATGGAGGATGAAGTCGTGCGCCGTCGCAAGTGGCTCTCGCGCGAAAAATTTCTCGACTTGCTCGGCGCTACTAATCTCATTCCTGGCCCCAACTCGACAGAGATGGCAATTCACGTCGGCTATCTGCGTGCGGGTTGGCCCGGGCTTTTGGTTGCCGGAAGTTGTTTCATCCTGCCGGCCACCATCATCGTCTTCGGCTTCGCGTGGGTTTACGTCAGGTACGGCTCGCTGCCAGAGACGGGGCGTGTCCTGTACGGCGTGAAGCCCGTGATCATCGCGATCGTTTTGCAGGCCTTGTGGGCGCTCGGGCGCACGGCCGTGAAAACGAAGTCGCTGGCGGTGATTGGAATCGCCGCGACCCTCTGCGCACTCCTGCGGGTTAACGAACTGCTCGTGTTGTTTGCCGCCGGTGTGGCTGTCGTCATTCTGCAAACGATCGTTTCCGGTAAAAGATCGCAAAAGCCAAAATCTCGCTCGTTCTTGTTTCCGATTGCCCCGCTAGCGTTCATTCAGGCCGCAACGGCTGCGGGCACGTCTGTCGGTCTCTTGCCGCTGTTTCTATTTTTCCTGAAGGTGGGCGCAGTTTTGTTCGGCAGTGGCTATGTGCTGCTGGCTTTCCTGCGCGCCGATCTGGTCGAGCGCTGGCAATGGCTGACCAACGCGCAACTGCTCGATGCAGTCGCGGTCGGTCAGGTAACGCCAGGACCCGTGTTTACAACGGCGACCTTCATCGGCTATTTGCTCGCCGGACCAAAAGGCGCTGTCGTCGCGACGATCGGCATTTTTCTTCCGGCATTCATTTTTGTCGCGATCAGCGGACCGTTGGTTCCGCGCATTCGTCGTTCACCGATCGCCGCCGCGTTCCTGAACGGAGTGATTGTCGCTTCGTTGGGGCTGATGGTCGTCGTGACGTACGAACTGGGCAAAGCCGCGCTCGTCGATCTGCCGACGATTGGCTTGGCGCTCGTCAGCGCTCTGATGCTGTTTCGCTGGAAAATAAACTCGGCGTGGCTCGTACTCGGCGGCGCGCTGATTGGATTTTTGATCGCGACATATCGGTGAACGCGATCAAAGGCAGCCGAACTTAGCTGCATGAGTTAGTCGTATTCTTCGCTGTGCTCGACGGATTGTAGGTTTTAGGTAGTTCGAGTTCTGCATCCTTCCCTCCTTTTCGGTCCGCCCCTTCGATAGCGGAGCGCACACTGTCTCGCGGGTACTACTGACGGGCGCTGGATGTGGCGAGCCACATTGGCGCGGACGCCTCGGCATTCGAGAATTGCGACATACCAATGTTTACCCAACCCTATCCCGCAAAGGAGAGGCCAATGATCAAACGTATCGCAGCTATCACTTTCATTTTTTTGTGCACCGCATTCGCCTGGGCAATTCTTGGCGCCACCATTTTCCAGCGCACTTACGATTCAGACAGCCTGTCAGGTACTCGCGTTGAATCGACCTGGGGCGCGCCACAAAATCAGACGCCGCCAATCGCCACTTATGAGGAAATGGTGGCAATCACAAATAGTAAGACTGAAAACGGCCGCAAGATCGAGACGGTGACACAGCAGAAATCTGTTAAAGAGTTGCCACTCGAAAGCAGTCGCTTGAACGCGGATTTGCATCTCGAGCATCGGCAAAAGGGTTTGCTCTGGTACAGCACGTACAAAGTTGGCTTTGCCGGCACTTACGCTTTTCGCAACCCGAGCGACAAAGAACAGGACGTCACCTTCGCTCTGAATTTTCCTACCGCGCAGGCGATCTATGACGATTTGGTTTTCATCGTTGACGATGCGCCGCTAGTTCTGAAAAACGAAAAGAACAGCGCCAGCGGCACGCTGAAGGTCGCGCCGGGCAAAGTAGTGACGCTGAAGGTCGGCTACAAGTCACAGGGGCTGAACAACTGGTCTTACAGCCTGGCGAACGGAAACAAATCGTCGAACGATGTCGCGCGCGTGCGCGATTTCTCTTTGAAGATGACGACGAACTTCAAAGACATCGATTTTCCGAACAACACTTTGTCGCCGTCGATTAAACGGCCGAGCGGGAACGGCTGGGAATTGGATTGGAACTACACGAACCTTGTCTCGGGTTATCAGATTGCGATGACCATGCCTGAGAAGCTTCAGCCCGGGCCGCTGGCTGGTCGCATCAGTTTCTTTGCGCCGGTCTCGCTCTTCTTCTTTTTCTTCCTGATGCTGATTATCACCACGCTGCGGGGTATCGAGCTGCATCCGATGAACTACTTTTTTCTGGCCGCGGCGTTCTTCTCGTTTCACTTGTTGCTGGCATATCTGGTCGATCACATTTCGATTCATCTCGCCTTCGCGATCAGTTCAGCCGTGTCAATCTTTCTGGTTATCTCGTATCTGCGATTGGTTGTCGGGCTTCGCTTTGCGATGCGTGAGGCGGCGCTGGCGCAGTTCATTTATCTAGTCGCATTTTCTTACGCTTTCTTCCTGAAAGGCTTCACCGGACTCGCCATCACAATCGGTTCCATCCTGACGCTGTTCGTGGTGATGCAGGCGACCGGAAGGATTCGCTGGAAAGACCGGTTCGCGCCGCAGCCGCCACCGGAATCGTTTGCGCCGCCGACGCCGGTGTCATCGGTTCAGGCAACATGATCCTTTAATTTCGCGAAAAGCGTGTTTTGATGTGCGCCACGTCACAAGGCAACGTGAACGTTAGACATTTGAAACGTAACCGGAAGGGTTTACGTTTTATGCTGTAGACGATCGCTGAAAGAAATAATTGGAGGGATTATGCGAACCGCAACCGCTGAAGACGGCAAGAACACCGGAATTAAACTAGCTCACCTGGCCGCGAAGGCCGCTGAAGGTAAAATCATTGCGGAAGACCTCGTCGATATTGGCAAACGGAAAGCGCAGAGGCTCGTGCGCCAGGGATATGAATTAGGTGAAGACTACATCGATGAATCACGCCGCTATATCAAACATAATCCGTGGCAGTCGATCGGCATCGCTCTCGGCTTCGGAGTTGCCTTGGGATTCATCGCGGGACTATTGAGCCGTCGAAGTTAACGTCGGGCGCGCATCCACCCTGCGTGCTACCTCTCGTAAACCTGAACCGGCTTTGCATCAGGCCCCTCTGGATCACAATAATCCTGCGTCTTGCGGAAAATTAAGGCCAGTGCGATTGCGGTCCCGAAACTCCACTGTAATATCTTCGGCCTACCAGGTAGTTGCCTCGGGCTGAACCTCTGGGCCCGCGATCTTGTCCAGGATTCTCATTCAAATCAAAAGCTCTCCGGGAAAACACTCAGAGCGCCTGAGTAATCGCACCGATGGCATTCCATCTTATTTCCCCTAATCTGTTTAGTGAGAATGCGTGATTTTTAAGAGGAAAGGCATCACCATGCGAATTAGAAGTAACTTAAGCCGTTTGCCGCTTTGGCTGGCGCTAACGGGTGTGTTGATTGCGGCATTGCTTATTGCGGTCCCGCTAACAGCGGGGCAAACACCCGACACCAGTCAACTCGCACAAACGACGGCCGACAACAAGTCCGCGGAGAGTGCGATGGAACTACAGCCGGTATTCAGTGAATACCGCGGCATAAAGATCGGGATGACTGCCGACGAAGTGCGAAAGCTAGTCGACAAACTGCGAGATAAGGGAGAGACGCAGGATTTCTTTGTGCTGTCAGACACCGAAACTGCCCAAGTCTTCTACGACAAGGATGGAAAGGTCAGGGCGATTTCGATCGACTACCTGGGCAAAGGCAGTGACCCTCCGATGCCTGTCGAAGTGCTGGGTGAGGACATTCATCCAAAATCTGACGGCTCAATGTATGGTCTCAAGCGTTATCCGTCGGCCGGCTTTTGGATTGCTTACAATCGCACAGCCGGAGACGATCCGACGGTCACTATCACGATACAAAAATCGTAACTGTAAATATCGGATAGCAATGACCGCAAGCACAAAATCCGCCTGGGAGGTCGCGTTCAGTGAACGCGACCTTTGCTTTTAAACAAAAGGCCCCGGAAATGAATCTTCGAACGCTTAAGAAGGAGAAATGAGGAAGTTATTCAGCGAACCTTTGTCACGAAGAAGCTTGCCGCGTTCGGTCGTAAACATAACGCGCGATCTCAACTCGATTGTTAAAGCGCTTCTTATCCAGAACATGACTAATATGGTTTTCAACAGTTCTAACGCTGACCTCGAGTTCAGCGGCAATTTCCTTATTGCTTAGGCCCCGGGCCACAGCTTCGGCGATCCGATTCTCTGCCTCAGTCAATTCCTCGTCTTGAAAAGATGCCGATTGATCTTTCTCGGTGTCCATGAGACTGGCAATCTGGGTGTGGGTGCGGGCGATTCGTTGAATAATGCTCTTAATCACGGCCACCAATTCATCGGGCTCAAACGGCTTAGTCAGGTAGGCGTCAACGCCAGCACGAAAACCCTCGATCCTATCTGCCTTTTCTCCTTTCGCCGTCAGAAAAACCAGCGGCACCAACGCCGTGCGGGGCGAGGCCCGTAGCTGTTGGGCCAGCTCGTACCCGCTCATCGCCGGCATGCGTATATCGCTCACGATCAGATCTGGAATCGTCTGCGCAATACTCAATAGCGCTTCCCTGCCACTGCGCGCCGTGACCACCTCAAATCCTTCGGCCCGCAGACATGCTTCGACGGCACGCAACAGGTTCGGTTCGTCATCAACCACCAGCAACCGTTTCGACATGCCCCCGCTCCTCTTCACGCTTTTCATTTCCATCAGCAGAAAAACCCGGTAAATAAACAGTGAAAGTGCTGCCACGTCCAACATCGCTCTCGACCGTCATGCGGCCTCCCAACTGAGTCACGAGTCCCTGCGCCAGATAGAGTCCCAGTCCGACACCCGGTTGGTCTGCCGGATTCCCTACTTCCGAGTCCTGTTGCCCGGCAGCAGTTGATGCCCCGCCGCCCCTGTAAAAGCGCTCAAACACGTGCGGTAGATCTCCCGTCCGAATTCCAGAGCCATTGTCTTTTACGTATAAACCAACTTCTTGGCCTGCCGATATAACTCCCAGGATTATCTCACCGTTTTCCGGAGTGTATTTGATACTGTTTTCAACCAACGTAGAGAGTATCCGGCGCAGCACAGTTTTGTTGGCTACAATCACCAGCGGATCTTTCGGCAACTTTGTAACAATGGTCTGCCCGCGCGCTTTCGCCGAAAGCTCTTGAAGTTTGACGCATGACAATACGACCTCATCTGGTTTGACTGCCTCCAATTCAACCTCGTAGACTCCTGACTCAATCCGTGACAAGTCGAGAAGATTCGTGACGAGGTCTATCTGACGATCACACTCTGCCGCGATGGTAACAAGGTATTCGCGTTGTTCCGCTGCAGAAGGATTTGCGCGCTGAAGAACATGCGTGAGCGTTTTGATAGTAGTTAAGGGAGTACGCAGTTCATGAGACACGCTGCTGACGAAATCTGATTTCAAACGATCCAATTCGGTAAGCCGCTCTTCGCGTTCTTTAATTTGGCTGGCCATAAGATTAAAGGCGGCGCCCAACTCTCCAATCTCTCGGGCGCTATCAATTGGGGCTCGTGCGCCGAGATCACCTTTTCCCAGCGAAATAGCCGCATGCTGCAAACGATGAATGGGTCGCACGATGTTTCTTTGCAGAATGATCGCTGCCAGCACGGCAACTCCAAGCGCTACCAAACTAAAAACCACATATCGATTCAGTTGGCGACCCATTGGCTCGTACAACGTGGCGCTTGGTATTCCCACCGAAATAACAAAGTCGGTAGTTCCCGCGCGACACAATCCATAGACACGTGTAATTTCGTCGTAAGGACTCTGTAGCTCAACAACCGTAACCCGTTGGTCCCCCAAAGCGCTGAACAAGGGTGAACTGGTAACTTCGGCAGTTACCGGCGTTGCAGCGGCTTGCTTCCGATAAAGAAGCTCGCCCCGCCCGTCGAAAACGGCAATGATTACGCTTCCCGGAAGTTCAGTATCGTGGAACAGCTCATTAATGGCTGCGCCATCTATGCGGGCGATTACTGCTCCGCCCGTCTGGATCGGCGCAGCGATCGCGAAAATCGGACGAGACGCGTCCTGAGTTCTGTCGGTTACCAGCACCCAGGAATCCTTGCGTGCTGTTTCACGCAAGAGGTATTCGACCAGAGCGATCGGGGGCGGCTCGTGTTCGCGAGGCTCGCTTAAAAGCGTCTTTCCCGAAGCATCGACGACATCAAGTCCGAGCCAGCAAGGTCGCGTACTAACTACAAACTTCATGTTCGTGTCTGCGGCATTGAAGTTCTGCTGACCGGCAACTGCCGCAATTGTGATTAGAGGTTGTCTTTGACTATCGACCCATCGGTCGAAGGCCAGCGCCGCAAGCTCCGCCTGTTGCTTAACTGAATTTTCAAGCTGTGCACGGCCCAGGTTCCACATCCGGTTCAACGCGAGGATGCCGATCACCGCCAGAGGAAGAGCAATTCCAAAGGTCAACAAAAGTAATCGGCCGCGAATGCCTATTTTCATGGCTCACAACCACACGATTCACGCGTGGAAATTAGATCTGAAATGATTGCGCTTGACGCAAGTATAACGTCAAGAACTGGACGCGCGCACGGCTCGAAGCCTGGTACGTTAACTTTGGCGCACTGAGTGTAAATACCTACGGCGAGTGAGTAATCATTCTGTGTTTCACCAATGGATTGTGTCCTACGCTGTTTTATAAGCAATTCATCTACGAAAGCTTAATTGAAAGAGGAAGAGGTAAGTTATGAGCACAGTAAACCAGAGAAGCGAGGCGCCCGCCCCCGACGGTGTGTCCGCCGATAACAAATCAGTAGTCAAGAGAACCTCAGGAATTCAGGTGCCGTGGCGCAGAGTGGGAATTTACGTAGTGATCGGTTTGGGTTTGGTCCTTCTCGGGGCGGTCCCCATGTGGGTCGCGGGTTGGCAGAACGCGGCCGAGCGCGAAGCGGCTCAACACGAACTTCGTTTGAGTCAGATGGAAAACCGATTATCCGCGGCGGTCATTGATGCACGACGCGGTGAATACGAGCCGGCGCGGCAAACGGCAAGCGATTTTTTTACCTCGCTGCGAGACCAGATTGATCGAGACGCGCAATCAGATCTCTCCACCAGCCAGCGCGAAGGCTTAAAGCCTCTGTTGGCTCAACGCGACGACATCATCACGCTGCTGGCACGAAACGATCCGGCAGCCGCGGATCGACTTTCAGATATCTATGCAGCCTATCGCAAGACAATGAATGGTTTTCCTCAGACCGGCTAAGCACACGAGTAGCGGAGGCGTGTCACTGAAATGCTTTCCCGACCAGCTAAGCGTAAGGGTTACGAGCATCACTCACGGCCAAGACACCCTCCGCCGTCGAGGACCACAGTTCGCAAATTCATCCAACCCCCGCCCCAGCCAAAGCTACGCCCGGCAATCAAGCGTCAGGATTTCCTTGACTCTCGGTTCGGGCAACTTCTTTCAATACTGCTGCATGTGGTAACTATCACTTCGTTTTCGATCATCGGTGGTTGTGCATGGGATTTCTTCCTGATGAGTGGTTTTCGGGCTGGTATGCTTCTGGGATTGATAACCTACGGAACATTCTTATCAGCAAGCGTAGCGTTGGAAACGAAAGTCTAAAAGACAGTGACACAAATTAATGCACGAAGTATTGGGAAGTCATCGAGCCTTCCTGAATTGAGAGCATTAACCCGCGCCGACGAGTCAACAAACCCAGCATTGTGGCGGCAAGTAAACACTTTCCCAACTCACAATTCGTATTGGGTTCATCCGATCACAGCGTCCCTGAGTATTATCACCTAAACAAATTGTGGATTTCGCCGACGATCTGAATTCCCGAATCAAATAACCTCTTAGAAAATAGTACTTATCCAACGAAGGTAAGTACTCGATTACCGCGAGGCTCAAACTCGCATAGCCATTCGCAGGGGCGTTTCCTGCGAGCAACTAAACTGCTGAAAGAAAGGAAAAGAATGGAGAAGACAAATTCACGAGGAGAGGTCAATGTTTTGGATTTGGTGGCTAATGATTCGCGATTCACCAGGTTTGGTGAAGCGATCAAAGCTGCGGGACTCAGTGAAAAGTTTTCGAACGCGGAAGATCTTACCCTCTTCGTCCCGACTAATGGCGCCTTTGCCAAGCTTCCTCAGGACAAGGTGTTCAACCTGATGAAGGCCGAAAACCGCGCTCAACTGCAGAGGCTGGTCTTGCTCCATGTCTACTCGGGCAAACTGTCAGCTGACGATTTGAAGGAGTTGAACGCGCTCAGAATGGAGGCGGGTCAAGAGATCAAAGTAGCGGTCTCGCCTGATCTCAAGGACATTTCCCAGGCGAATGCCCGGGTCATGTTGCCAAAGGCGGAAGCGAAGAATGGCGTGGTGTATGCGCTCGATGAGGTTTTGCAACCGGCCAGTCGCGCGTATGCTGCTGCTTGAGCATATTGCGACGTTTTTCAACTCTCCGCAGAAGCCGCCACGCGCCATTGCCCGTGGCTGCTTTTGTCCTGGATGGTTACTCTATTTTGCCGGTCCCACTAGTCATCTCAAAGGCCAGTAATACGGAATCAACACCACAGCGATAATTGCCAGTAACAGATCCAACACTAGTCCCATCTTGATAAAATCTCGGGCCCGATAACCCCCCGGCCCATAGACCATCAAGCTTGTCTGGTAGCCGATAGGCATCGCAAACGCCGCAGATGCGCCAAAAGTAATCGCAACCAACAGAGTCATCGGGTTGATGTTCATTGCGACCGCGGTTGAAAGAGCGATCGGAGCCAGAATCACCACCGTTCCTCCGTTGGACATTAGCTCTGAAATGACAACTGCCGCTAGAAAGAAAACAATCAGCACAACATAAGGCCCGGTTAGACCGCTCAATCCGGCGAGTGCGGTTGCCAGCAAGATGGTGACGCCGGTCTTATCCAGCGCGAATCCCAAAGCCAGGGAGCCAGCCAGCACGAAGATGATGCTCAGATCAATTGCACGGTAGGCATCTCGCGGACGCAAACAGCCAGTTAGCATCAGCACTGCACATCCGCCGGTGGCCGCAGTAACAATCGGCAACAATCCGAATGAGACTGTGAGAATAACGGCGAGCAAAGTTAGCAGCGCGATAGCGGTTTTTCCCGAGGGCTTGTCAGGATAGGCGGGTGCTCCAATAACCAGAAAGCCACGAGTCTCGGCCAGAGTTCGTAAGGCGCCTTCCTTTCCTTCCACGACCAGAACATCGCCGGCGTGCAGTCGAGTCGAGGAAATTCCGCCGCTGACTTCATCTCGACGCTTTAATGCCAGCACAACCGCATCGAACCGCTCAGCAAAACGGGCTTCCCGCAGTGTCTGTCCGATCAAGCCCGAAGTAGTTAGAACCACGACTTCCGCGAGCGACAGCTGCGTCCCTTCCGTTTCCTTTGTTCCCGCGCGACTTTTTGTTTCGTCTGAAGGAAGGGTCGACATCTGTTCTCGCTCTTTGCGGGTTGGCCGGTCGAGTTCAAGACCTTCCTGGGCGACCAACAGAAGCAATTGTTCGAGTTGACCGCGCACCCAAAGCGAGTCTCCTGCGGCGTAACGAGGCTTCGGATAATCGAGACTCATTACCTGACCATCGCGGACGACTCCGAGCAATTCCAACTCGAAGTCCCGATCCAGAATTTCGCGGCTAATCTCTCGGCCAATCCAGGGAGACTCAGCCTGCACCAGGACTTCTCCGAGATAACGATCGGACTGCCCGGGGCCTTTGATGTCTTTAACAGATTGCTTTGGCAGGAATCGGCGTCCGACGATCAAAATGTACGCCGTCCCCACAATCAGCATGGGCAGACCGACCTTGCCGAACTCGAACATGGAAAAGCCGGGCAGTCCCTTGCTGAGGGCGTATTCATGAGCCACCAGATTGGTGGATGTGCCAATTAGAGTGCACATGCCGCCGAAGGTAGCCGCATGGGACATGGGCATCAGAATTCGGCCGGGACTCGCTCCGGTACGGCGACACACCTCGATGACGACGGGAATGAATACGGCAACAGCAGCCGTGTTGTTGATGAGAGCCGACAGAAATGCGATCACCAACATTATCAGAAGGGTGAGCAAAACTTCTGACTTGCCCAACGGCTCAAGTACGCGGCGAGCTACAAAACTAAGCAGTCCTGTGCGTTCAATTCCGGCGGAAAGAACGAGTACAGCGGCAACTGAAATCGTCGCCGGATGACTGAATCCGGAAAAGGCTTCACCAGGACTCAAGATGCCAAGGACGAGCAAGGCGAGCAAAGCGAGTAACGAAACCAGATCCGGAGGGATTCTCTCGCTGACAAACCCGTAAACCGCCGCGAGCAAAATCAGGACCGTGGCGATCGCCTTTAATGCGTCAGGTCTGAAAAGAAATTCACGCACTTGTACGTCAGTTAGACCTGTGAGTCCTCTACGCCTCTTCTACGGTGCCCGCGTGACGCAAGGTGTCCAACAGCGCAAGTGTGATGGCGAGCACGACCGGGCCGAGAACAATTCCGAGCACACCAAAAACTCGCAACCCGCCAAGCACGGCGAAAAATACGAACAACTCGTGCAGCTTAGTACGATCGCCGATCAGCTTTGGCCGAATGAAATTGTCGATAGTACTGATTACTAATATTCCCCAAATCGTCAGCAGACTCGCGCGCGTCCAATGACCGGTCAGCGCGAGGTAAATCGATGCCGGTAACCAGACCAGGAATGAACCCGCCACGGGAATCATGCAAACGAATGCCATCACTACGCCCCACAGAACCGGCGACGGCAGTCCTAATATCCAGAAAGCGAGTCCGCCGAGCACGCCTTGCAGCATCGCAATTAAGACGACGCCATAGAGGCTCGCATTGATCACCTGGCGGGTGCGCTCGAATATTTGTTTGCTTTGCTCTTTCTTGAGCGGCAAAAACTCAGGCAAGGCTTTCAGGAGGCGATCACCGTCGCGGAACAGGTAGTACATAGTGAAGATGACGAAGAAAGTTTTGACGATTACCCCGACGGCTCCGCCCAGGAGTCCGATCGACCGACCAACAATAGCGCTGCCCATTCCTTTCAAGTGATCGATGAGAAACTGTCCGGAACGCAGCGACTGGATATCGACGTACCGTTCAAGCCAACCAATGATTCGCCCCGTTACAGGGGCGTTCGCATCGAGTGCCGTGGATATTTGCGCTGGCAGGTGCTGTGCTGCCTTGGTGAATTCGGCCGTCAGAGCGACAACCACAAATGCCAGCGGCGCGACCACCGCGATTGTCACTAGCAGGGACGAAATCAGTGCGCTCAAACCCGGACGGCCAAGTCGTTTCGTTAGACGCTGGTGCACTGGATAGAAAACAATGACCAGCACGCCCGCCCACAGCAACACGTCCACAAACGGACGCAGCATGAGCCAGCAAAGGTAAATTGCCAGCGCCGTAGCCACGAGCAACGCCAACCACCGGGTTTGATTAACCTGCTGCTTCACTCTGTACTCGCTACGCTATGGTACCGTAATTCCCAGTGGACGCCCGCAAAGTCTCAGAAAGAGCTGGCGAAAAAAGAACGAGTGAACTTTGGATTGTTTCGTAAACGTTTCCTCCTTTCTTTTTATCGCCGCTGGGACTTTGGTGCTGGCGATTGTCTCGAGCACGGCCGCCAGCACCTCAATTGCTTCGAGATTCTATTTCAGAGGATTCGGCTGCAAAGCCGCCTGAACCTTACTCACTATATCTTGCAAAACCGCCGAAAAATCCCTCAAAAAACCGCCTGACACATTTCGCCTTGAGCTGTCGCTATCTGGGGTAAGAGGTGAGACAGATCATGGAACGCAGGAACAATTCATCCAAATGGCACTTGTCGTTTTGGCTGTGGCCGGTGCGATTCTTTCGGTCGGCTACACCGTGCGCAAAGATCGGGCAAAGGCGCCCGCGGCGGGTGTGAAGTTTGCTCGGACGCCGGAGCGCCTGGAGCGCGGACGCTACATCGTCGAATCCACCGCGCATTGTTTTCAATGTCATTCGGACGTTGATTACTCGAAGCCCGGCGCGCAACCGAAACCCGGCCAGAAAGGCGCCGGCGCCGTATTCGCTGAAGACGGCATGGAGTGGCTCGTCGCGCCGAACATCACGCCTGATGTCGAGACGGGCGCAGGCTCATGGACTGATGAACAGTTGGCGCGTGCGATTCGCGAAGGCATCGGCCACGACGGCCGGCGTTTGTTCCCGGTAATGCCTTACATGAATTTCCGCAACATGTCGGATGAAGATTTGGCTTCGGTAATCACCTACATTCGCTCGATCGAATCAGTGCGCAACAAGCTGCCAAAGACGCAAATCCCTGAACCCTTGAAAGCCACGCTGCCGCCACATGAACCGATCGCCTCTCAGGTGTCGGCGCACCATGCATACAATCAAGTGGCGCGCGGTCGTTACATGGCAACGTTAGGCAACTGTGTTACCTGTCACACGCCGATGAACGAAAAGGGTCAGCCGATGATGGAGATGGCCTTTGCCGGCGGTTTCAAGTTGAAAGGAACGTGGGGTGAAGTTTACAGCGCCAATATAACGCCAGACGCGACGGGCATTTCGTACTACGACGAAGCGCTGTTCATCCGGACAATGCGCACAGGCCACGTCGGCGCGCGCAAACTGAATTACGTGATGCCGACCGGCTACTTCAAGAACATGACGGACGACGATCTGAAGGCGATCTTCGCTTACCTGCGCACGCTGCGTCCGGTGAAGCATCGCCTGGACAACACGGAAGAAGCGACGTTATGTCCGCTCGACGGTCAAAAGCATGGATTCGGAGACAGGAACCATGCCGCTGAATAAGAAAGTGGTGAGTGACGAGTAATAGTGAAGGGTATAGAAAACCTGGCGCGTGGGGCGCTGGCGGACCGGCTGCTGATTCATGATGGAACGGCAGCCGGTCTTTTTTTTACGCCGCGTAGCGGCGCAATGAGTTTAGCCCGGCCGTTCAAGGCCGGGGAGCGGTGGAGAAAAACGACCGTCGCGTAGCGACGATTGAATCCCCATTGTCCCTCAATGCGTCGCTACGCGACACGACGTTTTATGTCCGCCGCTTCCCCAGCCTTAAAAGGCTGGGCTAAAATCATACCGACGCTACGCGTCGGAATTACTTGTTCACACTCTTGAGGCGGAGCGATTCATTACTCATCACTCATGACTCATCACTATTTTTCAATTCATGATTAAGCCAGGCCTTCGCCATACGCAATTCCCTCTGCACCGTAGCGCGTGAAATGCCCAGCGCTTCAGCCACTTCCTCGTTGCTCAACCCCCGAAGAAATGCAATTCGACGATTTCACTCTTTCTTTGATCAAACGTCGCGAGTTCCTCTAAGGCTTCGTCGAGCGCCAGAAGGTCTGAAGCCGGCTTGCATGAAACCTCCAACGCGTCATCGAGCGAGACTTTCGGACCGCTCTCGCGCTTGGCGCGATGCTGCGCTCTCGCATGATCGACCAGCATTCGGCGCATCAATCGCGCCGCCACCGCAAAGAAATGGGCGCGGTCCTGCCACGAAACCTTCATGTCCACCAGCCGCAGGTAAGCTTCGTTCACCAGCGCCGTCGCTTGCAGCGTGTGCTCGGGCCGTTCGCCTCGCATATAGTGCTGCGCCAGCCGCCGCAGTTCGTCGTACACCACCGGCATCAGCGCATCCAGCGCTTGTTGACTGCCGCCGCGCCACTCAAGCAGCAGTTGTGTGACGTTCGTTACCGGCGATGAAGACATATGAATTTGGGAAATGGAATGGTGGCGTTAGGGTTGCTTGTAAACTTCTCCGTTCTTCATGACAAACCGCACGCGACGCAGCGCTGAGATGTCGCGGGTTGGATCACCTTCCACGGCGATCAGATCGGCGAAGAGTCCGCGCTTCACGAAACCGATCTTCTCTTCCAGGTGCAGTGCGCGCGCGTTCACCGATGTTGCCGAGCGGAGGGCATCGATCAGCGGCATTCCCCAGGCGACCATCGTTTCGATCTCCTTGGCGTTGTCACCGTGGGCGAAGACGCCGACATCGCTGCCATTCGCAATCGTCACTCCTGATTCGAGCGCCTGTTTGAAAACGCGCTTCTTGTTTTCCATGTTCGCGGCGCTGGCAACCGAAAGCGTCGGGCAGAAAGCGATCCCACGCTCCTTCATCATGCGAAAAAGTTCTGGTGTCAGGCCGTCACCGTGTTCGATCGTTTCGACCCCAGCGAGAATCGCGCGGCGCGCGCCTTCACTTGAACTTGCGTGCGCGGCTACGGGAATGCCGGCGCTCTTAGCTACTTCGACGATCAACTTCAATTCGTCGAGCGTGAATGTCGCGTGCGCCGTGCCGCCCGCGCCCCAACGATAGTCGGCGTACACCTTAATCCAATCCGCGCCTTTGCCAATCTGATCGCGCACCACCCGCGTGAGATTGTCGACGCCGTCGGCTTCTTCCGCTCCCTGCGGCACATTCCATTCAGAGGCGTAACCCTTGGGTCCGTACGTGTTGGTCGCGACAATCGCGCGCGTCGTCACGATCAAACGCGGGCCGGGAATGATTCCCTGCTGCAACGCCTGCTTCAGACCAACATCCGCATAGCCTGCGCCCTCAGTTCCCAGATCGCGCAACGTCGTAAACCCCGCCATCAAACTGCTGCGCAAATGATTTGTCGCGCGGGCCACGCGCAGGCTCAGACTTTCGCGCGCAACCTGATCGTTCCAGGAAGTTTCACTGTACGGATGCAGCAGCACGTGCGAATGCGCATCGATCAACCCGGGCATCAAAGTCATCCCGCGCAGCTCGATCACCTTCGCTCCGGAGGGCGCTTTGATTTCACTCGCCGGGCCGACGGCCTCGATCTTTTCGCCGCGCACGAGCACGACCCAATCGGCACGCAACTGGGCAGACTCGCCGTCGAAAATCCTCGCGGGTTTCAGAAGAGAGACCGCGTCGGGCGCTTTAGGCGTCGCAGTTTGGGCGGGTGACAAACTGGCCAACAAAGCCAGTAACAGAATCGCTGTGATAATCCGCGCAGGAAAAAGTGCCGCGGTCACACTGCTGAAGAATTCAGCTGATTCCCGAGAAGTTGATTCGCTCATCTTCCAACCTTGGAGGCGGAGTTGAGGGAGCATCATACGCTGGTTTGCGGCTTAGGAAATAATCCGAGGTGTCCAGGCGGGTCGCCGACTTTCGTAGCTGGCAATCTCTGTCACGTGTTTTAACGTTAGCCCGACGTCGTCCAGTCCTTCGAGCAGGCAGTAACGCTGAAAATCGGCAATCTGAAAAGTCGCTGAAAAGCCCTTTGCATCGCTGACGATCTTGTTTTCAAGATCGACTGTGACTTCGTAATTTTCGGTCTCAGGCGCTCGGCGCATCAATTCGGCCACTTCTGCATCGGTCAACGTCACCGGCAGCAGCCCATTCTTCATGCAATTGTTCGCAAAGATGTCCGCGAATGACGGCGCGATGATCGCGCGAAAGCCGTAGTCAGCCAAAGCCCAGGGCGCGTGCTCGCGCGACGAACCACAGCCGAAATTCCTTCCCGCGACCAGGATCGAGGCGCCGCGGTAACGGGGATCGTTCAACGGGAAATCAGGATTCGGCTGACCGTCGGTCAGAAAACGCCAGTCGTAAAAAAGAAACTGGCCGAAACCAGTGCGCTCGACGCGCTTCAGAAATTGCTTCGGGATGATCTGATCCGTGTCGACGTTAGGGCGATCGAGAATCGCCACCCGGCCCGTGTGAATTCGAAATGGATTCATAAGGCCTACGCGCGGCCAGCGGATTGAATCAAATCGCGAGCACGATCAATAGCGGATTCGAGTTCGCGTTTGCTCGAACCGGCCGATTCAAGCACACGTGAGACCTTTCTGAGGACTGTTTCAACGTCTGTTTTCTTCTTCGCACTTACTCGCCGGTCGTTCGGTTCGGCACCCACAATCACGAGTTTCATACGCGAGTATTTCCCGCGCACGCCTTTACTGAAATCAATCGATTTCCTACTCTTAATCGCTGCCTTCTTCATAGTAATTTCTTTCGCGCTTAGTGGGTTTTTGTGCGCTGATAATCCGTATTTCCGTTCGCGATTCGAAAAAGCTAACGTAAGTTGAATGCTCTGGATCATCAACAGTCAGGCTCAGTGGATCATAGAACACGGTTGCAGCTTCTTCAAAGCCAATCTTGTGCTTCCTCTTGTTGGCCTGGTCTTTTCTGGGGTCCCAGGTAATTCGTTTCTCGGGAGCGTCTTCATGTAATTATTTGTATTTCCACTCCCGCACGTCGACAAAGTGTCCCGCGATTGCCGCCGCCGCGGCCATCGGTGGACTGACCAGATGCGTACGGCCACCGCGTCCCTGACGACCTTCGAAGTTGCGATTGCTGGTTGAAGCGCAACGTTCTCCCGGTTGCAGGATGTCCGGATTCATACCGAGGCACATCGAACAACCAGATTCGCGCCATTCAAAGCCCGCGTCACGAAAAATCTGATCGAGTCCTTCCGCTTCCGCCGCCTGTTTGACCGTTTGTGATCCGGGCACGACCATCGCGCGAACCGCTTTGTTTACGCGATGGCCACTAACGACGCGAGCCGCCGCGCGCAAATCTTCAATCCGCGAGTTCGTGCAGGAACCGATGAAGACGCGATCGATGGCGATATGGGCAATCTTCGTACTCGGCTGTAGCGCCATATACTCGAGTGCGCGCTCGACCGCGCGACGATCGGCTTCGTTGCTCGCGAGCGAAGGATCCGGAATACTCGCAGTGACCGGCGCGACCATCCCGGGGTTTGTTCCCCAGGTCACAAACGGCGCAAGTTTCGTGGCGTCGATTTCAACGCGGCGATCGAAAGCAGCACCTTCGTCAGTCGGCAAATCGCGCCAATAACTCTCTGCTTTATTCCACCCGTCGCCAGACGGCGCAAACCGGCGGCCCTTGATATAGTCGAATGTCGTCTCGTCCGGGGCGACCATTCCTGCGCGCGCGCCGGCCTCGATGCTCATGTTGCAAAGCGTCATGCGCCCCTCCATCGAAAGCGCGCGAACGGCTGCGCCGGCGTATTCGATCACGTGGCGGCTCGCGCCGTCGGTTCCCATTTGGCCAATGATTCCGAGGGCCAGATCTTTAGCAGTGACGCCCTCGGACAGGCGGCCGTTGGTTTGCACCAGCATAGTTTTTGGTTTGGTTTGCGGCAGGCATTGCGTCGCCAGCACGTGTTCGACCTCGCTCGTGCCAATCCCAAACGCCAGCGCGCCAAATGCTCCGTGCGTGCTGGTGTGACTGTCGCCGCAGACGATCGTCATTCCGGGTTGAGTCAAACCCAGTTCCGGCCCGATGACGTGAACGATGCCCTGTTCTTTTGAGTCTATATCGAAAAGCTTGACACCGAACTCAGCACAGTTGCGGCGAAGAGTATCGATTTGCTTCACCGCGATCGCGTCGGTGATCGGCAGGGAACGATCCGTCGTCGGAACATTGTGATCGATTGTCCCCACGGTGAATTCAGGGCGTCGCACCTTTCGACCAGCCGCGCGTAAGCCATCGAACGCCTGCGGTGAAGTGACTTCGTGGATGAGATGGAGATCGATATAGAGAAGATCCGGCTCGCCTTTTGCCGTGCGAACCACATGCGCATCCCAAACTTTGTCGAATAGTGTGCGAGGCATAAAACTAAAAAATGTACTTAGAACTTAGTACTTTGTGCTTTGATCTCGTAGTCACGGGATCTGTTCATTAAGGATCGCAACCTGGAACAGACATCAAGGTACAAAGCACCAAGTCCAAGCACGCTTTTTCAAACAGCATGATAAGCGTGGCGCATGTCGGCGACGCCTGCAACTGCCTCGGCAACTAGTTCACCCATTTCGCTAGTGCTAACCGTCTGGCCCCGAGTGCCACGTGCGATGTCAATCGTTCGATAACCACCGTCGAGCACCTCCCCAATTGCGGTCTCAATGTCTCTGGCTTCATCTTCCAGCTTCGCCGTGTAACGCAAGAGCATCGCCGCCGAAGCGATCGCGCCCAGCGGATTCGCGCTGCCCCGTCCGGCGATGTCTGGCGCTGAACCGTGCACCGGCTCGTACAAATCTACTGCGCCACCGATCGTCGCTGACGCTAACATCCCGAGCGATCCCGTAATCACGGACGCTTCGTCCGACAGAATGTCGCCGAACAAGTTCTCCGTCAGCAATACGTCAAATCGCCTGGGGTTCGTAATTAAGTGCATCGCGGCGGCATCGACGTAAAGATGATCAAGTTCCACTTGCGGATAATCGCACGCCATCCGCGAAACCGTCTGACGCCACAACTGCGAGGTCTCAAGAACGTTGGCCTTGTCAACCGAAGTCACTTGCCGTCGCCGTTGCAGTGCGGCTTCAAATGCGACGCGCGCCACGCGCTCGATCTCAGCGACGGAATACCGCATGGTGTTGAAGGCCACGGAATTGCCGTTCTGTGAAGTAACCCCGCGCGGCTCGCCAAAATACAAGCCGCCGAGCAACTCGCGCACGATCAAAACGTCGACGGTTTCGGCAATTTCCTTTCGCAACGGAGAGGCGGCCGCCAGGGCCCGGTGGGAAACTACCGGCCGCAGATTCGCAAAGCCTCCCAGCGCCTGTCGCAACTGCAACAGCCCCGATTCGGGTCGTTGGTTGAAGGGCAGATGATCGAATTCAGGCGCGCCCACCGCGCCCAACAACACCGCATCGGCACAGAGGCATGCGTCGAGCGTCGCCGCCGGCAAAGGCGAGCCAAACGCCTTGAGGCCAGCGCCGCCGGCCGGATGTTCCTCGAACAAAAAGTTGTGGCCGTGAATGTTTGCCACTTCGCGCAAAACACGCACGGCCTGTTCAGTCACTTCCGGGCCAACTCCGTCACCGGGAAGGACAACTATTTTCAACTGCATCGATCCCCTTGAAACGTTCAATCAACTACGCGGTTGCGACCTGCGCCCACTGCTCCCGATCGGAACTGATAACCGGTGCAGATCTCGGCACGCTCGTCTCAACCAGCGAAATCAAATCCTGATCATAGATTCGCTTCTTGCGATCCGCCAACTCCGTAAATCGATGATACACAGCATTCAGTTCGCCCACATCGAGCGAATAGCCCAGCTCTTCATACCGCAACGCGAGGGCGTGACGGCCGGAATGTTTACCGAGCACCAATTCGTTCGCAGGCACGCCGACGGATTCAGGCGTCATGATCTCGTAACACAGCGGGTTGCTGATCACGCCGTGCTGATGTATGCCGGCTTCATGCGCGAATGCGTTGCGGCCGACGATGGCTTTGTTCGGTTGTACGCCGAAGCCTATGATTTGCGACAGCAGTTGACTTGTCGGATACAACTCGCGCGTGTGGATGCCGCTCTCAAACGGCAGCCGATCGCCGCGCACGCGCATCGCCATCGCGATCTCTTCCAACGATGCGTTGCCGGCGCGCTCACCGATGCCGTTGATCGTGCACTCGATTTGTCGAGCGCCCGCGTCAACCGCGGCCAGGCTGTTCGCCACCGCCAGTCCCAAATCGTTGTGACAGTGCACGCTGATCGTGATCTCCGGGCGATTGCCGACGACGCGCTCTTTCACGGTTCGAATCAGTTCAGTAAATTCGTCGGGGAGAGTGTAACCGACTGTGTCCGGCACGTTCAGAATCGTTGCGCCTTCCGCGACCGCGACCCGGAACACCTCGCACAGGTAATTCACGTCACTGCGCGTCGCGTCTTCGGCAGAGAACTCAACTTCTTCGGCGTAGCTCCGAGCCAGGCGCACGGCGTCGCGGGTCATGTCGAGGACTTCGGCGCGCGTCTTCTTCAATTTGTACTCAAGATGAATGTCGGAAGTCGCCACGAAGGTGTGAATCCGCGGATGGGCCGCGCCGCGCAAAGCCTCGGCGGCACGCGCGACGTCCTGGGCTGAAGTCCGGCACAGGGCTGCCACTGTCACGTCGCGGCATTCCGCAGCGACTGCCTGAACCGCTGCGAAATCACCGTCCGAAGCAATCGGAAATCCGGCCTCGATGATGTCCACTCCGAGATCCTGGAGCTTTCTTGCGAGCCGCACCTTCTCCGGCAGGTTCATGGAACACCCCGGCGATTGTTCGCCGTCGCGTAACGTCGTGTCAAAAATTTTCACTCGTTCGGTCATGTGCGGCCTTCCGGATTCTCCTGCAAAAGGCGGCCATCGTAGGCCGCGAGCCACTGAAAGTCAAAGTTATTATTTTGATGAGAACATAACTTCCTGTGATATCATCACCCCCAGGCGAGGTCAACATAACCTGGCCGGGAGGAGATAGCTTGGACATCAGCCAATTAGAAGTGTTCTTGCGGGTGGCGCAGGAAAAGAGTTTTTCGCGCGCGGCGGAGGCTTTGCACCGCACTCAGCCGGCAGTGAGCCAGGCAATTCGCCGCTTGGAAGCCGAACTGGGCGAGCCGCTGTTTGATCGTTCATCGAAGGACGGAACGCTGACCGCGGCCGGCAAGGTGCTTTTCGATTTCGCGCAGCAGATGATGAACCTGCGGCACCACGCGCACGCGGCTATTCGCGAGTTGCGCGATCTGCATCGCGGCAAACTGACTATGAGCGCGAATGAATACACGGTGATGGGCTTGCTGCCGCTGCTGCCGACGTTTCGCGCGCGGCATCCGCACATCAAAGTTGAAGTGAAACGCAGCCTCGCCAGCAGGATACCCTCCGAGATTCTCGGGCGTGATGTAGAGATCGGAGTTGTTACCTTCAAGCCTCACGACGCCTCGATTAGTTCTATCCCGGTAACCACAGACGAGCTCGCTTTGATCGTCGCGCCCGAACATCCGTTGGCGGCGCGGCAAGTAGTTTCAGTGCGCGAGCTTGGCGCAGAAACATTTATTGCGCACAACGTGCCATCGCCTTATCGCGAGCGCGTTGTCAAGACATTTGAAAAGCATCGCACGCCGCTGAATATTTCGATGGAGATGCCCACACTGGAGGCAATCAAACGGATGGTCGAAAACAAAATGGGCGTCGCGTTGGTCCCGCGCCTCACGGCGCAAACGGAAATCGAACGCGGTTTACTCGTGGGACTGACGGTGAAAGAAATGCGGCTGGAAAGAAAGTTGCACTTGATTTATCGGAAGGGCGCGACCTTGTCACACGCGGCGAAGGCATTCTTGAGAGTCGCCAGAGGTGGCTCACAACCCGCGGAGCCCGTGGCCCGAGTTACAGCAGCTTAACGTCAACAATCTCGGCGCCAAATGTGCGCTGCACCTGCTGGACGGTTGGATCTGCGGCAGCGGCGCGGCGAGCTTTCTGTTTGGCTTCGCGAGCGTCCGGAGTGACGTTGGCTGAGGTGGCAGCGCCGTCTTCAGACTTGATGATGTAACGGATGCCAACTTCGCGGCCGCACGAGTCGGCGCACGCTTCTCGCAACGCTTTCGCGTTATCGGCGCGCGCCAAAGTGTTGCGATAGTGTTTGTTTTCCTGAGTGAACTCAATCAGGAATTCGTCGCCTTCCAGTTCAGCGCGCACCGCGCCGTCGAGCGCGGCAATGAGCAACGGCCGACGCTTTTGCTTGAGTTTCGCTTTCACGTTGTCGCAGAAGGTGTTCGTTTTCTCAGCTGACGCTTCAGACGATGCCGTCTCGGCCGAGGCGACAGCTTCGAAAGGTACGTTGCTCGCGGATGGCGACGGGCGATTGATAGTTGGCGTTGCCGTCTCCGTGCGCAGACTAGCTTTTTCCGCTGGACCCTTGCCCGTTCGCAAGGCGGATTCAAGCGCCGCGATGCGTTTGACGAGATCGCCAAGCGGCGCGAGCTGTCGCATCTCCATCAGCTTCACCAGGCCAACCTCGACCTGATAACGCGGGTTCGCGGCGTCTTTCAAAGTGCTTTCCGTTTCCGCGAGCGAATGGAAAAACCGGACGAGATCCGATTCGGAAAACTGTTCCGCTTGCTGTTTTAGCGCAGCAGCGTGCGTCGAAGCTGAATCGAGAATTTTGGGATCGGCTGAGACTTTCACCACCAGCAAATCACGCAGGTGGGCCAGCACCTCGCGGCAGAAATTGCGCAGGTTGTGCCCGCGCATCACTATGTCGTCGACAATCGCCAACGCTTCGGCCGGGTGGTTTTCGGCGATGCCGCACATGACGCGGGCGAGCACGTCGGCGCCGGCAAGTCCTAAAGCTTTCTCGACATCTTCAGTAGCGATCTTTTTACCGGCGAAGCTGATCACCTGATCGAAAGCCGACTGCGCGTCACGCATCGAGCCATCACCGGCGCGGGCTATTTCGCGAATCGCTTCATCCGAAATCGAGACCTCTTCCGCGTTGGCGATCAATCGCAGCCGGTCGGCAATCTTGGCCGTGGCGATGGTGCGGAATTCGAAAATCTGGCAGCGGGACGAAATTGTCTCCGGTACCTTGTGCGCGTCGGTCGTCGCCATGATGAAGACGACACGCGGCGGCGGCTCTTCGACCGTTTTCAGCAGCGCATTGAACGCAGGCCCGGAGAGCATGTGCACTTCATCGATGATGAAGACTTTGTAACGGTCACGCGCGGGGGCGATCGCGACGCTGCCGATGATCACGTCGCGCACGTTGTCCACGCCCGTGTTTGACGCGGCATCGATCTCCAGTACGTCCATTGAACGGCCTTCTGAGATCTCGCGACACGACGGACACGCCTGTTCGTCAATCGTCGCACACGGCGTCGCGGTCGGGCCTTTTGCTTTGTGACAATTGAGGCCTTTGGCAACCAGTCGCGCGGTCGTCGTCTTTCCTACGCCGCGGGCGCCGGAAAAAAGATACGCGTGATGCAGACGATCGTGCTCCAAAGCGTTCTGCAGCGTGCGCGTCAGAACTTCCTGACCCGTCACATCTTCAAATGTTTGCGGACGCCACTTGCGGGCGATTACTTGATAGGACATTTGTCTATGGGATTCACGTAAAGCACTCGGTCAAAGCCTGGCCGCCTCCACTGCTTGAGCAGCTTCCAGGCGAGAATAACGCTGCCATCGCTGTCCTGCCGCGTGACGCGATACGCCACAAGCAGATCAGATCGTCCAAAGCTGATTGATCTGAGCAGATAGGTGGAATTCACTTCGACGGGAAGCGAACTCCGATAAACCAATCCGTCTACCTCGACGCCATCATGAAAGCGTTTTAATTCGCAGCGAACGTCTGAGGCGTTGCGAGCTGGACGATACTTGGCGATGAAATCGACGGCTGAGCTACCCAGCGAAACGTCATTTAGTGAGACGTCTCCGATTCTGACCAGCATTCCGTAGCCACCCGCAAAGCCAACCGTAAACCTGTTGTGATCGAGTTCGATATCAAAACCCCAGCCGTAGTCGTGCGCTAGATAGAAGAAGGAATAATAGGCGCCGCCGCCTTTTAGGTTCAGGTGTTTCTCAGTGCCGTACGCGCGCCAATCATAAACTTCGCGCGGCAACAGTTTGATCAGGCCGGTATCGCTCTGTTTTAGGAAAGTTGCATGATCAGCTCGATCCTGAACCGACGGCGCGAGCAGTCCCTTCTTCACTACTCGATCTTCTTTGGCGGGGCCATAGGTGCGCCGCGGAAAAAAAGTCCGCGGTTGACGACGGTTAAACTCCTCCGTGATCGGGTCATAACCACCCACATGGGCCGGGCCATACGGAGGCGGTGTTGATGGCGATTGGCCACGGACGTTCTGTAACAATGCCAAACTGCTAATGGCTAAGACCGCCAGGGCGAGAACGACTCTCGTGGGGAAGTCGTTATGACGCCGGAAGTTCGCTTGATAAGACGTGAACACCTGAGCGTTCTGGAGCGTTCGCGTAAGAACTTCCTGACCCGTGACACCTGCAAACGTTTGCGGACGCGACTTGCGGGCGATTACTTGGTATGACATGGGTTCGTTTGAATTAACTGGACGACGTCTATCTCGGGGGGAGCGAATTTAATTTGGGCGGAGCGAACTTCTTCAGCATCCGCCAGGCAATGATAAGGCTGTTATCGCTATCCTCTCGCACAATCCGAAAGGCAACCAGAACGTCGGACTCGCCATAATTGATCGAGCGCAGCAAATAAGTGCTGCCCACCTGAATCGCAAGACTTCTCTTGTAAGTCTGGCCATCAATCGAAACGCCAGCGCGAAAGCGACGGAATTCGCTGCGCGCCTCGGGTTTCTCTCGTGGCGGTTTGTAATTAGCCATGAACTGCGCGTGGGGATCGTCGTGTGTGAGCGTCTCTAATAGCACGTCACCCAGATTGGTCATCATGCCATAGTCGTAGCCCGTGAAACCGACCAACAGCTCGTAAGATGGCGGGGCCTCGATCCCGCTATAAATTCTGATGGTTGCGGCCAATTTCAGATCCGACCCGTAACCGTATTCATGAGAGAGATTCGCGAATGAATAGTAAGCGCCGCCCCCGTTAATTTTCACAGATTGATTTGGCTTATAGAACTTCGAGTGCTTGTGAATGCGCGGCAACAAGCGAATGAGGCCCGTATTTGAATGTCTGAGAAAACTTGCGTTATTCGTTCGGTCTGCGGCGGATGGCGCGAGCGGTCCTTTGGTCAACACGCGAGCTTCGCGCGTGGGACGATAGACGTTTGGATTCCGCTCTTTCCAGCCGTCTTGAAAGGTTGGCAGTTGGTCCCTGAAGTCGCCGTAGGTCGAGGGGAATTGTTGCCGCTGGCCGACAGATGTCGCTGCCGCAAATGCAATCAACAAAGCCGAAGCGAAAGCCTTCATCTTGGGTGGCCGCCTTTCCTGAATTGCCGGCTGGATTATGACCAAATCATGTCGTACTGCCGGCTTTACCGCAGACTGAAAGTCGCTACTCACTCCGCAGCAATTCAGGCACGGGATATTTATTCAGTAGTTTCCAGGCAATGATCAAGCTGCCGTCCGTGTCCTTTCGGACGACGCGGAACATCACCAGCACGTCGGAATCAGAGTAATGAATTCCGCGCAAAACGTACGAATGGTTTAGTACAGCATTAAGACGGGTCTTATAGCTCACGCCCTCAAGGCTCACACCTGCGCCAAATCGCTGATACTCCGATCGAGCTTGAGTTTCGTGGGCCGCAGGTTGATACGCAGACAGGAATTTAACCGCGGAATGTTCGCTATTCAACGCCTCCAGCGGAATCTCCCCCAGATCGGCGATCATTCCGTAATCGGCGCCAGCGAAGCTGGTTTTGAGTTGTCCTTGCTCCAAACCGATTTGCGTGCCCCACCCGTATTCATGAGTTAGGCGCGTAAAAGAAAAGTATGAGCCGCCGCCGTGGATCGTCATTCTCTTTTCAGGGTGTTTGGCGCTGTCATATGTTTCACGCGGCAGCAAACGTGTGAGCCCGGTGTCCGGCTGGCTCAAGAACTTCGCGTAAGCCTCAAAATCCTCGGGCGAGGGGGCCAGCAATTGTTTTTCCAGGTGCTGGAGTTCGAGATGCTTCGCTTCAATCTGTTGCAATAGATTGTCCCGCGGCTCGGATTGGGCTAAAGCGCTGGTCGAGCAGATCAAGACAACGGCGATGAAGAAGATCGCGGTAAACGTTCGGCTCATGCTAGTGCTCCTTCGTTAATGCTGGACTAACTGAAGGGAAGACCTCGATTGAAAATCAGGTCAGACTCCGGACTTACCCGCAACACACGCTGTCGTTGCTACCGTTGCTCCGTTCCCGGCCTGGCGGGGTTCACAAGACGAGCGTTGTGCGGAGCCCGAAGTCTGATAAGTGCATTCTAGATTGCCGAATGCCGATTGTCGATTTGGCCGACCAGCGTCGGCGCGCAGAAGTTAGATCGCCGTCTTGCGATGCGCAATCAATCGCAGCAAACCATTGATGCCGAGGTGCAGTAGCACATACGCGATGATCGCTATAACTAAAGGCATCATCACCGTGTGCCCGCCATCTGTCCGCGGACTGGCGACAATCCCGCGAAACGGTTCGTACAGGGGATCCGTCACCGCGACGATAAACCGCACGAATCCAGCTCCGCTTCTAGCCGCCAACAAAGCCAGCAGGAACCGCAAGCCCAGCAGTGCGTAAACTAAATAAAAGATGTAATCGACGATCTGTGAGACTCGGGCCATCCCGCGTGCGCGTTCAACCTCATGCTCATGATCGACAACTTCATCAACGGCTTTGGCGCGAAAGTTCTGCGCCACCTGTTCGACTCTCGCTTCGTCCGGCGGAGCGGTGCGCGCCGCTTGCTCTGCGATCTCAGCTTGCACCTCTCCTTCAACCTGCGCTTTGACCGAGCCGTGTTGTCCGGCGCGGCGAGCTTCTTCAAATGCCAGTTTGTCGTCGTTCATAAATGTCCTTCCGGTAAATCAACCGCATAAATCAAAGAGGGCTATTGGTCTCTGCCGGGGCGTCGAATCACCTTTTAGGTGCCATTGAATCCCGCACGCATCCGTTTCACATAGGCTCCGGAGAACTTGCCCGTCGCTCTTACGCCCGCCAGCACACGATTCGCTTCCGCCAAAGTCGGGCCGGCGTATACGGCCATCAGACGCGTATTTGCCCGCGTGTTGGTGTAATACAGAGTCCCCGGCTCAACGCAACGCGAAGCGAAAACTTTACGCCCGGGAAACAGCGTCTGCGCGGCCAGACGTTCCGATTCGGAGATGTGGGCGTCGCAGTTTTCATCCGACGCGTTCATACTTTTAAGCACGACTGCGTAGAACAACTCAGTTTCCCAAATGACTGCGTTGCTCGGCACCCGAAACGGCAAGTCGTGCGGCTCGAAAGTGGCCTGCGACGGACACGCGGCGTTTGGATTGCCGCAGACTGTCAGAGGCCTCGTCGATCTCCGCTGCGCGTCTGCGGCAGAAACGAAAATGAAGCCCGCACTCGCCGCGGTGATGATTGTCAGGAATACTTTAGATTTGATCATGAGATTCAAAACCTGCGCTAAAAGCAGAGATCAGATGTCAGAATTTGCGCCGACCCAGGTGTCGTCTCTGACGACTCCAGCAATGTGACGGAGTCCGGATGCAATGACATGATCCGACCTCTGATATCTGACCTCTGACATCTGCGTTTTAATGGCGGAAAGGGTGGGATTCGAACCCACGGTGCGTTGCCGCACACAGCATTTCCAGTGCTGCCAGTTAAGCCACTCCTGCACCTTTCCGAGCCAGAACCAAAGGTAAAATCCGAGCCAGAACAAAAGGTAAAAGTAAAAAGGCAAGAAAAAGCTCTTTGCGACCCTTTGCCTTTTACCTTTCACTTTTTCCTTGCATTTCTGGCGGAGAGGGTGGGATTCGAACCCACGGTGGGCGTTAACCCACTCCGGTTTTCGAGACCGGTGCACTAATCCACTATGCGACCTCTCCGCGCGAATAACAGATGTCAGGCGTCAGAGATCAGATGTCAGAGGTCGGTCTCATCCTCGAAACCCTGATTTCCGGTATCTGATTTCTGATCTCTGACCTCTGACCTCTGACGTCTGCCTTTAAAGAACCCTTGCATCAGCGCGCGGCACTCTGCTTCCAAAACACCGCGGATCACTTCGACCCGATGGTTCAAATGATCGGAGTCGCAGATGTGAAAGTGAGAATCGACGGCGCCAGCTCTTTCGTCCGGCGCGCCGTAAACCAGCAGCGGTACGCGCGCCTGAATCAAAGCGCCGGCGCACATCGCGCACGGTTCGATCGTCGAGTAAACCACCGCGTTCGCCAGCCGGTAGTTGCCGAATTTCCGCGCGGCTTCTCGCAACGCGACAACCTCAGCATGAGCAGTCGGATCGCAATCCGTGCGCGTGCGATTCCCAGCAACAGCGTACAGTTCTCCATCGATGACGATGCAGGTTCCAATGGGCACCTCGCCCGCGGCTTCCGCCTCGCGCGCCGCACGAATCGCTTCGCTCATCCAGCGCTCGTGTGCGGCTCGCGCTTCACCACTCACTTCACCTGCTACGGCTGAAAACATCGCTTCAAACAGCAAAGGTCAACTATACTCATTTCATGTTATTATCACCAAGGCTTCCGCGGACGCTCCCACGCCGCAAGGTCTCAGCCTAAGATGCCGACGACTACTGAGCCAACCCAACGAACTACCGGCGCGCGCACAGACAGCATTCACGAATCGCAGATCACTTCGCGAATCCCGTCACGACCGTCGGGCGTTATCCGTGACCCGTCGCTGGCCGTGCCGGGCGAACGGCCCGCGGGTCGCTTGCGGCCGGTGTCGGTCGATTCATCGCATGAGACGGTCACGCCCGATCGGCAGAAAGTAAATCCCGTAGATCCGGCCAAGCGAATGTCGTCGGCGGAAATCACCACCGCGATGGCGCACTTCTATCGGGGAGAAGTTCAGCGGTCGAACACCTGGCGTAATCGGCTGGATACGACGACGAATTGGGCAGTGTTGACGGCAGGCGGCGCACTCTCGTTCGCATTCAGCTCGCCGAATAATCCGCATTTTATCATTCCGATCATTTCGATCCTCGTGGCGATCTTTCTTTTGATGGAAGCGCGTCGCTATCGTTATTACGAAATTTGGGCCAGCCGCGTCCGCGTCCTGGAAACCGAATACTACGCGCCGATGCTCGCGCCCGATAACGTGCCACGCGATCAGGAATGGGCTTCACACCTGGCGGCCGATTTACTGACTCCCCATTTCACCATCAGTGTGTGGGAAGCCATCGGCCGGCGGTTGAGACGAAATTACATTTGGCTGTTCGCGCTGTTGGCGTTGAGCTGGAATCTTAAGGTTTATCTGCATCCGGTTTCGGCGCAGACATTTGATGAGTTCCTGGTGCGCGCGCAAGTGGGTTTGATTCCCGGGTGGATCGTTTTCATCATCGGGTTCATTTTTAACGCAGCGTTATTTGTTGGCGCGGTAGGCACCCTCAAGCTGCGCGAAGCGACCGGCGAAGTTTTGCCGCGTCACGAGTTTTCGCTGCATCCATTGCAACGTATGAGCAGTTGGACGCGCGCCGCATCGTCAGTCCCTAAAGCTACCGTGCGCCGCGCCAAGCGAGCGCGCCAGCGCCTGCGCGTCGGCGTCACCGGCGAGCACAAGAAGATCGACGTGACGCGGACGCCGGATCGCCGTATTCACGACACAGACACTCCTGACCGAGTGAAATCAAAGTAGTAAACCGCGAGCCGTCAGCAGTCGCGAAGAACTGCTTACCGCTCACTGCTTACTGCTCACCAATATGATCGAACTTGACGGCCAGAGACTGTCGCTCGCTGAAGTGTCGGCGGTCGCGCGTGCTGAAAAAAGGGTTGCGCTTGACTCGAAAGCACGCCGGCGAATCGAACAGTCCCGCCTCATCGTCGAAAGAATCATCGCCGAAAATCGCACGGTGTATGGCATCAACACGGGCTTTGGAAAGTTGTCCGACATTCGCATCGACCCGTCCCAGATTCGCGAGCTGCAACTGAATCTTGTGCGCAGCCATTCGTGCGGTCTCGGCAATCCCCTGTCGATTGAAGAAGCGCGCGCCATGTTGCTGCTGCGCGCCAATGTCCTGGCGCTCGGGTACAGCGGCTGTCGCGCGATCGTGGTAGAGACGCTCGTCGAGATGTTGAATCGCGGCGTCACCCCGATAATCCCCGAGAAAGGATCGGTCGGCGCAAGCGGCGATCTAGCGCCGCTGGCTCACCTCGCATTGACCACCATTGGCGAGGGCGAAGCGTTCCACGAAGGTGAGCGCATGGAGAGCGCCGCTGCTTTGAAACGCGCGGGCATCGAACCGCTGCAACTCGAGGCCAAGGAAGGACTCGCTTTACTAAATGGAACGCAAGCGATGGCAGCCGTCGGCGGACTCGCTCTGCATCGTGCAGCGCGGTTGACGCGTCTTGCCGACGTTGCGGGCGCGATGTCCCTGGAAGCTTTGAAAGGAACGCCCGTCGCGTTCGACGAGCGAATCCATGCAGCGCGCCCGCACCGCGGGCAGACAGAAGTTGCGGCGCATCTGCGCGAACTGCTGCGCGACAGCGAAATTCGCGAGTCTCACGTGGAAAACGATCCGCGCGTGCAGGATGCTTATTCGCTTCGGTGCATGCCTCAGGTACACGGCGCGGTTCGCGATGCGCTCGCGCATGTGCGCGACATTATCGAAACGGAAACCGGCAGCGCCACGGACAACCCACTGGTGTTCACCGATACGGGCGAAGTTCTTTCCGGCGGCAACTTTCACGGCGCACCCGTCGCGCTGGCGCTCGATTACGCCGCCATAGCGCTGACTGATTTGATGAGCATCACCGAACGGCGCATAGATCACCTGGTGAATCCTTTGACGAACGAAGACCTGCCTCCTTTTCTGACGAGTCAGCCGGGCGTCGGCTCAGGTTTCATGATGCTGCAGATTGTCGCCGCTTCGCTTTTGAGTGAAGCGAAAGTGCTCGCCCATCCAGCCAGCATCGACAACGTCCCGACCGACGGCGGCAAAGAAGATCACGTTTCGATGGGCATGACCGGCGCGACCAAGCTGCGGGCAATTGTTGAACTGGCAGAGAGAATGTTGGCGCTCGAATTAATCACTGCGGCTGAAGGATTGGAACACCGCAAGCCTTTGAAGCCTGGTCAGGGCGCACGCGCAGCCTACGAAATCGTCCGCAAACGTGTGACGCGGCTCACCGTCGACCGATCTATGTCCGCTGACATTCAAGCGATCGCGGACGCGACGCGAACTGCTGAATTCGACACCCTCCTCTGACATGACGACAAGAAACATTCGCGCGCCGCGTGGCGCCCAACTCAACTGCAAAGGCTGGCACCAGGAAGCAGCCCTGCGCTGCCTGATGAACAACCTGGACCGCGAAGTCGCCGAGAAGCCCGACGAGTTGATTGTTTACGGCGGCACAGGCAAAGCCGCGCGCAACTGGGAATCTTTCGACGCGATCGTGCGATCGCTTCATGAACTGGAAAACGACGAGACGCTGCTGGTGCAGTCAGGCAAACCCGTCGGCATCTTTCGCACGCACGAATATGCACCGCGAGTTCTGATTGCGAACTCGAACCTGGTGGGCGCGTGGGCCAACTGGGATTACTTTCACGAACTCGAACGCAAGGGCCTGATGATGTACGGCCAGATGACCGCGGGCAGTTGGATCTACATTGGCACGCAGGGCATCGTGCAGGGCACCTTCGAGACGTTTGCGTCGATGGCCGACAAACATTTCGGGCGCGACTTGCGCGGCAAGCTTCTGTTGTCAGGTGGATTAGGCGGCATGGGTGGCGCGCAGCCGCTCGCTGCGACTTTAAATGGCGCGGTCTTTCTCGGCATCGAAGTCGATCCGGCACGCATCGAGCGTCGCGTGTTGAACGGCTATTGCGACCGGATGGCGCTGGATTTGGACGAGGCGCTCGACATCTGCGAAGACGCGCGCGAACAGAAACGCGCGGTGTCAGTTGGTTTAGTCGGCAACTGCGCCGAGCTTCTTCCGGAGATTGTTCGTCGTGGCGTGAAGATCGACGCCGTGACAGATCAAACCAGCGCGCATGATCCTTTGAACGGTTACGTTCCGGCGGGCGTGTCGCTGGAAGACGTAAGCGAACTTCGACGCACGAATCCTAAATCGTACGTTCAGCGCTCCATGGAGTCGATGGCGCATCACGTTGAAGCGATGCTGGCGTTGAAACGCGCGGGCGCGGTAGCCTTCGATTACGGCAACAACATTCGCAAGATGGCGTTTGAAGCCGGCGAGAAAGATGCGTTCGAGATTCCCGGCTTCGTGCCCGAATACATTCGGCCGTTGTTCTGCGAAGGCAAAGGCCCGTTCCGCTGGGTCGCTCTGTCGGGTGAAGCTGAAGACATTCGGAAGACGGACGATCTTGCGCTCGAACTCTTCCCTGACGATCAAACTCTAAATCGCTGGCTGCGGCTGTCGCGCGATCGCGTGAAGTTTCAGGGGTTGCCGTCGCGCATCTGCTGGCTCGGGTACGGTGAACGCGCTGAGATGGGCGAAGCCATTAACGAACTGGTGAAGCGTGGCGATTTGAAAGCGCCCATCGCCATTGGCCGCGATCATCTCGACACCGGCTCGGTAGCGTCTCCGTTTCGCGAAACGGAAGGAATGAAAGATGGGTCGGATGCCGTCGCTGATTGGCCGATTTTAAACGCGCTGCTGAACACAGCGAGCGGCGCAAGCTGGGTTTCATTTCATCACGGCGGCGGTGTCGGCATTGGCTATTCCCTTCACGCCGGCCAGGTTTCAGTCGCCGATGGCACAGACGAAGCGGCGAAACGTTTGAACCGCGTGCTCACCAACGATCCCGGCACGGGTGTCGCCCGTCATGTCGATGCGGGATATGAGGAAGCCGCAGACACGGCGCGCACAAAGGGCGTGAAGATTCCGATGATCGAAGCTTGATTCGCGACCGTTCACCGGAAAGAGTAGTAATTCCTGGGCGTTACTTTGCGTCTTTGCGCCTTCGCGTGAGATTCCAACGAGGCAGCCTCACGCAAAGGCGCCAAGACGCAAAGAACCGCAAAGGCTGGAGAATCACATGAACCGCAAAGGCTGGAGAATCACATGAACCCCAAACGCTTCTTCGCACTTCTATTCGGCGTGGTCGTAATCGCAGTCGCTGCGGTTACGGCTCAGGAAAACTCAAAACCAAAAGCCGATCCGGAACCACGCGCCCAAGACGGCAGAAAACTTTTAACGGCCGTTGACTTGCTGAAGGTCCACGGCGTCAGCGCGCCGCGAATTTCGCCCGACGGGTCGCGCGTTGCTTACACGGTCAGCGAAGTGAAGATGGAGAAGGACAAAGAATGGAAATCGGTGACGCAGATTTGGGTCATTCCGACCGGCGGTGGCAACGCGAGGCAATATACCCGCGGTGAAAAGAGCGCAACGGCGCCGGAATGGTCGCCCGATGGAACGATGATCGCTTTTCTTACCGACCGAGAGAAAGACGGCGAGCGCCAGGTGTGGATGATGATGGCTGACGGCGGCGAGGCTTGGGCAATGACTTCGCACAAAGGCGGCGTCAACGGCTTTCGTTTCTCGCCCGATGGAAAGCGCCTGGTTCTCACCGCCGTCGATCAGCCGAGCAAGGACGAAGAGGATCGGAAGAAGGTCAAAGACGACACGATCGTCATGGATCGCGACATCAAAATGTCCCACCTCTGGCTGTTTGATGTCGATAAGAAAGACGAGAAGCGTCTGACGGAAGGCGCTTTCACGGTCGGCGATCCGCAGTGGTCGCCGGATGGAACGCGCATAACCTATGTGACCCGGCCAACACCGAAAGCCGACGACGGTGGTCTCAGCGACATCTGGATGGTGACCATTGCGAGCGGTGAAAAGAAAAAGATCGTCGGTGATGAAGGATCGAGCGACGCTGCCCGCTGGTCACCGAATGGTGAATGGATCGCTTACGGCGGTAACCCGGATGGGGGTGCTGGAGTTTCCACGACTTACCTTTATTTAGTCCCCGCTGCCGGCGGCGCGCCGAAACAACTCACTGCAAAGTTCGATCTGGATGCGGGCACGCCAATTTGGTCGCGCGACGGCAAGACGATCTACTTCAGCACTAATATCCTTCAAGCTAACGAAGTCTTCGCCGTGGATGTCGGCACCGGCGCCGTCAAACAATTGACCAGGCACGGCGGATCGACTGGCATTACGGAGATCAGCCGCGACGGCAAAACTATTGTGGGCACGACAACCTCGTCGCAACAGCCAGCCGAGATTTACACGTCGAACGTCGCCTTCAGCGCGGTCAAACCGCTCACCGATCATAATTCGTGGCTTAAAAACTATTCGCTCGCGCAATCCGAAATCGTTAAGTGGAAAAGCAAAGACGGGACGGAAATCGAAGGCGTGCTCACGAAGCCGGTGGGTTACACGTCGGGCAAAGTGCCTTTCCTGCTGAATCCGCATGGCGGTCCGACCGGCGCGTCACTGAACAGTTGGGCCGGAACGGTCCAAGTGCTGGCGGCGAATGGCTTCGCGGTGCTGCAACCAAACTTTCGCGGCTCGACCGGCAAAGGTTTGGCGTTTGCCCAGGCGAACAAAAACACCTGGGGCAAAGGCGACTTCGAAGATTGCATGACGGGTGTCGATGCGATGATCGCGCGAGGGTTAGCCGACCCCGACCGGCTCGGCGCGTTTGGTTGGTCGTACGGCGGTTACATGACATTCTGGATTCTGACCCAGACCGATCGCTTCAAAGCCGTTTCGCCGGGCGCCGGTCTGACGAACATCTACTCGATGTATTCGCAGAACGACATTCAGCGCTACCTGCGCTGGTTCTATTCGGACAAGGCGCCCTGGGACGCGACCGATCTTTACTGGGACCGTTCGCCGATGAAGTACATCAACAACGTGAAGACGCCCACGATGATCATGCATGGACAAGCGGACACGCGGGTGCCGCTCGCGCAGGCCCAGGAGTTTTACATGGCGCTGAAAGAGAAGAACGTGCCGGTGGAGTTTGTCGTCTATCCGCGCGAGGGTCATGGTTTCAATGAGCCGCGTCACAACCTGGATCGCGTGCGCCGCTACGTGCGATTCTTTGCCAGGTATCTAAACGCTCCAGTCGTAACTGAGCCGGCTGGCCAATAGCAGAATTCTTTTAAATTCTGCATTTCAAATTCCAGATTCAAGATGCCAGATTCAAAGTCACGCTTTTACTAATTTCAGATCGCAGGAGTTTTTTTAATGCCGACAATCAACGCAGAGACCGCTCAGGGTAGTAAGACCATCGAAGGGGCGACCGGACGCCGTCTGGTGCTGGTGCTGGAAGACGGCGGGGTGGATATCCTTCACCGCTGTGGCGGAAACGCGCGCTGCACCACCTGCCGCGTGGAGGTGCTGGACGGTAGCGCACCACCAATGGGTGAAACCGAACTCGAATGCCTGACCCTGCGCGGGGCGCTCGAAGAAGGCTTTCGTCTCTCGTGCCAAATCAAGGTCGCGGGCGACATGCACGTAAAAGTTTTGAAACAGGTGAGCACCGAGGGCATGGAGGCGGGACCGCGGCCGGAAGAATGGGAGTAATCGCACATGCCAGATTTCGCAAACATCATATTCGAGGTTCAAGAACGCGTGGCGCGCGTCACGTTCAATCGTCCGCCGCTCAACGTCCTGAACATTGCCATGATGCGCGAGATCAACTTGGTATTGAATGAGTGCGTGCAGCAGAGAGGCTTGGCGGCGATCGTCTTCGATGCTGCCGAAGGAACGCGCGCCTTTAGCGGTGGAGTCGCGGTTGAGGAGCATGTGCCGGCGACCGTCTTCCAGATGTTGGATGGCTTTCATTCGATCTTTCGCACACTTCAGCAGATCGCGAAACCAACGATTGCCGTCGTTGATGGGGCGGCTCTGGGCGGCGGATGTGAACTTGTCGCGGCTTGCGACATTGTCATTGCCAGCGATCGCGCCAAATTCGGCCAGCCTGAGATCAAGCTCGGTGTCTTTCCGCCTATTGCCGCGATTCTTTTGCCTGCCATCATCGGCGAGCGACGCGCGCGCGAGTTAATTCTGACGGGCGAATTGATTGACGCGGAAGAAGCTTTACGACTGAGGCTGGTAAATTACGTTGTGCCGTCTGACGAAATTGCATCAAAAACCCAGGAAGTGCTCGGAAAGCTGCGCGAGCTTTCCGCCTCGGCGCTATCGATGACGCGCATGGCACTTGATCTTGGGACGCGCCAAAGCTTTGATTCCGCACTTATTAACGTGGAGAATCTGTACCTGCACGAGCTGATGAAGACAGAAGACGCCGAGGAAGGCGTCCGGGCCTTTATGGAGAAACGGAAGCCGGAGTGGAAAAACAAATAGTCAACAGACCATTGCGCGGCTATGCCGCAGCACATGGCGGAAAGGCTCAGCCTTTCCGGGGCGGCTTCCATTTTGTAACGAGGCTGCGCCTCTGTGCTTCGGGGCGTAGCCTCGACAATCTTTCTAAGACGGTTCCGGTAAGGCAAAGCCTTACCGCAGTGTGCTGCGGCAAAGCCGCGCGGGCGTCGATGTTGACGCTGATGTTGACGTTGATCGTCGCGCAGGTTTCGCTACTCGCCCTCCCAGCTAGCGCACAGCGCCGCAGCGCGCGCAGCGGCGCGCACGCAACTGCGCCTGAAACTTTTACCGCAGCCGATCGCGCCACCGTCGAGCGCGCGATCGGCAGCGCCTGCGCGGAACGCATTCGCGATCCTTTGGGCAGCACGCCGATTGACGTGATGCAGTCCCGGCCTTCGATGACGGTAAACCATCCCGACGCCGTCGCAGGAGCCAAACGCGCCAATCGTCTGTTGCCAATAACAAAGAAGCTGGTCGCGAACGAGATTGTGCAACTCGCGAAAGAATACGGCATGTACAGCGGCCTCGCCCGGGCGCGTGTGAATGCGGCCGCGGCGCGCGTGCAGGCCGTAAAACAAGTGCGGCCCAACGTCGATGCGCGCGATAACGCGTCGGTGTTGTTGCGCGACCCGCGCGCGATCGAGTTTGGCACAATCTTTCTTGCCGGGCTGCGTTCCGACGAAGCCATGATTAGCGTGCTCGCTCACGAACTGACACATGTCGCCAGCGGACAAACCGATGCACTGCGGCCATTGTTTCGCGCGATTGGACGACGCGCGGCCGCGCGCACCGGGTTGCGAATTCAGGGTCAGCGCGCGGAAGAGCTGGCGTGCGATTTAGTGGGCGTGGACGCCACGCGCGTTTTCATTCGCCAGACGGCGAGTTGGGAGCCGCTGCCGCGACGCCTGGCGCGCGCCGTCGCGCACAACTGCGTCGATGATGACAGCTCAGACGAAGACCATCTTTCGCCGCGCAACACAATTCGCGCACTGTTCAGTCTCGATCTCGATCTCGCCCGGGAACTTCTGGGCAACGGCAATTCTCAGGCATTCCTGAAAAAACCCGCGTCGTTGACAGTTCGCGCGCGCGCTTTCTAAGATCGGCGGCAGATGAGTCCGTTTCGTTACCTTCCGTTCCCTCACGCCAGGATCCTGTCTCAACTAATCGATAGCAGAGTCCTTCGACTCGTCGCCCTTATATTTTCAGCAGCTCTTTGTTTGTCCATGCTGGCCCTGCTGTCGGGATGCCGTGATGAAAGCGAAGCGCAACGCCTGCGGCCGAGACAGTTGCGTGATGTACCGGCGCAGCGACTGGCGTTCACCTTCGCGGCAGACGTTGACCCGCCCCAGAACGTCGCCGCGGACGAGCCCAAGCAAGTTCAGGCAATCCAGCAGGACTTTGATGAACGGCGCAAGGATGAAGCACTCGTCCTGTTGCGGACCATGCTCTCGCCTGATGGTCAGCGCGCGCTGGCGCTCTACAGCAAGCAAGACGAATCTTCGACAACTTTTCACATCGATTTGTACGCGGCCAGCGGCTCGTTTATTCGCAACATCACGCCGCCTGAATTAGCGGTTGTCTTTCAGGATTCAGTCGTTTGGTCCCCCGACAGCAGTCAGATCGCGTTCGTCGCGCGTAGAGCCGCGCAACCAACACCAAGCCCAACACCTGCTGAACCGGATGCGCCGTTGCCGCTCGATACGCCGGCCCCTTCGCCCACAACGGTGATGCCGGTATTTGCGCCGCTTGCGACTTTCTCGACTGAGCAGATCTACGTTGCGGACCGTGACGGCTACAGCCTCAGGCCGCTGACGACGCGCGACGGGCTGATTTATTTCGCGCTATCGTGGGCCCCGGACGGGCATGCGCTGGCGGCGTTGGCCTGCAAAGAAGGCGAGTGGGAAGAGCGTGAACGCGCATTCAAAACTCCGGCGGGACGCCCGCGCACGATCACCCCTGAGGGAAAAGAGCGGCTGCTGGATGATGAGCTGGCGCAGGCGCCACCCGTCTGGTCACCCGATTCTTCGAAGGTGGCAACCGCATACGGCGTGGACGTTGGCATTTACGACGATGCCAGCAAAGCGCCGACGCAGGCGCGCCTAGTTCTGCGCGATCGGCTATTGAGTTCGTCAGTCGTCTTCGATGCGAGCAAAAGTTCAGATCAAGCGAAGCCAAGCGCCGGCAGCTCGCCGGCAGTGACCGTGGGCGATCCGGTCTCGTTCAATCCGATTGTGCGAATTGAATGGCCAATGCCTGAGAAGATGTTTCTTGAAACTGCCTACGTAAGTATTCGCAGCGATGTGATCAAAACGTTTTCGCGCTGGCACGCGCTGACCTTAAGTCCGCAGGCGGTCGTATTGGCGAAATGACTACCGAATCCCGACATGTCGGGATAGCGAGCGGGTTAAAAACTCGGACGTTGCTTCAGGCGACACTCAGGCTTGAATCTCTGACGCGCTCACTTCCGTTCGCGGCTCTGTAACTGATGCCGGCCAAATAAGCGACAACACTTTTGCAATTACCCATAACACCGCAGCAGTGACAATCGCCGCCACCAACCAAAACTTCCAGTAGCTCGTGAACGCGTTGCCCCACCCATCCTGAACGCGATGCGACGCATTCACATTTAACTCCGCCGGTGTCAGCAAGCGCGCCGCGACCTGAGTGAACAGATACCAGGCGAACGCGTAAATCCAGGCCGTGCGATCCATCCCAACGCGACGCAACGCGATCAGGCCGACGACGAACCCGCCGACGTGCGCCAGGGTGGTTGAGAAGTAGAAGCCGCTGGGCAGCAACACGTAGATGATCCAGACCACGAGTCCGGGTATCGTCCAAATCGCCGCCGCGCGAATCAATTCGCGATGACTCAGCAGCAACCCAAGGCCGAGTAGAACATTCCCCGCGTTGCACATCCACAGCAGATGGCCCATGCCGCCAAAGCGCCAGTAGTGAATCGCCTGCACGGCAAAGAACGCGAGCGGCAACAGACCCATCAGCCGATAACGTGTCTCGAGCGACTCACTCATGCGGCGCAAGAATATCACGCAGAGGTGTCAAAGGGTCGAGACCCTGTGTTGAAGTTCACTCAATCAAAACCTGTCTGGACAGCAATAGAGATTTTGAGCTAGATTATGCAATCCCCCAACAATTGAAGTGAGCGCGTTTCGTTGAGCGCGCGCACGTAACCCGACTATGAACGCCCTCTGTCTTGATGCCGTTTTTCGGCGGCCGCTCCCGTTTTTATTTGCGGAAGTGTCTGAACCGTTCGATATGAATATCGCAGACCTGCAGGTCGCTGGTGGACCAACGGGCCTACCTGAGCACTACCAAATGTCAGTCGATCTTTCTTACGAGGCGCTCGCCTCGAAAAAACCTCCAGCCAAATCCATGAGTTCGCGCAAAAGAAAAGGTAAAGAGACCGACAACAAGGGTCGCGGCACCGTGCTCGTCGTTGATGACGTGCCCGACGTCACCGAGATGATCGAACTGCTGCTAAAGCATGCCGGATACGATGTTTCGACGGCTAAATCGGCCCAGGATGCTTTGCATCTCGCCCGCCTGAATCATTATGACCTCGTGATCTCAGACATCGGCATGCCTGACATGAATGGGTACGAACTGGCGGAGGCGCTGCGCGAACTCGCGGCTTACAACAAAACGCCACTGATTGCGGTCACTGGTTACTCTGAATACGACGATCGCGGCCGCGCCGTGCGCGCCGGTTTTAATGTTCACCTCACCAAACCAATCGAACCGACACAGTTGCTGACATTGATTCGGGAACTTCTGGCTCAATTTGAACCGGGCGCGACTCACTAAATAGAGGCTCGAGGCTAGAGGGTCAGTGGTCCGTTGTCAGTAGTCAGTTGTTCGCTCAATGAGAGATGCAACTGACGACAGACGACTGACCACTGACAGGACAAGCCTTCAACCTACCGCTAGCCTCTAACCGCTAGCCCTAACTGATGTTGATTTGTTTTTTTGCTTCCGGCATTCTCTTTTGGAATGGATGAGATCACGCCCGCCGAAGCAGCGGTTACCAAAAAACCAACACGTCGCTTTCAGGACTGGCTGAAGTCAGAAGCTGCCGTCCGCTTTAGCGAGTTAGGCGTCGGTGGTGTGGCCATCGTCATCCTGTTCTGGCGTCTTCAGTATTCTACTTCTGCAATTTGCTGCGGGGACTTTGACGGCTATTACCACATGAAGTGGGCGCGGCTGCTGTGGGAGAACATCAAGGCGAAGCATTTCTTTCCGCCCACGTTCACCTGGCTGCCGCTCACGACGCTGAATCCGAACGATTACGTCGATCATCACCTGCTGTATCACATCCTGCTGATTCCGTTTACCTGGTTTCGTGACGTGCAAACGGGCGGAAAGATTGCTGCGATTCTCTTTGCCAGCATCGCGCTCTTTTCCTGTTATTGGCTGATCGTTCGCTACGAAGTCAGGTATCGGCTGCTTTGGTTGTTGGCCTTGCTTGCGTCATCCGCCCCGTTTCTCTACCGGATGAACATGACGAAGGCGCCGCCGCTGGCAATTCTGCTCCTGATCATCGGCACATACCTGCTGTTCGAACGTAAGCACTGGCAGCTGTTGCCGCTCGCGCTGATTTTTACCTGGACGTACGACATGGTCGTGCTGCTGGGAGTGGCGGTGGCGATTTGGGTAGGAGTGACCGCGTGGACGGAAGGCCGCTTTGAGTGGCGGCCGCTGGCATACGTCGCGGCCGGCTGCGTGCTGGGTCTGGTCATCAATCCGTATTTCCCGCATAACCTTTATCTTTTCTGGGAGCATGCGCGCGTCAAGATCACCGCCGATGACTTTGCGACGAAGGTCGGCAACGAATGGTACCCGTACGACACATGGCAGTTCCTTATAAATTGTTTCGTCGCGCTTGTGGCGATGGTTGTCGGCTATCTCGCTTTCGACGGCGGCGATCGAAAGCGATCGCAGAAGCCTTTGTACCTGCTGGTGCTGGCGACCGTGTTGCTGTTGATGAATCTGCGTTGGAAGCGCTTTGCGGAATACTTTCCACCGTTCGCAATTCTGTTCGCCGCATTCGCGCTCGAACAGTTGTGGCGCGGCCGCGCAGTCTTCACGCGCTTGCCTGACGCTGTGCTGGAAGACTTACAGCCGTTTCTCGATCGTCAGGAACCAACGGGGCTCGCGAAAGAACACCGGCAGGAGGAAACGTGGCGCACGGTCAAGCTCGCTTTGGCCGCGCTTGCTTTGGCCGCTTGGTTCTTTGGCAACGTTTACCGCACGTCGCGAGACATCAGCGAGAGCGAGCCGCACAATTACTACGCGCAGGGCGCCGCGTGGATGCGCACGAACATTCCGGCGGGCCAGGTCGTTTTCAACACTGACTGGGACGATTTTCCAAGATTGTTTTACTTCGACTCGAGCCACGCGTATGTTTCGGGCCTGGACCCGGCCTACCTGCACAATCGAAATGTTGAGCTGTCGAAGCTTTATGACAAAATAACCCTCGGTGAAGAAGAAGATCCGGGGCCGCTGATCCGCGATCGCTTTGGCTCGCGCTGGGTTTTTACAGACAACAAAGATCACGTCTCATTCATCGATAATGCCCTGCAAAGCGGCTGGTTCGATCGCGTCTATGAAGATGAGGAATGCAGCGTCTTACGGATTCGCGATCAAAAAGGCGAGCCGCCGCCCGATGTGAACACCGACAGCGGCAGCGACGGCGGCAACGTAAATGATAATTCGCCGCCGTAGCTGAGAGCGTGGACGTATCGCCCGCAAATCGTGGCACTAGCCCGACCGTGCGTAAGGGCTCAATGGTAATATGAAACCAATTCTTCAACTCGGTTGCGTTCTACTCATCGCTGCTTCGCTACCGCTCACAGCGTGCCGTCGCACCAGTTCTGACGTCGAAGGGCCGCCCGACACTTCGACTTACCAGCCGCTTCCAACTCCTGCGACGGAATTCGAGCAAAGGTTAAAAGAAGTTCGCGATGCTCACTTTCGATACACCTGGGTTTTCAGGCGATTGGACGGAAAGGAATTCACGTCCGAGGACAGCGAGATACTGCGGACGAACGCGCCAAGGGTTGTTGATTGGATCGGCCTGGACGACAAGAAAACTTACATTGCGGGATCGAATTTTCCGATCGCGCCAGAGAATCTGGCGGCGCTACAAAAGAGATACAAGATTGAAGATTATTCGGGTAGGTAATTTGGAGTGCGGTGGCAAGCGTCAGCGCGACACCGCTTTGGATTTCAGCCTGGAATAATTTCAGAGGCCAATCCAAAGCGCCGTCGCCGCTTCACTCTGCCGGCGCAACCCATAACGCTAAGGAATGAGCACTAACTTGCCAAACTGCGCACGCACTTCCATCAACTCGTGAGCTTTGCGCGCTTCGGACAAAGGCAAAATCTGGTCAACAACCGCCCGAATTTGTCCTGACTCAACAAACTTCATCGCCGCCAGCAGGTCAGCTTTCGAACCCATCATCGATCCGAGAATAGTTAAGTGACGATAGAACACGTGGCGCAGATCTGTCTTCGCGTCGAAACCACTGGTCGCGCCGCAAGTCACCAGCCTGCCCCCTTTCTTCAAAGACAGAATCGAACCCGGCCACGTGGCCGCACCCGTATGCTCAAAGACAACATCGACGCCGCGGCCGTTTGTCAGTCGCCTCACTTGTTTCGGCCAGTCCTCCTGTGTGTAATCGACGCCAACGTCGGCGCCAAGCTCGCGTGCTTTCGCAAGTTTCTCGACTGAACTGGCCGTCGTGATCACGCGCGCGCCGCGGAGTTTGGCAATCTGAATCCCCACAGAGCCGACGCCGCTGCCCGCCCCGTGCACCAAAACATCTTCTCCCGGCTGGACATCAGCGCGCTCAACGAGCATGTGCCACGCCGTCAAAGTCACGAGCGGCAAAGCGGCGGCTTCTTCCCAACTCAGATTCGTCGGCTTAGGAATTACGTTGATGCCCGGAACGGCGATCAGTTCCGCGTAACCACCGGCGCGACGATGCCCGATGATGTCGTATTCGTCGCACATGTTGTCGCGACCCGCCAGACATTCGGCGCAATGACCGCAGGAAACGCCGGGCTGCAACATGACTTCATCGCCGGGGTTCACCCACGTGACGAGTTCGCCGGCTTTGCGTACCACCCCGGCGACATCGTTGCCCAGGATGTGCGGCAACGGAATCTTGATTCCGGGTAAGCCGCTCCTTACCCACACGTCAAGATGATTAAGCGCGCAAGCGCGGACTTCGACCAGGACCTCGTTCGCTTTGATTTGCGGATCGGGAACTTCGGCAAGCCTGAGGACGTCAGGCCCACCATATTGTTCGAAGATGACCGCACGCATGGCGCAAACCTTACTACGCCGTTTGCGTGGGGCGCAATTACAGTCTGCAGACGTCGTTTGGCGGACTTTTTGGAACGCCGAGGGCTTTCGTGAGTTACAATCAGCAGGTTTTCTCTCTCCCAAAACTGGCTCGAACGTTCAGTTAATCTCATTCCAATAAGGAGTCACAACTATGAAGTTGACTCGATTACTAACGATGGCTGCGATCCTGTTCGCCGGGTGTTCCACCTGTGTGGTCGCGCAGGAGCGTTGGCGGCGTTTACCACCTCAGCGTGACGCTAATTTTTACGCGCCGCGCAACAAACTGGAAGAGTTCGAATCCCGGCAATCATCCGTGCTGATTAAAGGCCGCACCTGGGTTGCCACGCTTAGAGCACAAAACGGGTCGGCCCGAGTGGAGGCAACTGAGATTCGTGAGGCGGGGAACTCAACGCGCACAACCGGAGTGACGATAACAATTAATGGTCCCGATCCCGGTGACGTTCGCTGTCTGGTCGATTACGAAGAAATCGACGACCTCGTCAAGGCTTTCGATGCGATGGCGAAGGCCGACGATTCAACCACGAAGCTGACGCACTTTGAACTGCACTACCGCACGCGGGCCGACTTCGAACTTATCGTTTTTAAGCAACTGACCGGTGGCATAGCGGCCGCGATCGAAGGCGGCTATTTCGAGCGCACGCGCATTTTGCTCACGCTCGATGATTTGACCAGGTTGCGGTGGATGATCGTCCAGGCAAAGGAAAAGCTGGACGAGATTAGGTAGTCAGCGCCTGAACTTTTCGAGTCGATTCCGGCAAAGCTTTCAAATCCGGCTCGACCCATTCGGCTTTAGCTTTGTCTGTTGCCAGCAGCTCAGCCGAGTAGAACTGACCAATCAAATCCTTGTCGTTGCAGCGATCGATCAGCGCGTTCGCCGTTGCGCTAAGCGACCCGTTTGCTCGCTGCGCGGCGCCAAAGTTCGCGACGATGCGTAACCAAAACAGCGTAATGGTTTCGTGATAGCCCATCTTGCCGTAGGTCTCGGCGAGCCGGCGAATCCCTTTGGTCATTTTCACGCTCGCTTCATCCGGCGAAAGGTGCCACACATACCACAGCGCCACCGTCAGGTGCTGGTAGTGACGAAACTCCGAGGGATGAAAACTACAAGCCTCGAACGCCGAGACGAGCGCCCGAATCTCGTCGTCGGTCTTGTAGTAGATTTCCATGACCATGCCTCTACGAATGCGGGCAAAATGTTCGCGCTCCCAGACGGGCGGGCTGCCCGCTCTTATCCGACAAAAAAATTGAGGCGGACCGATTAACGATCCGCCTCACGTGTCGTGACTTTGAACTCTTGTTACTTGGCAGCCTGGTTGACCCGGACCGTCAAGCGCGACTTATGGCGGGCGGCGGCGTTGCGATGTAGCACGCCCTTCTGCACCGCCTTGTCGATTTCTGAGACTGTTTTCGGCAAAAGCTCTGCCGCGTCTTTGCCGACGTCTTTCGATAACGCGGTGCGGAGGTTCTTAACCGCGGTGCGTAATCTCGTGCGATTGCTTCGATTAATGAGGCGACGACGCTCGCTCTGTCGCACTCGTTTCTCTGCCGATTTATGATTAGGCATTAAAGAACTCTCCGAATTCCTGAACTGCGGCGCAAGGGCAACGATTTGGCCTCAACGCGAAATTAGAAACTATAGGGAGCGAAGGCGGGGGTGTCAAGGCGCGCAAGAGCGCTCACGACTTAGCCGCGAGCGCTCTTCTTGTTTAATTCCTGACTTAGTCGTTAGTCACTCAACCGCAACGACCGCAGAACATTCTGAAAGACGCCCTGGTAATTGGAGTACTCGTCGTTGGGCGCGACTGCGATTAAGAATAGCAACTCACCACTGCGCAGTTGAGTTGTAATCACATTCACTACCTCCTGACGTCCAGTCGCCTCGTTGACATTGCTTAAGCTGACCGTCAGAGCCGTGCGACCATCAATCGAACTGCGCTGTAGACCGCCGCGCGAACGGAGATTCGGATTCCCCTGCTGTAGGCTCCTGAGAAATTCATTTGTCGCCTGCTGCAGGTTGCGGCTGTTGGTTTGTGCCACGCCAATGTTCAGGCCGTGCGTAAAAACGGCCTGGCCGTTTACCGACCCGACGGCGCCGTTGGGCGCGAACCAAACTGACGAACTGCTGTCAGAAACCTGCCGCCAGTTCTCGGGCACGCTCACCTGCGCAACGCCGATCGAGTAGCTGCGATAACGCGACGATGGATATTCAACCCGGCCCGTCGGTGCGTTGGGATAACCCGTGCTCTCGCCGGTCGGATAACCCTCGCCCTGGTTCGGATAGCGTTGACCACTCCGCTCAATCTCAGCCAGTGTCGGCGCAGCTCCAAAGCTCCGCAGTCGCTGATTAATTGCCAGAAACTCGCGGTTGTCGCGCCGCGCGTTCCGTATTTGTAGGTACTGTGCTTCCTGATTGATGCGCGCGTAGCGGTTCGCCGGACTCGGGTGGCTGCTAAAAAAACCACCGCTGCTGCCGCCACCAGCGCGTTCGATCGTCTGGAACATGGCGGCGAGTTCACGCGGATCGTAACCGGCGTTCGCCAGAATGCGCGCGCCGAGAATGTCCGCTTCAGTTTCGTATTCGCGACTGAACTTCAGGAAGTAAACCCCAATCGTACCCTGCGCAATCTGTCCGATCGCCGGGCCACCGAGGATGCTGCCCAAAATTCCTGCAATGCCGGCACCAAGCGCGTACTTCTGGGCCTTGGTCGCCTGCGCCGTTCCATGACGCAACGCCACGTGACTGATTTCGTGAGCCATCACGCCGGCCATTTGGCCTTCAGTGCGGGCCGCCTGGATCATTCCGCGGTTCACGTACATCGGACCACCGGGCAACGCAAACGCGTTGATGTCGCGCGCGTTTACGACCTTGAAAAAGTAACGAAACTCGCGATGCTGAAATTCAGGTGGAATTGCGGCGACCAGATCCTGGCCAATCGTTTCGACGTAGCGTTGCACTTCCGAGTCGCGCAACAGTGGAAACTTTTGCTCGACTTCCGCGGCGGCCTGCCGGCCCACTTTCACGTCGTCGGCAACACTGTACTTGTTGCTATGTAACTTTATCTGGGTTTGCCCCAGGGCCGCGATCGGCGTTGCCACAATTGCCACAGCCAGCAACCAGGCTGAAAATTTGGCCGTCATGCGTTGCGTTGTTCGATTCATTTCAAACTCCTCTCGATTAGAGATCCAACGTCTCGAATTGGAGAGAGATTTAGGCGGAGACGTGTTTTCCCACGCCCTTCATATCAATTCCGATGCCACTCAAATCGCGCCCTCCAGGATTGATTGCGATTCTTATGAATATCTTGCGAATCATCCTTCACTTACGGGGTTTCGCCGCAAATCGGGAGGTTGCCTAAGCGTCCTGAGATTAACAGCTTAAATCCCCGCTATCTATGCGTCAATTTCGTTCATCCCAAATCCGATTTCGTTCATTTCCGACGCCCTTCCCTGGCCTCGGATTTTTTCCGTAAGACACGGCTTAGCGATGTTAAGCTGGCACGGCCGGTCGCAAATCACGGCCGCCAGATTAGATGAAAGCTGAGACTCTTAACTGTCCAAACTGTGGCGCGGCCATTTCCTCCGACTCGCCGCGTTGTCAATTCTGCGAATCAAAGCTCGCGACCGTCGCTTGCCCCTCGTGCTTCGCCATGATGTTCATCGGCAGCCGTCATTGTCCGCATTGCGGCGCGGCTGCCGCCAAAACGAGAGCTACGTCGCTCTCTACTTTGAAGTGTCCGAAATGCAAGAGCGACATGCAGCCGATTACGCTCGGCGGCTCAGCGATGCGCGAATGCGAAACCTGTGGTGGCTTGTGGCTCGAGGTCGTGGCTTTCGAAAAGATCTGCGCCGATCGCGAGCATCAGGCGTCCGTGCTCGGCTTGGCCTCGCCGGTTACAGGACATCGCATGGATCCAACTTCGGACAAGATCAAAGTCCGCTATTTTCCTTGCCCTCAATGCGCACAGTTAATGAACCGGCTGAACTTCGCGCGATGCTCAGGCGTGATCGTTGATGTTTGCCGCGGCCACGGCACCTGGTTCGATCGGGACGAGCTGCGCACCATCATTGAGTTCATCCGCGGCGGAGGCTTGGAGCTTTCACGTCAAAAAGAGAAACGTGAGATTGCGTTCGAGCGAGAGCAACTTCGACATGAACAATTCATTGCCAACCTGAAATCACCGGAACGTCTTTCTTTTTCTGACGATGACCGGCTTTCAGGAATCTTAGCGACCAGCCACGTGCTGAAATTCCTAATTGACTGAAAATGACGGCTCCGAAACCACAAAAACTAGCCAGCCTTGTCTGCGCTATCGATGACCATCCACTGGATGGTGCGGCCTGGTATCGCGCTTTATCTGACCAGACACTTCCGGCCGAAGCTTATGAGGTCATCATTTCGGACTCTTCGCACACGACCACGCATGGAGAAGAATTTGAACGCTGCCGGCAACAGCCAGGATTCCGCGGTAACATTCGCTACCACCTCACGGAACGCGGCGGCCGGGCATTAGCGCTGAATCGCGCCATCGATATTGCTAGTGCGGACCTAATAATCTTCATCGGCGACGACTGTCAGATTGAACCGGATTTCGTCGAGACGCACGTTCGCTTTCACGAAACGCATCCGGCAATTGAAGCCGTCGGTGTCGGGTTGGCGCTCTTTCCGCCTGAACTGAGAACTCCGTTCAGCGACTGGCTGGAAAAAAGTGGTCAGCTGTTTGGTGTTCCATTTGACCCGGGCATGACAACTATCGCGGCTAACTTCTTTTACGTCGCTAACGCGTCCGTTAAGAGAAAACTGTTGGATCGCGCTGGTCGTTTCGACGAACGATTCGCCGGCCATGCGTGGGATGATTTTGAGTTGGGTGAACGGTTGAGCGCTGCGGGAATGCACTCGGAACTACTGGCGGATGCGACAGTGTGGCACATGCACCGCATCGATTTGCGAGAGCGACAAGGGGCGATGCTGATAGCCGGCGCTGCCGCGAAGGTTTACGCGGAAATTCATCCGGGTGACCACCCATGGCTCGTAACAGCAAAATCCAAATTTACGCGGCCTTCGCTGCGCGCGGGCCGCGATTTTTTTCGAATGCGTCTGGGCCGCGACCGTGCCGCCGCCGAGCGTTGGTGGGTTAATCGCCTGGACGCCGCTTTCGCCGCTGGATATCAAGCCGCGACCTCAAGCGAAAACAAAAAAGCCGGCAAGTAAACCGCCGGCTCTCGTGTCTCCGCTCTCGTCGAATCAAAATCAAACTTCAGCTGTTTCGGTGGCGAGCTTCGCTTTTCTGCGGCGGCGAAGCTTGACCGCGATTCCGGTAATTCCGCTTCCCAACAACAGCAGCGTTGCCGGCTCTGGAACCGCCTGTTGTCCGGTGAATCCGGCCGTCAAGTTCGCAGTACGTCCTGTCTGTACGAAAAGGTCAGCGACCGTCAGCGAAAAGCTGCCGGTGTTGAAGCCGTCGCTGAATGTGAAGGTCTGTGTCGGATTCTGAAAGTGAATATTGACGCCACCCTGATCGACATTCGGTGAAACGCTGCCGAGGACGGTCGCTATATAGTTCGCACCTTGCCCGCCTGCGATTCCCGTAGGCGCCGTAAACGTGATGTTTAATTGAAAGATGCCGCCGATCAACTCGAGTGGGGCTGTCGCCAGCGAGAGTTGACCCAAGCTGTTTGCACCGCTCAACGATCCAATCCCGAGCGCCGTCGTGCCGGTAAATTGATTCCCGGTAAAGCCCAGAAACGGGACCGAGGTTGCCCCTGCGGTCGATCCGCTAATCGTAACTTCATCGGCTCGCAACCGAAGAGTGACTAGCCCCCAGGATTACCAGCAGCGCAAATGCCAGCACGCTGCCTCTAAAGCGAAAAGTTGTTCTCATGACCGCACCCTGTAAGACTTTGAACTAAATTGGCAGACTGACTATCGACGGGAGAGATGCGGGGCAAACGCTTCTCTCCGACCTGCCAATGCTGCGTGACCGACACTTCTGACGATTTCAGAAGGAGGAAAAAGCTAATCGCAGGAAGATTTCAGAAATTTCACCTTAAATCGGGCAATAACATACTTGACGCATCATCAACGCCGAAGGCGTTAGCTAATTAGAGCCCAGGGTTTGCTTTGAAACCCTGGGTAAGGGTGGCGATATTTGCTCGCAACTCTGGAGGAGTTGCGACCGTTGGTGATAGTCAATGGGCCCTCAGGGTTGCCAAAGCGCAGCCCTGAGCTGAAATTTGCGAACGCCTTCGGCGTTGATGCGTCAAGTATGTCATTACCTTCAAATAGGAGGATTTACCGTAGATGCCGAACAAGGCCCCGACGCTTATGGACCCGCCTTTGGTTCGGCAAGAGCGTTTGGGGAGGAACGCCGGAATATTCTTCTGGCAAGCCGACCAGCGCGGCCCGTCCAAGAAGTCACTTTCGCCGACGGGACTCGAGAGTAAGACAGCAGGCAGATATCCAGAACAATGATGCGGAAAGCCAGCAACGCGAAAACAGGAGAACTAATCGCCATCCGAAAGACGGAGACAAACGGGTGGTAGCGGCGCCGTGACTGAGTTTTTCTGGCCAGACGCCGGTACAGATCGGCCAGGTCGTTAACGGTGTGGGATAACGTGAATTTTTGAAGCGCCAGTTGGCGCCCCGCTCGCCCCATTGCCTTAGCCCGCGCCGGATCGCGCAACATTTCGAGAATCCCGCGCGCCAGGTCTTCCGGATCCGCAGGCCGCACCAGAATACCGGTCTCGTTGTCTTTGATAGGATCAACGAGGCCGCCAACTCTGGTCGCCACCATCGGGGACTGCATGAGGAGCGCCTCTAAGGCCCCGCCGCAACTTGAAGTCTCGGTGGTCTCATGAAGTCGCGCGCGATCCCTTCTACAACCCTAACCTGACGATTGCCGCTGAAGATTACTCGCTGGCTTGGCCACCTCGCCTGGTCAAACCGTGGAAGGCTTGAGATTCACCGATCCACGAGCGAACGAACTCGATTTCGATTTCCAACTGGTCTGCCATTTTTGTTTTGGTGGAGCCGAGGGGGATCGAACCCCTGACCTCATGACTGCCAGTCATGCGCTCTCCCAGCTGAGCTACGGCCCCGCATGAGTTCCGCCGACAGGTCGCCGGCGCTAACGTGGGTGCGTGTCATGATAGAGGAGAAGATGGTGCGTTTCAAAGCGCGTAGGGCATTTGGCCAATCGTGAGCGAGAACTTGACGCTGAACGGCGGTGCGAATAGTCTCTGGGTTCGCGAGCATGACTAGCCACTCCATCAGTTATCGCTATTATTACGGCCCGCTCTCTATTCGGAGGGATGGTCGGGCGATGGGCTGTCGCGAGTTGACGACGTAACTCGAAGACAAAGTTTCCCAGCCGGCCAACGGTCCTTCCGAGCGAAGGATCGGTGGCCGGTTTAGTTTTTCTGGGTAGCGTGCTGGGGAACGCGGACATCTTGTCCGCATGAGCGCGAAGCGCGAAAGTAATTGAGGGCCAGCGCCGTTCTGCTAAGGAGAAGAATATGCGTACGAACAATCAGTCACCACTTCTCTCCGATCACGTCGATGCGCGACCGGTAACGACGACTGACGAAGTTACAGCCGGCCGTAATGACATAGTGCAGCTCGATCCGGACCATCCGGGCTTTCGCGATGCGCAGTATCGCGCGCGCAGAAATCAGATAGCACAGCTCGCGATGAATTACCGACCGGGTGATCCGATTCCCGATGCCCCATATACGGATGACGAGCATCGCGTTTGGCAGACGATCTGGAAGGCGCTGCGTCCGGCGCATCAGCAGTACGCCTGCGCTAAGTACCTCGAAGCATTACAGCGAATGAATTTTGCCGACGATCGCATTCCGCAGTTGCGCGAAGTCACTGAAAAGGTCCAGGCCATTAGCGGCTTTCGGCTTGAGCCGGTCGCTGGACTGGTGCAGCCACGCGTCTTTCTCGAGAACCTTGCCGACGGTGTCTTTCTCTGCACCCAATACATTCGTCATCACTCGACGCCGCTGTACACGCCTGAGCCGGACGTCGTTCACGAAATCGTGGGCCACGGCGTGACGCTGGCGTGCCCGGAGCTCGCGGAACTCAATCGTCTATTCGGACAAGCGGTGAAGCGCGCGTCTTCCGCGGACGCGCTGGAAACTTTGTCGCGTGTCTACTGGTTCACGATCGAGTTCGGCGTGCTGCGCGAAGACAGAGAATTGAAGGCCTACGGCACCGGCCTACTCTCTTCGGCCGGTGAACTCAAAGAGATGCACGAGGCTGAGTTGCGACCACTGGATATACTCGCGATCACTCGGCAGAATTACGATCCGACGCACTTTCAGCCGGTGCTGTTTTGCGCGGATTCGTTCGCCGCGATGCACGAGCAGCTGCGCGCGTATCTCACTGGTTGGTAGCTTCCAGCCAAGACGTTATAGAATCTGCGCCGGCCACGATCATGCCTGAAAAGAAATCCGATACAGACATCGACACCCAGGTGGTGCATGCGGGCGAGCGCAAAACTATGCCGCCTGGGCAACCAACGTCGATGCCGATTTACGCCAGCGTCACCTATGCGTATGACTCTGTAGCGGAAATGGATCGCGTGTTCGCGGGGCAAACGCCGGGCTACGTTTACACGCGTCACGGCAATCCGACGACTGATGCATTGGCCGACACGCTGTGCCAAATCGAAAGCGGGGCGACCGCTTGTGTTTATGCATCAGGAATGGCCGCGCTGCATGCGGCACTGCTCACGTGCGGTGTGTCGGCGGGAACAACTGTGCTCGCGTCGCAGGATTTGTACGGAGCGACGACGAATCTGCTTCACTCGATCTTCGGTGCCCTAGGCGTTAAGACGGTCATTGCTGACTTTGCGGATCTCGATCAGGTTCGCGCCCTGGTGAAAGAAAACAAGCCGCGAGTACTCCTCGCCGAAACGATCTCGAATCCGCTCCTTAAAGTTTGCGACATCAACGCGTGTGCTGAAATCGCGCGTGAAGCTGACGCGCGATTGATCATCGACAACACGTTTGCTTCGCCGTACCTATGCCAACCTCTGAAGCACGGCGCCGACGTGGTCGTTCACAGCGCGACAAAATTTCTCGGCGGCCACGCGGACGCCATGGGCGGGGTGGCAATCTCACAACACGAGGCCGACGGTGATTCATTGATAGGCGTCATGAAATACGTGGGCGGGGTGTTGAGCCCATGGGATGCGCACGAGATTCTCCGCGGCATCAAAACGCTGGCCGTGCGAATGGAACGCCACTGCGAGAATGCGGCGGCGGTCGCGGCGTGGCTCAGCAAAGATGCACGCGTTGCTCGCGTTCACTATCCCGGACTCGACAGTGCGCACGCTTCTGGCGTGCAGCATGCCGGGAAGCATGCATACCGGGAAATAGCGAGACGCATTCTGCGCGTGCCGTATTTGGGCGCATTGGTCTCGATTGAATTGAAGGACAATAGCCGCGCGGCGGCTTTTCGCTTCATGGATGCGTTGAAAATCTGCGTTCGCTCAACCAGTCTCGGCGACGTCTTTACCAGCGTGCTGCATCCGGCGACCGCTTCGCACAGAGACTTGGAACCAGCGCGCCGCGACGCACTCGGAATCACTGAAGGGCTTATTCGCATGTCTGTCGGGATAGAAAACGTGAACGATATTGTTGCTGACATCGAACAGGCTCTGAATGCCGTGTCAGTGCCCGGAGTCGTAGCTGTGTCAGTACCCGGAGCGGTAGCGACGGGGTCGTAGCGCCTGTCAGTACCCGGAGCGGTAGCGACGGGGTCATAAGATCAAGTTTAGGAAACACGAGAGGACTCAATGGAAGAAATCACCGCAACTGAACTCAAACAACGCATCGATCAAGGCGACGATCTGCAAATCATCGACGTGCGCGAGCAGCACGAATTCGAAATCGGACGCATCCCCAACTCCAACTTGATTCCACTCGGACAGGTACTGAATCGAATGGAGGAGATCGATCCCAGTCGCGAGACTGTCGTTCACTGCAAGATGGGCGGCCGCAGCGCAAAGGCGATCGAAGCCCTGCAACGTTCGGGATTCACTGGCCGGCTGATGAACTTGAAAGGCGGGATTACGGCCTGGTCGAACGAAGTCGATCCGTCCGTGCCGAAGTACTGAGGCTGGTACGCACGCCTCGGGCGTGCTTTTGAGTGCGAAAACTGCACGCCAGAGGCGTGCGTACCGAGAGGCTCACTTCTTTCCTCTCACCTTGTCGGCAACACGCCGTCTCTGTTTGTCGAAATGAGCTTTTGCCTTCGTCAAAAGTCTCTCGGCCCAGACAAACTCCGTCGCCAGAATTGCAAGGCCAAGCGGAATGATGATAAATGCCGGTCCGGGCAGAATGATCATCGCGACTCCGACAAGCAGCACCGTGAAGCCAACGATGGCGATCACAACGCGCTTCAGGAATTTCAGATTCGGTATCCAGCCTGAGCTAAGAATGCGAGTAAGAAGCGATGAGGCGTCCGTATCTTGGTTCATTTCGCTCATGATTTGCGTCAATTGAGAATTTCGCACGGCGCGCGGCAAAAACCAACTTGCCCTTTGTGATACGCATCACCGGGCCCGCCAGTTCGGGGCACTCCGCTGCTGCGCCGCCCGCATTCTCAGTGTATGATTAGGCCCGCCAAGGACCCCTGTTGAGGTAACCCAGACGTGACTGAAGCCATCCTGGAAGCACCAGAAGAAACTGACGCAAGTGAATCCCAAGAGCGCAAGTGGGTCTATGTGTTTGAAGAAGGCAACGGCGAAAACAAATCGCTGTTCGGAGGTAAAGGCGCCGGCCTGTGCGAGATGACGCGCGCTGGGTTGCCGGTGCCGCCAGGCCTGATCGTCACGACTGAAGCCTGCAACGCGTACTACGACAACAACAAACAGTTCCCCGAAGGCATGTGGGCACAGGTGGTCGAAGCGCTCCACGAAATCGAAAAGAAAGTCGGAAAGAAATTCGGTGATGCGGACAATCCGCTGCTCGTGTCGGTGCGATCAGGCGCAGCGTTCTCGATGCCGGGAATGATGGACACGGTTTTGAATCTCGGGTTGAACGAAGAAACTGTCCAGGGGCTCGCCAAGCAGACTGGAGATTTACGGTTCGCCCTCGATGCTTATCGTCGCTTCGCCTCGTTGTTTGGTGAGATTGTGCTCGACGTCGCGCACGAAAAATTCGAGCGCGTGATGGATCGCTTCAAAGCTCAAACCAAAGGCGGCAAAGACACCGATCTGAAACCGAAAGAGCTTCGCGAGATCATCGCCGCCGAAAAAAGGATCATTCTCGCCGAGCAACACGCGATTCCTGACGACCCTTATGAACAACTTCGCGTCGCGATTGCAGCCGTCTTTGATTCATGGATGGGTAAGCGGGCCATGGACTATCGTCGCATCAATCGCATTCCAGACGATCTCGGCACTGCCGTGAACGTGCAGGCGATGGTTTTCGGAAACATGGGCAAGGACAGCGGCACCGGCGTCGCATTTACGCGCAATCCTTCGACCGGCAAGAAAGAGCTTTACGGCGAATATCTTCTGAACGCTCAGGGCGAAGACGTCGTCGCCGGCACACGCACTCCACACCCGATCAGTCAACTGAAGAAAGAGCTTCCGAAAGTTTACCAGGAATTTGCCGAGATCACGCAGTTGCTCGAGAAGCATTACCGCGACATGCAGGACTGCGAATTCACGATTGAGCGCGGCAAGCTCTGGATGTTGCAGACACGCACCGGCAAACGCTCGGGCGCCGCCGCCGTGCGCATCGCGGTGGACATGGCAACCGAGAAATTAATCGACCGCGCCACCGCCGTCCGTCGCGTTAGTCCGGATCAACTTGATCAACTGCTGCATCCGACAGTCGATCCGAAAATTACCACGCAGGCGCTGGCAACCGGTCTGCCTGCCAGCCCTGGCGCGGCGCAAGGCAAGGTCGTTTTCAGCCCTGACGAAGCGGAAGCGATGGCGCGCGAAGGCGAGAAAGTCGTGTTGGTTCGAATCGAAACCAGCCCCGACGATTTTCACGGCATGGTCGCGGCGCAAGCGATCGTGACTGCGCGCGGAGGCATGACCAGTCACGCCGCCGTCGTCGCGCGCGGCATGGGCAAGACTTGCGTGAGCGGCGCGTCGGATTTGGACATCGATTATGGCCAGCATCAGTTCAGCGTAAACGGCGAAGTCGTCACCAAAGGCGAATGGATCACCGTTGACGGATCGACCGGTCGAGTGTTTCTCGGCAAGGTGCCGACGATTCAACCGCAGCTCGGTTCTGACTTCCACGAATTGATGAAGTGGGCGGACAAGTTTCGTCGCCTGGTTGTGCGCGCTAACGCGGACACGCCGCTTGATGCGAGAACCGCCCGCGGTTTTGGCGCGGAAGGCATCGGGCTCTGTCGCACCGAACACATGTTCTTCGGCGATCAGCGACTGGCGGCGATGCGCGAGATGATTCTCGCGGACGGTGTCGGGGCGCGCGAGAAAGCGCTCGAACAGCTTCTACCGCTGCAACGCGGCGATTTCGTCGGCATCTTTCGCGAGATGGCCGGCTTCCCGGTGACAATCCGCTTGCTTGATCCGCCGCTGCACGAGTTTCTGCCGAACGTCGATGAACTGCTCGGAGAACTGTCGGAGCTGAAGATGGCTTTGCAGCAGGCGAAGACGCTCGCGGACATGGATCACCTGCTCGACGAGATTGACGAGAAGCGCCAACTGCTGCATCACGTGAACAAGATTCGCGAAGCCAACCCGATGCTCGGCTTCCGCGGTTGTCGTTTGGGCCTGCTGTATCCTGAAGTCACGCGCATGCAGATTCGCGCAATTTTCGAAGCTGCGTGTCAGGTCAAAGGCGAGCGTAAACAAGTCACCCTGGAGATCATGGTTCCGCTGGTCTCGATCAGTGAAGAGCTGGCGCAACAGAAAGCTTTGATTGATGAGGTCGCGCAGCATGTGATGGGCGAGCACGGCATGAAGGTCGAATATGAAGTCGGCACGATGATCGAATTGCCGCGCGCGGCGCTTACCGCAAACAAGATTGCCGAACATGCCGCGTTCTTCTCGTTCGGGACAAATGATCTGACGCAGACGACGTTCGGTTTGAGCCGTGACGACTCAGGACGATTCCTGCCGGCTTACGTCGATCGAAAGATTCTCACGGATGATCCGTTTCAAGTGCTGGACCGCGAAGGCGTCGGCGAACTGGTTCGGCTCGGCGCCGAACGCGGCCGCAGCGTCAAGCCGGATTTGAAAGTCGGCATCTGCGGCGAACATGGCGGCGATCCGCAATCAATCGCTTTCTGCAACGAGATTGGTTTGAACTATGTGAGCTGCTCGCCGTATCGCGTGCCCGTGGCGCGACTCGCGGCCGCGCACGCTGAGTTGGAAGCTAAAGCAAAAACTGCCGCTGAACTCGCCGGTGGAAACGGCAAAATGCTGGAAGCCGTGGGCGTTTCACAGTTGTAGCGTCTTCCGGGTCAGTACCATCTGCGTCAGCAGATGGGATCAAAACGCGACCCCGAGAACCGACCCTTTCACCCACCCGCTTACGCGGATGGTACTGGCGTCACCAACTCCATCGAACAAATCGTAAACGCCGAACGTATATTTTCGCGCGGAGGTATTCACTTATGCGCGATCCAATGCTCGCCGGCATTCTTAGTTTTATCGTTCCCGGAATAGGCCAACTCTACAACGGCCGAATTCTTGCGGGAATTCTCTGGCTCATAGTCACTCCTGGCTTCTGGATTGGATCGGGCGGGACGCTGGGCTGGATCTGTCACATCATCTCGGCCTGGACCGCCTACTCGTACGCTAAAGATCATCCGGTGCGGGTGTGAGAATTGTTTCTCGGTGTCTCAGTGAAGCCTCTGTGTCTCTGTGGTGAGAATTACCGCGAGATTTGCGCACCACAGAGGCACAGAGTTCACACAGAGTCCCAGAGATTGCGATCCGGCTGACTTACAACTTCAAAAAGTTTTCCAGGATAGTTCGACCGTGCGGATGCTCTTCATCGAAAAGTTCGGGATGGAATTGCACGCCGAAGAGTGGTCGCGAGGTGTGTTGCATCGCCTGAATGTGTGAAGTTGCGTTCGTGGCCGTCTGTATGAAATCAGTTGGAAGATCCTTCACTTCATCACAATGTGATTCCCAGACGGTGATTTTTTCAGGCAACCCTCCGAAAATTCCGTTCGAGGATTGCAGATCAACGGAACAATAACCACGTTCACGCACAGCACCTTCGTAGCCTTCGCCGGGCGCAATACGTCCGATTAAATCGACGCGCACGCCGTACGCGAGCGCGATTTGTTGTTGGCCACCACAGACTCCGAGAATCGGCTGTGACGCGTGGTGAATCACGTGGAAAACTCCGGCAAGTTTGTCAGCCGGGTACTTATCCCAAGGGTGGCTTTGCCCACTGAGGAAGATGTGCGAAGGGCTCAGGACTTTAACGTGTTCCGGCGAAATGTTTTCGAAGCGCTCAGTAACTATCCGAACTCCTGGTTCGATCCGTTCCAGCGCCGAACGAATCTCACGTGGGCTTGAGCCGACGCCTTCGATGGTGTTGTCGACGAGTAAGAGCATAGGAACAGATGTCAGATGTCAGATGTCAGATGTCAGATGTCAGAAGTCAGATGTCAGATGTCAATGTTCAGTGGTCAATGCATAACCGTTAAGGATTCGGACTAGACTAACGTCTGATCTCTGACTTCTGATCTCTGACCTCTGATCTTTCCATCCCTAAACAATGCAGCTTCCCATTGAAGGCGCCGATATAGATGCGTCCATCGAGGATCGCCGGGGTGGAGTTGATGTTGTCGCCAATCTTCAGTTCGGAAATGAGGGTGCCGGTGTCGGAATCGACCATGTGCATCCAGCCGGCTTTGTCGCCAAAGATGACGCGACCTTCGACCACCGGCGACGTACCCCAGATGCTGGCGCGCGCTTTGTATTTCCAAACGAGTTCGCCTTTGTCGGCACTCAGGCAGTAGAGATGGTGATTGCCCGCTCCGATGTAGATGCGGTCTTTGTAGTAAATCGGGCTCGCCCAGATTCCATTTCTCTCGCTGGCGTGACCAACGCGACCACCTTCAGTCACGTACTGCCAAACCAGCTCGCCCGTGTCCTGTTTGTACGCGCGCACCACGCCGTCTTCCGCCGCGGTGTAAACCAAGCCGTTCACGACTGCGGGTGTTGAATCGGAATCAGCGCCAATTCTCGTCTTCCAAATCGTTCGTCCGTCGGCCGGATCGACGCAGTACAGATCGCCTTGCTCAGTGCTGAAGTAAACGCGGCCGTCTTTCATCGTAATGTTGCCCTCGACCGAGCCGACCGGCACTTTGTAGATGAGAGAGCCGTCCGTGAAATTCAGACAATAGAAATTTCTATCTTCGGCGCCGAAGTAAAGCCGATCGCCAACCAGCACGGTCGAGCCATCGATTTCGAAGCCAGTCTTGTATTCCCAAATCAGCGTGCCGTCGTTCGCGTTGATGCAATAGATACTGTGATCCAGACCGCTGGCAATGATCTTGTCGCCGAAGATGGCGGGAGTCGCTTTGAAGCTGTCTTTGCCTTTGAACTTCCAGATGACGCTGCCGTCATCTTTGTCGAGGCAGTAAACGTTGCCATCGGCCGAAGGAAAGTAAACGCGATTATCTTTGATCGAAGGTTGACCGGGCCACGACGTGCCACCCCAGGGGTCTTTGTGCAGACGACCGGAGATGAAGCCGGTTTCAACTTCCCAGATGACTGTCAGCTCGCCGTCTTTCCACGGACCGGTGCCGTAGAAATTACGTTCGCCGTTGCCAAGCCACATGGGGACAGCACTTGGAGGTTTCGGCTTTTCAGCGACTGGGTCGGCTTTAACTTCCGACGCCGCTCTGCCGCCGCAGCCTAACAATCCGCCGCCGCAGGCGAGCGCGCAGACGACAATCATCAGTCGAGAAAAACGGAGGGGAAAATTCAGATGTGGCAAGAGAAGGAATCCTCGGTAAATAAGCGAGGCCAGGTTGTCGGCCCGAGCCAGTCGCCATTGTAAACCAGTTCGGCCCGGCCCGTAAGCACGACCTCGCCGTCGTCGCGCCATTCAATCGGAATAACGCCGCCGGGAGGGTGCACGTCAACCGCGCGGTCGGTCTTTCCGTTGATGACTGACGCGACCATGGCTGCGCACGAGCACGTGCCGGAACTTTCGGTTTCGCCCACGCCCCGCTCCCAAATGCGCTCTTCAATGTTGGCGCGGTCACGTACGCGAACAAATATGACGTTAGTACGGTCAGGAAATTGCGCATGATTCTCGATCAGCGGTCCGAGCCGTCGCCAATCGAGCTCTTTGAAATCGTCGACGAAGATGCAGCAGTTCGGATTGCCCATTTGCAGCGCGGTCACCTTCAATGTCTGACCACCTACGACGAGCGGATAATCAATCACCTTCTCCAACGGTGTGTCCGTAGTCATGGGGATCGAAGGTGAATCGAATTTCGGCTTTCCGAGTTCGGAGCGGAATAAAAACGACCCGCCGGAACGGTCGAGCAAATAATAACGCTTAATTCCATTCCGCGTTTGCAGACGCAACTCGTCAGCCGACCAGAGCTTGTGATGGTGCAGGTACGCAGCAGCGCAGCGCGTGCCGTTGCCGGACATGCCGGCTTCGCTGCCGTCGGGATTGAAAATGCGAACCGCAAAGTCGGAATCGCTGTTGGTCGAAGGCTGAGCAACCGCAATCCCGTCGCCGCCGGCGCCGTAATGGCGATCACAGATCCGGCGCGCAAAGCGGCCCAGGTCAGTGATGTCCACCAACTGATCAGCTGCGAAGACCAAATAGTCGTTGCCGAAACCGTGAAATTTTGTGAAGTTCATTTTGGAGTGCGGCGCTCGGTTGAATTTTCTTTGCGTTCCTTTGCGTCTTAGCGCCTTTGCGTGAACTTAGTCCTCACGTTAAGACGCAAAGGCGCAAAGACACGCAAAGAGTTATGGAGGCGAAGCCCCAAAAGCCTTGCGGAACTTCTGCGTCAGCATCGGTTCAATGCCGAGGAGACGCACGTAAACGGTGAGTTGCCCGCGATGGTACATCTCGTGCGCAATCGCAAATGAAATGAAGCCCAGCTTCGTCATCTCCTTGCCGTCGAAACGTTTCATCGTGTTCTTCATTTCGTCAGCATGCTCGCGCAGATGCTTTTCACAATCATCCATCGCCGTCTGCAACATCTGCACGATTCCTTCTTTGTCGTTCACGGTGCGTACGTCGGGCGCGTAATCCTTAAGGTTCTCCGCGAAAGATTTCCGCAAAAGGTTCGTGTCAGGCCGGCAGGCTTCACCGACGAGAAACTTTTGCGACTCGATCAAATGCTGAAGCAGTTCAGCGACCGACCGCATGCCGTCGGCGGCACGGAACGAGAACTGGTCTGCGGGAATCTGAAAAACTTCGTCGATTAAGCCGGCGCGAACTTCTCGCCACCCGCCGATGATGGGATCAACTGACATGCTTGAGTTCTCCTTCTGGGTTTTCTTGAATCCGCCGCGACATATGAACGACGGCTACCACTTCGATCTTATCCGGCTGAACATGATAGATAATTCGATACGTCGTTGGAATAACTCGCGGAGTTGGCTGACGTTGAATTCCGGAACTACTCGCCCGGACAGTGGGAACGCGGCAACTTGTTCGGAGCGGTGTGTAATCCTGTCCACCATGCGACGCGCGAACTCTGGTGAACTCTGCGCTATGTAATCGTGTATCGCGCGCAGGCTTTGCTTTGCGGTGTCACTCCAGACAACGTCACGTGGGGAGTCCAAATTCTTCTCTTACTTTCTTGACGTCCGTCACGCGTCCCGCTTCCGCGTCGGCGAGACCCTTCTCGACAGCTTCGCGCACATATATGTGGTACATCAAATCTTCCCAGGTTGAATCGTCTGGAAGGGATTCGACAATCTTTCGTGCCTCATCTTTGATGTTGGCGCTCATGTCAGTGTAGCGATTAAAACAGGTTCTTTATCTCCACGCAATCCCGTCAGGTCTTACTGTGTCTTGCCGTCAAACGAGGCCAGCAGAACGGCGATCGCGTCGATTGAATCGCGGCGCAACGCCGAGGCGTCCGGGTAGTTATTCAGCATCATCGAGAACACAAGTCGCTCGCCGGCGGCCGTCGTGACGTAGCCTCCCAACGACGCAACCGAACTGAGCGTGCCGGTTTTTGCTCGCACGTTTTTCTCGGCGGGCGTGCCCTTCATGCGACTGCGCAGCGTGCCGTCAACGCCGGCGATCGGCAGCGCATCGCGAAACTGCGCAAAGTACCGATGCTTCGTCATAAATGTCAGCAACTGCACCGTCGCATCCGCCATGATCATGTCGCTACGTGACAGACCCGAGCCATCGTCGAGATTCAGTTGGCCCTCGCTGACGCCGGCTTGCTTTAGAAAATCACGAACCGCGGCCAATCCCGCGTCCTCATCAGTCTGACTCGCCCGGCGAGTTTCGTCTGCAGGCGGCGCACTCTTTCGCATCTTCCCGAGCGTACGCAGAATCAATTCGGTGTAAAGATTCTGGCTCGGTTTCAAAGTATGCGCCGCAATCTCGTGGAAAGGCGCCGAGGTTAAGCTGGCGATTTCGACTGGGAGCGCGGGCATCTTGCCCGCCTCCGTCGTCGGAGCGGACGGCGATGGGGCAACAATGCTGCCACCTGTCCGCGCAGTCACGGTTCGCAGCCGCCCGTCGATCTTCACGCCGCGCTTGATTAGCGCATCGCGCAGCATCGCGACGAATGCGAGCGCCGGATCCGGAATCGCGACGCCTCCGGTGAAGCCGTCGTCACCGACGGCGACCGTCCCGGAAATCTCCATCGTGTTTGCGCCAAGCCCGCGATGAATCCGCAAGTCGCTGCGCGTCCCTTTGGCCGTCGTCGTCGCGCGATTAACGATCGTCATGAACGATGTCGCCGGAGGACCACTGGTGATCGATACCGCGGCGCCGGCTTTGCTGCCCGGCCGCACCGTCAAGTCGATAGCGTTGTCGTTCACGGTAAGCGCGCTAATCGGCGCGCCATATGACCATTGCAAATCCTGCCAGGTCCATCCGCTGCCAAAGCTGTCCCCATCGAAATAACTTTCGTCGCCAACCAGGTCGCCTTTGATCCGCCTCACTCCGGCAGCGACGATTCGATCGGCCAGTCCGTTGATGCCTTTGAAGTAGTCTCCGTCATTGAATCGCGCGGCGATGGAAGGATCCCCACGACCATAGATGATTAGATCGCCTTTAACCTTTCCGTCGTCGTTTAGTTTTTCGTTCGCGTAAACGGATGTGATGAAGCGATAGTCCGGGGTCAACTTATCGAATGCGGTGGCGACCGTATAAATCTTCATGTTCGAGGCGGGCCGAACGAGCTTTCTGGAATCCTGCTCGAAAATCACCGCGCCCGTTTCGAGCGAAACGATCTTCACTGCGAAGAAGCCTGCCTCGAGAGCGGGTTGTCGCACGATCTGCTCGATTCGAGTTCGTAATTCAGTGAGCGTTTGCGCCGAGCTGGTCTCGACCGGAACTCCGCGTGCCGTAACTGCAGTAGTCGTGCGCGGTCGCTGCGCCTCCTGAGCAACTGCCAGGCGCGACGCCGGTGCGACCAGCAGAAGAGCAATAATAAGGAATGCTGTGCGTCGAAATATCATGATCCAATTGAATCCAAAACTTCGTCCATGGTTGCCGTCGCGGTGCCAAGTTTTCCCACCACGATTCCGGCCGCATAGTTTGCGAGCAACGCAGCTTCACTTAACGAGCCGCCGCCCGACAGCGCCGCCGCCAACGTCGCGATAACCGTATCCCCTGCCCCCGTGACGTCGTAAACTTCGCGCGCCGTCGTTTCAACATTAACGGGTTCGTTGTCTTTCTCAAAAAGAACCATTCCTCGATCGCCGCGCGTAATCAGCACCGCGTCACAAGCCAGACGCTCGCGAATTTTGTGCGCGGCCGTTCGCAGGGCGCCGTCTGAGTCTTCTTCGGTATTTGTGAGGCGCAACGCCTCGTGATGATTCGGCGTGACCAGCGTCGCCGGGCGGTAAGAATCAAAGTTGCGAATCTTTGGGTCGACGAGCACCGGCATTTTTTCGTAAGCCGCGGGCAAGACCTCGCGAAGAACGCGCGGCGTAAGCACACCTTTTTCATAATCAGACACAACCAGCACGTGCGCGTTCGCCATGGCCGCGCGCGCCGCGTTAATGATTCGCTGTTCGGTATCCGGATCGACTGGAGTTCGGTTCTCTCGGTCAGCACGCACTACCATCTGATGATGCGCGATGATGCGCGTCTTGATTGTCGTCGGGCGCCCATCGGCAGCAATCAGAAACTCGTCGCGGTGCAGATTGCTCTTTTCTTTCACCGATAGTCGAATGCGATCGCCCGCGTAGTCGTTGCCGATGACGCCAATCACACAAGCGTTAGCGCCGAGCGCCAGCAAATTCGCCAGCACATTTGCCGCGCCCCCGAGATGCGTTGACTCGCGCTTGACGTCAACCACCGGCACCGGAGCCTCGGGAGAAATCCGCGAAACGTCGCCCCAGACGAACTCGTCGAGCATGACGTCGCCGAGCACAACCACGTTTCGCCGGCTCATGTGCTGCGCGATTTCCTGCGCGCGCTGTTTAGATAATGAACTCACAGTTCCTGAAATTCGGTTTGCTTGATGACCCGATCAATCGCCGAAATTACCCGCTCAACCGGCACGCGCAAAATGCATTCGGGCCTTTCAAATTCGCCACAGAAATAGCCGGGGCACGGTTGACAAGGAAGCTCTTCAAAAACAATTTCGTTCGGTTTGGTGGTCCAGGGCCGCCAGTGATTCCGGTTTGAAGAGCCGAAAATAACGACGCACGGCGCGCCCGCCGCCGCGGCGATGTGCGCGATCCCGCTGTCGTTGCCGACGAATAGTCGCGCGCGCGATGCGAGCGCGGTGACCTCTGGTAGCGAAAGATCGTGCAGCGAGATGGTTGACGAAGTTTGCGAATGAAGCGCATCCGCTAAACCTTCTTCATTCGGCGCTACGACGACAATCGGATTCAGCTTACGTCTGCTCAAATCGTCCGCGACGCGCGCAAAGTTTTCCGTCGCCCACTGTTTCGTATCAAAGGCTGCGGTCGGATGAATCAAGGCGAAAAGCTCTCCTCGATCAAAACCATCGAAGCCCGCGGAGCGAAGTTTTCCTGACGCGGACCGCAACGCGGACTCTGTCACTTCCAAACGTGTCGGCGGACGATCCGTCACCGGGACCCCGGTCCAGCCGATCAAAGCCAGTTGCTGCTCGACGGAATGCAGCGTGGGCCTTTGCCAGATTTGCAGAGGCGATGGCGCGACGTGATTGTGCAACCGGGCGTACTGATAGTTTTCGAAACCGACGCGATGCTTTGCCCCGGTGGCGCGTGTCAGGAAAGTCGCGGTCGTGCCGCCGTGCAGGTTGTAAACGACATCGTAGCGCACGGTGCGCAGCTCGCGGGCAATGCGCGCGCGGGCAGATGTGCTCTCTTTCGGAATCACGATTACCCGATCGATCACGTCCAGACCGTCAAAGACCGGGGCCACCCAATCTTCCAACAGCACGTCGATTTGCGCATGCGGGACGAACCTTCGCAAGGCGAACAATGTAGGCGTGGTGAGCACGGTGTCGCCGATTGATCTGAGGCGAATCACCAGGACGCGTTTCACTTCCGACCAATCCCAGCGGGCGGCGGCGAGCGGCTGGGGCTCCGAGGTCTCCTGGTCCGCGAAAGCCAGGTGGCGAACGCTCGGTGAAGCTTCAATTATTGCCCGCAGGCTGTTCATCGTGTAATGGTATGCACGCCTCAGGCGTGCTCATGAGTTGTTTGCGGGGAAGCACGCGGGAAGCGTGCGTACCGATCATTCATCCTCGATGGTCGCTTCGTCGATCAGCATCACCGGAATGTCATCGCGAATCGGATAGACGCGCCGGCACGAGACACACTTCAATCCGCTGCCGTCAGGCCGCAACTCGACCTTTGCATGACACGCCGGACAAACCAGAATTTCGAGCAACTGTTCGCTGATTGCCATACTCAAAACCTCAGAAGTCTTGTTCGCATGAGAAGGCAGCAAGCTTAGCAGTATTGCCCGAATAGTTGTAGCGGCTGTAGTACAATGCGACCCGACGTTCGCCATGTCGACCATTAACGAAAAATTTGGCTCGCGGGTGACCAGCGCCTGGAACGATTTGCGCCCGCAAACCCGCACCCTGCTTGAGCGGGCGTGGCAGTCCGTCCCGCCCGCGCCGGTTGAACCCCGCGCATACGATCCGCGCGCCGACCGCGAGCTAAGTAAACTTTTGGCGGCGCTTGATGAGCGGACTCAGCGCAAAGAGGCAGGGGCCGAGGACGACTCCACGCGTCAGGCGCGGCGGCTGGCGGATACATGCGTTCAGATGCTGACGCAACAGACGCAGTCCGCCGAAGTTTTCGGGCAGCTGATTCAACGGGCGCACGAGCGCCAGCAGTTTGCGCGGCTGGATGAGCTCGCCGATGGCATGGCGCTGCGACTTGCCCCCAGCGAGTTGTGCGACATGGCGCGCTCTCAAAACGTCGTGGTGCGTGCGCTGGCCAATGAAGTGTTGACGCAGGCGCCACCGTCACTGTTGCGCGCACTGCTTCACGATCCGATCGATGCGGATGTGGCGCGCTCGGTGCTTGAGCGGCAGGCCCACGAGTTCGGATTAGAAGAAGCGAAGCGGACGCTGCGGGAAATCGATGAGTTCGGCGGTTAGAACTTGCGGAAAGCGGCAACGCACACTTCCACCGACACGTTCCGATTCAGACTTCAATTCTACGAATGATTTTATTCTGGCTGGCCTTTACAGTTCGGCCCAAACAGAGCCGGAATCTTCTGACTAATCACCGGATATTTCGGCGCTTCGTCAATGTTGATTTGCAACCACTCGCTATAATTTTCGGGAAGACTGGTGTCAGCATAGATGGCTTCGACGGGACACTCAGGCACGCACGCATCACAATCGATGCAGGTCTCGGCGTTGATATAAAGACGATCTGTTAATTCGTGAAAAGCTTCGACAGGACAAACTGCAGCGCAATCGGTGTACTTGCAATCAACACACGGTTCAACAACAACGTACGTCATTCAGGGATGACTCCTTTCAACAAGTGCAATTGTTTATGATCTATCGCGATGAATGTCAACTGAAAATTTAAGTAGCGCAAGTTGTTAACTTGCGACGCAAGCTACCAGCTTGCGTTACTTAATCACTTCGGCACGTACGTAAACCAAAAATAGATCGCCTGCGCAACGCCGATCCACAATCCGATAATGGCGCCAAACATTTCGATCGTCTTCAGATGCTGCTGGGCTACCATCAGCACTAACTCTTCCAACTTGTCGAGCGGATAGTCGGAAACTTTCTTGCGCACTAAACCGCCGACGTCGAACTCTGCGATCGCCGCGGGCAAACGTTCGCGCGCGGCAGCAGCAATTTTACCCGTCAGAGCCACACTGGCTTTCTCGATAGCGCCTGCGGGCATGTGATCCGCCAGCCGGCCAATCGGCGAAACCAAAAACCGCTCAATCTGCGAACTTAGAATTGCGTTAATCGTCCGCGCCGTGTCGTCCCGCGCGAGGACGGTCAGCAAGCTGCCGGTCAGGAACTTCTTCACGCGTGGCGCCGACTCCGGATTCAGCGTCTCGAGCAATTCACGCAATGTTTGTGGCCGCAAACGCCCGACTGCATCCGTCAGGTAAGTCGAAACCGATCGCGCCAGCTCGGGACTACGGGCCATGGCCACAAATCTGGCCCCTGCTTCGCGGCGAATAGTCTCAAATCGCTCGGAAGAAACCTGTCCGACCAATTCACTCAAAGGCCGGCTCATGAAGTTATCGACCGTCGTGTTGATGAAAACTGTGGCTTCGTTGGCGAACGCCGGCCCGCGCAGATATTCATCAACGCGTCGAGGCATGGTCGCGTGAACCAGATCGTCAACTTCGTGGTAGATGCGATCGCGCGAGATGAAAATCTTTTTCAAAAAGGAAAGATCGCGGTAGTAATCATCAACCTCACGTTTAATCAGTCCGCCGATCTGATTACGGGTGGTCGGACTGGTGACAATCTCAGCCAACTGATCCGCGATCGGTCCGACCTGTTGCGTAATTCGATCTTTGATGAGCGCCACAGTTTCCGGCGTGAACATTTCGGCCAGCGTTGCATGCGTGCCGGCGAGATCGCCGAGACGTTCGCTCACGAACGAGCTGACATTTGCTTCGAACCGCTCGTCGTTGACGAGATCGGTAAATCGCCCTTCCGCAAACCCGAGGACTTGCGTGAACGTCTCTTCGCTGAGTGTTTCGTTCAGCCGGCGTTCCAGCAGACTATCGACCTGGCGATCGACAAAGTTTTCGATCGCGTCAGCCGTTTGCTCGCTCTTCAGCACCGATGCGATGTGTTCCGCGAGCCGGTACTGCAAGGCCGCAATTGTGTCGAGCACCGGCGCACGCGCGCCCGTGGGCAGCGCTTCGATCAGCGACGGATAAGCAGTCGAAAGTAGTTCGGTTGTGTACGAGTTAACAAAGCCTTCGACCTTGCGTTCAAAGAATCCCGTTTCGAACAGCGCCTGGAAGACGGTCTCCTGCGAAACGAGTTCGTTGCCGACAGCGTTTCCGATCGACTGGGCCAGACGCTCGCGATGACGCGGAATCATTCCCTGCGGCCAAATCGTTAGGCCGAGAAGTTTCACCGGCTTGTACGGGTGAAAGAGCATCCAGATTGCGAGCCAGGCCGCGCCATAACCGTGCACCGTCGCGATCACGATGATGGCAATGCTGATTAGAATTTTGAAGGTGGTTGGATCGATGTGTGCCCCCTGGTTGAATCCACAGATTACACCGGTGAGAACGAGTCAAACGTCAACGATGTTCAGCTTTCACCTTCACAGACCGTTCACGGCTCGGTTCGTTATTCGTGTAATCCGTGGATTACCAGTACCCAGTCATTTACGCGCAAGAAACTTTTTCGCGGCCTGAAGTTCTGGGCGACTGCCATCCCCGCGTTCACCAAGCGCGGTCAGCTTCGCATAAAACATCGAGGCCTTGTTTCGGTCTCCCGCACTTTCGGCCGCTTTCGCCGCTCCATAAAGTCCATTGAACCGATTTGGCAAAACGCGCAACGAAGCTTCGAACTCTCTTAAGGCTTCTTGCGGCTCGCGCAGTTCCAGCAGCAAATCTCCCAACAACTCACGCGCAGGGACGATCGCGCCCGGCGTCACCGGATGCTTCTCAGTTGTATCTTCCAAGTCCGCGGCGGCGCGCATCAGCTTCAAGGCTTCGTCACGTTTTCCTTCGGCATGGGCGAGCCATGCGGACGCGGCCAGACGCTGAATCTCGACCTGCGTAGCCCAGTAAACTTCTTTCGCTTCCGCGAGCGATTTCTGCATCGCCGTTAGTCGTTCTACAGCCGTGCTCGCGGCCGCCGTATCGCCACTTCTCGATGCGCCCAAACTTCGGGCGAAATAGACATTTGCTTCCGCGTACGCAAACTTGTTCCAGGGGAAACTCTCCACCGGTACTTTTAGCGCCGCGGCTTCAGCCCATTGACGTCGTTCGAGGGTGTAACGCGCAGGTATTGCTGCCAGCGCGTATGCAACCTGAAAAATCTGAGCGTCAACCTTGCGCATCGCATAAACCGCATCGTTCAATTCCTTCGCCTTGCCATCCTGCGCCGTTTGCAGATAAGCGTAAGCAAGGTAATCGATGGCGTGAATTTCGTCTTTCGCGGACGCATGTTTTCTGCCCGCCGCTGCCGATGCGATGTTTGATTCAATCGATTCCGGCCACAGCCCGAGCCTGATGAAAATATGCGACGGCATGTGCAACGCATGCGGAGAATCAGGAGCAATCCTGGAGTAACTTCGCGCCGCCGCCAGCGCCAGATCCGCGAGGGCCGGATAGTCGAAACTATGAATGATGTAATGAGCAACTCCTGGATGGTTCGGCTCAGCTGCCAACACTTTATTCAGTATCCCGGCGGCCTTCTTCTGGTTCGCGTAAGTCTTATCAGTCGGCAGCGCGGTCCCCAGCAGCGCCAGTGAATAGAAGATCCCGGCCTCACGATCATTGGGATAGCGAAGCTGCAGTTGCTCCATCGCTTTTTCATATGCAAGCGAACGCGTTCGATGATCCAGTTTGTCGGAATCCTTGTAGAAGGTCGCTATCGCGCCGATGTAATCCTTTTCCCTTTGCGTGCGCGCGCTAACCAGGCTGGCCTTCTCAGCGGCCGCAATTCCGTTCTGCAACTCGACCGTGGTTGGCGGCTGCCAGACCGGGTGATACCAGCTCATGGCCATACCCCAATAGCCCATGCCACATTTCGGATCGATCTTCGCAACGTCCGAAAACCCTTTTTCGGCTTCGTCATACCAAAACGAGTGCAGAAGCGCCACGGCGCGATTGAACTTCTGCTGCGCCGGTTTGGAGCACGACGTGGCAAAGTTAACCCGTCCAAGTTTTTCACTGAGTTCGTGCTTGTGTGGATGCGTTTCCTGCGCCAAGGCCGAAACGCTACCGATGAACAACGCCAGAGTTGCGGGAACTACTAATCTAATGAGTCTCATAAACACCTCCCTAATTTTCCAACTAAGGGGGTAGTTGGGTCGACTACAAATGAGACTTACCGGGCTTCGTAGACTATCTCACCATTAATCACGGTCATCACGCAACGCGTCTTGAGGATTTCGGCTTCGGGAATCTTCATGATGTCAGCCGAGAGAATTGTCAGATCGGCGAGCTTGCCCACTTCGATCGAGCCGCGAAGTTTTTCTTCAAAGGCCGCAAACGCGGGCCAAATCGTAAACATCTTTAACGCCTGCTCGCGCGTGACTTTTTCTTCCGGATGCCAACCTTCGCCTGAGAAGCCGGTGCGAATGTCTTTGCGTGCGACGGCCGCGTAGAACTCGATCATTGGCTCGCCACGTTCGACCGGGGCGTCAGAGCCACCAGCGATAATCGCGCCCGATTTGATCAAGGTTTGCCAGGCGTAAGCGCCCGCGGTGCGCGCAATCCCGATGCGACTTGGAACAAAGTGAAGATCACCGATGGCGTGCGACGGCTGCATTGAGGGAATAATTCCAAGTTTGGCGAAGCGCGGAAGATCCGCCGGGTTTACGATCTGGGTGTGTTCGTCGCGCCAGCGCGGATCACGAAACTTTCGGTTCTGGGCGGGCACGGTTTTCAAAGCCCGTTCGTATTCGTCGAGGATGAAACGATTTGCCCAGTCGCCAATCGCGTGCGTCTCAACCTGAATACCTTTGCGCAAAGCCTCTTCGAGCATCGGCCGCAGCTCTTCCACTTTTACCCGCAGGATTCCTTTATTGCCGGGATCGTCGCTGTACGGTTCAAGCAACGCTGCGCCGCGCGAACCGAGCGCACCGTCTGAAACAACTTTGATGGTTCTGAAGGTGAAGCGATTGTCGAACGCGCCAATCGTTGGCCCTTCTTTCATCAGACGCTGTGCATCGGCACCCGGACCGTGAATGGCCTTGTAAAGGCGAATCTTCAGCTTGCCTTCGGCGTAGAGTTTCTTGAAGAGTTCGACCTCGCGATAGCTGCCGCCGGCGTCGTGAATCTGCGTCCAGCCAAGTTCGATGCTGCGTTTATTCGCGAGCACCATTGCTTCTTCGGCGCTGCCCTCGCCGCGCGGCGGAATGTGACGTGACACCAGACCCTGCGCGGTGTCGATCAGCATTCCGGTCGGTTCGCCGGTCTGTTTATCCTTCAGGACTTGTCCGCCAAAAGGATCTTTCGTGTCTTTCGTTACGCCCGCGATCTCTAAAGCAGCGTTGTTTGCGACTGACGCGTGGCCGTCCGCGCGCGTGAGATACACCGGATTGTTCGGCGCGACTTTATCGAGATCAGCTCGCGTCGGAAACACCGGCGGCTTCCAGAACGTTTCGATCCAGCCGCGGCCGGTGACCCACTCGCCGGGCTTCGCCTGATCGACGCGCTCTTTAACTTTGGCAAGAAACTCTTCCAGAGTCGTGATGCCTTCAAGATTTAGGTTCATCTCGCGCTGACCGACGCCGGTGAAGTGCGCATGCGCGTCAGCAAGTCCGGGAACGACCGTGGCGCCGCGCAGATCGACCACGCGGGTGTTCTTTCCCTGAAATCTCTTCGCCGCCGCATTCGTGCCGACGAACACGATGCGATCGCCCTTCACGGCAATGGCTCGCGCGGGCGGCTGTTTGTCGGTGACGGTGTAAACGTTGCCGTTCGTAAAAATCAGGTCCGCTGTTTGCGACGGCTGAATACTCGCCGGCGCCGAAGCGAAAAGGAATACAGCAAGAACTGATAAAAGGGTCTTCATGTCACCTCTCAGGGCCTTCGTGATAGCGCGAGCGCCGATTTTTATATCACAGTGTTACTTTGCAGTCACAAACGGATCTGATTCGACACAGCACTTGCCGGCCGGATGCGATTTCATATAATCAACTCCCCGCAATAAGAATGTGGCGCAGTTGAGAGTTCAAGCTTTAGCTTGTGTGCCGTATAAACAGCCTGAAGGCTGAACTCTGAACTTCAACCGAAGGGAGCAGCAGCTTTGAGAGTTGATTCATTACCGATTGATACCACCGCGGGTCCGACTACTGCCTACGTAGATCGACCCGTCGAAGATACGAATACTGCCGTCATCCTGATTCATGAATGGTGGGGCATCAATCCACACATTCGCGACCTCGCGCGTCGCTATGCAGACGAAGGTTACAACTGCGTCGCACCCGACCTGTTTCGAGGACGCGTCGCGCAGGATGTCAAAGAAGCATCGGCGTTGATGCAGGCGCTGGCTATTGATGATGGATTGGAGACGATTCACGAAGCCATGGCCGCTGCCGGTGAGACTTACGGCTGGGATCAATTCGTCATCAACGGCTTCTGCATGGGCGGGACTTTCGCGTTACGAGCCGCATGCGAGATTCCCGAACTGAAAGCTGCCGCGCCGTTTTACGGGGACATTCCCGAAGCAGATGTTTTGCAGAAGCTGACGGTGCCGACGCTCTTCATCGCCGGCAAGCGCGACGCGTGGATTACGCCTGAGAAGGTTAACGGCTTATTCGAAGCAGCGAAGAAATACAATCTGCCGATTGAAGCTGTCAGCTACGACGCCGATCACGCGTTCTTCAACGACACGCGTCCCGAAGTTTACAACCCCGAAGCCGCAGAGGATGCGTGGCAACGCGTCTTCCAGCATTTCAAGAAATACACCGCCGCCGAACAAGCTGAAGTGGATCGGCCCGCGACGTTCCCGTAATCCGACTGTTTACTTCCACTAATTGATTGTTTAGAGGAGGGCTATTGCCCTCCGCGCGTCTCAACCGGTGATTTATGATTGTTGCTTGTCCGAAATGCAGCGCAAGAAATCGGGTTAATGAGCGTACGGCGACAGAGATGCAGCCGGTGTGTGGCAAGTGCGGCGCGCCGTTGCCTGCGCCCGAAGCCGCAGCGAGTGGAAAGCCGCAAGTGGTTACCGATGACACCTTCGCGCGAGATGTGGTCGAAGCTTCGTCGGCACGACCCGTGCTGGTTGATGCATGGGCGGAATGGTGTGGGCCGTGCCGGATGATCGCGCCGCTGCTGGATGAATTGGCCGCGGAATCGAACGGCAAGTACACGATTGCGAAGTTGAATGTCGATGAAAATCGCCGCACGGCCGCGCAATTCCAAATTCGCAGCATTCCCACGCTTCTAATCTTCAAGAACGGCAAACTCATCGAGCAAATCATCGGCGCACAGCCGAAACAGGCCATTGCCGCGCGCCTGGCCGCCCATAGCTAATCTGGCTTCCTTTAACCCCCGCTGCGCGACGGCCGTTTATTCAATCGGGATACATAATTATTGACTTAAGTCACGCTCAGGCAATATCCTTCGCCCAGCTTGCACGAAACGTTACGTGTTTCGAGTTGATAGCATTCGAAAATTCGAAGCCTGCCGCGTGCAAAGGCTGAATCCCTGCGACCTTCAGCCGCAATCCTGGTCGATTCAGCTTTCACGCTTCAAGAGAGGTACACAATCATGAACGCCAAGACCTGGGTCGATATCCTTTTCATATACGGACCCTTCGCCATTCTGATCTTCCTGGTATTCGTAGTTGAGCGACGGATCTATTCCCGATGGCGCGCAGCAAACCAGGACAACAAGAAAGAACAGACCGCTTTTCTCGGTCTTTACGGTTTCACTTGGCTGATGATTTTCGGCGTGGCAGTCTATTCGATCTACGCGTGGAAGAAAATTAACCTCGATGAACGCCCTAAAATCGCCGGGGAGATCCAGAACCTGTCCAACCTGGAAACGCTCGGAACGACTTCTGCGGATCTTTACCTGAACAAGATTCCGAGATCAGGACGATTTTCAGATTATCGTGTTCTACTCGTCAAAAGCGATAACAAGCGTTGGCGAGACGGCGAGCCAGTCCGGTTCACGATTCAAACTCCGGCACGTCCCGGTAATATGGACGGCGATCTCTTCGAATACTATCTTCCCATTCGTTCCGATTTCTATGAGAACGGTGTCATGCTCACGCGGAGCGAAGACAAGTTTTTATTTTATGACGGAGGAAAGTGGACGGAATTGAGCGGTCGAAAGGTGCCAGGCAGTGCCGAACCAACGGTGTCTGAGCCCCCAGCGCAATCGCAGAAACTTTGGGACATCGTCCCGACCGCCTACGCTCAGGCCAATCAGGATTACCAGCAGATGAAACAGAGTACGCCAATCAGCGACTTTGCCATTGGCCTTGAATCGCCTGATGCGGTAGTGCGACGGAAGACACGCGCGGACCTCGCCAGACAGAATCCCATTGCGGCGGTACCCTGGATTCAAGACGTTCTGGATGAGCCAAAGAGTAGTTACCGGCTCAGGCTCGGTGTGCTGGCAGCCCTTAATCAAATGCCGGGTGTGCGCGCCGATTCATTGCGGGGTACAACGATAACCGTCATTCAGACAATGCTCTGCGATGTGGATGACAGCCTGCGGAACGAGGCCTATTCCTTTCTTCAAAAACTTAAGTTAATGCCGGTGGTACTCTATGAACACGCGGACTCGACGGGGAAATCGCAGGGGTTCGGCCCGTGCAAATACCGCGCGGACAAAGGGCAGTTTTGGAAGCTACCAAATGACAGTGCCTCGTCCGTGAAGGTCGAGAAAGGTTACAGCGTACGCGTGTGCGAAAACGAAGGCGCTGAGGGTAGAGGTGCAGGAAGATGTGAAACCTATCGTGAAGGTATCCGAAACCTCACGACGTTATCTGATCGAGTGTCGTTCGTCGAAGTTACAAAGTACGAACCGACACAACAACGAGCGGTGAGGCGCAGGTGAGGGACTAAATTCTTCTCGTTTAGCGCCTGGGCCCACGCTCAAGTCCCCGCCGGCAATTGCTTATCGACTTTCGGACGCGCGGGGCGAATCGCGATCTCCCACAGCGTCACATAAACAGTCCGGGTCACTCGCTGCATTTTTTCGTAGTCGATCTTTTGCGGCTCGTCGCCGGGCCGGTGATAGTCTTCGTGCACGCCGTCAAAGTAGAAGATGATTGGAATCCCACGGCGCGCGTAGTTGATGTGATCGCTGCGGAAAAAGAAGCGATTCGGATCCGCTGGATCGTCGTAACGATAATCCAGTTGCATGTTGAGGTAAGTCGCATTGACCCGCTCGCTCAACTCGCCCAGTTCAGTGCTCATCATCTTCGAGCCGATGACGTAAACCGTGTTCGGCCCCGAAAGAGTCTGATTGAGAGTGTTCGTGTCGCCGTCTTTCTTACTGCGGCCGATCATGTCCATGTTTAGCTGAGTCACGATCTTGTCGAGCGGCACGGTCGGATTCTCGGCGAAATAGCGCGAGCCCCACAGTCCTTTTTCTTCGCCGGTATGCCAGACGAAAAGCACCGAACGCTTTGGCCTCTGCTTCGCCCGCGCGAGCGCTTCCGCCATCGCTAACATTGCAGTCGTTCCTGAACCGTCATCATCAGCGCCGTTGCAGATTGGATCCGCAGCTGCGGGGGCGCAGATGCCGACGTGATCATAATGCGCACCTAAGGCGACGTACTCGTTCTTCAGGTTGGGATCGCTGCCTTCCCAAACGGCAACGACGTTCTGGGTCATCGGCCGTTCATTCTTGACCGTGATATTGACCTTCACGTTCTTGCCTGAGCTTACTTCGAAAGTCGGCAGCGCTTCGCCGGCGTTGGATTTGCTGACCAGTGCGGCCGCGTCGAACTTCTCACCTTTAAGCAACGCGGTCGCCATGTTCGTCGACATCAGCACACTTGAAACTGCAGGAGCGGTCGGCTGCGCGGTGAATTTCTCGACCGTGAGCCGTCCGCCCTGGGTTGCGCGCGCGCGCGACTGTTCCCAGTTCTGCAGTGTCTGTGGATCGGCAATCACGAGAACGCCTTTAGCGCCTTGTTGCTGCGCGTAATTTGCGGGACTGCTCCAGTCGACGCCTTGCCGGCCGGCCAGGTCAGCGCGCGTCACTCCGCGCGGGAAGCCGGGAAACGGCTGGCCCATCACGACAATAATCTTGCCCTTAACATCGACGCCCTCGTAGGGATTTAGGTTCTTGGATTTGATCACCCACCCGCTTCCAGCGAACACCAGCGGCCCTTGCAGCGTCGCCTGCACCGCGTTGGGCAGGAAGTCTTCGCCGAAAGAGAATTTCTGGCCATCGATCTCGGCTGATGATTTCGGGCCGTCGATCGCGTCGCGACGCAGGGCAATCTTTTGAAAGAACGTTCCATCATCGCCCGCAGGCTTGAAGCCCCAGCGACTGAGATTCAGCGCCAGAAATTTCGCCGTCGTGTCCAGCCCGCGCGAGGGCGTGTCGCGCCCCTCCATCTCGTCCGATGCAATGAAAGAAAGATACGCGCGCATCTGTTCGGCGTTAATTGTCTCAACGCCGCGGGCAGCGAGCACCATCGCGGAAATCGGCTTTGGTTTATTAGGGGTACGCTGCTGCGCAACGGCAGCGAACGGTAGAACAAACAGACTAAGGGCGAGTGCCAGGGATAGGAATTGTTTACGCATGATCGATTGTTTTGTTTCTGAGTCCCGGAGGGACGAGATGTTTATAGCGCCGCAAGCGGCATTATCATGCAGCAAGCTCCGTAGCAGCGCAATTTCAGATGTCTCATATCACGCTCCTGACGGAGCTCAGTTCCGAAAACTGGCCTGAGCCTATAAACATTTCGCTCCTGACAGAACAAGGCGGAGTTACGCGTGCTGCACTGCCCCAACCAGCTTCGTCAGTGTGTCCTTCGCGTCGCCATAAAGCATTCCCGTGACAGGTTTGAAGAAAAGAGGATTTTCGAGGCCCGAGAAACCTTTGCCCTGACCGCGCTTGAGGACGATGACGGACTTCGCGCGATCGACTTCGATAATTGGCATGCCGGCGATCGGGCTGCCGGGGTTGTCGCGCGCGTCGGGATTCACCACGTCGTTGGCGCCAATCACGACGGCCACATCCGTGCTCGAGAGATCAGGATTAATTTGTTCGAGCTCATACAACTGCGAGTAAGGCACGTTGGCTTCGGCCAGCAAAACGTTCATGTGACCGGGCATGCGGCCGGCGACCGGATGAATGCCGTACTTAACGGTCACGCCACGATTTTCCAAAACCGTGGCAAGTTCGCGCACCGCGTGCTGCGCCTGCGCCGTGGCGAGGCCATAGCCCGGCACAAAAACAACTTTGCCGGCGTAGGCTAACTGCACCGCCACATCTTCGAGACCCACTTCGCGCATTGTGCCCTGCTCGCCCTGCACCGTAGCGGGCGAAGCGCTGCCGAACGCGCCGAACAAAACATTCGTGATGGAACGATTCATCGCGCGGCACATCAGGATCGAAAGGATGAAGCCCGAGAAACCGTCGAGCGTGCCCGCGATAATGAGAACGTTGTTTCCGAGCACAAATCCCGTGGCCGCGGCCGCCAAGCCTGCGTACGAGTTCAGCAGAGACATCACGACCGGCATGTCTGCCGAGCCGATCGGCATGACAAGCAGGACGCCGAACACAAATGACAGACCGAGCATTACGTAAAACGGGATTACGGCGGTGGGCACGAAAATCAGATAGCCGAACAGGCCGACCATCACGGCCAGCAAACTCATGTTGAAAATGTTCTGGCCGCGATAGACGAGCGGCTGCCCCGGAATAATTCCCTGCAACTTGCCGAAGGCGATCAAACTACCGGTCGTCGTCAGCGAGCCGAACATGACTTCGAAGCCGAGCGCGCCCATCTTCACGTGATCGAGATCAGCCAAGGGCTTGATGCCCTCGGTGTAGCTGTAGTACTCGGCTATGCCGACCAGCGCCGCGGCGAACGCGCCGAACGCATGCGACAACGCCGTCCGTTGCGGCATCGCCGTCATCGGCACCCACACGCCCATCGCCGCACCCAACGTCGAGCCAACCAGCAGTCCCACGATGATCCAGGTGTAGCTGACGATCTCGAAGTGCATGAGCGTGCCGATGATGGCCATCAGCATTCCGAACTCAGCCATGTGCATGCCCTTTTTGGCCGTTTCGGGATGGCTCAAGCCCTTCAATCCGAGAATGAAAAGGATTGAAGCGAGCAGGTAGCTAAATTCGATGAAGTAGGTTTGCCAGTGCATCAGAAAAGATGGTCTTTGTTCTTTGTTCTTTGTTCTTTGTTTCGCTTTATCGGAAAGCTGTCAGGGCCAAAGAGCAACTTTTACTAGACATCAAAGACCAAAGTACAAAGTCCAAAGAACAGGTTTTTCACTTTTTCCGTTTAAACATCCTCAACATCCGATCAGTGATCACAAAGCCGCCGACCACGTTAGTCGTCGCGCAGGCGACGGCAATGAAACCGAGAATCGTCGCCACGCGCCCGTGACCCGAACCCGCAATCACAATTGAACCGACCAAAGAGATGCCTGAGATCGCATTCGTGGCCGACATCAGAGGCGTGTGCAACAAGGGCGGCACGCGCGAAATGACTTGATAGCCGAGGAACGCGGCCAGCACGAACACGTAAATCGCAGCCATGATCGCCGGACCAGACATTTTGCCGGTGCTAAACAAGAGAACTGATGTGATGTTCAAGATCATCTCAAATAGCTCCTATTGCCGCTGCGACTCTTTGATTCACCCATTGACCCTCATGCGTAACGCACGAAGGGCCGACCACGTCGTCGTTCATGTCGATGTGCAGCTCGCCTTCTTTGATCAGCAAATTCAGAAACGATGTGACGTTGCGTGAATAAAGCTGGCTCGCGTGCACGGGCACAGTTGCCGGCAAATTCGTCGGCGCCAGGATCGTGACACCATTGCGTTCGACAGTTTCGTCGGGCTTGCTTGCCGTCACGTTGCCGCCGGTCGCTCCCGCGAGATCGATTACGACCGACCCGCGTTTCATTCCGTTGACCGCGTCTTCATCCATCAGGACCGGCGCGCGGCGCCCGGGGACCTGCGCGGTCGTTACGATCACATCGGCGGTCTTCGCTTGTTCCGCAATTAGGTCGCGGCCGCGTTTCAAAGCCTCTTCCGAAAGCTCGACTGCGTATCCACCTTTGTCTTCGGTTTGCAGTCCGCCGAGATCGACTTCGAGAAACTTTGCGCCCAAAGAACGCACCTGCTCCCCCGCGGCCGCGCGCACGTCGTACGCTTCGACAACGGCACCAAGCCTTCGTGCCGTGGCAATCGCCTGCAGTCCCGCAACGCCTGCACCTAAAACCAAAACGCGTGCCGGCGGCACCGTCCCGGCGGCCGTCATCAACATGGGAAACATTCGGGGGATGCGATCGGCGCCCAACAGGACGGCTTTGTAGCCGGCGACCGTGGCCATCGACGACAGAGCGTCCATCGCCTGCGCACGCGTGATGCGTGGCACCAGCTCCATCGAAAAAGTTGTGAGTCCATGTTCGAGCGCCGGAACCAGTTTGTCCGGTTCATCGAGTGGGCGCAAAAATCCAAGCACGACCGCGCCTCGCTTCATTTGTTTGAGATCTTCTTCGGCGGGCCGGCTAACGACGACCAGTACGTCGGCTTCGGCGAGCAGCGCTTTTCGATCAGCAACAACACTCGCGCCGGCGCTCGTAAAGTCTTCATCGGTACGGGCCGCGCGGAGTCCCGCGCCGCTTTCGACTGACACGGAAGCTTTCGCAGCGACGAGCTTCTGAACTGACTCAGGCATCAGCGCTACCCGCGCTTCGCCGCCGGCCGTTTCGTTCAGCACCGCGATGTTCATCTAATTTGCGTCAGAAGCACCGACTTCGGATGAAGTAAGAATTGCGAGCGGAGTATAACATGCAGTGGAAGCTCGGGAACGTGACGCCGCTCACAATTCTCAACCTGTTAAAGCCGCATGGGCGCTAGCCCCTCCGCTTGCCGCGATTACTCGGCGACCTCTATAATCCGGAGTTGCTTGCGGCGCATTGGTGTAGTTGGTTAACACGCTGCCCTCTCAAGGCAGAGATCACGGGTTCGAGTCCCGTATGCGCTACCAATAATCAGGGAGCAGTTGGCTGTGAGCAGCAGTGAGCAGTTAGAGAATAAGCCCAGTTCACGGCTCTCCCCGACGACTCCTCTTTCACGATCAAGATAAATGAGAGACAACCGATGAAACCATTAAGATACTTAGCTCTGATTGTCGTGCTGGCGGGGCTGGCGATACTTTCGCTCGTTCATCGCGGCGCAACCAATCCTAAGGCGCTAGCGCAGGGCGCTCAAGACAACACGGCGGCCAAACCCACCAAGCCTACTTATTTGCCGATTCCAGGTGGCGACTATCGGATGGATGTGGCACACAGCACCATCGGATTTTCGATCCGGCACAATGAACTCGCTCTGGTGAGTGGCAGGTTTAAGGATTTCACCGGCACGATCAGTTATGACGACAAGGACGCGACCAAATCGTCAGTTGAATTCAAGGCCAAAGTCGAAAGCATTGACACGGGTGTGGAAGCGCGTGACAGGCATCTGCGAACTGCAGACTTCTTTGAGGTGGAGAAATTTCCCGAAATGACTTTTAAGAGCACGCGGGTCGAGCGTAAAGGCAAAAACCTTTTGCTCCACGGCGACCTGACGCTCAAGGGAATTACCAAGCCGGTTACGCTTCCGTTTACCCTGACCGGGGCGATCAAAGACGGCCGCGGCAACACGCGTATCGGAATCGCGGCGCAAACGAAGATTGACCGCCGTGACTTTGGCATCACCTGGGGTCGCGCGTTGCCCGGCGGAGGCTTTGATGTTGCGCACGACGTGATGATCGATCTTCAACTCGAAGCGATTCAGCCGGCGCCAAAGCCCGCGGCTAGTCCAAGCCCCTCGATGTGATTGAAAGCCCACCTGCGAGGGTGGCTTTTCTGTTTGGAGTTGGAAACCGCGGTCAAGAAGGCGGGTTCCACTCCCGTATGCGCTGCCAAAAATCAGTGAGCAGTTGGCGGTGAGGGAGCAATGAGCAGTGAGCAGACGCCAACGCTCAAAATGAACGAGCCGAGCGGAATCGTTGATTCGCTCGGCTCGAATTGTTTTTGGCGACGCGGCCAGTTACGGAACCGCGAGCAGTAGCGAGCGGGATAAATAAGCTGCTTCGCATAAACGTGGCGCCTGATTTCGCTCTACGTTCGCGGTTCTGTAAGGCAGGTTGCCACGCAGTTGAGCGATGATCCCGTCGCTCCTGCTCCGGGTTCTGACACGTTATTGCTTGTCGTAAACAGCAGTGTTCATAACCCACTTGCCTTGCGCGTTTTGGGTCCTGGTCGTGACTGAGCGGCTCATCCCGTTGCGTGAAATTGTGATCGTTCCGGTGAGCGTGACCTTGCCGTCTTTCTTCCCTGTGATCGACAGCGTCTGATTGTTGACTCTGCTATACATACGCATATCTGAATTCGGGTCACCGGTCACCGCGTAGTACACGCCGTTGAACTTGCCCGTCCACTCGTTGTGTGTGGCGCTGCCGTCAGCAGCGGTGCCGTCGACGATAACTTTCGTTGTGTCTAAGTCCCCGGCGGCCTCGTACACCACCGTGTGATTCTTCGGCGCGCCTTTGGCGAAGCGCGACTTGGCTTCGTTCAGCTTCCAGGTGCCTATGTTCGCATCCTGGGCCGAGGCCACCGTCACGCCGGCGAACAACAGGGCAAGTGCGAAAATGGCTGTTTTAATCTTCATATTTTCTCCTTCTGGGGTAAAGAGCTTGTTAGAGCTGGTTTGCGGCGCGAATTCTAATGCGCGTTAATGAACTCGTCAATGGCGATTGCATGGCTGGGAAACGATCGACAGCAACGCCGCGAACCCAAGAACGTCGAGCCCTGGCAGAGTCACTGATTCGCTCGGCTTTAGTCGTCTTTAGCCCAAATTAAAGCGCAAGCCCGCCAATTGGCATCTGCCTTGCCCTCTTAACCACGCACGGATTTTTCGTCCGATTCTGAATCGCTGATGAAAGGGCAGCGGTCGGAATTCGTATCTTCTTATGAAACCTAACCTCAAAAACTTATCTGAGCAGGTAATCGTCATCACCGGTCCTACGAGCGGCATCGGCCTGGTCACGGCACGCATGGCGGCGAAACGTGGTGCGCGGCTTGTGTTGGCTGCGCGTACACAAGGTGCGCTGCGCGAACTGGTAGAAGAAATTCGCGCGGGAGGCGGAGAAGCTGAATACGTCGTTGCCGACGTCGGTGACCCGCTACAGGTAAAGGACGTCGCCGATCTCGCCATTTGCAAGTTCGGCGGATTCGACACGTGGGTGAACAACGCCGCCGTTTCAATCTACGGAAAACTTGAAGACGTTGCCGTTGAAGACCATCGCCGATTGTTCGACACGAACTATTGGGGCCTGGTGTACGGATCGCTTGCCGCGGCGAAACACTTGAAGGGACGCGGCGGTGCACTCATCAATGTCGGCAGTGTGCTCTCTGATCGCGCAGTCCCTATTCAAGGGACGTACTGCGCCTCGAAACACGCCGTAAAAGGATTCACCGACGCCCTGCGCATGGAGCTGGAACACGATGGCGCGCCAATCTCTGTCACGCTAATCAAGCCTTCATCGATCGACACGCCTTACCGGCAACACGCGAAGAACTACATGCGAGAAGAGCCGAAGAACCCTCCGCCGGTTTACGCGCCTGAGCCGGTAGCCGAAGCAATTCTTTACGCCGCCGAGCATCCGGTGCGCGATATCTATGTGGGTGGAGCCGGCCGGGCGCTGACAGTTGGCGCGTTCGTCGCACCACGGCTCACGGACAAAGTGATGGAGTTTCAGATGTTTGACGCGCAGAAGGAGGACTTCCCAAGCGCAAGTCCGCACAATGGATTGGATTATCCTTCGGGCTCGCTGCTTGAGCGGGGCAGCTACTCGGGTCACGTGGCGGAAAGCAGCCTCTACACAAAAAGCTCTTTGCATCCCTTCATCGCCGCCGGTCTGTTCGCAACGGGCCTGGGTTTGGCGTACGCCGCCGCGCGCGTCTTCAGAAACGGTTCGCATTGATTGAGGAGCGTTCGGGAATAAAGAGGACGATCGGCCTCAAGGTCGTGCTGAAGTCTTTAACCCAAGGTAGCCTTCAGGATTCAGAAGCGCTTGCTGCATCTGCTCGAGAAACCGACCGACGTGCAAGCCGTCCATCAACGAGTGATGAACTTCGACTGAGATGGGCAGCCACGTGCGGCCGGCGTCCTCGAAAAACTTGCCGAAAGCGATCTTGGTGGCCGACTCTTCACGTTTCCAATTTCGAGCGTGCGAGAAGCTGGTGAATGAAAACCACGGGATAGTCGTGAAGTGGACTCGATCGTCGTCCGTTTCTTCCAGCTTTAGTCCACCGCCCTTCGCGAGCGCGTCCGCAACGGCGCGTGAGGCCGCTTCGTAGAACGTCGCGAAATCTGGATCGTAATGGAAATACGCGAGTCCAAAACTCTCGTTAGGCAGGAGAATCGTGGTCCCGCCGTGAATCACGTCATGCACGATAACTTTTCCGTCTCTTAACCGGTAGCGAAACGGCTCGATCTCATTCGCGGTGCGCAGAGCAAAGTAATGATAAGCCAGCGAGACGCTGACATCCTTACGCGTCCTCAACGCGCTCAGAAGATTAGTGACGTCCAGACGCGTGCAGACATTGAAGTAGGGCTTGTCGAAATGGCGGTAGAACTCGAAAAGGTCGCGGCGTGGCCAGGTTTCGAGATCGAGGTATCGGGTCATGGTTTAGTCAGCTTCTCTGCAAACTGCTCCGCCTCACGCGTAAACCACGGTGACTGACACTTGCTAACCAACTGTTGATAATCCTTGAGGTATTCGCGTGCATAACCGAGTTTCGCGGCCGCCAGGTCAGGTCGTCCCGCTTTCTCGTGCTGATCAGCAGTCGCGATCAGTACCTTGAGATAGGGCGGTCCCAGCCACAACTGGCTGACGCGCGATTCAGTCTGTCCGATGAGTTCCCACGCCGACGCGCACATCTTTTCCGCCGCCTCCCACTCGCCGCGACGCAAGTGAACATTGGCGAGGCACCGGCGACTCTCAAAGCGCATGTAGAACAAACCTGAAGCTTCGCTCTCGTCAAGATTCTGTTGTGCCATTTCCAGCGCCGCGTCAAGCAACTGGCGGCCGTCTATTGTCTCGCTCCCCGGGTTCGCACCTTGCTCAGCCTTCAGCACCGCGTAGTTGCCTTTCATCAGCAAGGCCACGCGCGTTTCGCCAATCAGCTCGGCCAAGGCGATGCCTTCGGTGTACTCCCGCTCAGCCCGCTCGTAGTCACCAAGCTGAGCGGCGCAAATTCCGGCAATGAAGAGCGCCCAAGCCTTGCGTTCGCGCGAATGAATCCGATCGGCGATTGCGCGTTCGCGGTCGGCATATTCGATGCCGAGCGCAAAGTTACCAGTGTGGTTTGCGTTCTCGCCCAGGAATTCCCAGCCGACGGCCTGAGCAAAAGAGACATTATGCCGTTCACCGAAATCAACCGCGCGCCGCGCCCATTCGTTTGACTCGTCGTAGAGCCCGTAGTGTTCGTAGGCGCCGGCCGCCCACGCGTAGATTTGCGTGATGATTGGCGCCGCAAAAGTCGACACGGTTTCGGCGACGGCCGTTGGTGCCACCAAATCGGCTGCACGCTTAAGCAACTCGATCGCCTTGCTATGCCGAGCCGCAAGATGATGGAAGCGCGCCTCGGTCGCGATGGCGTTCGCGGTCTCGAGGGGTTCTTTGATGGGGTCAAGAACCTTAAGGGCTTCATGCAGATACTCGACACCCCGCTCATCGCCGGTCGTTACGAGCGAAGCCGCCGCTTCCGTCTGAAGGCGCGCGCGGACATGAGGGTCCATCGTCAGTTTCATCGCTCGTTCAAAATGCTCGCCGGCGGGAATTAGATCTCCGTGCAGCAGATAGGTTTTTCCAATTGCTTCCTCAAGCGCCAGGTGCTCCTCTGTGAGACCGAGCGCTTCGGCACAATCGCGCGCCCGACGATAGGCGGCAATTACTTCATCAATGGCAAAAACCTTTTCGGCTTCGGCGGCTGCGCGTTTTGCGTAAATCAGACCGTTCTCATAGTCGCCTGCCTGGATGTAGTGATAAGCGAGACGCTCGACGGCGCAGGCGGACGTGCCGCCACGTCTCTTCAGACCCTCAGCAGCGTGACGATGCAGGCGTCGGCGGCGGATCGGGTTAAGCTCTTCGTAAAGCACTTCGCGAATTTTGTCATGTGTAAAAGTGAAAGATTCGCTGCCGGTGCTGTTAACCAGCTGCGCCGTCGTGGATTCATCAAGGGCGTCGAGCAAAACGTCCTCCGAAATATTATCTGCCGCCGCTTGCAGCTCATCGAAGCTGAAAGTCTTACCCAGCACTGCCGCAATTCGCAGGACCTCGTTCGTTTGATCGCCGACGCGATCCAGGCGATTGCCGATCGTTTCTTTGACGCTTTGCGGGATCACCAGTTCGCCAACTTCACAACGTTTCCACCGGCCGCTTTCACGGCGTACCGAACCCTGTTCAATCAGCCCCTTCAGAACTTCTTCGACAAAGAATGGGTTGCCTTCAGTTTCGCGATGGACCGCGTCACCAAATTCGGCGCTCACGTTCTCGCCCAAAAGGGCGCTCAGTTGCTCGTTGGTTTCCTGCGCGCCGAAACGACGTAGCGTGATCCGCGTGACCAGCCGTTCGCGGTTCCAGTCGACGAAGGCACGCGCCAGTGGATGCGCGCGGTCAAGTTCAGTCTCCCGATAGCAGCCCACGATCAACGCCCGCTCTTTGCGCAGATGGCGTAACAGGTGCCCCATCAACCAAAGCGTGCCGCGGTCCGCCCAGTGAAGGTCATCAGCGTAGAAGAGCAGTCCTTTGCTGCGCGCGAGATTCGAAAGAACCTGTGCGACTGCGTCAAAAAAGAGCAGCCGCTCTTCGTGCGGCGATAATTCAGCGCGCGCGGGAAACGGCCCGAAACGCGTTTCGATCTCTGGTGCCAACTTGGCAATCTGCGGTGCGGCGTCACCGAGCGCGGCGCGCAGGTGGGCGTCGTGTTTCTCTTCACGCACCCAGCGACGAAACGCCTCGACGAAGGGCAGATAAGGAGTTGTCGCTTCGTATTCATAGCAACCGCCGGTCAACACGACCGCGCCGTCGACGGCAGCTTGAATCGTGACCTCGCGCGCGAGCCGCGTTTTGCCGGCCCCTGGCTCGCCACTCAACAAGACTGCGTGCCCTTGGCCGTCAAGCGCGCGCTGCCATAATTGCCGTACTTCGGCGAGTTCCGTCGCCCTTCCAACCAGACGCCCGCGCGACAATGCATCGAGAATTGCTACGGCCGGCGCGGCGTCGGCTTCGTCAAGATTGTCAGGCTGATTCAGAGAGCGGCGCAACGCTGCGGCGGCCTCGGCAGCCGTTTGAAATCGCGCATCCGGATTCTTATCCAGCAGCCGCAGAATCAGCAGCTCCAGCGCGCGGGGCAAATCAGAACGCAAGACGCGGGGCGGCACCGGCGGCGCGTGCACGTGCTGCGAAAGAACCGTCAAAGCATCGTCGCCGGCGAATGGCACCCGGCCGGTCGTCAGTTCGTACAGCAATACGCCCAACGCATACAGGTCCGTGCGCGCATCGACTTTTTGGCCCAGAGCCTGTTCAGGCGCCATGTAGGATGGCGTTCCAAGGACTAGTCCAGCGTGCGAAATGCGCGCTGCGTGGCCGGCTAAAGCCAGGCCAAGATCCGCAAGTTTGACCGCTTCTCCGGTTGTTGTAATGAGCACGTTGTCAGGTTTCAGGTCGCGATGGACGATCTTATTGGTATGCGCGTGTTCGAGCGCCGCGCAAATCTGTAGTCCAATTTCAATGACGCGTGAAAGATCGGCCGGGGGCATCCGGCTCAGGCTCTGACCATCGACCAACTCCATCACAAAGAAAGGGAGACCCTTTGCCTCGCCCACGTCGTAAACCGAAACAATGTGGGGATGGTTCAGCGCCGCAGCGGCGCGGGCTTCACGAATCAAACGCTCGCGTGCATCCGCCGAGGAGTTTTCTGAGATCACCTTCACCGCGACCGTCCGATGCAGCTGCAAATCAGTTGCGCGATAGACCACCCCCATGCCACCGCGGCCGATTTGTGATTCCAGCCGGTAGCGCCCGCGCAGGACGTCACCAGAGGCAAAACTGCCAAGCGATTCACGGGTCATGATTTCAGTAGCTTGGGACTCGCTCGTCATGGACTGCAAAGAATAGCAATTGCGGGAGCGGGAGCGTTAGCCCCTCGTGTTAAGATAGCGGCTCTGCCCCCGCGTTTGCTCGCATCTAATACTGCTATGATTCATTTTCACCGACATCGTTTCGCATTTCTGTTGATGAGCCTAAGTACGATTATTGCGGTCGTGGCGCCGCTGTTTCTGATTTCGAGCTGCCAGAGTTTGCAGCAGACGCCGCAGGAGTTGAAGGCGCGGGAAACGCTGCGCTCGATGACGCGTGGCGGCGTGCTGCCCGCTGACAATCTGGTCGCTCGCATCGAAAACGATTTTCCGCGCACGACGGCCGGCTCGCTTGCGAAAGTTGTTCGGGCGCGAATCAGGCTGAAGGCCAATGATTACGCGGGCGCCGCGGCGCTCCTCGACTCGCGCGCGTTCGCCGATTACACGACGATTCCCGATCACGTTTTATGGATGCGCGGCAACGCGCTCGAGCAAGCCGGCCGGCGCGTCGAAGCGCGCGCGGCTTACGAAAGCCTCGCCCGTGATTATCCGAATTCGTTGTGGGCCGGCAACGCCCTGATTCGTGCCGCGCAGATGATGATGCAGGACGGCCAAGCCGCCGCAGTTCCTACGGTGCTTAAGCCCCTGACTTCAAAAGACAACGCCACGGCGTTGCTGCTCACCGCAAAGGCTTACGAGCAGACCGGCGACTCGACACGCGCGCTCGCGTGGTATCGACGAGTGTACTTCTTGGCGCCCACGTCGGCGGAGGCGCAGGAAGCGGCCGCGGCCCTTCCACGATTGCAATCGAGCGTCGCGCCGGCCCATGCGGAAGAAGCTCTTGCACGCGCAGAGAAGCTTTTCGCGGCCAAACGTTACAGCGAGGCGTACGACGCTTACACGTCTCTGTTCCTTGGTTCGCCGGCGTCGGCGACCTCTGAGCTTGCCGCGCGTCGCATCATCGCCGCTGCAAACGCGCGTCGATTTGCTGAAGCCAACAACGGGCTTTCCGCCGCCACGGGCGAAGCTCGCGCGGAAGCGATGTTCAATATCGCACTGGCTTACGCGCGCGGAAAACAATGGGCGCAAGCGCGCACTGCGGCTGAAGATCTGCGCCGGCAATTTCCGACGAGCCTTTGGACGATGCGCGCGTTCGTGCAATCCGGTCAGCGCGCGGAAGAAGCCAAAAATGATGCTGACGCGAGCTACTTCTATCGCGCCGCCGTGAGCTCTTTCCCCGGCAATCCGGAAGTTACGCCTGCGCATTTCTACATCGCGTGGGTCGCACATGAAGGAAAGAACTTCAACGAATCCTCCCGGCTGTTGACTGAACACGTGGCGCTTTACGCCGGCAACAACACGGACTTTCGCGGCAAATCAGCTTACTGGGCGGCGCGCGACAGTGAACGAGCCGGCAAACTCGCCGAAGCACGCGCAATTTACCAGGGACTTCTGGATCGCTACGACGCTAACTGGTACGGCTATTTATCAAAGCAGCGACTGGCGGACTTGGATCGTGCCGGCGCGCCGCGCAGAGATTTCCCGGCAGACTCGCAAATCGGCCGCGCCGTCGCGAACTTGAAGACCGTGACGGTTGCAGAGGAAACGGCAGGTCAAGCCGAAGACGAACGAATTGCCAAAGCGGATCAACTTTCAATCGTCGGTAGCGACGATGGGGCGCTGGAAGAACTCGCGTCGGCATCAGGGGCCGCGCCCAACAGTCCGCGCGTAAATCTAGCTATCGCGAAAATCTATCGGGCGCGCAACGAGAACGTGCAGGCATTCAACGCGCTGCGGCGCAGCTATCCGGATTACTCGCAGATGAAAGTTGAGGAGATGCGCCCGGACGAGTGGGACATCTTCTACCCGCTTCAATACTGGGACATCATTTCGCAGGAAGCGCGTACTCACAGACTCGATCCATATCAGGTAGCGGGGTTGATTCGGCAGGAATCAGTTTTCAATCCGCGGGCGGTTTCGTCAGCGCGTGCCTACGGGCTAATGCAGTTCATCATCCCCACGGCCGTCGCCACTGCGCGGCGCATGGGGAGTGACCGCTCAATCACGATGGAGGCCTTGTTTGAGCCACGCCTGAATATTCAACTTGGCACGGCGCATCTTAGGGAGTTACTCGACAAGTACGGCCGGATTGAATACGTGGCCATAGCGTACAACGCCGGCCCCGGCCGCGTGGGACCATGGCGCGCCAGCCTGCCGCTGCAAATGGATGAATTTCAGGAGGCCGTGCCCTTTCGCGAAACGCGGCTATACATTCAGGGCATAGTGCGTAACGGCCTTCAGTATCGAAGGCTATACGACGAGAACGGAAACTTCCGTTCCGAAGTAGGCGCGCGTGCGGTTTATCCTTCCCCTCATGCTGCGCCCTCACCGGCTGATGCAACGATTCGAATTCGACGCTCGGTTGATGAAGAAGAGGAATAGGTCCACAGATTACGGAGGGCTGTTCTTTGTACTTTGGACTTTGTACTTAGATGTCTTAACGCGGGATGTCACATATGACGCAGCGGCCACTTCATTAGAGAACAAAGTACAAAGCACGAAGCACGAAGCACCAAGTACTGTTCGTCGCAGTTTAATCTGTGGATAGTTCCGCCATGTTCACGCTCAAAGTCCGTTCACATCAACGTGAAGAGCTCGTCGAATTCACTGACGAAGTTCAGCGCCAACTCACTGACTCAGGCGCCAAGGAAGGTGTGGTCGTGCTTTACGTGCAGCACACGACGGCCGGTTTGACGGTGAATGAGAACGCTGATCCGGACGTGCCGCGGGACATGCTGCACGCGCTGCGTACTCTGATTCCGCAACACGGCATGGACTTCCGTCACGGCGAAGAAAACTCTGACGCGCATATCAAAACCAGCTTGGTCGGTCCGAGCGTCACAGTTCCCTTCGCGGAAGGAAAGCTTCTGCTGGGGCGCTGGCAGGGAATCTTTCTCTGCGAGTTCGACGGCGGACGCGAGCGGAAGGTCGTGATGATGATTCGCTGATTGGCCACAGATAAACGCAGATCGCCACAAACCGGAACGCATCTATCTGTGAGAATCCGTGTTCATCTCCGGCTGTTTCTTCAGTAGCGCCGCGAACTTCTCGACCTCTTCGCGAGTGCGCTCCATGCTGCGCCGGCTTTCAAGATAAGCCTGCCACTGCGGCGTCAGCGTGAGCGCTTTGGTCGTATCCTGATCGAGTGCCTGCGCCATCAAAGCGATCAAATCGCTGACGACCGCTGTGTGATCAAGCAGCGATTCGATGATTGAATGCGCGAGCTCAGTTGGATCCGGATCGCGATTGGATGCGTCAGCCATGGAATATCATTCTGTAGTATTCGCCACAGATGAATGCGGATAACACAGATAAAAGCAAGATTTAATCCGTGTCGATCTGTGTCCATCTGTGGCTAGTCTTCGTCCCAACTCCCGCGCACAAATGGTAATTCAGCGACGGCGCCGTTGGTTTCGCCTTCAGGCGCAGCGACCTTCACTTCAGTTCCCGCCGCCAAATAATCGTACTTGAGATACCCGATCGCAATTGCGCGGCCCAGCCGCGGCGAAAACGTGGATGACGTTACGCGCCCAATTTCCTTCCCATCGCTCGCTACGATCTTTGAGTTGCGCGGAACTGGCGTCGAGTCTTCGAGCACGACTCCGGTCAACTTCTTCGCGACATGGCCGCGATGTTTGATGCGGACGATTATCTCCTGCCCGACGTAGCAGCCTTTCGTGAAACTGACGGCATCGTCCAGATTCGCTTCCGTCACGACATTGTTCTCATCCATGTCGATACCGTAAAGCGGAACGCCTGCTTCGACGCGTAGCGTTTCGAACGTCGCGTTCGAGATCGTCGACGCGCCAGCCGCCGCCAACGCGTCCCCCACTTTCGAACTGTCGTTCGCCTCGATGAAAAGGTCGAAGCCGTCTTCGGCCGTGTGCGTCGCCCGAATGACGTTCACCGTCGCATTCCCAAACCCTGCGTTTACTATTTGCTGACGCTTCACGTTCGCGACTTCCTCACCGAACACACTGGAAATGATCTCGGGCGCACCCCTTCCTTGCACGGACGACATCGCTGTCTCGTCAGTTAAGTCCTGCAAGTGAAAATCGCCGGCGAGCGTGAATCGATCCAGCAGCGTAATGACCGTCTCACGCGTCGCGCTTTCGGTGTCTATCAAAAAGCCGTCCTCTCGATGCGCGATGCGGACCGCGGCGAGCAGACGGCCTTGCACATTCGCGAACGCCGCCGCCATCCATGAATTCAAGCCGAGCGTCTTCATGTCGTTAGTGATCAGGCCGTTCAAGAACAGCACGGCTTCGGACCCGCTTACCAGGATGCGGCCGCGCGAAGATTGATCAATCAGGCCAGCGCCGCCATCGCGTACGGCGGTGTATTCAGATGTTGATAAGGCCTTCGTCATCGGAAACTATTGATAGTGGGTCTTCGCTCCGCCCATCTCCCGCGCAACAACTTTGTAGTCCCGCACCTGCTGATTCCCGTCACGGCTCGTGATCAAAACTTGCGGGCTCGGGTGGTAAAGCGGAATCAACGTTCGGCTGTTCCACTGCCGCACCTTCGCGGCATCGTCACGCAATGTGAATGGATGATCGTGCAGTCGCTTCAGCGCTTCAAGGGCAACTCCGCCGAGTGTCACGATTATTTCCGGATTAACCAGTTCAATCGTACGCCGGAGAAAAACAGAACAGTTGCGCAACTCTTGTGTCGTCGGCCGCCGGTTCGCGCCTGACGCGCCGCGCGGATTACACAGCGCAGCGCTGGTGATGAAGATCTCTAATCGCTGCAAACTCGCTGCTGCAAGAAACCCTTCGAAGTTCTTTCCCGATTGATCGCCTGAGAATGGAATCCGCGTTTGGTCCGCGCCTTTGCGACCGGGAGCTTCGCCGATAAACATCACGCGCGCGTTAACCGGGCCGTTGAGCTCGCTCAAAACGGCGGCACGTCCGCACATCGCCGGACAGCGAGTACAGTTCGCTGCCTCTGCCACCAATTCTGCAAACTGCTCTCTCTTCCGCATCATCGAAAAAACCATTGACAACCTCGGGGCCTTCGCATAGAAGTGACGACGCTATAACCCCAAACAACAGGAGGAGTTCCTATGCGTCGAATATTGTACTTGTCTCTGTTTCTATTCGCCTGCTCTGTTCCAGCGCTGGCTCAAGATCCCGTCAAGGTCGATCCTAACCACTACAAGGTCGAATTCGAAAATGGGCAAGTGCGCGTGTTGCGCGTGAAGGTCGGCCCGGGCGAAAAGTCGGTGATGCATCGACACCCGAATGCCGTCGCGATTTTCCAAACCAATGGCCGCGTCAAATTTACGTTTCCCAACGGCAAGACGGAAGAACGAGACATTACGGCCGGCACGACGTTATGGACGCCCGCCATCACACACTCGCCCGAGAATATCGGCAGCGCCGAGTTCGAAGTAATCCTCGTCGAATTTAAAACGAGAAAACGGCGGGCGCCGAAGAAACCCGCGACTACGACTCCCACGCCATAGGCAAACGTCACGGAGGGAAACGAACGAGGGTCGCGGTTCCGCGGCCCTCTGTTCTTGGTGTCCGCCGCTTAATTTGATATGTACATAACCATTCCCCCCGAGCGTGGACGCTCCAACTCGCGCGCACAGGAGATTAACACGTGGACGCTCCAACTCGCGTCGCACAGGAGACTAACAGATGGAAGATTTTGAAAAGCTGGGAGCGTTTTATCTCGGTCGGCCATATGATCTGAAAAACAAGCAGCGTCGCGACGGCCTGGTTCTTTACGATTCGAAAGACCTGGTGACGCACGCCGTCTGCGTGGGTATGACCGGCAGCGGCAAGACCGGTCTCTGCATCGCTCTGCTCGAGGAAGCTGCCATCGACGGCGTGCCGGCGATAGTGATCGATCCAAAAGGCGATCTCCCGAACCTTCTGCTGACATTTCCCGATCTTCAGGCCACTGACTTCCTGCCCTGGGTCAATCAGGAAGACGCGCAAAAGAAAAACCTCTCGCCGGCAGATTATGCTTCGGCGCAGGCCGAAGCCTGGACAAAAGGGATGGCGGACTGGGGCCAGGACGGCGCACGAATAAAGCGACTGCGTGAGACGGCAGATTTTCGGATTTACACACCCGGCAGCAACGCCGGCATTCAAGTCTCGATTCTGAAATCGTTCGCGGCGCCGCCGCCGGCGGTTCGCGAAGATAGCGAACTGTTGGCTGAGCGGGTGAACACGACCGTAACCAGCCTGCTTGGCTTGCTGGGTATCGAGGCCGACCCAATCAAGAGCTGCGAGCACATTCTACTTTCAAACATTCTGAACGGCGCCTGGGCGGCGGGAAAAGAGTTGGACATCGCGGCCTTAATTCAACAGATTCAATCGCCGCCAATGACGAAGATTGGCGTACTCGACGTTGAGTCGTTCTTCCCGTCCCGTGATCGTTTCCAGCTGGCGATGTCGTTGAACAATCTGCTGGCCGCGCCCGGTTTTAGCGCCTGGATGGAAGGCGAGCCACTCGACATTCAGAATGTTCTTTACAGTCCGCAAGGCAAACCGCAGGTCGCGATTTTTTCCATAGCGCATCTCGGCGACGCGGAACGAATGTTCTTCGTTTCGCTCTTACTAAATCAGGTGCTGGGCTGGATGCGCACGCAATCCGGCACGACCAGCCTGCGCGCAATTCTCTACATGGATGAAATCTTCGGTTACTTTCCGCCGGTGGCGAATCCTCCCTCGAAGCTTCCTTTGTTGACACTGCTGAAGCAAGGTCGAGCTTTTGGGCTGGGCGTTGTGTTAGCCACGCAGAACCCTGTCGATCTGGATTACAAGGGGCTTTCGAACACCGGCACGTGGTTTATCGGCCGGCTGCAAACTGAGCGTGATAAAGCGCGGGTGATTGAGGGACTGGAGGGCGTGGCCGCCGGCAGCGGGCAAAAGTTCGACCGACAGGAGACGGAACAGATACTCGCCGGCCTCGGCAATCGCATTTTTCTCCTCAACAATGTGCACGAAGACGCGCCTGAAGTTTTTGAGAGTCGTTGGGCGATGTCATATCTGCGCGGGCCGCTCACGCGAACGCAAATCAAGTCTCTGATGGAGCCCATCAAGGCGCAAGCTAACACGGTGGTGCCCATGGCCACTCGCGCGGCCACCGCCGCGCAAACGGCGCCCGCAGCCCCAGCCGCAACAACCGCAGCCGCCGTGAGTGCTGCTCCCGCTGCTTCACCCGTCACTCAACGGCCCGTGCTGCCACCAGAGATCGCGCAGTATTTCATTCCGGTACGCAGCGAAACACCTGGCGGCGCCACGCTCACCTATCACCCGATGGTTTTGGGCGCCGCTGAACTTCACTACAGCAAAGCGAAGTCCGTGGACTTGTCGCAGGAACTTACGCTGCTGGCCAACATTGACGAAGGGCCGATTGCGGTCGATTGGGATCACGCGACGGCGGTTGATTTGCCCGTTCAGGATCTCGAAGGCGCGCCCGTCGAGGCCGCGGGATTCTTGAATCTGCCGGCAGCCGCCGGTAAACCGAAGAACTACGATTCGTGGCGGAAGGATTTCGCGGGATGGATTTATCGAAATCAAAAAGTCGAGTTGTTCGAAAGCCCTTCCCTCGACTTGATCTCGAATCCCGGCGAGTCCGAACGCGACTTTCGCGTGCGGCTGCAACAGCTCGGCCGCGAGAAGCGCGACGAAGCGGTTGAGAAGCTGCGGCAGAAATACGCGCCCAGGATGGCCGCGCTCGAAGAAAAGAGGCGACGCGCCCAACAGGCAGTCGCACGCGAAGCCGAGCAGGCCCAGGGTCAAAAAGTTCAAACGGCTATTTCGTTTGGCGCCACCCTGTTGTCATCATTCTTCGGTCGCAAGACGGTCAGCCTTTCGACGCTCGGACGTGCGACTACCGCGGCGCGCGGCGTCAGCAAGACGATTAAAGAGTCCAGCGATGTCGAACGCGCGCAAGATACTGTAGAAGCCTTGAGTCGGCAGCTTGCCGATCTCGACGCGCAACTCAAAACGGAAACTGAAGCGATTCAACAGGGCGGTGATCCGCAAACCGAAGAATTGGAAAAGGTTAATTTGAAGCCGACGAAATCAAACATCTCAGTGAAACTGTTGTCACTTGTGTGGGCGCCGCAGTGGCGCGACGCCCAGGGTCAACTTACTTCGGCGTGGGAATAATCTTGTAGCGCGATTTGATAAATTGCGCACACGGCGTAAGTTTAACAACTTGGGGTACTACCGCTTGGGAGGAGACAAAGGTGGACGAACTAATCAAACGCATTACTGAAAAGACCGGGATTTCAGAAGACCAGGCGCGGACGGCGGTCACGACCGTCACCGGTTTTCTGAAAGAGAAATTACCAGCGCCAATTGCCGGCCAGGTCGACAACGCAATTAGCGGAGCCAGCGGTGCGGTGGTCGATAAAGTCGGCGACGTTGCGGCCAAGGTCGGTGGCTTGTTCGGAAAGTAGTGACGATGTCGACTCGGGGCAGTAGCCCGACCGCAGGGAGGGCTTATTAAGTTCGTCTTGAGCCCTCCCTCACGGTCGGGCTACTGCCCCCGAATCACCAGGTCTTACGGTTTAGCTCGCTGATGAACGATCACACCGGAATCCACGGTTTCGCCTGTTCGCGAAATCGTCTGGAAGTGCATCTGCTTACCATCCACTTCGATAAGCATAAAACTCAAATCGCGATCAAAGCCTTTCGCCGTCAGGCCCGTTCCGCTTTTGATATCGCCACTGCGAAGCTTTCCGGCGGCACCCGATACAAAGTAGTAGATGCCCTTTTGCGGCTTAATTCTCTCGTAGAAGTGATCGTGACCGGTTAACACGACGTTCACGCCATACTTCAGGAAGATAGGCTCGATGACCTCACGCAGCTGGTCGTCCGAACCATGCTTGCCGCCCGACGAATACGGTGGATGATGCATGAACGCGACTTTCCATTCTGAAGTGTCCTTGGCGAGTTCATCCTCGAGCCACTTCACCTGTTTCTTGTCCATGTAGTTGCTGTTAAGCGCGTAGAAGGCCACATTGCCCTTCTTTAGTCGGTAGTATTCCTTCCCGTCCATGTTGAAGTTGACGTAGTTCTTCTGGAGCGTCTGATCGTGATTGCCAAGCGCCGCGTAGAACTTCACCTGGTTGTTCAATAACTGTTTGTATGGCTCCGAAAACTTAGTTTCGAAGTCTTTTGCCGACTCGCCGCCATACATGTTATCGCCCAGCATCAACACGAACTCATAAGGAAACGCCGAGTAATACTGGGCCATCCTGGCCGCAACTTCCTTCTGCTTGCTGCTACCAGTGCCGGTATCACCCATCACCGCGAACCTCACCGAATCACTCTTGAGCGGCAGCGTCAGCTTAACAGCACTGTGAGCGGTCTTGGTCCCGTGGCCGTTCCCAGTCGTCCCGTTGGACTTTTTCTGCGAGTACGTTGTTGGCGAGAGCGAGCTGGAGAGGAGTAATGCGGCCAGTATAACGGCCGAAAAGATAAATCGTTTCATGATGTCGCTTGCTCCTTTTGACTCGTGCTCTACGGCAGAGCGTTGGTCATGTAATCAACAATCAAATTAGATTCGCTATCGACCAGCAGCAGGTTGCGACCGACGAAGCGATACTTCACTTCCGGCGGCAATTGCGGCAGATTCAAGAGAACCGTCGGCGGCATTTCGATCAGTTCCGCCTGGTCGGGGTACGGATAATTTACGCGAACTTTCACCGTGGCTGTTTCACCTTCGAAAACGATGTTACGAAGTTCCACGCGATCCTTCCCCGTGAAATTTACTTTCAGAGTCCGCCGAATAAAGTCCGAGCCATCATGGTTGAAGATATCGCCGCGCTTGGCGCCGGTGCGTGTGTTACGCACGGCGGCTTCCAGGTTCTCACGATACGACTCGATCTGTTGCGGGGTGGCATCCTTCGAAAGTTTCGGCAATCTGGCTTTCACCGTGTTGCGAAGCTTCATGTAATCCTTCACGCGCTCCTCAAAACGTTTCACCGCGACTTTGTCAGTCGGAGAAAGTTGCGGAGTGGCGGTAGGCGTCTGTGCTGCGCCACGGAACCAGGTAATCAAAATCACGGGGAGAGCCAAAGCGATAAACAAGAGTTGGCTAATTGCTTTGTGTCTCATGCTGAAACATTGGGCAAGCCGAATGCCAGCAACACACCTGTATGGATCGAAGACCTGCTCGAACTAAGTCGTGAGTTTCGCTGATTTACGCGGCTAGAACGTTATTAAGACATTTCGATTGCGAAGTTACAGCGCACGCTTGTCGGACAATTGAGGATTGGGATGTTACACAGTCGCGAAGCACTATTTCATCTTCGCGATGATCGCATCGGCGAACGCGTTCGTGCTTACTGAACCACCAATATCGCGGGTGCGCACGTCGCCTTCTTCGAAAACCGTCAGCATAGCGCGTTCGATTTTGACGGCGGCGGCGCGTTCTTCGATGTGACGCAGCATCAGAATTGCGGATTGCAAAAGCGCCGTGGGGTTGGCGATTCCCTTTCCAGCAATGTCAGGAGCTGAACCGTGGACCGCTTCGAACACCGCGCCCTTCTCGCCAATGTTCGCTCCGGGAACGAGACCCAGGCCGCCAATCAAGCCCGCGCACAAATCGGACACGATGTCGCCGTAAAGGTTTTCGCACAGGAGGATGTCGAATTGCTCAGGCCGCATCACGAGTTGCATCGCCGCGTTGTCGATAATCATGTCGGCCGATTCAATGTCAGAGTATTCCTGCGCCGTGGTGCGGAAGCATTTCAGGAAAAGTCCGTCGGACATCTTCATGATGTTGGCTTTGTGCGTGCAGGTGATCTTCTTTCGCTTTTCCTCGCGCGCGAAGTCGAAGGCGAACTTGGCAATGCGCGTGGAAGCTTTCTCAGTAATGATCTTCAGGCTCTCGACCACGCCGGGAATGATTTCGTGCTCCAGGCCTGAGTAAAGGCTTTCGGTGTTTTCACGCACGACTACCAGATCCAGTTCGGGATTGCGACACGGGATGTTCGGCAGCGCGCGAATCGGTCGCAGGTTCGCATAAAGATCGAGCGCCTTGCGCAGGCCGACATTAACTGAAGTGAAACCCTTTCCCACGGGCGTGGTGATGGGCCCCTTCAATCCGACTTTGTTTTGTTTGATTGATTCGAGCAGTTCGTCCGGCAGCGTCTTTCCGAACTTATCGAGCGCTTCCTGTCCGGCGACATGCTCTTCCCAATCGATCTCGACGCCGGAAGCTTCGATGATGCGCACCACGGCGGAAGCGACTTCGGGGCCGATGCCATCGCCGGGAATCAGTGTGATACGATGCATGAAAAGTAGGCCGTAAGCAGTAAGCAGCGGGCAGTGAGCAGAAACTACCAACCTCTTCTTACCGATTTTTCAGCTAACCAAAGCAGAATAAGGCTTCAGCTACGAACTGACAACTGACTAAAGAACTCCTGTGTCTCTGAGTGAACCATTTCAAGCGAAGCCGTCTGCTGATGCCGTAATCGTCGGTGGCGGCGTTATCGGATTGTCGATCGCGCGCCAACTCGCATTGCGCGGCCTGCGTAACGTGACGGTAATTGAACGCGGTGAGTTCGGCAAAGAAGCATCGTGGGCGGCGGGTGGAATCCTCGCCCCACAGGTTGAAGCTGATCGCGCTGACGATTTTTTCGAACTGGCATTCTCGAGTCGTGGTCTTTATCCCGCCTTTGCCCGAGCGCTTCAAGACGAAACCGGAATTGATGTTCAGCTTGAGCAAACCGGCACGCTGTATGTTGGTTTCACTGAAGTTGACGAACAAGAGATGCGTCGCCGGTTTGATTGGCAGACGCGTGCAGGTTTGCGCGTCGAGTGGCTAAGCGGTGAAGACGCCAGACGGCTGGAACCCAAGCTTTCGAAGTGCGTGCGTTGCGCACTTCGCTTTCCCGATGACTGGCAGGTTGAGAATCGAAAACTGACCGAAGCGCTTGTCCGGGCTAACCAGAAGCTCAACGTTCAGTTAATCGCGAACTGCGAAATCAGATCGGTTCGAATCGAAAATAAGCGCGTGACCGGTATTGAAAGTGGAAAAACCTCTATCGATGCACCCAACGTCGTGATTGCCGCCGGCGCCTGGACGTCCGAGATCGAAACTTCAGCGACGAATTCATCGGAGGCGCCGATTGAACCCGTGCGCGGACAGATGCTCTGTTTCCAAACCGAATCAACGTTTATACGTCACGTGGCTTACAGCTCGCGCGGATACTTGGTTCCGCGTCGTAATGGCCGTCTGCTCGCCGGGTCAACCAGCGAACGCGTTGGATTCGACAAACGCGTGACGGACGAAAACACGGTCTCTATCAAGTCAATGGCTTTTGAAATCGCGCCGGGACTTGAATCGGCCGCGATTGTGGACTCATGGGCGGGTTTCCGGCCACATGCGCCGGATGATCTGCCGGTGCTCGGGCCGGCCGCGGACCTCGAGGGTTTGTTCTACGCAACGGGTCATTACCGAAACGGCATCTTGTTGGCGCCGATTACCGCTGAGATTATTGCCGAAGCGGTCGTAAACAGAAAAAGCTCGCGGCTCCACGAGAGTTTCTCGCCTGATCGCTTTCGGTTAGCGGCTGCGAGCCGGTAAACAGCATCTAACCAGGTCGCGACGGCCTGACTTCGGAGATTTGGCGCTAGTTTCCTTCTTTGCGGTTTTTCTTTGCGTCTTTGCGCCTTGGCGTGAGCAAACTCGTTTCGAAAAGGGCGGCTCACGCAAAGGCGCCAAGACGCAAAACATCGCAAAGTCAAAACAGGACCTAGCGACGGTGGCAGTAAGTTTGAATTTGACGCTCCAGTTTGGGAAACTGTTCTCCGCTACGAAAAAATGGGGATTTCGCTTTTCAACATCCTAATTGCCTTCGCCGGAGGGCTGCTGTCGTTTTTGTCGCCGTGCGTTCTGCCGCTGGTGCCGGGCTACATCTCTTTGATGTCGGGCGTTAGCGTCGATCACTTGAAAGAGGGCGCTGCAAATTCGCGCCGCGCGGTGATCGCCAACTCGCTCGCTTTTAACGCGGGCCTCTCCGTGATATTTCTCACTTTGGGTGCGACCGCCGGGTATATTGGCTCAGCAATCTTCGGAAACTTTTGGGTGCGGATGATCAGCGGTTTAGTGATCATCGTTTTCGGTTTGCACCTGATCGGGCTTTTAAAAATCAAGTATCTCTACAAGGACACGCGCCAGTTTAAAAGCGAAGAGCGGCGCGGCATTTGGGGTTCGCTGATGTTGGGAATCGCCTTCGCGGCGGGATGGACGCCCTGCATCGGCCCCATTCTCGGAGGAATCATAGGCTTGGCCGCGACGACCGGCGGTTGGAAAGGCGGACTGGTTCTGTCAGCATTTTATTCCGCTGGCTTGGCCGTGCCGTTTCTGGTGACCGGCCTGGGCATAAATCAGTTTTTGGGTTTCTACACAAAGTTTCGGCGTCACTTGCACAAGGTCGAAGTAGTTTCGGGCATTGTGCTGATCTTGATTGGCCTGCTGATCCTGAGCAACAAGGTGACGATCCTGAACAGCGCGCGGCTTGCGGGCTGGCTGCCGGATTGGGAGTCGCGTCTGAAATTGCGTGATGCCGGGCAGGCAAATTCAAACAATATTCAGGGAGCTCGACAGGCCCCGGACGTTGCATTCACGAAACTGGATGGCAGCGCTTTCCGCCTTACCGATCTACGCGGACGCGTTGTGGTTTTGAATTTCTGGGCTACCTGGTGTGTTCCGTGCCGCGCAGAGATGCCTGAGTTCAACCAAATGCAGCGTGAGCTCGAGCAGCACGGTCTCTCGGTCGTGGGGGCGTCCGTTTCACCTCTCGACACGCCTGACGTGATTAAGAGTTTCCAACAGGATGTTAAGCAGGATTACACGATCGTGCGCGGCGCCGAAGAAATTGGTAGCCAGTTTCAGAACGGGCCGGGTCTGCCGGTTACTCATATTCTTGACCGGGAAGGCCGCATTCGCAAAACATTCTTCGGGCCACAGTCGCGTGAAGTCTTCGAGTCTGTAGTAAGACCATTATTGGACGAGACCGTAAAGTCGGCCCGAGCGAGCAATTAACGTGGGTAGTGATTTCATGAAAAAAGCAGTTCTAATCCTTGCGGCTTTGATTCTGACAGCGACGGCCGCGCGTGCTCAGGATGGGCATGAGTACGCGCCGATCGTTGAGAAGACTGTTAACTACAACACCTGGACTCTCAATGATCTGGGGACGAACAAGCCGGTGAGTCTTCGATCACTGATGAATGGAAAAAAGCTTGTGATGGTGCTCTATTTCGCGCCGTGGTGTCCGAACTGGCGCAACGAAGCACCGGTCGCAGCACGGCTGTATGACAAATATAAGTCGCAGGGTTTTGAAATTGTGGCCGTCAGCGAGTACGCATCGGCCGCGGATTCACGTGCGTATTTCGGACCCAATGGCGCGCCATATCCGGTCGTCGTTGAGTCTGAAACGCGGGAAGATCGCGACCAGACTCCGCATTACGCTTACCGGCGGATGACCGGCGACACGCGAAAATGGGGGTCGCCCTGGAACATCTTTCTCGATCCGGCGAAGTGCAACTCGACCGGTGCCGTTCTGACCGAGAAAGCGTTCGTCGTGAACGGCGAATTGATCGAAGCAGAGGCCGACAAATTCATTGCGGATCGCCTGAAGACGAACGCGGCCATCACACCGTGTAAGCCGTAATCCATCCCGCTAAAGCTTGAACTCTGAACCTGAGTCCTTCGTTACCTTCACCGTCCCCGAAGCAGACGCGGGAGCGCGACTCGATGCGTTCCTCGCTTCGCGCATTGAAGACTGGAGCCGCGCCCGTCTTCAGCGCCTGATTGAAGACGGTGACGTGCTGGTCAATGGGCGCGCCGCCAAAGCTTCCTACAAACTGCGCGCGAACGATGAAATCGAAGCGGAACTGACAGCCCTGCCCACAACGTCCTTCCTCCCCGAAGACATTCCCATCGATGTTGTCTATGAAGACAACGACTTAATCGTCATCAACAAACCGGCCGGCATCGTCGTGCACCCGGGCGCAGGAGCTAAGACCGGGACGTTGGCCAACGCGCTGGCTTTTCATTTTCAAAACCTCTCAACTGCCGGCGGTGTCGCGCGCCCGGGAATCGTTCATCGCCTGGACAAAGACACCTCAGGCTTGCTGGTGGCGGCCAAGACTGAACAAGCGCATGAAAATTTGGCTGATCAGTTTCGGGTGCGCGAGGTCTTCAAGTCTTATGTCGCGCTCGTGCACGGACAACTGGAAAAGGATCGAGGCGAGATCGATGAACCAATCGCCCGCGACCCCCGCCACCGCACACGCATGGCAATCGTGCGAGGGGGCCGGTCAGCGCTCTCGATTTATCGCGCGCGTGAACGATTCGATCGGTTTACGCTAACTGACGTTGAATTAAAGACGGGCCGCACGCACCAGATTCGCGTCCATCTTGCCTGGATCAAACATCCAGTGGTCGGTGATGAAACTTACGGCAGCGGCCGCGACAGAACGGTTGCGGATCCGGTGATGCGCAGCCAGATCGGCAAGCTCGGCCGCCAGTTTCTTCATGCCGAGAAGCTTGGGTTTAGTCACCCGAAGTCCGGCGAGCGGGTGATTTTCACTTCTCCGCTCCCAGGCGAGTTACAGAAACTTCTCGACACAATCCGATCTGCGTAGACGGCGTTTGACAGCCACGCAGCGCTGACGCAAGATAAGTTCATCCCCCGCGGTAACAATCAATCCCCCGAAATTTAGTATCTCGGCCAGCTTGATCGAGCGAGTCCGTTTCTCTCCGGCGCTCAAACTCAGGGCGGCGAGTTGATCCAAATAGCAAAGGAGCAAAACTATGTCGAAGAATTTTATCACTGGCTTTTTCAGGACACGCGCGGCGGCCGAAGCGGCCGTGGACGCGCTCATCAAACGCGGGTATGCGCGTGACGACATCAGCGTCTTGATGTCCGACGCAACGAAGAATAAAGAGTTCGCGGTGCAGGCCAAGTCGCATGCCGCCGATGGCCTGGGTATCGGCGGCGCAATCGGTGGCACCGTCGGCGCCGTTCTCGCCACGATTGTGGGCGTGGGAACAGCCATCGCGATCCCGGGTGTCGGGCTAATTGTCGCCGGCCCAATCGCCGCGGCCTTGGCCGGCGCGGGTGCAGGCGCCGCGACCGGCGGACTAGTTGGTCTGCTCGTCGGCACAGGAATTCCCGAGCACCGGGCAAAAGTTTATGACACCGACGTGCGCGGCGGTGGAATCCTGCTCGGCGTTGAGGCGAAAACCGACGATGATGTTGAGAAGCTCGAAACGCTGCTCGAAGATATTGGCGCAGAGAACGTGCGCACGAAGTAACGCGAAGGTCAGAAGCCCGCGCATGACGTTATGCGTCGGGCTTCTGGCGCGCCACTTACATTGCTTTCTGTTTGTCCGTCAGGGTAATTCCCATCTTCACGAGGGTGACCTTGTTTAAGGTCCCAGTGGCCTTCAATCCTTCGGCCGCCTGATATAGCTTGAGGCCTACCCGAGTCTCAGGACTGAGCTTTCCTGTTTCCTCGCCCGAATAGAAATTACGCTGCTTAAGAATCGCCTGCGCCTGCTTGATTTGATCGGCCGTGGCGCGAAAGACCGGGCCGCGCTTCGGCTTGTTGGCCTTGGTCGTCGGAGTGTTGGAAGTGGTGCTCGAGTTCGAGTTTTGGGCGACTGCGGTCACCGCACACAACAGGACGACTGAGAGGATTAGTAACGGGAGTTTCTTCATGTCTTTCTCCTTAGTTTCGGGAGGCGTCCGAAAGAGGACGCAGGGTTGATAAAGCCGGAAGACTTCAAAAATTGAGGCGCCATGATACTACCGCTGTCAACGCAAGATTCTTTACATGGGGTTCAGGGCGATCTCCGGCCGGTAGCGCACTGCACCGGCCAAAATGGTTGGCAAATCTTTAACGCTTTGGTAGTATCGATTTGTCCGCGAAATGCGGAAAATCTCCAAGGCCTGCCACTCAGCCAGCCGAAGCATCCCAATGAAACGCAAAATTTCCTTTATCGTAGTTCTTTTGATCGTCACGGCACCCGCTGTTTTTGCGCAAAACGCTGCCTATTCCTTCGATAATTTCGATACTCGCAATGGAATCAAGATCCATACCGAGCCAGTGAGGCCTCAGCCGCTAGTAGCCAAAACGGCGCCCGGTTCTAAGCGGTCCGGAGTCGCCTCGGCTCATAGGGACGCTAATCAGCCTTCAATGTCTGTCCAGCGTACGTCACTTACATTTGCACCAGTTACGGCGGGAAGCTTGGCGTCGTCGCTACGCGGCTTCACGACGGGAAATGCGCAGGTTGACGGCTACATAACGGACTCGGCTAAGCGCCACGGACTGGATCCGCTGTTGATTTATTCGATCATGCATCAGGAATCCAGCTTCAAGCAGCGGGCAATCTCGCACAAGGGCGCGCGGGGCTTGATGCAGTTAATGCCGGGAACGGCGGCGCGCTATGGCGTTACGAATATCTTCGATCCGAAGCAGAACATTGAGGGCGGTTCCCGCTATATGAAGTTCCTGCTGAATCGTTTTGATGGAAATCTGTCGCTGGCGCTTGCCGGTTATAACGCCGGTGAAGGTGCGGTCGACAAATACGGATGGCGCATTCCTCCGTACGCGGAAACCCAGGAGTACGTGCGACGCATCTCGCGCCGCTACAATTTGCTGCGCGACCCGAACGCCGCGATCTACGCGCCGACCGTGTCGCGTTCGCAAGTGGCGAGATTAAACTCGAAACAGCCGGCGCCGCTGGCGATTTATGAACGCAGCATTTTGACTGTGCGTCTGCCTGACGGTCGCTTGCAGTTGATCACGCAGTAGCCACTATTAACGTTAGTTTCTCCTGAACGAGGCGATGTTGAACCGGACGTCGCCTCGTTTCGTATTTGGAGAAAGAGTTCAGTTATGTATGATTAGCCCTGCCTAACGATACAGGGGCCAAATTAAGATGCGCTGCGCAAACTGCGGTTCATTCCTCGATTCAGACAGCCGGTTCTGCAAGAACTGCGGAACAGCGGTGCGCGATCCTGAAGAAACCAGGATCGTAAGAACGGCGGCGCCGTCCGCGCCCCAACGGTATGCCGAAGATGACGATATCGAAAACGTTCTCTTCACCGTTCGGCCTACTCTTCTGTTCGTAAAGATCGGCTACGTCGCGGCAATCGTCGGCGCGATAGTGTTGACTATTTTGCTCGCGATGGTCAGCTTCATCGACATCCCCATCTATTTATCGCTGCCCATCGCGCTCGCGCTACTCCTGATTCCGGCTTATTACCACATCAGGCGCAACATGGTTCGTTATACGCTGACTGACTCTAAGGTCGAAATCGATTACGGTTTGATCGCGAGGACGACCCGCAACGTACCGCTTTCGAAAATCCAGGACGTCACCATTTCTGCTTCGATTCCGCAGAGGATTCTTGGTTTTGGCGATGTCGTAATCGACAACGCGAGCGAGATTGGCGGCTCGACCATCCTGCACAACATCAACAATCCTCGTCACTACGCCGACCTGCTTTTGCGCGAGCTGCGTCGCTGGCATTAAACTCAAACTGGAGAGATTCGCAACTTTTCACGTTCCGGGAACAACGCATTGGTGGCGGGTTCTAAACGGTCTGGCTGAGGTAATTAAAGTGAGTAGGTTTCTGTTTGCAGCAATATTTACGGTAATTGCCGCCGCGTTTGCGGTCGCGCAACCCCAGCCTGCTGCACCGCCGCCCGTACTGACTGAGGATGACGCGCCCGTCTTAATCAAGCACCTTCCAAATTGGGAAACGGCCCGCAAGACCGCGAAGTACAGTGTGACGTTGGATGATCTGAAACGGAGCGTCGCGAATCAGCCGGTTCTGGATTCAGTCAGTTTTGAAGGTGGCACGGAAGCGGTTGCGGCCAATTACGGGCAGGGGCAACTCGTGATCGTGGAATTCAGCACGCCGCATTTTTCAGTCGAGAACGATCAGCGTATCGTGGCGAAGGTTCAGGAGTTGAAGAGTCAGGCGCAACCCATTCCGACTGCGTACCGGCGCGTCGGGAATTACTCAGTTTTTGTCTTCAACGGATCAGACGAAGCGTCCGCGAACCAGCTCATCGACCAGGTTCGGTACGAAAAGGTTGTGCAGTGGCTGGGAGAGGATCCGTATCTCTACGAAAAGTTGCAACGCTATTTCGCCCAGACCTCAGCCGGTGTTTTGGTCACCGTGCTGAAAGGCTCAGGTCTGTCGATGCTGGCGTGTGTGGCGATTGGCGGCCTTGTCGGATTTCTTCTATTCCGTCAACGCCGCGCTCAAAGCGCAGCTTTCTATTCAGACGCGGGTGGTTCTGTTCGTCTCAATCTGGACGAACTGACAAAGGCAAGCGACCCTTCGCGCTTGCTCGACAGCGCTAAGGAGCTCAACTAAGCCCTAGCGACTCGGGGCAGAAACGTTGACGTTGACTTGCGTCTTGTTGCCTCCGAACCAGCCACCGCGCCAGGCCAGCACCGCTACCACAACCACGATCAAAAAGATCACCAGTACAGCAACGACACCGACGCTGCTGCCTCCTCCTCCATTATCATCACCCATTTCAAAAGTCCTCCCGAATCTAAAGTTGAGTTGCCATGAAGTTACGGCGACGATCGCGGCGCCGCTGGTTGTTGCTGCTGCTGAGGCACAGTCACGTTGACGTTGACCTGCGTCTTTCGACCGCCGAACCATCCGCCGCGCCAGGCCAGCACCGCCAGAATCACCACGACCAGGAAAATCACCAACACCGCAACCACTCCAGTGCTGCCGCTTCCTCCGCCATTATCGTCAGCCATAGTTAGCCTCCGTCCGGGGGATTCAATTAATTGCCAGGGGTGGTAAAAGGGGAAGGTTACTGCACTGAAATTCTTAGCACAGCGCTGGAAATACCGTCAACTACACTCATAAACAAAAGCAGGTGACAACGGGGGGCGTCGTCACCTGCTTTCGGGAATGGCCCACGTTCAAGGGCGCTCAGTTGTTAACCGCGCGGGCGCCGCGGACGTCGGGGCCGCGTCCTTTCTCCACTCGGCTGGGCGTCACCGGGCTGCACCGTGGGCGAAGGCTGTGGTGCTTTCGCTCCCGGCGGGCAAACCCAGATTTCAATGTAGTCTTCCTCGCGGTAGCCTCCATTGATCACGTTGATGCGCCCTGAATCCACGCCACGCTCGTTGACGAGGTAGTCCATCGCGCGCCGGCCGAGTGCATCGGCCTGACCCACGCGGCTCGTGCGACCGGCATAGACGAAGATGTAAGCCGTGATGTCCTGATTGTTTTGCAGCTCAATCGCCAGGTTGTCCAGACGAGCTTTCGTGTCATCGAATGCAGTCGACGGGAACTGATCGAACATGCGGCATTCAGGCACCAAGATTTCTTTCTTAGTCACGTTCGTTCCGGCCTGTGCCGTTTGACGGCAAGCCGGATCGCCCGACCCATCATCAACAACCAGGGTGGCCGTGACCCGTTGATTCCCGAGTCCGGTCGAATCGACTGTGATCGTCGGCGTGCCGACACCGCTGACTACGCGCGCTTCGGCTGGCGAAACGGTCCACGTGTAATTCAGAGGCGCAGTTCCGCTGTAAGAAACGTCGGCGGCGAACGTAATCAGATCGCCATCGTCAACTGTCGGTGGCGAAGAAACGATTACCGGATAGGGGCATGGAGACGTGGTGACTGTGTATTTCTTCGGGATGAAATTCAGGTTGAGGCAAAGACGTCGCGCGCGTTCAATTTCGAATTCCCGCACCCAGCGTCCGCCATTCGGCAGAGTGATCTCGACCGTGTGACGGCCGGGCTCAAGCTGAAGGACGCGAACGTCAGTCGTCGTCGTGCCTTCCGGTCGGCCGTCAATGCTGATTGGCATGCCGGCGGGGGTTGTCGAAAATTCAAGCGTGCCGTGTTTCACTCGTTTCTTCGCATAAGCGGTTGACGAGGTGCAAATGAGGGCGAACGCCAGCGCAATCATTGCGGTGATTGTCAACTTAAACATCGGGGTGACCATGAAGTTTTTCTTAGTCATCGTTACACCTCCGCCATGGCCGCTGCTTCTTTCGCCGCCTTCATCTTGGCGTAGCGACGACGCGCACCAGCGCCCAGGGCCGCGAGTCCGGAACCCAGCAACAACAACGAAGCGGGCTCAGGAATAGGCGGCGTTGGCGTCGGCGTTGGCGGAACCTTCTTCTTGTCGTCGTCAAAGCAGATACCCGTCAGACAAACCAACGGAATCAGCAGAAGGAATGGCCACTTTGGAAAGCCGCCACCAACTGCCGGAATCTCGCCACAGTCGCAAATCGTACCACTGACCTGGTCCTGGTCGAAGACCTGCACGTCACCTTGCGGCTGTTGCGGCGCGATGTCGGTTCCGGCAACCAGCGACGTAGTGGTGCTGGAATTCTCAGTCGCTGCCAGTTCGTTCGAAGCCGTGACGACATCTTCATCCGTAGCTGGTGAAACGCCCGTTGCGTTTGACGTCGCGATGTTGCTTCGGACGTTCAAAGGGGCGGCTGGGTCTTGTGTTACCCGCAACCGCAACTGTTCGTTCTGGTGGCCGCGGTGCAGGTCGCCCATGACGTTTACGACATCGGCGAATTTGATTGGGCTCGCCTGGGTGGGCACTGCGACCAACAGCAAAAGGCTGGCGATTGTGCTCAGTTGGCGGAAAATACGACTCAGCATCTGGTTAGGCAACTCCCTCCTGAAGTCTGGCTGCTTTCTGTCTCGCACTCGGTTAGGAAATTCGGTCATTTTTTGAGACACAGCGAGGCAGCCTGCTGCTGGTACAAGCCTGCTAAACCCAAAGGGGCTTGTTTTCCTGTTAGGAAAAGAGGCTGAATGTATAGGCTATTCCAGTTTCAGGAAGGACTTACTGAGGAAAAACGCCACAAAATAAGAGCAGGTGAAACCGCGATTGCGGAATCACCTGCTCCAGGTTGCAGAATTATTCGTGACCGCTGGCGGCATCAGCGTGCTGGGCATCGTCGCGAAGGACGGCCTTGCGGGAAAGCTTAATTTTGTTGCCCTCTTTACCGATGCACTTGACCATGATTTGCTGGCCCTCTTTGAGTTCGTCACGCACGTCGCGGATGCGCCGGTCGGCGATTTCCGAGATGTGCAGCAGGCCGTCAGTACCGGGGAAAATTTCGACAAAGGCGCCGAAATCAACGATGCGGCTCACCGTACCCACGTAGGTTGCTCCAACTTCGGCATCAGCCGTCAGACCCTTAATCCGAGCGACCGCAGCTTCAGCCGCCGCCGAATCAGAAGTCGCAATGGACACGGTGCCGTCGTCTTCGACGTCGATCTTCGCGCCGGTTTCCTCCACCAGGGCGCGGATGACTTTACCGCCTGGTCCGATGACGTCGCGAATCTTGTCCGGATTGATCTTGATCTTGATGATGCGCGGCGCATGCTCCGAAATTGACGTACGCGCCTCAGGCAGCGCTTGCTGCATCAGGCCGAGAATGTACAGGCGACCTTTCTTTGCCTGCTCCAGCGCCTCAGCCATGATCTGAGCATTAACGCCGGTGATCTTGATATCCATCTGCAGCGCAGTGATTCCGTCGGGCGTGCCGGCGACTTTGAAGTCCATGTCGCCATAGTGATCTTCGGCGCCGGCGATGTCCGTCAGAATCGCGTACTTGTTGCCTTCCATTACGAGGCCCATCGCCACGCCAGCGACGGACGCTTTCAGCGGCACGCCCGCATCCATCATCGACAACGCGCCACCGCAGACCGAAGCCATCGACGACGAACCGTTCGATTCAGTGATGTCAGAGACGAGGCGGATCGTGTACGGGAACGTCGTGTCGTCAGGAAGTACTGCCTCGAGCGCGCGACGCGCGAGCGCTCCGTGGCCGATCTCGCGTCGACCGGGACTGCCGAAGCGTCCAGTTTCGCCGACCGAGTAGGGCGGGAAGTTGTAGTTCAGCATGAAGCGTCGCTTAATCTCGCCCTTTTCAAGATCGTCCATATACTGTTCGTCTTCTTTCGTGCCCAGCGTGGTGGTCACCAACGCCTGGGTTTCACCGCGCGTGAACAGCGCTGAACCATGCGTGCGCGGGAGCCAACCGACTTCGCAGTTGATGGCACGAATTTCTGAGAAGCGACGGCCGTCCGGACGCCGGCGATGATTCAGGATGTCGTCGCGGAAAATCTTTTCCTTCAGATGGTCGAAAACTTTCTTCGCCATCTGCCGCTTCTCGGGTTCATCTGCCGGATAACCTTCGACTACTTCCTTTTTGAGCGCATCCACAGCGGCATAACTCGAACGTTTTTCCTGACCCGTCGTGTCCAGGGCGGCCCGTAACCGTTCTGTGTAATTTCGTTCGATTTCGCCGACCATCTCCTCGTTCAAGACTGGCGGCTCAACCGCACGCTTCTCAATGCCGAGGGCCTTGTAAAGTTCCTTCTGCCAACGGCACAGCCGGTTGATTTCCTTGTGCGCCAACATCAAGGCTTCGACCATGATGGCTTCGGAAACTTCCTGGGCGCCCGCTTCGACCATGACGATGGCTTCTTCCGTTCCGGCCACGATCAGGTTGAGTTTTGACTCGCGAATCTCCGCGTAAGTCGGATTCACCACGTACCGGCCGTCGATCAAGCCGACGCGCACGCCGGCAATCGGGTTAGGGAATGGAATGTCCGAAAGGTAAAGCGCGCAGGATGCGCCGGTAATCGCCAAAACATCAGGGTTGTTTTCCGGATCAGCGGAAATAACCGACGCGACTACCTGAGTTTCATTCCGATAACCCTCGGTGAAGAGCGGCCGGCAAGGCCTATCGATCAACCTGCAGGTAATGACTTCTTTTTCGTTGGGCCGGCCTTCGCGCCGGAAATAGTTGCCGGGAATGCGGCCCGCGGCGAAGAATGCTTCGCGATATTCAATTGTCAGCGGAAAGAAATCTATTCCTTCACGCGGCGTCAAAGCGCCGACGGCGGCGCATAACAACATCGTGTCTCCGTAACGAATCACACAAGATCCGTCTGCCTGTTTGGCCACGCGACCAACTTCTACGGTGAGTTCGCGATCACCGACTCTGATTGATTCTTTCAAATACTTTTTAACTGTCATTTTTGGATCGTCTCCTTTTGACGATGACCGGCGTGGCTTTTTTGCACCCTCCCTTACGGTCGGGTTTCTGCCTCAGCCAGTCACGCAGCGTCTCGTCCACTGCGACTTATATGGAGTGCGGCGACTTGTCGCCGCTTTTTATAGCGCTGACAAGTCAGCGCACTCCAAAAAATGAAGGCGGCAGAGCCTTTACCCGTGAAGCTCTTGCCGCCTTTCGGTTTTGTTTATGCTTCGCGCCGCCTGTCTCCTCGATATCGCCGTCACGTTCGGCTCGGTCGCAGGCCTTCGAATGGCGCGGGCTTGTTCTACCGGAGAGTCGAATCTCTCCTTTAGTGTTGTTTTCGACTAACGATTAACGACGCAGGCCCAATCGTCCGACGACTTCGTGGTACTGCTGTATGTTCGTCTTCTTCAAGTAATCGAGCAAACTTCGGCGATGCGAGACCATCTTAAGCAGGCCGCGCCGCGAATGGTTGTCCTTCTTATGTATCTTGAAATGCTCGGTGAGTTCGTTGATACGCTGACTCAAGAGCGCGATTTGTATCTGGGGTGACCCCGTGTCGCTGTCGTGCGTCCGAAAATCCGTCAGGATTTTTTCCTTCGCTTCTTTTGCTAATGCCACTGCTTAAAGATGGCCTCCTAAACCGCAGTAATGCCCATTCATCGGCAAAACCACAAAGAATTCAATATCGCAGAGAAGTTAACATCCGGCTGCCTGAAGTGTCCAGCCACGGGCAGTTCGACCGTCCGGGCCGCCCACTGTGCCGTCCGAGGCATGTCTGTTAACATCACCGACTCGTAGGCGGGACCGTTGAATAGCGATAAATGGCTAAAAAAGACGCGAAAATTCTGATTCTTGGTGGGGGCTTCGGCGGGTTATTCACGGCGCTCGAGTTGGCCGGCGCCGGAGAAGTGACCCTCGTTGATGAAAACGATCACTTCCTGTTCAAGCCGATGCTCTACGAGTACCTAAGCGGCGAGGTCGAGGCCTGGCACATCGCTCCGAACTTTTCGGAACTGCTCGATGACGTACGGCATGTGCGTGGCGGGGTGATTTCCATCGATCTGCACGCGGGTTCCGTGACCGTCACCGGACGCCAAACCCCAATTACTTATGACGTGCTTGTAATGGCACTGGGCGCAACGACGAATTATTGGGGCGTCGAAGGCGCGGCAGAGTTTACTTTGCCGTTTAGAGAAATCGACGACGCTAACCGTTTGAGACGGCGCATGACGGACACACTCGACCATATCCAACCGGATGCCGCGCCGCAGGACTCACGAGAAGCGCTCACGTTCGCAGTCGTCGGTGGCGGCGCCAGTGGCGTTGAGCTCTCGACAAAAATGGCTGACTTGTTGCGCGATGCGGTGAAACGGCGCGCGTTGCGCGGCGAGCCTCGCTTGATCATCGTCGAGATGACCGACCGGCTGGTGCCGGGCATGGGCGAGGAGATTCGCAAGTACGTCGAGGGCGAGTTGGAAGAACATCGCGTAGAGGTCCACACCAGCACCCGAGTCGCGCGCGTCACTCAAGATGCACTCGTGCTCGAACACAACGGGCGTGAAACTGAGATCAAAGCTGCGGGTGTTGTTTGGGTCGCGGGCGTGCGCGTCAATCCCGCGATCGAGACGCTGAATGTCGAGAAGAACAAGCGAGGATTGATCATCGTCGATCGAACACTTCAGCTTTCGGAGCACAAGAATGCTTTCGCGCTCGGCGACATTGCTTTCTATCCCGACATCGCGCCCACGCTTGCCGGCACAGCGCAGCTCGCGCTTCAGCAAGCTCAACTTTGCGCGCGTAATGTCCGCGCTTTTTTGAATGGCGAAGAACTGAAAACGCAAAAGTTTGTCGAATTGGGAGAGGCGCTCAGCCTCGGCACCGAACACGCGGCAGTACTCACGGGCGGCAAAGTCGTCGGGGGAGCACTCGCACGACAGGCGCGGTTCGCTTTGTACACGGCGCGCCTGCCCACCTGGCATCATCGCCTGCGCGTCGGCGCGAGCTGGTTCTTTGAAGGCACACAGCCAAGGCCTTTGCAGCCGTTGGGGTTTTGAGCTTAGGTTTGCGCCTCGAGTGCTGGCCGGTTTTTCTTTGCGTTCCTTTGCGTCTTTGCGCCTTTGCGCGTTTGCGCGTTTGCGCGTTTGCGTGAGGCTCACTCCCATGAATGAAAACGATATAGCAAAGCAAATAGTGGATGTCGCATTTAAAATCCACCAGAAATATGGTCCGGGGCTGCTTGAGTCTGTGTACGAGGGCATCATGGCTTATGAGCTTAAGAAGCGGGGTCTAGTCGCCAATCGGCAGCAGCCATTCCGGTGGTTCATGAGGATGTTCGAATGGGTGTCGGATTCCGAGCGGATCTAATCGTCGAGAATAAAGTGGTAGTCGAAATAAAGTCGGTTGAAGCAGTCTCTCCGGTTCACAAGAAACAGCTGCTTACTTATCTTCGACTCACAGATAAACGACTCGGACTGTTAATTAACTTTAATGTTGAGCTCGTCAAGCACGGTATAAGCCGGTCGTGAATGGATTGACGGAATGAGTCTCACGCAAAGGCGCAAACACGCAAAGGAAGCAAAGAGGAATCGCGGCAGGTGACAACTTCCGCCAATAAACCTGAAGAAGTACGGAGACCCCTCGGCGATATGCCGGCCGAGGAATTCCGTCGCCACGGCCATGAGCTCATCGATTGGATCGCCGATTACTTCGAACACATTGACGAGCTGCCCGTGCTCGCGCAAGTCGAACCAGGCGACCTGAAATCGCAATTGCCAACTTCGCCGCCTAAAAAAGGCGAATCCATGGAGGCGATCCTGGCGGATGTCGATCGGCTAATCCTCCCCGCGCTGACTCACTGGAGCCATCCTTCATTCTTCGCTTACTTCGCCACCTCAACCTCCGCCCCGGGGATTTTTGGCGAGCTGTTGTCCGCGGCCTTTGACACGAAGGCTTTGAACTGGCGCGCCGCGCCCGCCGCAACTGAGCTGGAGGATGTAACTCTGGATTGGCTACGGCAGATGATGGGACTGCCACCGGCGTTTGGCGGGATCATTTACGACACGGCGTCGGTATCGACGCTGCACGCGTTGGCCGCGGCGCGCGAGAACCTGCACCTGCGGACTCGCGAAGATGGCATGAGTGGACGTCCGGACTTACCGCTTCTCCGCGTTTACACCTCAGAGCACGCGCATTCCGTTGTCGATAAAGCCGCGATGACTCTGGGACTCGGCCAGCGCTCGGTCCGCAAGATTTCGGCGGACGCCGAATTCCGCATGGACCCAGCTACACTTAGTCGCGCAATTCAAGACGACAGGGAAGAAGGATTTCTGCCATTCGCAGTGGTCGCCACCGTGGGCACAACTTCGACCAGCAGCATCGATCCAATTTCAGCCATCGCGGACATTTGTGGACACGAGAAACTTTGGCTGCACATCGACGCAGCCTACGCCGGCTCAGCCGCGATCGTTCCTGAGCTCCGACACCTATTTAATGGCTGCGAGCGGGCTGACTCGTTCACGTTGAATCCGCACAAATGGTTATTCACACCCTTCGACCTATCGGTACTGTTTTGCCGCCACATGGAGATCCTGCATCGCGCGTTTTCGTTGGTGATCGAGGTCCTGCGCACATCTGAAGCAGAGCGCAACACCGTTATTAATCATTCGGAGTATGGCATTCAGCTTGGTCGTCGGTTTCGTGCGCTGAAACTCTGGATGATCATTCGTTACTTCGGTCACGAAGGACTTGCCGCGCGCATAAGCGAGCACGTCCGGCTGGCAAGACTGTTCGCATCGTGGGTTGAAGAGTCGCGGGATTGGGAAGTGATGGCGCCCACGCCGTTCGCACTGGTTTGTTTTCGGGCGAACCCTGGCGTCAGCCAGTCAGGCGAAGCAGGCAAACCAACGGATACACTGAATGAAACCATTATGCATGCCGTGAACGCTACCGGTAAAGCCTTTCTTTCACACACAAAACTCAACGACAAACTGGTGCTGCGTCTTTCAATCGGCAACATCCGCACGACTGAAGCACACGTCCGCCACGTGTGGGAATTGCTGAATGAACAACTCCGGCATCTGCAAGCCGAGGCGTTTCCGACCAAATGACGCGACGCCGAAAGTTTCTACTTGTCCTACTGGTTCTAGTCCTGTTTTCGCAGGCGCCGTTTGCGTATCGCCGCTATCGCCTGAAGCGTCTGCAAAATACGATTCAGCAACTCGCGTCACAGCGAATTCCCGACGACAACTCGACCGAGTACGTCGATTACAAGGGCGTCATTCACGTACACACGTCGCTCGGCGGGCACAGCACCGGATCTTTCACCGAGTTGATCGCGGCGGCGACATCAAACGATCTCGACTTCGTAATCATGACCGAGCATCCGCAAGCCGAGTTCGACACTGCGGCCATGACGTTGAGCGGAGTGCACGCCGGCGTTCTGTTCGTGAACGGAAATGAAGTGGCGACGGCTGACGGCGATCGACTGCTTCTGATTCCCGCACCGCCTAATGCAAACGAAAGACGCTCAACGAAAGACTTCGTCGATCAGCAAAAGACGAGTCAGGGTTTGGCGTTCGCGGCGTACCCAACAGAGTCGAACACCTGGCAATCGAACGCAGTGGACGGCGTCGAGATCTATAACCTGTTCACGAACACGAAGCGGATTAATCGGATGGTAACGTTCTTCGACGGGCTTTGGTCGTATCGCAGCTATCCCGATCTAATGTTCGCAAACTTCTTCGCGCGTCCAACCGAGGACTTGAAACGCTGGGATGATGCCGTTGTATCGAGCAATCGCAGGCTGGTGGCCGTCGGCGGCAACGATGCGCATTCGAATGTTGGTTTCGGACTCGCTGATTCAACCGGCAGGCAGATTGTCGGTGTGAAGTTGGATCCGTACGAGCGGAGCTTTCGCACCGTGCGTACTCACGTGCTGATTAAGAAGGACAAGCCACTCACGCGCGAATCGTTGCTCGAAGCGATTTCGCTCGGCCACTGTTACGTTTCATTCGACATCTTCGGTGAGGCGACGGGTTTCGATTTTCGCCTGCTTCAATCCAATGAAGTCATGGGCGATGAAGCTGCGCACGCTCAGTCTCGCGAATTGATCGCCAAAGCCCCTCTCCCCGGCCGCTTCGTCCTTCTACGAAACGGCTTGGCCGTCGATCAATCGGCCGGGTCGACCGTGCGATTTCCGGTGACGTCTCCCGGCATCTACCGAATCGAGGTCTATCTCGACTCTCTGCCGCCACCTGCGACGGGAAAGCCCTGGATCCTCTCAAACCCCATATACGTTCGCTGATGTGCGGCAGTAGCCCAACCGTCAGGGAGGGCGTTCTCGAGAGCGGACGCCCTTGCTGGACGTGCGGGCTCCTGCCCCGATCCGTCAAAAACTGGCGAAAATCTATCTATTGAGCACCGTCATCACGCTGTGTTAAACTGCGTTTGGCTGTTCGAATTCCGCTTTCTCAGGATTCCCTGCCCTCTTCATCTCGCGCCGTCGCCGTTCAATGTCTACAAGATCAAACCACTTTCAGTTCGATTGGTGGGTCGTCCAGAAGCGCGCCGTGCACTTCGCGATCGCCATCGCCGTGATGCTGCTCCTGGGCTCAGCCGCAACGCTGTACGTCTGGAAATTCGGCAACCCTTTCAACCGCGTCGCGCTGAAAACAAACCTGCCCGCAGGCGCGCGCTTCGAATCATTTGAAGGAGACGTTCGCGTGATTCATGCCGCCACCCGCGAAGTGGTGCTCGCGAGCAGCGACACGCAACTCTATCCCGGCGACACGGTGCAAACTCAAGCGGACGGACGCGCGCGGATTGCGATGGCCGATGGCTCGACCGTAGTGGTGCGGCCCAACAGCACGATCATCATTCGCGACAACGCGAGTTCGGACGGGGGAAAGAAATCAAACGTGGTCGTCATGGTTGACAGTGGGCAAATGTTAGTGCGCACGTCCGAGCAAAGTGAAGGGGCGAAGAACGTCATCGAAACTCCAAAGACTACGAATCGTGTTGGATCACAAGCCCAAGCAAGCTTTGTTGTTAACGCCGAAGGCACTGAACAGATTAGTGTCACCGCAGGTTCGATTGAAAACAAGAACCGAAACGGTGAGATAACCACTCTTAATTCCGGCGAATTCGTCGCCGTGAATCAATCGGGAACAGTTTCAAAGCCGCAACGCCTGCTCGAAGTGCCGCACCCGGCGCAGCCGCGCGATCTGGAAAAGATCATTGTCGGCAACAGCGGTTCAGCAAATGTGGCGTTACGCTGGTTAAAACCGAAATCGGGACTCGCGTCGCATTATCGCGTCGAAGTCGCCACCTCTCCATTCTTTGTGCCTGAAGGCAAAGTTATCGAACGCGACCGGCTGGACGCAACCCAATTCAGTGCGAACGATTTACGGCCGGGAGCTTACTTCTGGCGCGTGCGCGCAACGGCGACGAGCGGACAGACGAGCGATTGGAGCGAGCCACTGAAGTTTATAGTCGCCACACCCAGCACCGGCTCCGGCTCAGTTTCCGTAACGCGACTCAGCACGACGTATCTCGGCGGCGATCTCTACATCATTCGTGGCTCGAGTGCGCCCGGCACCACAATTTCCGCTTTGGGCCGCGAAGTTTTAGTCGGCCCGGACGGAACGTTTCAGATTCAGGTCACCGCCGCTTCGGGCACTCGTGAAGTGACGGTGTTTGCGTTCGACCCGCACGGCAATCGCAGCCAATATCGCCTATCGCTGACGCGCAACGGTTGAGCTTGAGGGCCCGTTGTAGCTGAGTTGTCGCTCATGGTCCAAACATCGCGCAACGCCACAGAAGTTTTCGTCGCTAGTTTCATTTACCGATAGCATTACAGAACGAATCGTTGTATCTTTGTTTGCCCTCGGTGAGTTGTTTGCGGCTTTCGAAGAACCCGCTCGCGAAGTCAGACGGCTTCAAGTTGGTACGGAAAAATACCGCTCACCTCTTCCGGCGTTCCAATCTCCAGTCAGGGAAATCGTAATAGATGGCCTTCAAATCTATTTTCAGCCTTTTTTCAAGCGATCTCGCGATCGATCTCGGCACTGCAAACACGCTGGTTTACGCAAAGGGTCGCGGGATTGTCGTTTCTGAACCGTCGATTGTCGCTATCAACAAAGTCACCAACGCCGTCGAAGCTGTCGGCCGCGACGCGAAAGAGATGTTGGGCCGCACACCGGGCAACATCGTCGCGATTCGTCCGATGAAAGATGGCGTAATTGCGAACTTTGAAGTGACTGAGAAGATGCTTCAGCACTTTATTCGCAAAGCTCACAATGGCAAAACCTGGGTGAGCCCACGCGTTGTCATCGGAATCCCATCTGAAATCACTCAGGTCGAACGACGCGCGGTGGAAGATTCGGCGTATCGAGCGAAAGCGTCTGAAGTGTATCTGGTTGAAGAAGCGATGGCCGCCGCGATCGGCGCCGGCCTTCCCATCACCGAGCCGCACGGCAACATGGTGGTGGACATTGGCGGCGGGACGACCGACATCGCTGTGATCAGTCTGAGCGGCATCGTCTATTCGCGTTCGGTGCGAGTCGCCGGCAACGAGATGGATGAAGCGATCACGCAGTACATCAAACGAAAATACAATCTGCTGATCGGCGAGCGCACGGCCGAAGCAATCAAGATTGAACTCGGCTCGGCGTTTCCGTTGGATGAAGAACTGTCATACGAAGTTCGCGGTCGCAACTTAATCGAAGGTATTCCGAAAACCGTCACGATTACCGACGAAGAAATTCGGGAAGCGCTGGCAGATTCAATATCCACGATCATTAACGCCGTGCGCGTAGCGCTGGAACGCACGCCGCCGGAACTGTCCGCGGACATCGTTGAGCGCGGCATTGTGCTGACTGGTGGAGGTGCTTTACTGAAGAACCTCGACAAGCGACTATCGATAGAAACCGGCCTGCCCGTTTCGGTCGCTGAAGATCCGCTCGCGTCAGTCGTGCTGGGCACCGGCAAGATGCTTTCAGATTTCGATCTCCTCAAGCGCGTGAAGTGGGACAATAGTTTAACGACCGGAACGTAATGCAGAGGTCAGACGTCAGAAATCAGACCTCAGATCTCGCGCATCCGGCCCCAGATAACTGACATCTGACTTCTGACATCTGCTTTTCATGGCGGCAATTCGGACTCAACGCGAAATTCGACAGCGCGCCCCCTGGTGGTTTTTTGGGCTGCTGGCGTTGAATTTCGCGCTGATGACGTACGACGCGCGCGACGAATCGACGAAACAGCGAAAAATTCGTACGGTCGCGCAAAGCATCGCCTATCCCTTTCAGTGGACCGCGTCTTCAGTCGGCAACCTGGTCGGAGGTCTCTTCGGCGGAGTCGGCGAACTACGGCGCGCCGCAACCGAAAACCAGCAGCTTCGCGCGCAAGTCGAGCAGATGCAGAACGAGTTGCGCGATACGCGACAGAAAGCCTCAGAAACCGAGCGGCTTGAAAAACTTCTGAAGCTGAACGAGCAGACAAAGTACCCCGCAGTGACGGCGCAGGTCATCGCTCGCGACCCGTCGCTGTGGTTCGACTCAGTCACCATCAACAAAGGTCGGGGGGCAGGCGTCGAAATTAACATGCCGGTCGTCACGGCCGATGGAATCGTCGGTCGCATCGTTTCAACCAGCCCTTTGAGTGCTCAGATCATGCTCATCACCGATGAGAAGTCGGGCGCCGGCGCCGTCGTTGGACAACTCGGCCAATCAAACGCGGTGGGGTCGATCAAGGGCATGGGCGAGAATGGGCTATTGGACATGCGTTACGTGTCGGGGCTTGAGAAGGTGCAACTCGGCGACATTGTTTACACAACCGGCCAGGACGGGATTTATCCTCCCGGCTACTCGGTCGGGCCGGTCGTCGAACTGCGAGCCGGCACTGCTACACAGGCCCAGGTAATTCACATCCGGCCGAGCGCCGGCCTCGATCGCTTGAAAGAAGTTGTAGTTCTTCAGTATCGCCCGACGAAGACTCCGGAGTTGGATCAATCTCTCCCGAACGTAGAAAAAAAGAGTAGGCAGTAGGCAGTAGGCAGTAGGCAGTGGGCAGTGGGCAGAACGGGACGACGTGGCTATCGAATTATCAACACTCCTCAGGTAATCAAATCGTGAAGAAGCTGAATCGATTTATTCCCGACGCCTCGTTACAAACGAGCTTTAACTGTTTACTGCTCACGGCTTGCTGCTCACGCTTTCAGCCATGCGCCAACTGAAAATTGCCATAGTGCTGCTGGTCGCCATCTCTCTGCCATCCGGGTTGGCGGCGATTTGGCAACCGATGGCCTCCTTTGATCTGGTGTTGGTGATGGTGGTTTATTTCGCGCTGCAGCGCGAGCCGCTGAACGCGTTGTTCATTGGCGCCATCGCGGGGCTGGCCACGGATGCTTTAGGCCGCGGTTTATTGGGGGCCGGTGGGTTTTCCAAAGTGCTCACGGCGTACGCTGTTTACTTTGTCGCTTCGCGCGTCATGCTGGACACCACGCTGCTGCGAATTCCGGTGCTGGCGGCGGCGGCGCTCATCGACAATCTGGTTTACTTCGGAATGAACCGGCTGTTAGGACAGTCGACTTCAATGCCGTTTGCGCAGGCGTTGTCGTACAAGCTAATCGCGACAACCGTCCTGGGAACGCTTTTGCTTTACGTGCACGACAATTACTTCAGCGACAAAGCGAGACACCGTCGCCAGTTCTCAACCCGGCGCCGCGACGCACGTCGCAGTTCCGGATTGTTCGGCAGAAAAAGAAGAACCACCAGCCGTTAGTGGTAGTACACTTTAACCACAGAGGACACAGAGAAGAAAATTAGAAAGAAAAACTAGTGCGTTTAGAGCTGGGACTTGTCCCAGCAAGGACATCAGGCGGACAAGTCCCGCCGCTAAACGGTTTTATTTGATGTTCTTTCTCTGTGCCCTCTGTGGTAAAAATTCCTTTTTACGGACGCTGATATGAAGTTCGTCGACGACTCGCAAAACCTTAGGATTCGCCTTCGCATCGTGCAGGCGGTCGTGTTGTTGCTGCTCGCCGTTCTGGCCGTGCGCCTCTACTTTCTGCAAGTCGTGAAGGGCGCGAAATACGCCGAGGTCGCCGTCAACCAACGCCTCAGACGGTTACCGATTCCGGCGCAACGCGGCGCGATCATCGATCGCAACGGACTCTTGTTGGTCGACTCACGACCCATCTACAACATTCTGCTTTCGCGAGAAGACACCAAGAACATCGATCGCAATTCGCTGATTCAGCCACTGGCGCAAGGGCTCAACATCGATCCACAAATGTTGCGCGAGCGATTTGAGCAGGTGAAGACACAACCGGCGTTCGAATCGATCGTCATTAAAGAAGCGGCGAACCACAGCGACATCGTTTGGGTCGATGCGCATCAGCTTGAGCTTCCCGCGCTGCGGGTTGAGGAAACGCCGCAACGGCGCTATCCGGCGAACGGCGTGCTGGCCCACGTGCTCGGTTATGTTCAGGAGATTAGTCCTGAGCAGCTCGAGGATCCTCGATACAAGAGCAGGGGTTACAAACCGGGTGACATCATCGGACAGGACGGAATCGAGTCGGTCTATGACGAGTTCCTTCGTGGCCGGGATGGTTACCGCGAAGTTGTCGTGGACAGTCGGGGCCACATTCAAAGCGAACGATCGCGAGTCGAGCCGCAGCCCGGCCAGGATCTGATCATTACAATCGATAGCGATCTACAGGCGGCCGCCGAATTAGAACTTAAGAATTCGCCGCAGGGTCGGGGCGTGATTATCGCGTTGGATCCCAACAACGGAGAGATCCTCGCGCTCGCATCGGCGCCAACTTTCGATCCGAATCTGTTTTCCCAACGCATCACGACTAAAGAAGGCCGCGCAGAGTACGCAGCCTTGGTGAATCATCCTGACAAACCGCTGCTCAATCGCGCCGTGCAGGGTCGATATCCGCCGGGGTCAACCTGGAAGCCGCTAATGGCGACCGCCGGACTGAAACAGGGTGACATCACGATCGAGAATTCTAATATGGTATGCGCCGGCGGCATCCAAATCGGCAACAAGCACACGCGATGCATGGGCGGCAATCACGGTTCGCCGAACGTGCATTTCGCGATTACGAAGTCCTGCGACGGCTATTTCTATCGGCTCGGGTTGAAGATGAAGCTCGAAGGCATGCAGCAGATGGTGCGCGAATTCGAGCTGGACAAACGCACGGGTATCGACTTGCCGCATGAAATCGTCAGCATCACGCCGTCACGCGAATTGAAAGCAAAGCTGCATCCGAAAACCCCCGAGTGGACAGACATCGACACGATTCACGCGTCATTCGGGCAGGGACAGGATGTGATAACTCCAATCGCTTTGATACGCGCGCACGCGTCGATTGGGATGAAGGGCAAGATGTTCGTGCCGCATCTGCTGAAAGAATTTCGTCCCGTGGGTTCGGTCGGCGAGCGACAAGCGCGCGCGGGACGATTCTTTGATCGGCCCCAGCCGAAAGACCTGGGAATTCCAGCCGAGCAAAACGCGATCGTCGTTCAAGCGATGTGGGCGGTCGTGAACCAGGGAGGAACGGCGACCGGAATCAAGATTCCCGGATTCGACATTGCCGGCAAAACGGGCACGGCCCAGGTCGTCAGCCTGGGCAAAGAAGGCAGCAAATTCCGAGACCATTCGTGGTTCGTCTCGTACGCGCCCGCGTTCAAGCCGGAAATCGCCGTCGTCGCGTTGATCGAGAACGCGGGGCTTGGTTCGCGCTTCGGCGCCCCATCCGTGCGCGCGGTTTACGACGTCTACTACAACAAAAAACACGGCCAGCCCGACGCGACGAAAGCCACCATCGCGATGAAAGTTCGGTAACTCTCTCCCTCTCCCTCTGGGAGAGGGAATCAAATCGAAAATGGTTGAAGTTTTAAAGAAAAGAACCTTTCGAGACTTCGATTGGCTGGTCGCGGCGCTGGCGATCCTCATCGTCGCGTTCGGCGTCTGGCAGATTCACAACGCAGTGCCGGGGGAAACGTACTGGCAGAAACAGATTGTCGGCCTTGTGATCGCACTCGTCGCCATGGTCGCGATTGCTTTCAGCGATTATCGAAGACTGGTGGAACTGGCGCCGATACTCTACCTGCTCGGATTGGTTCTCTTGATCCTCGTGCTGATTCCGGGCATCGGCGTGAAGGTAAATGGCCAGCAATGCTGGATTCAATTGCCCGGACCGCTCGGAAGATTCCAACCGTCCGAATTCGTAAAGATTCCGGTTGTGCTGATGCTTGCTAAAGTATTCGGAAAGCACCGCACGGGCGCGTTGGGTTGGAAAGAGTTCGCGAAAGGCTGTCTGATTCTCGCGCTACCGATTGGCTTGATACTGTTGGAACCTGACACGGGCCAGGCTTTAACATACCTTCCGCTGCTGGCGACCGTGCTGTTCCTTTCGTCGATAAAGATGCGAATCGTCGCCGCGGCTCTGGCGGCGTGCATCGTGGGCGCGCCATTAGCTTACGTAGTGGGAGTGAAAACGGGAGTCCTGAGCGGTTACAAGCTGGAACGCATCAACGTGATCCTCGACCCTGAGGGCGCCGACAAACGCGGCTTCGGCTATCACACATACCAGTCGATGGTCACGGTCGGCGCCGGCGGAATCATCGGATCGCGCGACTCAGAGTTTTCGCAAAGTAGCCTGAAGTTTCTCCCTGAACCGCAAACGGATTTTATTTTTGCCGTGACGGCGGAAACGACCGGGTTTGTCGGCTGTCTGCTTTTGCTGGCGGCGTACGGAGTCTTGCTCACCCGCTTAATCACTGATGCCCGCCGGTCGCGTGACCGCACGGGCATGCTGGTAATCATGGCCATTGTGGGCGGCCTGATATTCCAGATTGCCCTCAACGTGGGGATGGCAGTTGGTCTATTGCCGGTAATCGGCGTGCCTTTGCCGCTCATGAGCGCGGGGCTCTCTTCAATGCTCGCCACCTTTATTGCGATCGGATTCGCGATCAGCGTGCAACTGCGACGCTTTGTGAACTGAAGGTTCGATCTCCTTCTCCGCACAAAAAAATGCGCGGGAGCATGACGACTCCCGCGCCCTATCAGTCAGTTTCGAGGTTGACTAATTTTTTCGCGTGCCTGCGGCAGTTCGCAGTTTTTCGACTTCAGCCTTCAATTCCTCGATCTGCTTCTGCGGCTCCTTAATCGCGTTGAGCATCGTCCACAGGATCGGATCGTTGTTAACTTGCAAGAAGCCGTTGGCGTTTCTCGTCACAGCCGCCGGAATTACCGCTTGCAACGCCTGGGCGCCAAAACCAACGTACTCTTCGTCTGATTTTAGACCCAGCGCGTTGTCAACCTTGTAGGTATAGCGCAGCAGCTGCAATTTCATAACGGCATTCAGTCCCTTCGTGTAACGGCCTCTGATTCTCTTCAGCCGCTCGTCGGAGAAGACGGCCCAAGAACCGCCACCCGGCTTGCTCGCGGTGCCGTTGACCGAGAAGTTGTCAGTGGGCGCCGTTGTGGAGATGCCAATAAAGCCATTGGCGTTCAGCATCGTGAGCGCATCACCGACTCCCACGATATTGAATCGAAGGTCGTTCGATCCTGCCGGCCTGTAAATTGCGGCCCTCTTTGTGCCCGCACTGGAGAAGTAGACGGTCGCCTGCTGGTTAGCGTCGGCGTTGACCGTAACCGCTGACTCAGCGCCGCCTTTAAAAACGGTCAAACGGTCGCTGGGACTGGCTGTGCCGACACCAACATCACCACCTGCAGAGATGTCAACCGAGCTGGTCGGCGCCCCTGGCCGAATGCGAAACGGCAGACGCGAGCCGCTCGTCACATCGCGGACGAAGAAGTTGGCTTCGTTGGCGCCGATGTCCCAGGTTTGCGCAGTAAAACCACCACCGCTGTTCTGTTCGAAACGCACCGCCGGCGTGTTGCTCGTATTCATGTGCAGATCCAGGACGGGCGTGGCAGTTCTGAGTCCAACTCTGCCGGTGCTGCTAACTCTGAGCGAGTTCGCTGGCGCGCCGGCATTTACCTGAAACACGATCGTTCCGGTCTCTGAATTTCCAGTAGCGCCCTGGTCAACAAAGCCGAGAAAACTCTCACCGCCACTGGCTGAGCTGTTCGCACGAATCTGCCAGTTGTTGGTTGGAAAACCGGCGGAGGTACTCGTATCGTCATATTGAAGGCGGGTGTTGTTCTCTTTCATCCTGATCGTGTCAAAGCCGAAAACTTCGACATTGACACAGTCCAGGCGACGCAAGCGCTGCCCTGCACGATTAGATCGTCGGGAATCACCTGGTCGGGCATAAAAAACGCTCGGTGATTGTTTCGAATTCGCTGAAGCACGTTTGCAGAAGCCGTGGCTCTGGTAGCCGATCCAGACGAGGCCTTCGCGCCTGACTCCTGCGGTTCGGAGCCGCCGGCAACAACGATGGATCCATTAACAACCGCGAACGATCCGGATTGAGTCAACGTCGAAACCGGCGCGCGTTTGCGCCCGGCTCGCTCGTTTTCAGGATCGCCGTCTTTGCCACGGGCTTTTTTCGCCGCGTCTGACGGCGCAGAGGCGAGTCGTAGCTCGTATGAGTAGACTCCATCTGGAAGATTATCGAAGTACTTATCGCCAATCGTAACTTGCGGATAATCGCCTGCACGGAAAGTCTTTCGGATCGACCGGCCGTCGGGGAAACTAATGGTCAACGTGCCGCCGGCGTTCGTCGCGGCAATTTCCCACCTCGCCGAGGACCCGCCCCCGGCTATGCTCGCAAGGTTGCCGTCGCTCGCCGGTTGACCTGCTACTGATATCGAAAGACACGTGACTACGGCAGCGGCCAAAAAAGCTGCTGCACAAGGTCGTAACTTTTTCATTCCTAAAACCTCCTGTCGGTTGCGGAACCGCGGCGACTGGGAAACGCGACGAGGTAAAGTAGGATGAGCCTGCGCCTTCAGGTTTTGTCTGCAAGACGCACCCGGGTGTTACTTACCGGTGTTCACGTACTGGATACAATCTCCCTGGTTCTGGAACGTACGCGGATAGTTGAAGAATTGCCATCCGCCATTCTTGCATTGGTCCTTAGTCGGTGGGCCGGTTTGGAGATCACAGACGTTTCCGATTCCGTCTTGGTCGGCATCGGCCTGGTCGGGGTTAGCCACGAACGGGCAGTTATCGATGGCGTCAAGAACGAAGTCATTGTCATCGTCGGGATCGACGCAATCAGCTAATCCATCGTTGTCATTGTCCGGGAAACCTTCGTCAATGCCTTCATTCAGGTCATTGTCGATGCCGTCGCAAATCTCGGGAGTCGAATTTGGATTTAGCGGATCCGAGCCGGCAGTAATCTCGGCAGCATCAGTGTAGCCGTCATTGTCATCGTCTGGATCAACGCAGTCCGCTTGTGAATCACCGTCGGTGTCGGTAAAGCCTTCATCGACGTTACCGTCAAGGTCATTGTCTGCGCCATCGCAAACTTCGCACGTAGATGCCGCGTTTAGCGGATTGGAACCGCAGGCTGCTTCATCGGTGTCCAAGGTGCCGTCGTTATCATCGTCGGCATCGCAGGCATCACCTTCAGAATCGTTGTCTGCATTCGCCTGATCCGCGTTCGGTATGCCGGGACAGTTGTCGGCCGAATCAGCGATACCGTCGCCGTCAGCGTCAGGACACCCAGCGGCGTTGACCTGAGTTCCGCTCGGTGTGTTTGGGCACTGATCGTTAGCATCAGCGACTCCGTCGTTATCGTCGTCCGCATCGCATGCGTCACCAGCGCCGTCCTGATCGAAGTCGGTCTGATCGGCATTGGCGTTATTCGGACAGTTGTCAGCGTTGTTTACCACTCCGTCCCCATCGAGATCGCCGGTCGGCCCATCGTTTGGATTGGGATCACAGGCGTCGCCAATGCCGTCGCTATCGCCGTCGGCCTGATCGGCATTTGCAACCAGCGGACAGTTGTCAGTCGTGTCGGCTAAGCCGTCATTGTCGTCATCTGAATCGCACGCATCACCGGCGCCATCCTGATCGGTATCAGTCTGATCGGTGTTAGCCACGAACGGACAATTGTCGCTGCTGTCGGGAACAGTATCGGCGTCGGTGTCGAGAGGCGGATTGTTTCCGTTTACGCCCGCTTCAACACACCGCTGAATTGGTTCCGGCAGGGTTGAGAAGAAGTCGTATCCGGTTAACGCTTCGATTGTATCGATGTTGGTTAGATAGTCCTCCCAGGGAGTGGTTCTGATTCCCTGAACATTCGGGATGTTGATCGCAATCGAGCGAGTGGAACAATCTACCCGAGATATGTCGTCGCCGGTTTGACTCGAAAGTACCAATAGGACTTTCCACGACGAGGCCGGAACCGTCACATTGCCGTTTGCGATAGTTGCGGCAAAACCCGCGCTGCCTGTACCGCCGACACCCGCTGGTCCGGACACTATGTATATTTCATTTCCCGCATCGGTTTGCGTACGGAGATAATTCTCGAAACTTGCCCAAGGCCCCTGGTTGCTGTCCGGCGACTGCGGAAGCATGTTCGTCATCAAGTAGGTTTCCTGATTGATCGGAATCCTATTCTGATGGTCGCGGTCAGCATTCGGTGTCATATGTCCGCGATCAAATCCACTTCCCGCGTAGTCCCATGCCTGAACCCGATACCAGGATGGATCGATTTTCGGATCGGGACGGAAGGTGTCAACACGGGCGAGCGTCCCGTACCAGGAGTTGTCCAGATGCCAACTCACCCAGTTCGGCGTCCCCTTATCGCGATTGTAAGAGAGGGTAAAGCTCGGCTTCTCCATCAAGAAGTTATTGAAGTTACTAAGGAACGGCGACGCATTTGACGGATTACCCATTGTCACGTGGACATTCGGAGGATAAGGGGCCGGCTGACCGGCGCCTACTACCGTAAACGTCCAGGTGTAGTCCTCGAACAGAGTGTCCGTGTTGGCGCCACTATCATCCAGATCGGTATCATGAACTGCCGTCCCGGTGATTGTTACCGTACACTGTTCTCCAAATTGAAAACTGACATTAGGAGTCACTGCGTAGCTCTTAAGATCAGGGAAGTGAGCTTCGGTGGCGCTGGTATGCGCACCCGTCACAGTGCAGTTAATGCTGTACCAACCTGGGTCGACCATTACCGGCTCGCTAAAGTTGACCGTGATGGTCGCGTCGTACGGGATCGTATTATCGTCAGACCCTGGATCGGTTCCCGACACCCACGGGCCCAACTCAACAATTGGCGCAGTGCGGCGCGGATTTGGCGTCCCTGTTTGGAAGTCGCTCCCATTCTGATCTGAATCGAGGGCCCCCCCGTTTTTCCTGAATATCGCCGTAGTATTACTCGGCGCGGGAGCATTGGCGCTGCCTTCGCGGCAGGAGGCTCCGGTTCCGTACCCGACAAAATCCACGATATCCGGATCCGTTCCCAAAGGACAACCGCCTGCCAGCGTAGCGGAATTGCTGACCAGAGCGATCTTTCCGGTGGTGGCCGACATGTTGATGCCGCCGGAAATGTTCGGCGTCGGTAACGGTGATCCGGTGGCCCCTCCCGACCCGAGGCCGATCAGGTAGTATTCGCCGGGACCGATGGTTCCACCCAACGGCTGTTTATTAGTCCACGAAGTGCCGGTTGAAGAGGCGTACTGAAGAGACCAGCCCGTGATTGTGACAGTCGCCGATGTCGGGTTGTACAGTTCGACAAAATCATTTTGGTATATCGCTCCACTGTTCCCGCCTCCGCCGTACACTTGGCTAATCGTGATGTGATCAGCAACAAGAGGAAGGACGCTAAGCACGATATTGGTACCGAACGTTCGGCTTTCGGCGTCAGTGACTGTTACCGGCAGCGATTTCATGCCAGTCGAATTGCCGATCGGTACCGTAGCAACGAAACTGTAAACGCTGCCCGAACCACTAAATGATTGGTTGGACGAACCTCCAATTTGCGAAAGGTCCGCGGTCACCGTTATGCCTGTGCTGGCAGGGTTCTGAGCACCAGCCACGTAAACAGTCAGAGTGCTCGAGCCTCCCTGGAGTACGCTGCTCGGGTTCGCCGTTCCGTAAGCCGAAAGACCCGTGCAGTCATTCGTGGGTGATGAGCTGTTCCGCGGATTCGGCTCGCCGGTCTCGAAATCATTGGCGTTCTGATTGGTATCAAAACAACCACCGTTGCGTCTAAAGTTGGCAATCGTGTTGCTAAGACCAGGCGCAGGAGCAGTGCCTTCGTAACAATCCGTCGCGCCGTAGCCGACGAGATCGACGATCCCGGCTGCGGCTGCGTTAGGACAGGCTGCGGTTATTTGGGTTGTGTTGTTGACGAGGGCGACTTTGGTTGAGGTGGAACTCACCGCAATCGTTCCTGTCGCGTCCGGGGTTGGCAGGCTGGTCGTTCCGCCGGCGCCCTGGGATTCCTGAATCAGGAAATATTGACCAGGCTGTAGGGTAAAATTCGGGAGCGGAGTCACTTCCCACATGCCTGATGTACTTACAAATGCCTGGACCGACCAACCGCTTAAGTTCACCGGAGCGCCGCTGTGGTTAATGAGCTCGATGTAGTCATGCGTTAAAGTGGCTCCCGTATTGCCGCCACCGCCGTAGACCTGGCTAATAACGACGTCGTTTGGGGGCGCTGGACTCGGCGTTGGAGTCGGGGTCGGAGTTGGTGTGGGGGTCGGTGTAGGGCCGCCGCAGCTGGCTGAGTGAAGTCCCAAGCCGCCGAAGGTGTCGATAGCAAACCCATCCCACTCGATCGATGGATCGAATACGTCGGCTCCGTTAGTATCGCCGGTGCAAACAGTCAATTTTCGTCGGATAGTGTTATCAGCAGTTGAGGTGAGGCCGGATCCCCACTCGGTACCCGGGTCGAATCCGACCTGACCGATCACGTCAATGACGGTCGTGCCTTTACGTAAGACGACAGCATCATCGCCGTTATACCAACCTGATCCGTTTACTTGATCCGCTTGGGCGAGGATCGTCGCGTTCGATGAACTCTGCGCGAGCACAAAGACATCGCCGTCGGCTACCGTTCCAGTAAGATTTATCGTTAGTCCGGCTGAAGCGCTTCCGTTAAAAAACATCTGCACGTTGTAGCTGTTGGTGGCGAGGTTTATTGGAGCACCTGTGCCGTTGTAGATCTCCAGTGCTTTATTATTCGAACTTCCTTCAATGTACTCGGAAAAAAATAGTTCGGAAGTTGCAGCCTGCGAAGTTTGGGCGGGCCACGTTATATATGCGGTCGCGACTAGGGAAACAAAAGCGATGATCGTAATGAGCGCACGGATTCCTTTTCCGTTTTGGCGATGCTTATTCATAGGGAACACCCTTCAATTATTTTTAATCTGACATTTCAACTCTGTCGCGGAATGACTACACGTCAGGAAACAAAGTCGGCTGGAAAAAACGAAGCTCTTGCCAACATGCGTACTGGTTAACTTGAGTGCAACGATTTTGCAGCTTCAAGCGATTCTCACTAGAGAAGATGGCGAGTGTAGAGAAAAAGCTTCCGTCCGTCAAATTTAACCCTGGTTAATTCGACAGGATCTGTTGCGGTCGTTGGCGTCACCGATCGCAATGGCATAAATAACGGACACGGCCTATTCTTGAATCCGATTCAAACGCACCGCTGCGGCGGTTACATTCTGCCTCGTTGCCCAATGACGAAGCAGGTTGCGCCAGCCTCTTTTTGAGAGTTAAATACCGCCTCCATGATTGGCCAGACGCTCGGCAGTTTTAAGATCACGCACAAGATTGGCGCAGGCGGCCAGGGCACTGTGTACAAAGCAACCGACACGAAGCTCGGCCGCGCCGTCGTCATCAAAGTTCTGCCGGCGGAGCTCACTGGCAAAGACACAAACCTGAAGCGCTTCGATCGTGAAGCGCGTCTCGCTTCGTCGCTCGATCATCCGAACATCTGCACAATTTTCGATCTCGCCGAGCAGGATGGAATGCATTACATCGTGATGCAGCACGTCGAAGGTCGCAACGTGCGTCAGCTGGTGAATGGGCGACCACTCGAGTTGGACAGCGCGCTGCGGATTGCCGTTCAGGTAACCGATGCGCTGACAGCAGCGCACGCGCGCGGCATCATCCATCGCGATATTAAATCCGGCAATGTCATGGTTACCGATTCGGGCCAGGTGAAAATTCTCGACTTCGGTTTAGCGAAGCTCCTCGATGAGAACGCACCCCAGGGTGGCGGTGTTGATCGCATTGAGTTGACTGAGGTCGGCGTCCCCTACGGCACTGCGACCTACGCCGCTCCGGAACAAGCGCGCGGCGACAAAGTCGATTCGCGCGCCGACATTTTCTCGACCGGAGTGCTGCTTTACGAAATGCTGACCGGAACGTGGCCTTTTCGCGGCAAGACGACGGTCGAAGTCCGGTACGCTGTGATGAACGCCGCCGCAAAACCCCTGGCCGAAGCGCGCCCCGGACCTTTGCCGGTGCAACTTCAGAAGATTCTCGACAAGGCGATGGCCAAAGACCCTCGCGATCGCTATCAGAAAATCTCCGAGCTGCGCGATGAGCTGCGAAAAGTCCTTCAGCAGGTTGCGTCAGGCGCACAATTTGAAGTGGCCGCGGCGCCGGCGCGTCACATGGGCGGCTCGAGCGCGGTCGCGCGCGCCATGCGCTGGTTGAAACGGTTGGGGGGCGTTGAAGTGCATACAAGTGCACCGCAACTTTCTTCCAAACCCGCTGTTACCGAATCCCCTGACGCTTCGTTCACAACCATTACCGAACGCGAAAAGAAGAGCCTGGCGGTGCTGCCGTTCAAAAACCTCAACAACGATCCAGCTTCAAGCTTTTACGAGTTCGCGCTGGCCGATGCCGTGATAACTGAGCTGGCGCGGATTCGTTCACTCGTCGTGCGACCGTCTTCGGTGATGTCGAAGTACCAGGGTCAACCCGTCGATCCGGCGGACGTGGGCCGCGAGCTTAACGTGGACGCAGTTTTGTCGGCGGGCTTTATCCATATCGGTGAGCGCTTTCGCGTGACCGCGCAATTGCTCGACGTCCGCAGCAGTGAAATTATCTGGAGCGATAAAATCGATGCTTCGGCGAATGACGTGATCGCAGTACAGGACGAGATCACGCAGCGCATCGTCGATGGACTGCGGCTGGAACTCAGTCCCGACGAACAGGCCGGTCTCGGACAAGCAAAAACGGTCAACGCCGAAGCCTATGACGAATTTCTGCGCGGACGCGATCGCTTTGCGCGCTTCATCTTTCGCACCGTGGCTGCGGAAGACTGCAACGCTGCGATTCAGCACTTCACGCGCGCCACGGAACTGGATCCGGAATTCGGTTTAGCCTATGACGGTCTGGGCGCGGCGCACGTGAACCGGGTTTTCAAGGGACTGGGCGGCGCGGAAGACTTCGAGAAAGCCGAAAGTGCCTTCAACAAAGCGCTGACCATCGATCCAAACATTATCGAAGCGCGCATGTTGATGGTCTTCGTGCTTCTTTGGCGTGGGCAAAAAGCAAAAGCGCGCGACGAAGTTTCGCGCATGAGCCGGCAAGCGCCGAACGAAGCCGTCGTGTATTTTGTAAAAGCGACGCTGCACCGTCTGGATGGTGAATACGAACGCGCATTGCGAGCCTACGATCGCCTGGTACGTCTCGATCCGGCGGCCTTTGTCGTCGTCAGCTACAACCGGGCGCTGATCTTTCTTTACGAAGGCAAGTTCGAAGAGGCGCAGCGCGACCTGGATCGGGCGCGCTCAGTCGAGCCGAACAATCCGCTGCTGAACACGGTGCGCGCGCTGGCGCTTTACTACACCAAGCGGCCGGCCGAAGCTGAGCGGGTTCTCCGCGAAGTGCTGCAAGCGAATCCGAATCTCCACGGCGTGCGGCCGACGTTAGCGATGTCGATGAGCCGCCAGGGAAAACATGAAGAGGCCTTGGCGGAATTGACTGAGGCCGTCAAACAAAACGCCGAAGTCGATCCGGACATCGCGTACGCGGTCGGCTCGGTTTACGCGCTTGAAGGCGATCACGATCAAGCGTTTCGATGGTTGGAGCGGTCAGTCGCATTGGGCAATGGAAACAAACCGTGCTTCGCAGGCGATCCGAATTTGAAGCACGTGCGAGATGATCCACGGTTTATGGAGTTGATGACAAAGATGGCGCGCTAAGCCGTTCTACCATCCGCTCACGCCTCCAACACGACTACGAACTAGCTGTGACGACTCCCCCTCTGCTATACTCTTTCCGGCTCGCCTCAGCTGGGCATCCCGTCCGGCTAACGCACCGCAACTAGTCTTAATGCAGTGAATATGGTGAGCAAGGATTTTTGAGGCCGGCATTACGGCCATTTGCACGAACCGCAATCCAGGTTTCAGAGCGCGTCCTATTGTGGTAACGCTTGGCTCCCTGGCCCAACGAAATTAAGGCTGCGGTTCGAGACGGAGTTTCCAGTTGAATCAACTCGAAGGCCACCCGGCTCAGCGAGTGGCACTGATCGCAGGGCAGCCCGACCATCTGGCGCTGCCGAGTTCCCGCTTAAAGGGATTCGCGAAAGCGCTTGAGCGCGCGACAAATTCATTGCCGGCACTTTCTGCCGGCGAATCAACGAAACATCAGGCAAACTTTGGAATGCGCTGGCAAAGCGAAGCGGCGACAGCGCCTTGGATCCAGACCATAGTCGAACCCAAGCCTCAGGTTTGCTTCCCGAATGTCCCGAGCGCCGTCGTCGCTTCGCTGTGCCGGCGCACTCCAAATTAGAGAAAGAAAATCAATGTCAAGAGAGTTAATTGTCAGTATGAACGGTCGCGAGAAGAAAATCGCGATCATCGAAAGTGACCGCGTCACAGAATTCTACATCGAACGCGGCGAAGAAAATCAGGGCATCGTCGGCAACCTTTATAAAGGACGCGTCATGCGCGTTCTGCCGGGCATGCAATCGGCATTTGTCGATATCGGCCTGGAGCGCGATGCGTTCCTTTACGTGTCAGATTTCTTTGATGAAGAAGCCGAGTTCGAACGCATCGTCGTTGACAGCGCAAAGAAGGGCGACGCTGCGGGAGCCGAGAAAGCTGCCGCCGAAAAAATCGCGCAGGCGCGCATCGAACGCGAGCATCACATCGAAGCAACGCATGAACGCGTTGATCCGCTGCGCGATGCTGAAGCTGAAGCCGAATCTGAATCTGAATCTCAAGCAGTGGCTGAAACTCCGGAAGAAGAAACTGAAGAAACCGGCGCCCGTCGTCGCGGTCGTCGCGGCGGACGGGGCCGAAAACGTGTAACGAAAGCGGAAGCCGAGCCTGCGCGTGAAGAGCGCAGCTTGATTCCGCACGCGGTCGAGCCATTCGATACGCCGTTCGTTTCGGCGGCTTCGTTTGAGCGCGTGAGCGACGACGAAAACGTTCTGAATGGCGAGATGCTGAAAGATGCGCGGCTGCAAGAACGCATCATGGATGAAGTCCACGCCGCCGAGTTCGACCTCGAAGATCTGCCGAGTGCGCCGGTGGGATCGCTCCTGGAAGATTTTCGCGAGAGCGGTGAATTTCAGCGGGTGGCGGACAGCGACGATGCAGAAGTCGCCGCGGCGCGGCCACGAGCCATTGAAGAAGCTCATGTTCGCGACTTTGTCGATGAAGTAGTTGACGAAAGTTCGCGCGGCGCGGCCTTTCAACGAGTCAGCGATGACGAAGAAGCGTCCGTCCATGCCGAATCAACCGCTGCGCCTCAATCGCCACCGTCCAGCACGCGTTCGCGGCGAAAAACGGGGGTTATCAGCCGGTTCTTCAAATCAAAAAAGGCCGAAGAAACGTCAGACGAAGCAGGAACTGGCTCAGAGGATGCTGCGAGCGAAGACATAAACGCCGACGCGGATGCCAGCCTCACGACCGGGCGCGCGCACGAGGAGTTTGCCACCCGCCGTGGCGGAAGGCGGCGCCGAAAGCCAAAGGCGGCTGGAGGCGCGGAAACCGAGGAGACGAACGGCCAGGAAGGTGCGGCCGAAGTTGTCGAAGCCGACGAAGCCCAGCCTGAGGAAGAGTCGCAACCTGTTGCCGCAGCCGAATCCGAATCTGAATCTGATACCAACGAGACTGAGGAAGAAGCCGGTCCGGCGGCGCGATCGAGTCGCCGCACGCCACCGGCGCCGCGCGGCGGCCCCCGCCGCCGTCATCCGCGACATGAGCGCAAGCAAGTCGCGATTAGTGAACTGCTTAAGGAAGGCCAGGAAATCCTGGTGCAGATCGCGAAAGAGCCGATCGCCAAGAAGGGCGCGCGCATCACTTCGCACATCGCACTGCCGGGACGCTTTTGCGTTTACATGCCGACGGTCGAACATCTCGGTGTCTCGCGCAAGATTGATTCCGACACTGAGCGTTCCCGCCTGCGAAAGCTAATCCAAAAAATTCACACCGAAGAGGATGTGCCGTCAGGAGGGTTCATCGTCCGCACCGCCGGTGTGGGCGCGAAAGAGGATGAGCTGCGCGAGGACGCGCGTTACCTGATTCGGACGTGGCAGGACATGCGGCAGAAAGCCGAGAAGTCGAAGGCCCCGGCCCTGGTCCATCGCGATCTCGATTTGGTGCAGCGCATTTTGCGCGATCAGCTTTCTGAAGATTTCAGTGCCATTCGCATCGACAACGAAGAGGAATTCGAGCGCGTCGTCGAATTTGTGAACCGCGTGCAGCCGAAGCTGGTCAAGCGCGTCAAGCTTTACACGCGCGACACACCGATTCTCGAGGAGTTCGGCGTGCAGGCTGAAATCGACAAAGCGATCAAGCCTCGCGTCTGGCTCAAGTCGGGCGGCTACCTCGTAATCAATCAGACCGAGGCTTTGGTTTCGATTGACGTAAACACCGGCAAGTTCGTCGGCCGTGGCGCGACGCGTTTGGAAGACACGATCACACGCACGAACATGGAAGCGGTCGAAGAGATTGCGCGCCAGATTCGTTTGCGAGACCTGGGCGGAATCATCGTCCTCGATCTGATCGATATGGAAGAACGTCGCAATCGGACGCGGGTAATGGCGGCTCTGCAGGACGCTTTACGCCGGGACAAATCGCCAACGAAAGTTCTTTCGTTCAACGATTTCGGCTTGGTGATCATGACGCGCAAACGCGTCAAGCAATCGCTCGAGCGCACCTTGTGCTCACCGTGTTCGTATTGTCAGGGCGCCGGCCTGGTGAAATCGCCGCAGACGATCTGCTACGAGATTCTCGAACAGGCGCGACGACTGTCGCGCGAAGGTGGGAGCGACGGTTCGCGCCAGGCCATGCTGCGCGTGAACCCGGAAGTCGCGCGCACCCTGCGCGGTCCCGAGCGCGACGTGCTGAACGAAATCGAGGACTATCTCGGCTCAGTCGATGTCACCAGCGATCCGCGCGTGCACCAGGAACAGTTCGATTTTGCGTTTGCTTAGCGAATTTCTCTCCAGGCGTGAGAGGGATTACTCGGCGATGGAGTCCGCCTTTAACCGCCGGCTCGGCTGATGACTCCTACCCAATCTATGGATAGGAGTTCGTTAACGTGGGCAAATTGTTTTTGGCAGGCATCGGCGGGTTTGTAGGCTCGGCTCTCCGGTACGCGGTGACCGGGTTCATCCAGGACTGGAGCGGCAGCATTCGCTTTCCGTTCGGAACGCTGGCGGTTAACCTCGTCGGCTGTCTCTTTATCGGCTTTCTTTCTCAACTTACCGAAGCGCGCGGCATCTTCACCGCCGAAGCTCGCACGTTGATCTTTATCGGCGTGCTCGGCGGCTTCACTACCTTTTCCGCGTTCGGAAACGAAACCATAAACATGTGGCGTGACGGCGAAGCTGGTCTCGCCATCGCGAATATTGCCGCGCATGGGGTGTTTTGTCTCGCCGCGGTTTGGTTGAGCCGCGCCATCGCTTTTCAGCTCTGGGGTTGATGTTGCGCAGGCGTCGGGCTTGCGCTTTGACTTGGAGGTGAACACCATGATGTTACCTGCCGAAGGCTGTCTGCTTCGCATTTTTATCGGTGAGGGTGATCGACACGACGGTCAATTGCTGCACGAATGGATCGTGATAAAAGCCAAAGAAGAAGGCCTCGCCGGGGCGACTGTCATGCGCGGCATGTTGGGTTTCGGCGCGCACAGTCGTCTGCACACTTTCAAGATCGAGCGACTGTCGCAGGACCTGCCGATCATCGTCGAGATTGTGGACACGCGCGAGAAGCTGGAGAACTTTCTGGCGCTGATCGACAACGAAATTGAAGAAGGAATGGCGACGCTGGAGGAGGTGCGGATCCATTTCTATCGTAGTGGAAAGTCTGAACCTTCGGCGTAAGACCTCATCGCTCGACGGTGTACTGCTCAGTCTCGAAAGGCTTGAATCCACGTTTCAAATAATTCGGCAACGCCGCCGGGTCGTCCAGCGTGCAGGTGTGCAACCACACGCGGTTCGCGCCGTCAGCCCAAGCCTGTTCTGTCGCGGACGTCAACAGATGCTTACCCAGCCCGCGGCCGAGGAAGTGCGGAAGCAGCCCAAAGTAAGCAACCTCAGTCGAGCCGTCTTCGCATTTTCTGAGCTCAAAATATCCCGCCCGCTCTTTATCGTAAGTCATAAGCCACACGGAATTCTCAGGTCGCGCCAGGTGCGCGCGGATTTGGTCGTCTGTCCACGACAGACGATCAATCCAGTGATAGTTCTTACCGACTTCCACGTAAAGCCAGCGAAACAATTCGACGGAACAGTCACTCTGGAGTTCGATCCGGATTAACGAATCGTCGAGCTTTGCCGCTTGCAGTGCAGACGGATCGCGCATCTCGAGATAGGTGCGCGTGACTTCGATGGTTTCCCTACCTTGCATGCAAAGAGGTTAACCACAAAGACACGAAGACTCAAAGATAAAACAACAGTAAAGTTGAGACGGTCTTCGAGCTCAAAGGATAATCCGCTCAATTCCGTTCTTGATGAGCGGCACGTTGAAGTTGATCAGCAGGCCTAACCTAAGTTGAGTGAGCTTTAAATACGTAAGTATCCTCTCCTTAAACACGCGGTTCATCTGCTCGACTGCTTTCACTTCGACCAGCACTTGCTTGTTTACCACCATGTCGATTCGCAATCCGGACTCGAGTCTTAAACCCTCGTAAACGATCGGTATAACGACCTGAGTTTCAATTAGAATCTGTCGACGACGGAGTTCGTGGGCCAGGCAAGCCTCGTAAACGGATTCCAGTAAACCCGGTCTCAGCGTGGTGTGGACTTGTACGCCGCATCGACGACGGTCTTCGTTAGCAATTCGGTTGCTTCGGGGAGAGGCTCGAATGTTTTCATTTAGGTTCGTGTCTTAGTGTCTTAGTGGTTAAGTCTTTCCCGAGCGAGCGCGGGGATGGAACCGGTCGTAGGCCTTGCGCATGTGCAGGTCAGTGATATGCGTGTAGATCTCAGTTGTCGAAATGTCGCTGTGGCCGAGCAATGCCTGCACTGAACGCGAGTCCGCGCCGTGCTGCATCAGATGCGTCCCAAAGCTATGCCGCAGAGTGTGCGGCGAGATGTTGGGCACCTCCGCTGTCGCCGCGTGAGTCTTAATGATGCTCCAGGCCAATTGCCGCGTCAGCGCGCGGCCGCGATTCAGAAACAAAACCGGATTGTTGCTGCCGAGCCGATCGCGCACGGCGATGTATCGCTGCAACCAATGTACGGCACTCTTCCCAATGGGAATGCGCCGCTGTTTGCTTCCCTTCCCGTGACACGTGACGATCGCGCCGTCTAAATCGACATCCGCGACGCGCAAGCCGCACAACTCAGAAACGCGCAAGCCGGCTGCGTATAGCACCTCGAGCATCGCCCGATCGCGCACGCCCACATCGCTCTTGATGTCCGGCGCACGAAGCAAACGCTCCATCTCTTCTTCAGTCAGGAACTTCGGCAGGTGTGAGCTGCGTTGCGGGGTGTGAATGTCTTCGGTCGGATCGCGCTGCACGTGCCGATCCAGCATCAGGAAACGAAAGAAGCCGCGGGCCGCGCTGACTGCACGGGCGATCGAAGACGGCGCCAGGCCTTCGCGCGACGATGACGCAATCCACTCGCGCAAGTCTTTCCGATCGAGCTGGTCAATTCGCTTTCGTTTCGTGTCGGCCCACGTTTTCAGCCGGCTAATGTCGCGGGCATAATTCTGGAGCGTGTTGCGGGAAAGACCTTTCTCGACCTGGATATACGTCAGGAATTCGCGTGCCAGATCGCGCGTGACAGAGTTTTCCGCCATCGCGCGCGATGTTACCACAAGTAGCCGGCTGATCTTTCCGGCCAATTAGTGGGCGGCGTTAGAGTACCAACTTCAGTTGGGCGTTTTGCGAACCAAACTCCGACTGAAGTCGGTACTCTGACAAGCGGCGTTACGGCTTGGCCGCGGGCTTGTATTTGTCGATTAACTGCTGCATGCCGGTGGTCGAGTTGTTGTGCCGGTATTTGTAGTAGTTCTCCAGATCCTGAAGATACTGTTGCCGCACCTGCGCCAGCGGAGCGCTTCCTTCCGACAGCGCGATCGCGTGCGCGTAAGCATCGATAACCGTGTCAAGCAACGTTTCAACTTTTTTCAGTTGCGCTTCTTTGGGCGCGCCCGCCGCCATCGCCTGATAGGCCTTCGCGGCCGCCTGGTACTCGTCGTTCAACAGCGCTGCAATCATCACAAAGTTGAAGGGATCAGACGGCGCAACCTGCGATGCCTTTGTGTAATTCGCCTTGGCCTCGGCATTTGCGCCCTTTAACATGTAAAGCAGACCCAGCGACTGGTACAGCGAGGGCACGGTGGTCGTTTTGAATTGCTGCCAGCTTGCGTCGTCAAAGTCCGCCGGCTTCTTGTTGGCATCGGCCAACGCAATCGCCTGCATACCGTAACGAATTGATTGATCGACAAACTTTGTATTCTGCTGTTTCGCCTGCTCAGTGCCGATCGATACAAGCTCAACCAGAACCTCTATCGATTCCGGATTGCGCGTCAGGAAATCTGAGCCTTTAGCGAATGCCTGGTCGAGTTGATTCGCGTCGGCCAAAGCGTCGATAACCACCGGCATGACCGTTTGTTCGTCGGCCGGAGCGTTGAACATAGTTTGAAGCTGTTGCGCCAGCGTCAGTTTCTGGGCGGAATCTTTAACTTCCCGAATTCTATTGGCGAGCTCCAGTACGACCTGACCGCGGATCGCGGTCTTCGGGTACTTCTTTATCAGTTCACCAGCGGCCGCGAGTTTTCCGACTGGATCAGGTGCTGCGGTTATCTTGTCCACCAGCTTTCCCTCATCCTGGGAAAGCTTCGGTTGCTGAGTGTTTGGGGTTGGGGTTGGGTTTGTTGTTTGCGCGAATGTCACAACGTTAATGAAAGTGCCGAGCGCGATCGCCAAAACGAATGCTTTTCTCTTCATGATCTCACCTTTCAATTCAGTTCGTAACGAATACTTAGCTTACTTGTGACCGACAACGCCGGCGCACCATGATTGTTGATCACGACGATAACGGTGGCTGATCGGCCGTCGCCGGCCGATGCCAATCGCGTTTCGCGAAATGATAAGGGTTGGTGGCAACTGCCGCCGCTTAAATTCGTTTGCCGGCGATTCGACACGATTGAGGATGTTGTAAACCAGCGAGGGCTCGTGACCGGCGGCCACGATCTCTTCCGGCGATTGTTTCTGCTCGAAGTAAAGTTTAAGCACCGGGTCGAGTTTGTCGTACGGCGGCAAAGACTGATCGTCGAATTGGCCGGGCGCCAGTTCGGCCGACGGCCGCTTGTTAATGATTGATTCCGGAAGCACTTCGCGTTCGCGATTGTACAGCCGCGCCAGCTCGTAAACTTCCGTCTTAAGAACGTCGCCCAGCACCGCCAAGCCGCCATTAGTGTCGCCGTACAGAGTGCAGTAGCCCAGGGCCAGCTCAGATTTGTTGCCGGTCGAAAGCAGCAGCCGGCCTTCAGCATTCGAAATCGTCATGAGAATGTTTCCACGCAGACGCGATTGCAGATTTTCGACCGCAATCTCGAGCGCGCGGTCGTTTGTCTTGCCGGCTTCCGGCAAATCAAGCTCGTTACGCAATGCGTGAAATGCATCATTGATCGGCCGTTCGATTACTTTCATTCCGAGCCGGCGTGAAAGTTCAACCGAATCGTCAATGCTTGAGCGAGAACTGTAGGGTGATGGCATCATTACGGCCAGCACGTTTTCCGGCCCCAGCGCTTCGCAGGCGAGCGCGGCCACCAGCGTCGAATCAATACCGCCTGACAAGCCGAATACCGCTTTGCTGAATCCATTTTTGCCCGCGTAATCGCGAATCCCGAGCACCAGCGCCTGATGCACCGTGTCGATGTCATCGCCGGACAGGCAGCGCGCGTCCGGAACCCCGCATTCCAGTTCGACGGTCCCGACGAATTCTTCGAACGGCGGCGCTTGCAAGACGATTCGACCTTCAGCGTCTGAAACTATGCTCGCGCCGTCGAAAATGATTCCGTCATTCGCGCCGACCAGGTTCACAAAGACAATTGGGACGCGCGCAGTCTTCGCGCGATGCGAAACCATGTCGCAACGCACGCGCATCTTGCCTTTATTGAAGGGCGACGCGTTGATCGAAACCAGAAGGTTCGCGCCCATCTCAATCAGCTCCTGGGCCGGATCGTTTTGATAGAGCCGCTGCTTCCAGAACGTCTTGTCATTCCAGAAATCCTCGCAGACGGCAATGCCCATTTGGAGCGCAGGCATCCTTGCCTGCGGGTCGCGAGCATCTTGCTCGCGCTTTGCCTCAGTGAGATCAAACAGCCGGCGCTCACGCGCAGGTTCGAAGTAACGCGGATCGTCGAACACGTCGTACTCGGGCAAAAGCGTCTTGTCCGCGAAACCGATCAGCTTCCCATCGCGAATCACTGCGGCCGAGTTGAATAGCCGGCGCCCTGTCGGTTGATCGCTCGGACGGACGGTGCCGACGATCGCGGTGATGCCATCCGTCGCCTCGATGATTTTGGTCAGCGGATCGAGCGCATGCCGAACGACGTCCGGATCGAGAAACCAATCAAACGACGTGTAACCCTGGATCGTTACTTCAGGAAAAACGACCAGATCGGATCGATCCTTTTTTGCTCGTTCAATCGCGTTAAGGATTCGCCCGACGTTGCCTTCACAGTCTCCGTTGGTCGTGTTGATCTGGCCGATGGTAACGCGCATCTGTGGGAATTCTAGCACTCAGATGGAGCGCGGGCATCCTTGCCCGCAAAGCGTGCGCAGCACGCTCAATTTGGTTCGCGCTTCGCGCTCATGCGGGCAGAGATGCCCGCGCTCCGTTTAGCGTTCTTCACCTGCGTACAACTGCCGGTTATAAAACGGGGCGAAGGCGGCAATCAGAGCCGCCTCGAAACTCATCGAGCGAGTGATCAAGTCGCGCGACAGCACGCCCCACGCGCCTTGCTTGCTGCGTACGTCGCGGATGCCGGCAAACTCGTCGATCACGATTCCCAATTCACGCTTCCCCTGGATTACGTCCTTAACGATCGCGTCGGGGACTCCAATCGAGGGTGACATGCCAAAGCTGCCGCGCTCACCATCAGTCGCGTAGGCCCAGCCACGCAGAAACGTGTGCCACTCGCCTTCGACAGAGATTGAATGGAATCCACCTTCGAGACCGACGTACAGATCCACCTCGAGCCTCTGCTCAACCAGCTGGTCGCGCACAGCCAATGCGCGCTGGCGGGCGCCACTCATCAACTCCCAATCCGTGAGCGGCATTTCCGGGGCGTCCGTTTTCACTGGCCGCGCCACGACGGTCACATCGCGCCATCCGCTGTCGATCTCGGCGACGCGCGCGATGCTGGCGCGCACGGCCATAATCTTCGCCGCCCGGTCTGAGCCAAGCGCGATTCTTTCAATTCTTGTTCGTGGCGATTGTCGAGTTGACATCAACTTCGCGCGTTGTTGTAATCGAAACCGGTTTAGAGTTCAACCTTCAGGTTGTTTAGCCCAACAGGGCAAACTAAAGTTTGTACTCTGAACGCATCTTATGTCGGTCTCAGACCTAATCTACGACTGGAACACGATCGAGCCCCAACTGCAAAAGCCCGGGCGTCACATTGGCTTTGACGATGAAACGTTGCGGGACGGATTGCAGTCTCCATCCGTCTGCGAGCCGCCGGTCGAAAGAAAAATCGAGCTACTGCACTTGATGGATGCCCTGGGCCTTGACACGGCGGACATCGGACTGCCGGGCGCGGGCGGAACTCATGCTGCCAGTGTCGAAGCGATGGCGCGCGAAATCGTCGATCAGAAACTAAAGATTCGACCGAACTGCGCCGCGCGTACGCATAAAAGTGACATCACTTCCATTCTGGAAATCTCCCAGCGGGCGGGTATCCCCATCGAGGTTTGCACATTTATTGGCTCGTCCCCGATACGCTTTTACGCTGAGGAGTGGACCCTCGAGAAGCTTTTGCAAATGACCGAGGAAGCCGTCACGTTCGCGGTGAGCGAGGGCGCGCAAGTGATGTTTGTTACCGAAGACACCACCCGCGCGGATCCGGAAACGATTCGCGCGTTGTACACGACGGCGATTCGGTGCGGCGCGCGCGCAGTCTGCGTCTGTGACACAGTCGGCCACGCAACGCCTGATGGCGCCCGAGAAGTTGTGAGGTTTGTGCGCGGAATCATCGACGAACAGGGTGAGAAGATTCGGCTCGATTGGCACGGCCATCAGGATCGCGGCCTTGGCGTCATCAATTCGATCGCGGCAATTCAAGGCGGCGCGGATCAAGTCCACGGCTCGGCACTCGGCATGGGCGAACGCGTCGGCAACACGCCGATGGATCAACTGCTCGTTAATCTGAGGCTAATGGGCTGGATCAACAACGACCTTACGCGCCTGCGCGAATACTGCGACAAGGCGTCGGAAGCGTGTCAGTGGACGGTCCCGCTGAACTATCCGGTGTTTGGCAAGGATGCGTTTCGCACGGCGACCGGCGTCCACGCAGCGGCCGTGATCAAGAGTTACCGGAAAGGCGATACTGAACTCGCAGATCTGATTTACTCAGGTGTGCCGGCGGGACTGTTCGGACTCAAGCAAGTAATCGAAGTTGGCCCAATGAGCGGCAAATCGAATGTCGTTTACTGGCTGGAGAGTCGTGGATTAGAAGCCAGCGACGATCGCGTCACGCGAATCTACGAACGCGCAAAGCAAGCATCAGCAGTCTTGACCGAAGCTGAGATGCTTGCCCTCGTGTGAAGCTAGGGCGAACTCCGCGGCGGCCCAGGTTTTTCACTCTGGACTCTCTGATTCTTTCTCTGAACTCTTTGCAGGATCCTGATTGGCCGGCGCTTTCGGAGCCTCGTTCGCTGGCGCTTCGGCGCCTGGCTGCGGATTGGCTTCCGTCGGCGCGTATAGATGCTCAGATTTCTTGTCATCTGCTTCGCGTTTGATTTGCGATGCTTTGTGACGCGTGTACCAACCCCACGGCACGCCGATTCCCAAAACGATCAAAACAATCGCGACCAGCACGGGCAGATTTACCCAGCGGCGCGGCGGAGCTGATTCCGGATACTGCGACACCAAAACTCCGAACGCTTTAACATCGTCGCTTCGTTCTTCTGAAATCATTTGCGGCGGCGAATCGGCTGTTCCGTGATGCAGTTGGACCTTACTGGTTCCGTTCGACGACGGTTTAATGGGAACCACTCCTTCATCAATCTTTCGCAAACCGTCCAACACGACAGAAGTCCACGGCTGATCGATCGACTGCTCAGGCGCTTCAACTTCGGACTGAAAACTGAATGACGCATTCGGCAGCGTCAGCGCGTAGTGCAGGGCGTCGACGCCGTTCAAATCTTCGAACGCGGCGTGAACAATTGCGTTCGGCTTCAAATAAAACTGCGCCTTACCCTGCGGATACTCCACCGTCAGGCATCCGGTTTTGCGCCGATTACAAAACAGCTCGATCAATTCGCTCAGCGAAAGATCGTTGATCTGTCCGGTTAAAGCCATCGCGGTTGGTTGAGCGGCAGGCGCACGCGCGCGCGGTGCTCGTCGTGTACGAATGTCAGGTGGTCAGCCGACTGAGGGTGTCAGCTTTGAGAATCGCGGAATCCCGACAGGTCGGGGCTGCGGGTTCCGCCTTAAAATATAGCGGTTGGCGCGACTCTTTGTCTACGGCGAATTTTGCCGGGGAACGGCCGGTTTCTGCTTTATTTCGCCGAGTTTAGAGAGGCTTGCTGCGCCAGCAGAATGACGATCGCGTCGATTGTGCGTCCCGCGCGGCTTTGGCCGGTGGCGTCGTTACAGATGATCGAGAAGGCAATCTCTTCTCCGTGCGCAGTTGTGGCGTAGCCCGACAAGGCATGAGTGTAAGTTAGATAACCGGTCTTCGCGGAAACCTTCCCGGCGATCGGCATCAATCGTCCTCGCAGTGTTCCATCGCGTCCGGCGATTGGCAGCGAGTTGCGAAACGACGCGGCAGAAGGAGACTTCGCAATCGCCATTAGCAGTCGCACGGCGCTTTCCGGGGTGACAAGATCCAGACGCGACAAACCTGACCCGTCATGAATGGCGAGATGGCGAACCACGACGCCATGGTCGCCCAGCCATTTCTTAACCACCGCGGCACCGGCCGCGTCGTCACCGCGCGTGGCATTTCTTCGCGGGTCTGGATCGGGCACGGTCGCGCCGCGTTCTTTGCCCAGCGTGCGGAGAAGCAATTCAGCGAAGAGGTTATTGCTCTCTTTGTTTGTCTCGCGGACGATTTCAGACAGCGGCGCGCTTTCGGTGTTAGCTAGTTCGACCGCCGTTTGCGGATCGAACCGATCAGCTTCCGCAACGCGAAAATCACGCGAACGCGCATCACCCTCAACCTGGATTCCGCGCGCTGCCAACAATCTCTTGAAAGTCGTCGCGGCATGCAACGCCGGATCGTGAACCGAAAGGAAAGCTGAGAATGAACGGCCACTGGCGGGAAATTCGCCCCAGACTTGCAGATCGTTGTTCGACAAGCCGCGCTGAATGCCGATTGAAGTTATCGCGTCGCGCTCGCCCGTCGTGGTGTTGTTTGTCAGCCGAACATACTTATCGTCAGGGTTTACAACCACGCTTGCCGCCGACCCGCTTTTCTTTGCGGGAGCAATTGTGACTTCCACACTGTTTTCATCTATCGTCAGGGCGCTGGGTTCGGCGCCGTAATACCACTGGAGATCGTTCCACTGCCAACCAACGGCATGCGTCTCAGCGCGAAAATAGCTCTCGTCCCCGATGACACTGCCGCGCACACGACGCAGGCCGCGTTCGTAGAGTTGATCGACCAGCGCCGGTAAGCCGCCTTTCGCTTTCGAATCAAAGTCGGGCGCGCCGCGGCCATACAAAGTCAAATCGCCGTCGACGACACCATTCGCGTCCATTTGCCGCACCGAGTAGACCGAGGTGCGCCAGCGATAGTCCCCGCCCAGCACATCGAGCGCCACTGCCGTGGTGAAAATCTTCATGTTCGAAGCCGGCGTGAACAGCTTGTCGCCATCGCGCGAACTTGAAACGCGGCCATCCTTTGTTGACGCGATGAACACTCCCCAGCGCGCGTGCGCTGAATCGCTTTGCGCGATAATGCGATCGATCTCCTTTGTGAGGACGGAATCTGACGGAGGCGTTGAGGCGGACGCGTTGCTTGCGGGCGCGCTGGGTGCTGTTTCCGATTTGACAAGCTGCGGGTCGTTCGACGCCCTAGTCGCCAGCAGCCAGCCGCCGATCAGTACGGCCGTCGCCGTAAGCACAACCAGAAAACGTCGAGCGCTAATCATTCTCAAGATATTCGAAGAACTTGCGGTTACTTTAACTCGCGAACAACGTCGCCATGCGGCCCGCCGAAAATAGTTCGCGCGTGGCGCCGTAAACTTCCTCAACAGCGATCGTGTGGACCCCGGAGCTGAAGATGAGGCGTTCCGCCGTCGCCAACGGAATGTAAGCGTGCCGCGTCGTTCGGCCGATTAAAACCACGATTGGGGCGCCGACGGCCGCCGCGATGTGCACCGGTCCCGTATCATTTGAAACAAACACGGCTAGACGCGATTGGGCCGCAGCGAGTTCCCCGATGGAAAGCTTTTCGAGAAAGACACTCGACGGCGGAAATTGACGCTGCATGTCCTGCACCACCGCGCGCTCCTCCGGCCCAATAAAGATGAGCGGACGCACCCCATCGTTTAGGATCAGAAAATCGGCCAGCCCGGCCCAGCGATCGAGCGGCCAGCATCTGCCCGGATGGCCCGCGCCGGGAAACAGTCCGACCAACGGAGTCCCTGATTCGGCCTTTGCTTTCCGCAGCAAGGAATCTATCGCGGCATAGTCCTGGGGCCGCGGTTTGATTTTCGGGATCCGCGGCGCGTCAGTAATTCCGAGCGGCTTGAGCACGTCCAGGTATCGATCAACCAGGTGCTGATCCGGATCGTTGCGATCGATCGGCGGCTTCGGATTGAAGTTCGCGAGAAAGTCCCATGATCGCCCCGGCCGTCGCGCAAACAGCCGCTTCGACGCGCCGGAGAGAAACCCCATCAAGTTGGTTTCGGAAAAGCTGTGAAGGTCGATGACAAAGTCGAACTGTCGCCGGCGCACATCCTGCACGACCTGAAAGATGCGCAGGATCGAAAGCGGCTTGAAACCATCGCGCAAAGCGACGCGATCGACGGTGATGATTTCATCGGCATGGCCCGACAGCGCAACGATTTCTGAGCTGGGCTTGCCGGCCGCGACTGTAATTCGCGCGTCGGGAAACCGTGTGCGAATGGCACTCAACGCCGGCAGGCTCATGACGACGTCGCCGAGCTGGCCGAAATCAATGACTAGAATGCTGCGAGGATTGAAACTCATTAGCGCAAACTACTTCAGGTGACGGTCGAAAAACTCGACGCTGGCGCGATACGCCCGCACCCAGTTTTTGTGCAGCAGAAAATCGTGCACTTCATCGGGATAGATTAACTCTTCAAAGTACACTTTGTTCGCCCGCAGGCGTCGCACAAGATTAACCGTCTGCGAGAACTCGACATTGCGATCGTCGTCGCCGTGAATCAGCAGCACCGGCGATTTCCATTTATCCACTGAAGAAATCGGCGAGGACTCGCGCGCGACTCGAATTCGTTCGGAAGAATCCAACGGAATGCGCAAGCCGGAGACGCTCGTGCTCCAATCGTGCACGCCATGGAAATCCACGCCGGCGGCGAAGATGTCTGAATCTCTCGCCAGGCCTAGCGCCGTCAGATAACCGCCGTAAGATCCGCCCCACAGTCCGATGCGCTTCTTATCAACGTCGTCGCGATCGCGCAGGTATTTCGCCGCAGCCACAATGTCCTGATACTCGGACGCGCCGCGCGCGCCCTGATGTTGCGCCGTGCGAAATGCGCGACCATAGCCGATGCCGCTGCGGAAATTCACCGAAAGAACCAGGTACCCGCGGCTGGCGAGATACTGATTCATCGCGTAAGCGTTGTGGTAATAGTAACGGTAATGCCAGCCGAGCAGCATCTGCCGGCGCGGGCCACCGTGCATAAAAAGAATCGCCGGCATTCTTGCCGACCCACTCACGGGCTTAAACAACTGGCCGTGAATCTCAAGTCCGTCGGCTGCTTTGAAGATTACCTGCTCAGGAGCGACAAGCTTTGCCGATGGAAAATCGCGCGGTAAGGCCTGCGGCGCCAGCGGCTTGATGCCTGAACCGTCCGTCTGCGCGGTGAAAGGCATCAATGATTCGCGAGCCGTCGAGCGGAAGAACGCGATCTGCGCGCCGTTGTCGAACAGCGCCGGATACATCTCGTTACCATCGCCCGACGTGAGTTGGCGAACGGCACCGTCGGCGAGATTCACGCGCCACAGGTGACGGCGAGCGATGTCGTTCTTGTTGGTTGCAACAACCACGAAAGTTCGGTCGGGTGACAGCGCAGCGCTCTCAACCTCAAATTCGCCCGGCGTCAGGGCCGTGACCGCGCCGCCACTCGCCGGAATCGAATACAAATGAATCCATCCGTCTTTCTCAGAGGGAAACAACAGCCGATCGCCGGCGACCCATTGCCAGAAGTCTTCGCTGCCCAACCCCGGAAACGAATCGTTATCGCTGTCTCCTGAGCGCCAGATTTGTTTCGCTTCGCCGGTGCGTGCGGCGGCTACCCAAATCGCCCATGGCTGAAGGCGATCGCGATCGATCGAGAACGTGTCCGGCACGTTGAACAGCCGAATGAAAGCGATTCGTCGTCCGTCCGGCGACCAGCGCGGCGCCGTATCGCGATCGACGCTCGGCGCGATAAAGCGCAGCTGGTTAGTCCGGGGTTCGTAAATCGAAATGAAACTGTGGTCGCTGCGCGTCGAGACAAACGCGAGCTGCGTCCCGTCGGGCGACCACTGCGGCCCGCTAACGTCGCCGCGCACGGTAAAGAGTACTCGTTCTTTGCCGCCGATCGCCGGCGCCGTCAGAAACTCGCCGTTCCGAATCCACACGACCTGAGTGCCGGTCGCAGTGAATGTCGGAGTGTTTCCTTCGCCAATGAATGTCGTGCGGCCGGTGCGAACGTCAAAGCTCCAAACCTGTTGCGATGTTCCCGCTGAATCGGTCGTCGGGTTCGGATACTCGCCGGCTTGGTTACGGCCTTCACCGCGAACATAAGCCAGCAGGTGTCCGTTGGGCGCGAACACGAGTTGGCTCAATGCTCCGCCATCGTCTTTGTCGTAACGCGTCAGTTGCCGCGCTACGAAGCCCGGGGATTCCGCCATCCAGATGTTCCGCTTCCCTTCAGCGGCAAACGCCCACGCAACACGATCGCCGCGGTGCGAAACGGTGAGTTCAGAAGGAAACGGCGAACTCATGACCTGTTCGAGCGTGAAGCTTTGCGCCGGCACTCTAGCGGCGGCAAAGAGAGTCAACGCCAACATGGCGGCGGCAAACGAGACTTTTCGTTGGTAATTTCTCATTCAGGACGCCTCGGATTCATTTTGAGTTTAAGCAGTCGCAAGGCTGAGGATTCTAGCATCCTGACGGTTTTTCGCGGTAAGCAGGCGCAAGCCAGACACCAACAGATCGGCGTTTGCTGCTGCAAATCGTTCTGCTAATCTGGTGCAGAAATGAGTGCGGTGACTTCTCATCAACAACATCACGCTGGTCACACGCATCGTCATGGCCGTGCGCAAACAAGCCGCCGGCGACTGGCCACGGTGACGCTGCTTACGGCGATATACATGGTGGCTGAAGCGGTGGGTGGCTGGTGGACCGGATCGCTTGCTTTGATGGCCGACGCGGGCCACATGCTCGCCGACGTTGCGGCGCTGATGCTCGCCTTGATGGCCGTCTGGTTTGGCTCGCGCCCCGCAACGCCCGGAAAAACTTTTGGATATCACCGGCTTGAAATTCTTGCGGCGCTAATCAATGGCGTCGTGCTGGTGCTCATTGCGCTCTTCATCTTTTACGAAGCATACCTGCGATGGTTCGCGCCGACGCCCGTGCGCAGCGGAATAATGACTGCGGTAGCGGCCGGCGGCCTCGCGATCAATCTGATCTGCGCGCGGCTGCTGCACCGCGAACGTCACGACGATTTGAACGTGCGGGGCGCGTGGCTCCACGTCATGAGCGACGCGCTGGGTTCAGTGGGTGCAATTATCGCCGGCGTCATCATCACTTTGTCAGGGTGGTACGCGGCTGATGCGCTCATCGGCATGCTGATCGGGCTGCTCATCGTCTGGAGTTCGTGGCACTTGATCCGCGAAGCGACAAACATTCTGCTGGAGGGAACGCCGGCGCACATTAGTCTCGCGGCCGTCGAAGACGCCATCCTGGAAACGGATGGAGTCTCAGACGTTCACGATCTGCACATCTGGACAATCACTTCCGGTCGCGACGCGTTGAGTGCCCATGTTATTCACGCTCATTCGATATCACAGGCGGTGCTGTTGAAAGAGCTGCGCACGAAGTTACACGATCGCTTCGGCGTCGATCACCTGACGTTGCAGATGGAGACGCCCGACTTCGAAGACGACACCTTTCACTTCTGCCACGCCGGCACCGCGTGTTTTAGGTCGGAGCGGGAATAGGAGCGCCCGATCCCTCTCCCTTTGGGACTTGGGAGAGGCAATAACACGTGACTCATCTATCAACTGTTGATTGTTTATAGATTTGACTCAGCCCGAAGGGCTGAAAGAGAGTAGCCGGGGGTTGAGCGCGGCGCGATACCCCCGGATCGAGTATTTATGATTTTTGACCCTGAAAAAAGGGTCACAGAACTCGTCTCGCACCTTTTCAGGGTGCGAATCTTACACCGACGTTTTCCGGGGGTCTACGCTTCGCTCCGCCCCCCGGCTACTTTCTTGCAACCCTTCGGGTTGCCAACCTAATTGGTGGGTCAAGTATGCTTACTTAAACTCTCCCAAAGGGAGAGGGAACAACTTATGCACACCATTGAACTCGGTTACGGCCGCAAGACAATCAGCTTCGACTACGACCCGGCGCGAGTCGAGGTTCTCGCTCCACGTGATCAGGGGCGCCCGTTGAGCGACGGCGAGATTGGCGCCGCAATCGACAGTCCGATCGACTCACCACCGCTCGAAGAACTAATCGAACCCAGCGACACGGTTCTAATTGCCGCATCCGACGCGACGCGCGCCACGGGCAGCGCCCAGATTATCAATCTGCTGGTTCGGCGTCTGATTCAGTTCGGAGTTTTGCCTTCCGACATTGCCATCATTTTCGCCACCGGGATTCATCGGCCCGTGCGCGACGAAGAAAAGGCTGAGTTGCTGACGCCTTTCATTGCGCAGCGCATCCGCACCATCGATCACGATGCCTATGCGCAACGGAACCTTGTTCAGATCGGAGTGACAGACACCGGCACGCCGATCGAAGTGAACAGCGCACTCAAGGAATTCTCAAAAGTAATTCTTACTGGCGGGGTTGGGTTTCACTACTTCGCGGGTTTTACCGGCGGCCGCAAATCAATCTGTCCCGGTCTCGCGTCGGCGCGCACAATTGAAGCGACGCACATGCTGGCGTTGGACTTTGAGCGTGGCGGGCGTCGTGCCGGGGTCGGCTCGGGTTTGCTGAAAGGCAATGCAGTCAGCGAGGAATGCGAGCGAGTCGCGGCCATGATCGATCCGGCATTTCTCGTTAATACCATCGTTGATGAACGCGGCCGAGCCAAACAAGTCTTTGCCGGCCACTGGCGAGCGGCGCACCAGCGCGCCTGCGAAGCTTACGCGGCAACTCACTCGCAAACGATTGCCGAGAAGCGTGAGTTAGTTATCGTCAGTGGCGGCGGCGCGCCTTACGACCTCAACATGATTCAGGCGCACAAGGCGCTCGACATGGCGGCGCACGCGTGCGTTGATGGCGGCAGAATTGTTTTGCTGGCAGAGTGTGGCGATGGATTGGGCCGGCCCGATTTCATGAAATGGTTTGCAGCTGAAGATTCGCGCGCGCTTGAGACGCGTCTGCGCGAGCACTACGAAGTAAACGGACAGACCGCCTGGGCTTTGCTGACCAAGACGGAACGCTTCCGCGTTCACATCATCACGAAAGTGAGTGACGATGAAGTCCGTCACATGCGCATGAGTCTTGCGCCCTCGATCGAATCAGTGATGTCGGACATTTCAGCAGCGAGCGGCTACATCATGCCGCGCGGGGCCGCATTGTTGCCCTTGGTCGCGAACGATGCACGCATGGCTCGTCTACCATAGCTGTTGCCCTTCGACTATGCACGGCCAATACGTTTGATGAGAGCTGCGAAACGGGGATCAGAGTGAAGGGGCTCGAAAACCGGATTAATGTTAAGAAAGTCCATCCCTCGTGACCGGCCCTCATCAGCCTTTTCGAGCCATGCGAAGGCCTGGTCTTTGTCACCCAGTCCCGCGTAGATTTGTGCGATATCATACGGCGGAACATACCGTTGCTTTGATAGTTCCAATAGTTCATTGATCTGCTGCTGTGCTTGGGCACGCCTTCCCGCCACCGCATGGGCATATCCGATGACCCATGACGAGCCGCTGTCCCCCGATAGGTCGCGCGCCTTTTGCGCCTCGAAGAGGGCTTCGTTGTGCATGCCCTTTTGCGCGTATACCTGTGCCAGCCAGTAGTGCGCCATCCAATGACTCGGCTCCATGTCAATTGTTTTTTGTAGTTGTTCGATTGCTTGATCGTATCGGCGTGCAAAGTAATAGAGAACGCCGAAGGTCGCGTTATAGATGACGGAGGTCGGATCAATTTCGAGGGCTCGCTTGATGTTGGCGAAAGCTTCGTCCTCTCGCCTTGCCTCCATCAAGAGGATGGCGTAGAGGCGATAGGCGTCCGCGTAGCCTGGATTCAGCTCAATGGCCCGTTGATAATCCTTTTCCGCGCCCGACCAGTCACGGTCGGACTGGTTTTTGAAATGTGCCAACGCAACGTGCGACTCGGCACTACGGTCATCAATTTCCAGAGCTTTTAGTGCCGCCGCCCGTGCCTTCGGGAAGGCATCTTTTGGGGGCATTGCGCCGAAGACGCTAAGGCCAATGTAACCCTCTGATAAACCTGAATAGGCCGGAGCATAGTTCGGGTCTTTAGCAATCGCCTGCTCGAAATATTCGATGGCCTTCCTGCTCCCCGCTTCAGTTCTCTTATTCCGGTAAAAGCGTCCGTAGAGGTATATCTGGTAGGCTTCAGAATTCTCCGTGTAGTGTCGTGTCAGTTGCTTTTGCTCTTCGCCTGTTAACTTCAACGCAAGCGCCGCTACTACTTTTTCGGAGATCGCATCCTGCACGGAGAAGATGTCGGTGAACTTGTCGTCGAAGCGGCCCTCCCACAACTGCTTCCCGTCCGAGACGCTCACCAGCCGGGCCGTCACACGCACGCGCTCACCTGACCGCTGAATTGTCCCATCGAGCACCGCTTCAACCCCCAACTTTCTGCCGGCATCTGAGGCGTCCTGCTCAAGCCCGCCGTACCGGCGCACTGCGCTTAAGGGGCGCACGTTGATTTCACTAATGTTGCTCAGTTTGGCGATGAGCGTGTCAGCCATGCCCATCTCCAACGCTTCGTCTCGTTCCTCTGTGACCAGTGGCTTAAACGGCAGGACTGCAATAGATTCGATTTGAGCGCGGGAAGTAGCAGTTAGTGGTGGGGTCGCCTTAAGCGAACGATAGATGAAGATACCCACGATGATCAGAGATAAGCTCAGCAGCGCAACCAGCAGCCAACGCCATACTGATCTTTGCTCTGTGTGAACGTGGGGATGTTCGAGAGCCAGCGCTTCACCTGTACCAATCATGGGTCTCTGCGCCGAGTCGTTGTCTCCCAGAGTTTCTTCAGTAACAACCCGAGTGACGGTCCGCTTCTCGACCAACAAAGTTTCCAGTGGCAACTCATTTACTGGAGCGGTGAAACGATAGCCGCGCTTAGGCACGGTTTCGATATAGCTCGCGCCGTTCTCACCCTTGCCGAGCAACTTCCTGAGTTCATACACGTTGTTGGTCAGGTTGGATTCTTCGACGAAGGAGTCCGACCAAACCGCCTTCATCAACTCGTCCTTCGCGATCAGGTGTCCGCTGCGCTCGACCAGCGCGACCAGCATCTCAAAGGCCTTAGGCGTCAGCGGCACCTTCTCACCATCGCGCAAAAGCTGTCGCTCGGCTGTGTCCAGCCGGAACGGGCCAAACTCATATAAGTGTTGAAGAGGCGGGGACATAACGCTTCAGAGAATTTTCAGAGATTTTTCCGAGATATCTCTTAGGACTTTCTCGCAACGCCTCAATTACCGTCTGCCGCCATGGCGAGAATTTGATGTCGGGCGAAAGAAAGGCCGTAGCGAGTTCGCCCATTCTAGCCCTCGCCTGATTGGCTGGCAATTACGACGACGATATGAGCGAAAAGAAGCGAACCACCGTGACGACCATTGAGACCCATGAGTTTTGGGTTCTCAAAAGGCCCGCGCACCAACGCCGCGACATTCTTTGTCGCGATTGTCCCGACGCAACCGCGATGTTGACACTTGAAGAAGCCGCAGAGCAAGCAGGCGTTAGTCAGCGCGCCGTCTTTTGTTGGGTCGATGAGGGCGCAATCCACTTCGCCGAGACTGCGACCGGAGAACTTTTCGTTTGTCTCGCACCTTTAACTATCGACGTGGGATGAGTCTTCGCTGTCGCGGCAATGACATGTGCTTTTCTTTTCGGAGTGAGGATTCCTGGCCGGCGCCAGGTTGCTGAAAAGGTTCACGCCGGGAGTGTAAGAGAGGAGTTTCGAACCATGGATACCGGACACATCAAGCCGAGCTTCACGTCTTTCTTGTCAACGCTGCTGGCCGTCCACTTGCTGGTCATTTGTGTCAGCACGCAAACCACGTCGCCCACTTCCCCAAGGCGGCCTATCATCAGGAATGAATCATACCCACCCGCCGCTAACGGCGCTCTCACCGGGGACAGGCGCAAGTCTGGTGTCAGGGATCCCATTACTTGGGAAGAGCGCGCCCGCCTGGTTCGTGAACGGAACATTGAGCGACTGAAAACGGGGGACTGGCTGAGAGTCCGCCCCGACGGCGTTGGTCTTACCGGCACCACTCGCTCACAGCAAGACCTCAAGTCTCAAGTTCAGGAATCAAGGCCTCCCGAACAGAAAAAGATCAACTTCAATCGTCGCGGCGTGACTACTATCCCCCACTGGAGCGACAGCTTCACTTACCAGGAGCTGACGTACAAATACACCATGGTGGGGACCGACCCTAAGCGCGGCTCCGCCACGACAGTCATTCCGACCGTCATCATCCCAATCCGTTGGGTATTTGAAGACGGTACCGTGTTTGATGCAAGCACAGATCTGGTCGATGGTGAGACCTCAATTCACGGAATAATCAATTCCCCGATCTTTCGACCGCGCGACTACAACGTCGGCGGCATTAATGTCGGCAACACACAATTCGGCGATGCCTTTCAGCGGGCTAATTTTTGGAATTTGGTTTCCCGCCGCTCCCCCGACTATCACGTGCTCCTGGGCGAACCGACCGTCGCCCCTACCGTAGACGTCTTTGTGCCGAATAACAAAGTCATCTGGTTTACTGATGGCACGAGCTTGTTGAGACTTCATCCTTTAATTGACAATGATCTTTTACTTCAAGCTACGTATGACGCGATCCGGCAGGCTAACGTATCAACACAAACATTGCCCATCGTGGACTGGGGTAATGCCGAGGCGATTGGCGATAGAGTCTTCCCATACCACGGCGCGTATGAGGTGCCCGGCGGCGTCCAAACCTACGTCTCGGCCGGTTATCAATCGCGCGAAGGCCCCGCAGACTGCGCTAACTACGGGACGTGCCGCACCTTCGACAGGGACATTTATCTACTGAGCGGCGCGATTCTCGAGTGGCTGAATAATCCGTTTGCTGACAACTATACCCCTGGCTGGAATCCACCCTTTGACGCTGATGTTCCCCCTCAGTCGCCATGCTATAGCCGACACGCGTCTGTGCCCAGTCTCTACACAGCAGCAGACAAGCTGGAAGTGCGTAAACCTCTTTGGCAGTTTTATGAAGTGGGTGTGCCTGTAAACACAGATGCGGGTACGTATCATGTCGCCGACGCCGTATTTCTTGATTATTTCACGCGGGCGAGCCCCTCACGATCGGCAGGTGGACGATATATCTTCTGGCAGTATCAGTATGACGACCCCAGCCCAGACCCCCCATTCGAGCTTCCGAACTTACCGTCTTCATCCTGTGTAGGTCATGTCGAAGTTGAATTCACACAGTTCGAATTTCCGGGAGCGATCAGCACGACAGCTCGTGGCATCAATAACCGTGGTTTGATAGTAGGTACCTTCGACAGCGAATCGGACAACGGCCACGGCTTCAGGCACGGTTTCATTTACGACGGCGCGAATTTCACTCAGCTCGATCATCCGAATGCCGTTTATGGCACCGTAGCATCCGGCCTTAATGATGCGGGACGAATAGTTGGCTGGTATTGGGACCGCTATGGGTATCCGCACGGGTTCTTGTACTTCGACGGAAGCTTCACACCCATTGATTTCCCCGGCTCCTTTTATGGCGCAACTCTGGCGCGAGGCATAAACAATCGGGGCGATATCGTCGGTGTCTATGATGGATTTCTGGAAATTGCTCACGGCTTCATCTACCAGAACGGGGAGTATCGCACGCTCGATACGCCCTTCGGTCAGCAGACGGATGTGAGAGGAATAAATGATCGTGGAGAAGTGGTCGGTCTCGCTTTGAATGACCCTTTCGTCAATTTCGTCTATTACGACCCTTGGTTTACCCCTTTCGAAGGACCATCTTACTCCTTTTGGTTGGACAAAGATGGTTTCAAACAGTTCCCTACAATCGGCTACGGCTGGCCTGATGATTCTCAATCCCCGTGGACTGTGAATAAGCGCGGTATGATCGGAGGGCGTTGGGGGTATGCGTTCGACGTTTTTTACGCTGAAGGTTTTGTCACTATCTATGGATACCCCTACTTAGTTAATAGCGACGCAGTCTTTGGCATGAACGACAAGGGACAGATAGTCGGGTCGATTAAAGTCGGGCCGACTATTGATGACCCTAATCTCCAGCCAAGAGCCGGCTACGTCGCCACCCTGCCGAAGTAAAGCGTGAACCAATTCCTGTGCCCTTCAGGGAGGAGATTAGAATTATGTATCGCCGCACCGCCAAGCTGAGTTTCAGGTCATTAGTGTCAGCCCTGCTGGCCATTCCGCGTTGTCGGGCCGTTCCTGTCCGCAAGACAGTACAAAGGCCGCGGGTTTGTCTCTTCCTTTTAGCACTGATCTTGTCTTGCGGCGTTCTCGCCAATTCCGCGCAGGCCCAGCGCTGCACTCAGTCCACCATCTTCGCCGATGACTTTGAGTCCGATCCCTCGCCGCGCTGGACTGTCAGCCGCGAGTTGACGGATCCGTCCACCTTCGTGCCGCGTGACTGGACGTGGGTTCACACACTGCCCGACGAAGTACCCGGCTCAGCCTTCTTCGCCCCCAACCCGGCAGCTCCTGAGCTTTGCTCGGCCCCGCATCCCGGACAAATCGGTGTGCTCCTTTTGGAGAGTCCATCCATTACTCTGCCTGGCTATCTTGAAGGCTTGCACCTCTCGTTCAGTCAATGGCTCTGGCTTGAGGCGGGTTTCGACGGAGGGCAATTGATGATCAGCGTCAACGGTGGTCCCTATGTCCTGGTCACGTCGGAGTCCGAAGATGACAATTTTTTTTACAACTACATCCTGGACCCAAGAGAGGGTAACAGTCCGAGATTTGGTCAACTTGCCTGGAGCGGAGAACTCAACTATTGGGAGGGCGTGTCTGTTGATATTTTGCGCTATGCCCAACCCGGCGACACGATCCGGCTGCGATGGGACATGAGCACCGACTACTGTTTCGGAACAGATGCGGGCTGGTACGTGGACAACGTGCGCGTTTACACGTGTTTCACGGACACAGATAGCGATGGTGTGGCCGACAGCAACGACAACTGCCCGGAGACCCCAAACCCGGACCAGGCCGATTTCGATCATGACGGTGTCGGCGACGCCTGTGACGCGCCCGCTAACAAGGACGAATGCAAGAACGGCGGGTGGAGCAGATTCATCTACCCGAAACGGTTCAAGAACCAGGGCGAATGCAACAGCTTTGTTCAGAGCAACCGCACGATTGTTGTTCACAGCCTGGCGGACGACGGGCCGGGTTCTTTGCGTCAAGCGCTACTTCTCGCACGCGATGGCGGCACGATCAACATTACGGTGAAGGGTACAATCACGCTGACCAGCGGCGAACTTGTCGTAGATAAAAGCGTGAGTATCCGCGGCCCCGGCGCACATGACCTCGCCGTGAGTGGCAACAACGCCAGCCGTGTGTTTCACATTCAGGCCGGCAAAACCGTTACGATTGCTGGGCTAAAGATTACAAATGGCAGCGCCACCAGCGTCTTCTTACCAGGGCATCAGCAGGGCGGCGGCATTTTTAACGACGGCGCGGATTTAACTATTGACCATTGCGTCATCAGCGGCAATTCGGGGGGCGGCGGCATTTTCAATGTGGGCACCGTAACGCTAAACCACAGCACGGTGAGCGACAACGGGGGCGGTGGAATCTTAAATCAGGGCGAGGCGACGCTAAACCACTGTGATGTGAGTCACAATTCGGGAGGTGTAGGTCACACTTCAGGAGGCGGGATCGACAACCTCAGCGGGATCTTGACGCTAAACAGCAGCACTGTGCGCGAAAACGCAGCGGACAGCGGCGGCGGCGGAATCTTCAATCGGGGCGGGAGAGTAACGTTAAACAACAGCACCGTAAACAACAACTCAGCTTTTTCCGGCGGCGGAGGCATCAGCAACGACGGTTACGGCACTTTAACCTTAAACAGCAGCACGGTGAGGAACAATTCAGCCACGTTCGGCGTCGGCGGGATCGAGAGCAACTGTTACGTTGGCGGGCAGAGTTCGGTTGTGACGCTAACTGCCAGCACTGTGAGCAACAACTCAGGGGGCGGTATCTTCAACTACGGGGGCATGTGTCCTGCGACTTTTATATTAATCAACAGTACGGTCAGTGGCAATTCCGGGATCGGTATCTACACTAGCGGAGTCGGTGACGGGAGCGGGCTGCTCATACTAAAGAACAGCACGTTAAGTGGTAACTCCGTGCCACCAGGGTTTGGCGCAGGCACCATCCAGAATATCAGTCTTTACGGCGGCACTGCGACGGTCGAGATCGCAAACACCATTCTCAATGCCGGCACCGATGGCATAACCATCGGTTCCTTGGACGGCACAATCATCTCACACGGTTACAACATCAGCAGTGACGCGGCGGGCGGAGACGGCGTGAACGGCCCCGGCGGTCTGCTCAACGGCCCCGGCGACATTCGCAATACCAATCCGCACCTCGGCCCTTTGCAAGATAACGGCGGGCCGACCACGACGCACGCGCTGCTCTCGCACAGCCCGGCCATTGACAATGGCAATCCCAACTTTGATCCGAACGCTTTCGATCCGCCGCTGCTCTACGACCAGCGCGGCCGTCGCTTCCGGCGAGTGGTGAACGGTTGCGTTGACATCGGCGCCTTCGAAGTACAACGTGCGTGGTGATATTGGCGTTTACGACCGGCGAAAATTGAAGACCTTCATAATGAGCGGCCGGCGTCGTGGCCCAAGCGTCCTCGAAAAACCTTGATGAAGTTACCCGCAAAGAGGACAATGCGGCCGCCGAAACGCGAGCGCCAAACCCAAATTGTGAGGGAACTTTGATGAAAACTCTTTGCCTGCTTCCGCTGCTTTCGATGCTGGCTCTTCCGGTTCAGAATCCGCCGGTCGCGCCGCCGGACGGAAGCCCGATCGCGGTGCTCAGTTTCAAATGGACCAAGACCCGTCAGCCAGCCGGTGCGTCGGCATCGGACAAGCCAGTTCCATCACGTGCGCCGCAAGTGCCGCCACCCTGCTCCAGGAAAAGGTGATTATCAATCGGGTAGAGTTCGCCGATGGCAAAAGCTGGATGCGCAAGGATTGGAACGCGAACGAAATAAAAGCAGCTTATCAACGAGCGATGGCCACACCGTGGTCGCCAACCGAGATGTGCCGCGCGCTTTGATTAAGCCCGAAAGTTAGCCCCCCTAAGCCAGGCAAACAATTATCGAGTTACGGAATTTGTTTGAGCACAATCCGCCTTTCGCGATTTCCCATCTGCAGGACGATTGGATTGTTGAGCTGAATCGGATGCTCTTGGCCGTCGATACTTATGACGAAATTAGTCGGGCCGGGTCGTTCGCCTTCACTTGCTGGAGCTGATTCGCCCGGTTTCGCCGTGTCGCCTGCTCGCGTCAGCAGGTTTGTTGCAACGATCCGCCAGGTTGCAGGTGAGCAGCGGAGGCGCAATCCAGGCGCGTCTGTCGCGGCCGATTCGTCAACTGCCAACGCAGCAACTTTGAACAGTCCTTCGCCGCAGCGCAGGCCCGCGGAATCGTAGAACGTTGCCCAGCCCGTCACGTACGTATAGAAAACGCCGCCCACGTTCTTCACCACCAATTTGATATTTGTGACCGGCGAATCATCGGCGCCGTTAAGTACCTGTGTTAAGAGAGTTGCTTCGATCGCAGGCGTGCCGCGCGTGTCCGCGGCAGTCGCTGGTTGGTTTAGGGCGACACGTGATTCGGATTGCTGCGCGGCGGTGCCGATTGCAAACGAGCAAATCAAAACTGCGAGAAGTGCCAGACGTTTCATGGTAGCCCTCCGGAAATTCACAACTGATTGCCCGCTAAAGCAGGCCGCAAAAATTAATTTCGAACTCGCGACCCAGCGCTGAAGCGCTGGGCTAAGGAAAACAGCAAGCCTAGATTCGCATCACATCGCCGATTGTATACGAAGAGTATTCTCGATTCAGCTTCGCGGGCGAACTAATTTCCTGGGGGGCTTGGTGCCCGGCGTGTACGCGCACACGCGATTGCGGCCGCTTCGTTTCGCACGGTAGAGGGCGGAATCTGCTTTTTCAACCAATTGGATTGGCTCGCGGGCATCGTTCGGGAACGACGCAACGCCGATGCTGATTGTCATCCGGTGCGTGCGCGGTTCCTCGGTGCTGCCGCGACGGACGGCCGGAAATTCGTGCTGTTCGATGGCTTCGCGCACACGCTCAGCCGCCACCATGCCCTGCGCGTAATCAGCGTCGAGCAGGAATGCCGCGAATTCTTCGCCGCCAAACCGCGCACCTACGTCGCCCGCACGCAAGGAACTCTTGATGACCGTCCCCATTTCTTCCAACGTCTCGCTGCCGGCCAAATGGCCGTAGGTGTCGTTCACTTCTTTAAAGTGATCGAGATCCATCATCAGCACGCAGAACGGCTTGTTGTCAGCTTCGGCGCGCGCGGCTTCGCGACGCAGCTCAGAAAAAAAAGATTTGCTGGTGAGCAGCCCGGTTAGATCGTCGTGAACCAGCAGGCGATGAATCTGTTGTTGAAACTCTCGATCGATTTCGTCGAGCATTTCAAATCGAATCAGATGATCGCCGATGACGAATTTATCGCCGTCGGCGAGAAAGGCTTCCTCGATCGGCTTGCCGTTAAGCAACGTGCCATTCGTCGATCCGAGATCAATCAAACGATAGCGAACCTCGCCGGTCGTCTCGTCCTGTTCAGTCCGGATGCGCGCGTGCAACCGGGAAGCCTCGGAATCGTTGATGCGCACATCGGCGTCGAGCGCGCGCCCCAGGGTCACTTCGCTTCGCTCCAACGGAATTGGCACCGCCAGCAACTCGCCGCGCATAAACACGAGCGCGGGTCGCCGGTTGCCGTGCGACTCAGCGATCTTATTCGCTGTCGTGCTTAATTTGGTGCCTCCAGAATTGGGTTCGCTATTGGTTTCCATCGGTGGGCGGCTCAGTCAGGCACGTTCTCAGGCTTCATATGCGCCGCAGGTATCTTATCGCGCGGTCCGTCGCGCAGCAATAGTTTGATTTGCAGCTAAATCCTGAGGAAACCCCGCCTTGTCGGTCTGCAACGGGCGACACTATAATTCAGATCAGGGATTTGACATCAATCTGAGGTGGGCCACTGAGGCTCAAAGCTTTCAATGGGATGCAACGTAACCCCTGTCGCAGTTGAAGCGCTGGTTTGTGCGAACGCTCCGTCCGACCTGTCAGTCGAGCGCGTCGCCGTCGCGAACCTCCCGACCGATGGGGGCGAGTTCAATATTGCCGGCTATCGGTCGAAAACCAGCAGCGAAGAATTTGTCGTCATCTTCAAAGGCGATCTGCGCCCTGATGTTCCGACGCTGGTGAGAATTCATTCGCAGTGCCTGACGGGCGACGTATTTGGATCGACGAAGTGCGATTGTGGGCCGCAACTGCACACGACTATGCGGATGATCCAGGAGGAAGGGCGCGGCGCGCTCGTTTATCAGCAGCAGGAAGGCCGCGGCATCGGCATCATCAACAAGATTCGCGCGTACGAACTCCAGGACAAGGGCGCGGACACCGTCGAAGCAAACGAGCGGCTCGGTCTCGCCGTCGATGCGCGCGAGTATCGCCAGTGCGCCGAAGTCTTGTTCGATCTCGGCTTGTGCAAAGTGCGGGTGCTTTCAAACAATCCGGGTAAGCTAAAGGCTTTGGAGGACGCCGGCCTGGAGATTGTCGAGCGCGTGGCGATCGAGATTCCGGCGACTGATCGCGCGACCGCGTATCTCAGAACAAAGAAAGAGAAGATGGGCCACCTGCTCGAGTTGAAGAAGTGATATTCGGCCCAGCAAGAATTAGTTTGATGGCAGACTCGGCAATTTTATCCATTGCATGGCGCTGCCAATCTTCCCACTCTTAATGTCGCGCACGCCCACGCGCACCTGATACAGCCCCGCACGCGCCCACGCTTGAAATCTGTAAACCGCCGGCCGCCTGGCCTGAGAAGAGTTTTCGTTGACCGCGAATATTCTCAGGCGGCCCACAAAGCTGCTCACTGGCTTGCCCTTGTCGTCATAAAGAATTCCGCCGATATCGACGTCAGCGGCCTGCTTCCCATCGATGAGATCAAAGGTAAGGCCTTCGCGGCTGATTTCTATCGCCGCCGCCAGTTTGGTGCCCACACCCGGCACCTGGGTAAACCCGAGCGTTACCGTCGTAGGGAGCTGTAGTTGTGAAACCGGGGCGTCGATCACCAATCTCATGTCATCTTCCCGCGCCTTGCCAGGATCTTTGTCCGGCTTTCTCTTTGCATCAAGGATCGGTAGCGGCGCGGTTTTGAAATAAGCGCCGCGCAGCCGCACATTCAGGTCGGGCCAACCCTTTACGGTAATTTGAATGTGATTGAACTTGCGCCTCTTTTCCTCGTCCGTGTCGGGCCGCCAGGCGAGCAGATAATAGTTGGAAGTCTCCTCGAGTACGTCGTCAACCCACTCCGACATCGGCCGGTTGGTATTGCGAAACGCGCGGCCGCCGGTGTCCCGGGCGAGTGCGTTCAAGCCATCCTGCGAAGCCAAGATCTCTCCAGCCATTGAAGGCGCCAACAACCCTCCCGACTCGACCGGCCGATTATTGGTAACCTCGAGGCCTTCACTGATAAGGCCCCGCGCGTCGAGCGTGTAGATCACGACTCCGGCCTTGCCGGCCGCTTCAGTGACGCGTCTGATCCGGTCTTGTGAGCCCGTTCTCTTGTCGTTCAGATAGAAACCATCCGAAATGAGAAACACCAGTTTGCGTCCCGGCAGTTGCGCGGCACTTCGCATTAAACCTTCCAACAGTCTGAGTGTGTTATTGGTGTTCGGAGCAGCCTCGGTGACAATCTGACGCGCGCGCTGGAGTACGACCTGGCGCGCCGATTGAGCCGACATCATGCACACAATACCCTGGCTGGTCTTGAGGCAATTCTGCTTCATGATCTCCTGGACGTAAAAGGTGATCGCGCTTTCATCTCCGTCTCTAATCTGCGAGGCGGCAAACTCGGACATAGGCGGGGCCTCCATGTCGGTTTTCGCATCCGCACGATAGCTCAGACGAGAGACGGCCGTCGTCAGTACCGCGCGGTCGTCGGTGAACTGCTGGAGAAACCCGATCTGGCCGCTGGACGAGGTAATCGCAACTTGATCATTTGCCGACATCCCGCCGTTGATGAATTCAAGCAGGGCTTTGCGCGTGCGTACCAGACTGTCGGGCGCCAGATGAAGGTCGTCGATGAAGAAGATCAGAGTTCTCCCGGCCCGGGCCGCAGTGGGAGCTATCTGCCTGGACTCTGCGTCCCTTTGCGGCGCCCTGACTTGCTTTTCGCTACCGGAGGCCAGTTCTTCAAAAAAGGCGATTGACTGTGGCTTCTTATCAACTTTCAATTCAAACGAGTCGGCCTTTAACCCGGGGACAAACCGGCCCTTCTTATCAAAGACCATGACATCGGTCTGGACCAGTTCGGTGTTTATCCGCACGACATCGTCCGCGCCGGTCGGCGGCTGTTGGGCGGGCACCATCTGGCTGTATCCGAGTGTCAGGGCAATGACCGAGCAGATCACAAACAGATCTCTACTGATGAGGAAACGGATATGATGAAACTTCATGGTACTTATTGTTTGGAGCGAAGGTCTCTGATCGTGCTGCGTATTTGTTCGGCGTCCCTGGCCTTCGGATCCAACTGCAGGTACTTCTCGAGTTCGTCCGCCGCCTCCTTATTCTTCTTTGCGCTCATGTAGAGCCCGCCCAGGTATTTATGAGCCAGCGCCAGATTTTCACCGCCGTTGGCAATGGCTAACTCAATCTCTTTTTGGGCCTCTGCGTACTTCCGGCTCTTAATAAGAATCAGGCCAAGATAGTAATGGGCGCTCGGACCACTGCTGTTGAGTTTCAGAGATTCGCGCAGATGAGATTCCGAGCTGGCAAGTTTCTCTTTTGCCTCTTCCAGTTTCTTCTCGGTGACAAGTGCATTGCTCAAATTAAAGAGAGCGATCCCAAGGTTCAGGTGCGCGCCCGCGTCGGCGGGTTTGAGTTTTAGAAGCGCTTCGTAGGTCTGCCTCGCTTTATCCATCTGCTCGAGCCTCATGTAGGTAAGGCCGAGCTCGGTTAGGGCCTGTGGGAAGTCGGGATGAAGGGTGACCGCCGTCTCGAATAGTTCCGCAGCCTTTTTGTGTTCATTCCTGGATACTGCTTCCATTCCCTTGTTGTAAGATTCGCGGGCCTGCTTGGGAACTTTAGCCAATGCTGCCGCAGCCCCGCGGGCTTTCAGGCTAATGTTTACGTTCGCGCTTTGAGGGCCAGTGTCCCTCTCGCCGCCCATTGAGCCGTATATGGTAACCGGCTCTCTGAACAGGTCGTGATCTGCGCCGGCTTCAATCACAACGGCGTAACGTCCCGCTGCCAGGTTGTTGAAGATGAACGTACCGTCCGGATCGGTCGAGGTTGAGCTCGATCCGACGCTGTCGCTTTCCAACCGAATTTTGACACCTGCTTCGACCGGCCGTCCGTTTGGGCCATAAACGCGGCCCTTGATCGTGTGACGACCACTTCCACCCAGAGGCCCGCGCCCGGCGCCGACTCCCTGCGGGTAAACTGCCGCCGTCAAAAAAAGGAGCGTCGCGAAAGCGAGCGCAACCCTCAAAGTGATCCCTTTCATTGCGATTAGTCCCCTTGTATTAATGAGTAGTCTGGATCCTCTCAGCCCCTGGCGCGCAATTCTTTTATCGTGCCGCGCACTCTTTCAGCATTTGGCGCATTCGGCGCGCTCTCAAGATACTTTTCCAGCTCGGTGGCGGCTCTCTGATATTCACCACGCCGCCAATAGATGCCGCCAAGGTAGTATCGCGGGAGGCCGAGGCGCGGTCCTCCGACCGTCAGGGCTCGCAGTAACTCCTGCTCCGCATCATCCAATCTTCGTAAAGCGATCAACGAGACGCCCAGGTACATGTGCGCCTGCCACGAATTGTCGTTTTGGTTGACGGCCATTCGCAATTCAACTTCGGCTTCAGCGGGCCTCTTTGACTCGATTAGTGCGATTCCATAGTTAAGGCGTGTAATAAAGTCGTCAGGTTGGATCTTCAGGGCGGCCCGCAACGACTCCACCGCTCTTTGCGGTTGGCCCATCTTTAAATACTGAACCCCGAGTTCGTTCAATGCCAGGGCGAATCCCGGATAAATCACCAGAGCCTGTTTTAGTTCCGAAACGGCCTGCTCGTGATTGTTTTTGGCCGAGGAGGCCAGCGCCTGATGGTAAAGATCGGCGGCGCGTTTCGGAGCGGCCGCCAGTGCGGCGTTGAGGACACCGGTTTTCGTGGTTGTCGCGCTGGTCTTCGACCTGAGGTAAACCTGCACTACGAAGGGACGGTTAATCGGCAAAACTCCTGTCGTTCGCCGGCCGGCTACCGTGCCACTTTCGACCAGCACGGTTTCCCTTTCACTTTCGAAATGCTCACCGCCTTCGATGATGACGGTGTAGTTTCCCGGCCGCAACGATTGAAACCCGAAGTTCCCATTCACGTCCGAGATGACCATGAGATCTCCGGAGCCAAAGCTTTCCAGCCTTACTTTAAGGCGGATATCGGCGCGCTGGCCTGAAGGGAATACCAGCCGGCCTTTGATCGAATGACGACCACCTGTTCCCGTCGGGTCAGACGCGCCGGACTGGGCGTGAATAGTGGACGCGCCGGCGAAAAACCAGACGGCGATCAGAAATAGAAAGAGTCGCGGGTGGCGTTGATGAAATCTGGCGCAGGCTGGAAACATGATCGTCCTCCGTTTCCGGTTGGGCTCAAGAGGATGTGGGAAGAACCTTCGAGCGACGGCGTTCGGGCCGCCGGAGACTATCACAAAACAAAGGGGAGGCGTAAGAATTACGCCTCCCCTCAAGCCCTCACGCTTCTGGAAGCGTGTTGGATAACACGTGGTTAGAACGTGAACTTCACACCGAGCCGAAGAGCCGACGGGAACTGGAAGATTGTTCCTCTGCCATAGAACGGATTCGGAACTGGCGCGATGCCCGGAGCGCCACTGTTGATCTGGAATGTTTCGTCCTGACGAATGGCACGCTGGGTATTGAACACGTTGAACCAGTCAGCCGACAGGCGCAACTCTTTGTCTTCACCGACCGAAATCGGATAGTACGCGCCCAGATCCAGATTATAGGTCGTAGGCGTGCGGTTGCTGCCGGTGAATGGGTTGATGGCCGTCCCGCGCTGCACGCCGAAGCCCTCGTTGTCGCCGTAGAGGAAGTGCGGAATCAGCTGGTTGAACGGCATACCCGACTGTGCGTAGAAGTTGCCGCTGATCAGGAGCTTAAAGGGCGTCCTGTACGAGCTGTTCAACTTTAACTGGTGCGGGCGGTCGTTCGGCAACCGGCCATAAAGATTCTGGAGCAGGCTGACAAGGTCGAACAAGCTGGTGATGTTCGGGTCAGACTGGCCGTTGTCGTTGCGGAACAGGCCTTCGTAGTTACCAATCAAGCTCGAGTAAACGTACGAAGCGATGAACTGATAGTTGTTCGAAAAGCGCTTCGTGGCGGTGAACTCGAGTGCTCGGTAGTAACGACGAGCGCGGCCAAAACATCCAATCGTCGGGTCTGAGCAAGCCAACCGCTCGGTTGCACTTTCGCCCGGATTAAAGATGAAGTAAGTGGTGCCGTCGTCGAACGAACCATCTTCGATGACCGATCCCTGGGCACGGTAAATACCGCGGAATCCGAGGCTCAGGTCACGCATGGCCGCCGGCGACCATTCGATACCAGCCGTAGCTTCGTTAACCGTCTGCGGTTTGATGTCGAAATCAAACGGCGTAGCGTGATTACCGAGGTTGCCGAAGTTGGCGATCATTACTGCGCCGCCGCCATTGATACGGCTGAGGTTAAGGTGGTAGTCGTTCTGGATGTTGCCACCCGAGGCCCGGATGTTAACGTCAAGCGGTATCGGCGTCTCCAGATAACGTGCGTAGTTCATGAAGACCTTGCCACGGCCTTCGCCGGTGAAATCCCAAATGAAGCCAACGCGGGGCTGGAGGTTGTCCTTGAAGTTGTTAAGCTTGAAATAGGTATCACCAGCCGTCGAGTAGGCTTGCTGGAAGTCCCAGCGCAGGCCAATGTTGAACTGGAAGTTCCTCGTGACCTTGAAGTCGTCCTGAATGTAGAAAGACTCTGTTCTCGTAGGCACGGCCTCACCCTGTGTATTCAGGCTGAAGTCACGCGCGCGAACCGTGTCAAGCAGCAGGAATGGATTAGTCGGGCTGATCGCCACCGCTCCGGTCACCGCCGTCGTCACGCCAGCCGGTCCCTGACCAGCGGCGATGATCGCATTGACGCGATCCGTTCGTATCGAATTTGGGCAGGTGATCGTGGCGCCTGAACGCGCGCAGATCGCAAAACGATTCTCGATCCGGTGCGGTGCCGAAGGATTACCACCCCCGAAGCTAAAGTTCGGCCCCGTGGACGTTGTGGCAATTTTGTACCGGTTCTCGGTCCACTCAAAGCCGTACTTGATCGTGTTACGGCCATAGATGTTCTGGAATCTCGCCGCGAACTCGATGCGGTCGCGATCCTGTTGTGACTCCAAACCGAAACCGCCACGGACGAAATTACGCTGCACCGTGCCGCCCGTGCCCTCGACAAATGCCAGACGCAAGCCGTTGGTTGCCACAACCGTGGTTTCAACCGGCGCGACTACGGAACCACCACGCAGGACGGCGAAACGATCGGTTACGAGAGTTTCATCCAATTCGGGGATCGTATTGGCACGCTGAAAGTGCAAACCAAAACTGAACTCTCCGATAAAGGTCGGGGTAAAGGTTGAGTTCAAGCGGAACGCGTAATTCGCGCCGCCGGTCTCAGTCGTGCCACGGAAGCTGGCTGGATTCGCACCGAAACCGTTGAAGCCGAAGAGGTGTCCTTCCTGCTTGGTGTAATCGGCGAAGTGCGAGAAGTTGAACCGGTGATTCGAGTTAACCGCCCACGTCAACTTGCCGGCATAGAACGGCGTGGTGACCTTGTTGTTCACTTGAGTCAAGAAGGTCTGGGTCAGGAAGTAATTCTTGCGCTGTTGCGGGTTGAAGGCGGCGAAGAACCAAAGCTTGTCCTTGACAATCGGACCGCCGATGTCGACGCCGGCGTCGATTTCCGAAAAGCCACTCGGAGCCGCGCCGATGAACGGAATCGCGTCCGGCTTGACCTCGCGGACCAAACCCTTGGTGGTAAAGTAGCCAAACACGTCACCGTGAAACGAGTTGGTTCCGCTCTTGGTAATAACGTTGAAAATGCCACCAGTTGACTTGCCGTGTTCGGCGCCATAAGCACCGGTCTTAATTTCGAGCTCCTGAACGAATTCGAACGGCAGGTTCGCACCAGAACCACCAAACGCGGGGTCGGTGACGGTTACGCCGTCCAGAATGTAGTTGTTCTCAGGACCTGAAGAACCGCCGACTGAGGGGTCACGGTCGCGGCCCGAAGAGTCGCGCAATCCTGACCGCGCCACGGTCGGCGCAATCGTGTAGAGCGACTGGACCGTGCGCTGCGTGGGGAAGTTCGAAAACTGCTCAGTCGAAACGTTGGTTCCAGTGGTCGTCTGGGTCACGTCGATTCCAGCTCCCGAGCTGGTCACGTCGACCGTTGCCGAGGCGCCCGCGAGAGTGAGCTGAACACTCACGTTTGAGGTGCTCCCCAGGCCGACCGGAACATCTGACCTCTCGAATTTCGCGAAGCCCTTCTGTTCCTCGAGGGCTACCGTGTATATACCCGGCTCAATATTCAGAATACGAAAATTGCCGGAGTCATCAGTCGTCACTGAAACCGGCGATCCGCCCTTACGAATGACAGTCACGTTGACGCCCGGCACCACTGCGCCGTTTTGGTCAGTGACCGTTCCCGCGATGGAGCCTGTTGTAAGTGTTTGAGCCGAAGCGCCGGCAACTGCAAAAAGCGCCAGGCTCGCGGCAAAAACGAACATCAAAACTTTTCTCATCATTTGTTTCCTTTCTTAGGGAGTCCCGATTCTGCTCGGGACTTCGAGTTAACTGAATTCAAATGCGCTGGCTAACCTCTTTCGAATCGGTCAGCCTAATAATTCCTGCTGGTCTGGCGGGGTCTCGGCGGCTCGACTGTGGTAACTGAAATAATCTGCATCCGGACTTTCCGCAAAAAGATATAGATTCCGCAGCGTTTTAAGCAATGACGATGCCATACGTTAACGTCCGGAACAGCCTGTAAAAATCGGTGAGTTGGGTGGATTTACAGGCCTTGTAAATCCGAAATTTCGGTTTTACTCCGAAATTCCGGAAATGTGTCAGAACCTTGTTTACCGCGGTTCGGTCAGCCGGCAAAAGTAGCCATGGCGCCGTGTGGTAGACTGCCGCATCCCTGAGTCCTTTTAGCCGAACCTTGTCCCAGAGAATCTATCGCGATCCGGTTCACAACATCATACCTCTGCGTGCTGACACGTCTGAGGGTCAACTGATGATCCGTTTGATCGACGTACCAGAGTTTCAAAGGCTGCGCCGAATCAAACAACTCGGCCTCGGACTGTACACGTACCAGGGGGCCGAACACTCGCGGTTCACCCACAGCCTTGGCGCGCTGCACTTGATGACGCGGATTCTCGATCGCTTGAGCGAGAGTTATCCGATCGCGGCAGAAGATCGACTTGCAGTGCGCGCGGCAGCTCTGCTTCACGATGTCGGTCACGCGCCATTTTCGCATGCGATGGAAAAGACGTTGGGCATCCACCATGAGGATCTGACGGTCGCGGCGATCACTTCGGAAGAAACGGTAGTCAATCAGATTTTGAGTTCGCATTCAGCGGAACTGCCGCAACGCGTCGCTTCGGTCGTGGGCGGGGACTTTAAGCCGGCCGCGTTAGCGCAACTTGTATCGTCGCAGCTCGACGTCGATCGAATGGACTATCTGTTGCGCGATTCGCTGATGACGGGGGCCAAATACGGTCTCTACGATCTTGAATGGATTATTAATGCCCTTCAAATCGATGGACCAGGAGATCGTGTCTATGTTGCCGCGCGTGGTGTTTATGCGGTCGAGGAATATTTGCAGGCGCGCTACTACATGTTTCGTCAGGTTTACTTTCATCGCACGCTGCGTTCAGCGGAAGCCGTCTTGCGATCCGCACTGCGCCGGGCATTGGAACTTGTCGCCGGCGACGCACCCGTCTGGTGTGCGCCCGAAGCGTCATTTGCGAAAGTACTTCGCCGCCAACCTCTGACGATCGCTGAATACCTGCAAATTGATGACTCAGACGTCATCTTTCATCTCAAGCAGTGGCAACGCGAGGCGGATCCAATTCTCGGCGACCTAAGCCGCAGATTCGTCGAACGGAAACTTTTCAAAGCGATCGATCTCGACATGCCTGAAGATGAACGCTCCGATTTCATCGAAGCGGCGCGCGACGTGGTGGTGCGCGCAGGGTTCGCCGCGGATTACTACTTCGTCGAAGATCGCGCTACTGACGTGCCTTACTACGGTTATTACACGGGCGAAGGCGCCGAAGAGCGCGCACGGATCTACGTTGAAGATGGCTACGCCCATCCAAAGATTCGCGAGATCAGTGAAATCAGCGAAGCGGTGCGCGGACTACGCCGCGGGTACGAACTGCATCGCGTCTGTTTCCCCTCGGAAGTCAAAGACGAAGTCTACCGGCTGTATCACGGAACGGCAGCGATCGATGCGAAGCAAACGAATTCATAGTCCCACCTGGGAGCGTCTTACCGTCGCTGCGTTTGTCGCGTTCTTGATCTGCCCGGCCGTCACCGCGCAGGTTAACGCTCGCCCGATCGAGATTGCCGTTCTTGGTTTTGGCGACAGTCAAACGGCGAGAAAAGTAACTGAGCAGATCGGTGAATCATTCCGCGCAAACCGATTTCGGATCATCGACAGTGATCGGGCGAGAGCCGCGGCGTACGGCGTCGGCTACAGCGGTTCGCTCAACCTGACTCTCGAAGACGCGCGCAACCTGGCCGCGGCCATCGGTTGCGACTTCTTCATCACCGGGGACGCGCAAACTCTACGGCGATCGCCTTCGACATCTCCAGTCTACTTTGAGTCATACGCTTCGCTTTTTTTGGTCAGCGCCCGCACGGGCAGACTGGTTTTCTGGGAACGCCAGGAATTTCGCCGGCCCACTGCCATTGAAGCTGAGCGGACGCTGCTGAACGCGCTGTCCGCGGCTGCGACGCGCGAGCGATATCAAAGTACAGTGCGACGAATTGCTGAGGAAGAACGCAATTTCCGCGCGACGGCAATCGACCGGACTGCTCCGGTAATCGAACTAATGCCGGATGCCGAAGCCAGTAGCGGGGTCCGCGAGCCCCGTCCTTTTCGCCGGCCCAAGCCTGCCTATCCCGACGCGGCAGCACACGATCGGATCGAAGCCACGGTTGATGTGCTGGTGGACATCGACGTCAACGGCAGAGTGGGCCAGATCGAGATCGCGCGTTGGGCAGGGTACGGATTGGATGAATCGGTAGTCAACACAGTCAAGCAGATGGACTTTTTCCCAGCGATGCGTGACGGTGTCGCAATTCCAATGCGCGTGCTGTTGCGTTACAACTTTCGCAAGCCACCTCAGCAGTAAGAAATTAACCACAGAGGACACGGAGAAGAACGAAAAATTTAACCGCGGATACACGCGGATTCAAACAAATTCAATATGCCTTTTTCTGATCTGCGAGAATCCGCGTTCATCTGCGGCTAATTCCTCGTGTTCTCTGAGGTTCAAGACTGAAGTCATGCTGCCGCTGCGTGTTATCATCACGCGTCACGCGGCAGCGTGAATCAATCAATGCTTTATCTGTCGCAAGTCCTGGGTCGACCTATCCTCGACCTCGAAGGCGAGCGTGTCGCCACGCTCAAGGACGTAATCGTGCGTCTCGGCCAGGACGACTATCCACCGGTTGCCGGTTTCGTCGCGCGCTATCGCCGGCGCGACTTCTTTCTCTCGCGTTGGCGCATTTCGGACTTCGGCGAGCACGGCGTAAAGCTTGATTCAGACATTCTCGATCTGCGCCCCTTCATGCGACGCGACGGCGAAGTGCTGCTGGCGCGCGATGTGTTGGACAAACAATTGATCGACGTGGACGGCAAGCGAGTCGTGCGCGTAAACGACGTGCAAATCATTCCAGCTGCCAACGAGTGGCGCGTAACGGGCGCCGACGTAAGCCTCGCCGGACTCTGGCGGCGGCTCGCCCCCTCGTTCATGCGTCGCGGAAATCCGGTTGAAGTCATCGACTGGGCCGACGTCGGCTATCTTGCCACTGACGCCGCAACTGTTCAGTTGAAATCTTCGCGCGGCAAATTAACCCGCCTGCATCCGGTGGAGATTGCGCGCCTCGCGGCGGCGTTCTCGTATCAACAAGGCGCGGAAATCGTTGAATCGCTCGACGATGAAACGGCCGCTGAGACACTCGAAGAAATGGCCGCCGAGCGCCAGGCGCAGATTATCGGCGACATGGATGAAGAGCGCGCGGCGGACATCCTTGAACACATGTCGCCCGACGAAGCGGCGGACGTGCTGGGCGATTTGCCGGAAGACAAAGCGGAAGATCTTCTGCACCGCATGGACGACGAAGAACAGTCTGAGGTCGCCGAGCTGTTGCCTTACGAAGACGACACGGCGGGCGGGTTGATGACGACTGAGTTCGTCACTTTGCCGCGCGATTTGACGGTCGGCGAAGCGCTCGCGCGGCTGCGCGAAATGGCTGAGACACCCAACATGATCTATTACCTGTACGTCGTCGAGCGCGAAGAGTCTTGGAAATTGGTGGGAGTCATTGCGCTGCGCAACCTGATTCTTGCCAATCCATCAGCGCCGCTGGAGCAAGTGATGAGAACTGAGCTGCAAGTGGCGCATCCGGATGACAACGCTGATGAGGTCGCGCACAAAATTGCCGAGTACAACCTGCTGGCGTTGCCGGTGCTGGACGAAACCGGCGACATACTCGGCATTGTCACCGTCGATGACGCGATTGAGCATCTCTTGCCGCGCGACTGGCGCGAACGCGTGCCGCGATTGCTGGGTTAGAAACATTTGAAGTTTAGAGGCGGGACTTGTCCCGCGATTAAGTGAAGTTTAGAGCCGGGGCTTGTCCCGCGATTAAGCCCGCCAAGTGCGGCCTCTGAACATTTGAGAAAGTGGGTCACAAATCGAAATGACCTCCGAGGACCCTCCAAGTGCCGGAACTGCCGACCAACGTGCGTGGTGCGGGTCGCGGCATGCTGCGGCGCGGCGCTCAAGGTGTGCGCCGCACGGTGGCACGCCGGCCACGGCTGTTTTTGTATCTTTCGGTACTTGGCCCGGGGCTCATCACCGCAAACGCCGGCAATGACGCCGGCGGCATTGCGACCTTTGCGTCAGTCGGCGCAGATCACGGTTACAAGCTTCTCTGGCTTCTCATTCCGCTGACCATAAGCCTCGGAATGGTTCAGGAGATGTGCGCGCGCATGGGCGCCGTCACGGGAAAGGGTCTCGCCGATTTGATCCGCGAGCGGTTTGGCGTGCGTTGGACGGCGTTGGTAATGCTCGCGCTATTGATCGCAAACGGCGGGGTTACCGTTTCGGAGTTTGTCGGGATCGCGGCGGCGATGGAACTGTTTGGCGTGGCGCGATACATCTCGGTGCCGATTGCTGCAATGGTGATTTGGTGGCTGGTCGTGCGGGGAAATTATCAACGCGTTGAGCGAGTCTTTCTCGCGATGACGCTGGTCTTCCTCGGTTATGTCGTGTCGGCCTTTCTTGCGCGTCCGGCCTGGGGAACTGTGGCGCGCGAAATGGTGCGTCCGTCAATCGAGGTTACACCGATTTACTTGTTCACGCTGGTCGCGATCATCGGCACCACCATATCGCCTTACATGCAGGTTTTCATTCAATCCTCAGTCGTGGAGAAACGCGTGCGGCCAGAGAACTATGCGCTTACAAAAGCTGACGTCTGGGGCGGAACAGTTTTCGCGATTTTGATCGTTTTTTTCATCGTGGTTTCGACCGCAGCGACGCTGCACGTGCGCGGCGAACACGTTGATTCAGCCGCCCAGGCGGCGCGCGCCCTACGCCCGTTCGCGGGCGCCTATGCTGAACTTTTGTTCGGGGTGGGATTGTTTGGGGCGTCAATGCTGGCAGCCGGAGTTGTTCCTTTGGCCACCGCCTACTCGATCACAGAAGCGTTCGGATTTGAGAAGGGTCTCGCGAACAGTTTCCGGGAAGCGCCGATCTTTCTGGGCGTATTCACATTCCTGGTAGCGCTCGGCGCGCTCATCGCGATGATGCCGGGCTTGCCGATCATTTCCGTGCTCTTGCTGACCCAGGTTATCAATGGGGTGCTGCTGCCGGTGGTCCTTTTCGCGATTCTGCGCCTGGTCAACGACCGCGAACTGATGGGGAGTCAGGTTAACGGGGCTTTGTTCAATCTCGGCGCGTGGGCAACAGTGCTCATCGTTTCCGCTTCGTCATTACTTCTGATTGGCATCACAATCTTCCGCCGATTGGCCGCATAACATCCGGACAAAGGACATATCCTCTCGCCAACGCATTAATTTGATGGTAAAAGTACACTCGCTCCATCGCAGATTCGCTACGACTTAGCACACCTTCATGGCAGTTACTTCGCGGCAGAAGAGCAACATCCTTCTCTACCTGATTGCGACCATAGTTTTTGGTCTCGCAACCTTCTTGTTCTGGAAGTTCTTCGGAAACCACATAGAGAGCAAGCCTCCCTTTGAGGGTTGGTGGAGAATTCCCTGGCTGGTGCTGCTCTCCGGTCTCGGTTACGTAAGCATTCGCGTCATCAACGCGCTCCTATTCGATTTTGCCTTTCGCCTGCGGCAGGGTTACGAGGCGCCCACTCTCGTTCGCAATATCTTCACCCTGGTCGCGTTCATCGTTCTCTTTATCATTATTTTCAACCGGCTCTACACTGAAGTTAACCTCGGCGCGCTCTTTACCACCTCGGCGATCTTCGGCGTCATCATTGGTCTCGCGCTGCAAGATACGCTGGGCAACTTCTTCGCGGGTATTTCCCTTCACGCCGATCGTCCTTTTCAAGTCGGTGATGTAGTCGTTCTTGGCCAGCAACAGCTGACAGGCGTAGTTGACGGCATCACGTGGCGCGCAATAAAGATTCGCACGTTCCAGAATCATATTGTTCTGGTCAGCAACAGCAGTGCCGCAAAAGAATCGATCGAAGTTTGCCCTCGCGACAATTTGAATGCACGACTAGTGTTCTTCAATACGCTCTACACGGATTCGCCCGCCAAGACCATTCACATCGTCCGCGAAGCGATCCGTGAAGCCGAAAACGTCTCGGTAAAAATCACTCCTATTGTCAGAGTAAGAAACCTCGGAGACAACGGCCTCGACTATGAAGTCAAATACTGGCTGGAAGATTATGCGAAGTATAACGACACGGACGCGCTTGTCCGCCAATTGATCTGGTACGCACTGCGACGCGCGAACATAACGTTTGCCTTCCCCACGCGCACGCTGCACGTCGAACGTAGAGGTCCGATTCCGCTGGCTACCGGTCCGCAGAAAGAAGTTATCGAGCGACTTTCGGCCGTCGATATCTTCGCGCCGCTCTCAAATGAAGAGACTGAGAAACTTGCGGGAGGAGCTGTGCGACACGTTTTTGCGCCGGGCGAACTCGTCATCCGCGCCGGAGACCAGGGAGCCTCAATGTTCGTGGTGCATAACGGTCGGGTGCAGGTGCAAATATCTGAAGGCGGCAAACAGAGGCCTGTGGCGGTCCTCAGCGAAGGTGCATTCTTCGGCGAAATGGCGCTCTTTACGGGCGAGCCGCGAACAGCCAACGTCGTCGCGCTTGAAGAAACCGAAGTACTCGAAATCGGTCACGCGGCGATGAAGCATCTCTTCGAAACAAACCCCGATTTGGCTGAGTCCATTAGCTGGACGATCGCTGAACGAAGGGCCGGCCTGGAGGCCAGTTCTCAACTGGCCGTCGGCGTGGCTCAAGCTGAGTCTGCCGGCCTTCTCAATTCGATCAAGCGCTTTTTCGGCCTTCGATAGCCCCCACCCCATCCGTCGCACGCGGACATTTCGGCGCAGAAAAGGGCGATAAGTCCCACCGGGCAGACTTGACACTCGAAGACTCAGATATTATTATCTCTTCGTGCTCAGGCGCCTGTGACCGCAGATTTGAGGCTCCTGAAAGCACGGAAATTCACAGTTTGCAGGAGGTTTGTACTAGTCATGACCATCACTCGCTACGATCCATTTCGCGACTTACGAAATCTTCAGGAGGAAGTTAACCGGCTCTTCACAGGGAGTGCGGGCCGCACGTTCGACGACGAAGGCATTGCGCGCGGCTCATGGAGCCCCAGTGTTGATATCTACGAGAACAAAGAGCAGATCGTGCTCGAGGCTGAGTTACCCGGGATGAACCGTGAGGATTTCGATCTGACAGTCGAAAATAATGTGATCACGCTTCGCGGTGAGCGCCGCTTTGAGAAGAAGGAAGATACCGACAATTATCACCGCGTTGAGCGCGCCTACGGCAGCTTTACGCGCTCGTTCACGCTGCCGAACTCTGTTTCAGGAGAGGGCGCAGCTGCCGATTATCGAAATGGCGTGCTCCGCGTGACTTTGCCGAAGCGCGAAGAAACCAAGGCGCGCCGGATTGAGGTGAAGGGCGAAGGCGGCTCCAGGACAATCGAAGCTAATACTGATAAGGCTTCGGCTGCCCAGGCGTAAGTTCGCTTGGACTCGTATTGACGGGGCGCTGGCGGTGTCGTCAGTTGCCCCGTTTGCTTTCAGAATCGTCAGAGTTGATAAGGATTAGTGTCAGAGTGTAGCTATGCGCTTAGACAAATTCACACTTCGCGGACAGGAAGCGATTCAATCGGCCATTGAACTGGCTGAACGAAGTCAGAACCAGCAGGTTGAGCCCGACCATATCCTCTGTGCGATGCTCGATCAGCCCGAAGGCATTGTGCGTCCGCTGCTCGGCAAAATAGGCGCGAACATTCAGGTTATCAAGAATGATTGCGAAGCGGCGGTGGCGCGCTTTCCTCGTGTTCAAGGCGGACAGCAATACTTCTCTTCCCGTTTAAGCCAGGTCTTCACGGCCGCCCAAAAGCAAGCCGATGAGATGAAGGACGAATACGTCTCGACCGAACATCTGCTCCTGGCGATCGCGGATGAGAAGACAGGCGACGCCGGCAAAATTCTCCGCCAGCATGGGGTTAATCGCGATGACTTGCTCAAGGTGATCGAGCAAACACGCGGCGGCACGCGCATCACTGATCAGAATGCAGAAGCGAACTACCAGGCATTGGCGAAATACGCACGCGACCTGACTGACCTGGCGCGGACAGGAAAGCTTGATCCGGTCATCGGACGTGACGATGAAATTCGTCGCACCATCCAGGTGCTTTCCCGCCGGACAAAAAACAACCCCGTGCTAATCGGTGAGCCCGGCGTGGGCAAGACTGCGATCGTGGAAGGCCTGGCGCAGCGAATAGTTTCGGGCGACGTGCCGGAAACGCTTCGCAACAAGCGGCTGGTCGGGCTGGATCTCGGATCGATGCTTGCCGGCGCAAAGTACCGCGGCGAGTTTGAAGATCGCTTGAAGGCGGTCTTAAAGGAAATTGAAACGGCGCAAGGTCAGATCATTCTGTTCATTGATGAGCTGCACACGCTGGTCGGCGCCGGCGCTGCCGAAGGCGCAATCGACGCTTCGAACATGTTGAAGCCGGCGTTGGCGCGTGGAGAGTTGCGCTGCGTGGGCGCGACGACGCTGAACGAATACAAGAAGTACATCGAAAAGGACGCCGCGCTCGAGCGCCGCTTCCAGCAAATCTATGTCGGGGAACCGACCGTCGAAGACACGATCGCGATTCTGCGCGGCTTGAAAGAACGCTACGAAGTTCATCACGGCGTCCGCATCAAGGATTCGGCGATTGTTGCTGCGGCGACGCTTTCGAACCGCTACATCACAGATCGTTTCCTGCCCGACAAAGCGATTGACTTGATCGATGAAGCTGCTTCGCGGCTGCGCATTGAGATCGATTCGCTGCCGCAGGAGATCGATCAGCTTGAGCGCGAAATTATGCAGCTCGAGATCGAGCGGCAGGCACTACAGCGAGAAGAAGACGACCGATCAAAAGCGCGCCTGCGCGAGATTGAACAACGCATCGCCGACCTGAAGGAAAAATCTTCGGGCATGAAAGCCAAATGGCAGTCGGAAAAGGCGATTATCGAGCACATCCGCGGCGCCAAGGCTGAACTCGAACAACTAAAGTTGCAGTTGGATCAGGCGCGGAACGGCGGCGATCTGGGGCGTGCTTCTGAGATTCAATACGGCCAAATCCCCGAACTGCAGCAGAAACTTGAAGCCGAGCAAGCCAAACTCGGGACGCTCCAATTGGACGGCGTCACTCTGAAGGAAGAAGTTGACGAAGAAGACGTTGCGGAAGTCGTCGCGAAATGGACCGGCGTGCCGGTTACAAAGATGCTTGAAGGCGAGATGCACAAGCTCCTGGGCATGGAGGAGCGGCTGCGTCAGCGTGTGATTGGTCAGGACGAAGCGCTGCAAGCGGTTGCTAATGCTGTGCGACGCGCACGCGCGGGCCTGCAGGATCCGAATCGGCCGATTGGCTCGTTTATTTTTCTTGGACCGACCGGCGTCGGCAAAACGGAAACGGCGCGCGCGCTCGCTGAGTTTCTTTTTGACGATGAGCGCTCGATGGTGCGCCTCGACATGTCTGAGTATATGGAGAAGCACGCGGTAGCGAGAATGATCGGCGCGCCGCCAGGGTACATCGGATACGAGGAAGGCGGTCAACTTACGGAAGCCGTTCGTCGCCGGCCTTACGCCGTGATTCTTTTTGACGAGATCGAAAAGGCGCATGCGGACGTATTCAATGTTTTGCTTCAGATTCTGGATGATGGCCGATTGACGGACTCGAAAGGCCGAACGGTTGATTTCAAGAACACGGTTTTGATCATGACTTCGAATCTCGGCTCGCGCGAGATTCAAGAGGTCAGCGACGACGAGAAGCAGGTGCGTGAGGCCGTGACGCAGGTTTTGCAAGATCACTTCAAACCGGAATTTTTGAATCGAATTGACGACATAGTGATCTTTCATCGGTTGTCGCGCGATCAGATCAGTCAAATTGTGGACGTTCAACTTGAACGACTGCGACAGATGTTGCACGAACGCAACATTTCGATCGTGCTCGACGATTCGGCGAAGGAACTGCTGGCGCGCGAAGGATACGATCCGAATTACGGCGCGCGGCCGCTGAAACGCGCGATTCAGACGCTGATCCAGAATCCGCTGGCCATGAAACTTTTACAGGGAGACATCCAGCCGGGCCAAACGGTGACAGTTTCAGCCCAGGATGGGGAACTGGTCTTTCATACGAACAGAGTCGCCGCCGCAGCATAATGTCGAACACGCGATGACAGCTTTGTGAGAAACTGATAATGGCCAGCGAATTGCTTGCCGTATTGCGGGAATATTCCTGTTGCACTGAAACGCAACGGCGAATATTCTCTCGGCATCAAACAATGCTTTGATTGTGCGGCCGCGATTGAAGCATACGGGGATTGGAAACGAGGGATTGCGAGCACATGGTTGATCTCGGGGCATACAAAGATAAATTCGGGGATAGCGGTCAGCGAGTGCTCGAAAAGGCACTGGGCGAATCGAGACGCCGCGACCAAAACTACATAACCGTAGAACACATCATTCACGCGCTCTCGAAGGAAGAGTCGGAACTCTTTAACTCAACTATTCGGAGCCTCGCCGTGGATCCCGATGCGGTCACCGGAGCAATCGATCGGCGTCTTGATAACGCGCGTCAACACGTCGGGAAAGGTTTCCGGATCGCGCCTGACACGACCGATCTTTTCAAGCGCGCGATGGAGCGCGCTCGCTCGCGCGGTCGCAAAACGATCGAATCGACAGACATCTTTGACGTGCTTTCAAAAGACGACAGTCTTTTGATGGAAGTCCTGCGCGGCCTTGGCGCCACACCCGACCAGGTTGTCGAACGCATCAAAACCAACGTTGATGAGCGCGAGCGCCAGGAAGAACAATATCGGAAGAAGTTTGAGCTGCCCGCATATTTGAAACACTTCGGCGTGTCGCTCAATCGCATGGCGCGCCAGGACAAAATTGCCCCGACGATCGGGCGCGAAACAGAAATTCAGCAAATCATCGAGATTCTTTGCCACCGCGAACGTGCGAACTCGCCGATGCTGGTTGGTGAGCCCGGCGTAGGCAAGACAGCGGTGATAGAAGGCCTCGCGCGGATGATCGAACTCGAACCCCAGAGAGTTCCCGCGCGCCTGCGCAATTCGCACGTAGTGCAATTGCAGATGGGTGGCATCGTGGCCGGCACCATGCTGCGTGGCATGTTCGAAGAGCGCATCAAAGGCATCATCGACGAAGTTAAAGAACGCGACAATCTCATCCTGTTCATCGACGAAGCGCACACGATCATCGGCGCCGGCGCTGCACTCGGCACGTCTTCGGACGCCGCCAACATGTTCAAGTCATCATTGGCGAAGGGCGAACTTCGGATCATCGGCGCAACTACGCTGACTGAGTACAAGGAGTACATCGCGGAAGACGAAGCGCTGGCGCGGCGTTTCCGCTTGGTGAAAGTTGAAGAGCCGTCGATTGTCGAGACACGTGAAATTCTGCTCGGCGTCCGGCCTCGTCTGGAAAGAAACTACTCGGTTCAGATTTCCGACGAAGCGATTAACACGGCGCTCGAAATGGCGCCGAAATACATTCGCAATCTGCACCTGCCGGACAAAGCGATCGGCTGGCTGGACACCGCTGCGGTTAAAGTTGAAATCAATGAACCGCATGCAATGGTCGTGAAGCCTGAGCATGTCATCGATGTGATTTCGCAGGAGTCGCGGATTCCGCGCGACATGATCTTTCGCGACACCAGCGATCGGTTCGCGTTGATCGAAGCGCAACTGGCGCAGCGAGTCATCGGCCAAAAGGAGGCCATCAAAGCTGTCGCCCAACGTCTGCGTTTGAACAAAGGACCGCTGAAAGAATCGCATTACAAACCTGACGGCGTGTTGCTGTTCCTCGGTCCGACCGGTGTCGGTAAGACGGAATTAGCCAAAGCCGTCGCCGAATTCATGTTCGGAGACGAGCAGAAGATGATTCGCCTGGACATGTCGGAATACAGCGAGGGCACCATCGGCATCGAGAAACTGATCGGCATGCCGCGCGGCATTGTGGGTTCAGAGCGCGGGGGAATTCTAACTGAGCAATTGCGTGAAAACCCATACACGGTGCTGCTGCTCGACGAAGTCGAAAAAGCCAATCCGTACCTGATGAATCTCTTTCTGCAAGCCTTCGACGAAGGCTGGCTGACCGATGGTCGTGGTCGGCGCGTTTATTTGTCCGACGCAATCGTCATCATGACGTCGAACCTCGGCTCGGACAGTTTTAAGAAATTCGAAAAACCACTCGGCTTTGGCACAAAGACCAGCAACGACTTTCGTCAGGTGAAGAAAGATGTGATGAAAGCTGCTGAGGCCCGGTTCTCGCCTGAGTTCCGCAATCGCATCGACGAGATTGTTGTCTTCTCACCGCTGACGATGGACGAAGTGAAGCAAATCGCCCAACTTTATCTCGACAAAACTCGCCGTCAGATGAAACGGCAGGGCAAGTTATTTGAGGTCACGGAAGCCGCGGTGGAGCACGTCACGGAAAAGGGCTACAGCACGCAATACGGCGCGCGTTTCCTGAAGCGGTACATCGACGAACGCGTTAAGCTGCCGATTACAAACATGTGGAAGCAGACGTCGCGCTTCGTGGTGGATGTCGAGGACGAAGAAGTCGTCGCGCGCGCAGAAGACGGCTCGAACGTTCAATCCAATGGCGACTAGCCCTTCCTGAAGCGGAAAACAAGAGAGCCTCAACCTTTGCGTTGAGGCTCTTTTCATTTTGTGCTGTAATCCCCGAACCAGACTGATGGGGCCAACTTCACACTTCATGTCATACCGAAAAGTTATCATCGCACTATTAGCAATACTCGTTTCCGTCATTTCGGGTCTGGCGCAATCCGACGCGGTGGCTAAGACGCGCGACGAGAAAGCCGAACAGATTGTTCAGAAAGCTATTCAAGCCGTCGGCGGTGACGCCTACCTGAACGTCAGGACGGTCATCGGGCGAGGCTTCTACACCGAATACCACGATGGGGTTTCGGGCGTGCCGCTCCGCTTCGTCGATTACATCGCGTACCCCGATCGCGAGCGCACTGAATTCACCGGTAACGGAAACCGAGTTATTCAGACAAATTATCGGAACGAAGGATGGATGTTCGATGCGGCCGGGAAATCCCTGAAAGACCAGACCGCGAAACAGGTCGAGGACTTTCGCAACGCAATGCGCACAAGCATAGAAAATCTTTTGCGCGGCTGGTGGCGCAAAGAGGGCGCCACGTTAAGTTACGTCGGCCGACGCGAAGCCAGTCTGGGCCGCCGTAACGAAGCGGTGAAGCTGACTTATGCGGATGGCTTTTGGATCGAATACGAGTTCGCCGCCGTCGAAGGCACGCCCGCCAAGGCCATTTACAAGCGCACGCAGAAAAACCCTGACACTGATGAAATGTTCGAAACAACCGAAGAGGATCGGTTTTTTAAACCCGTCGCGGTCGCAGGCGTGAGCGCGCCATTCGTAATCGATCATTTTCGCAACGGCGTGCAAACCAGTCGCATCAATTACGAATCGATCGAATTCAACAAGCCACTGGCTGATTCATTGTTCGCAAAGCCGGCGAACATCAAAGCAATCAAATAGCAGTGTGTAATCTCACCGGTGCGGCTCGTCGATTGGGCAGCGCAAACCAGAAAAGGAGACTACCAATGCCCCGAACGAATTGGCTTCGGATGATCATAGGCATTCTGATCGCCACGCTCATCATGTTTTTCAGCGACGGGTTCTTTCACGAGCGAATCGTGGTCGCCGACTGGACCGCGGTTTATACCGCGCTCGGCGTTCGCCCGCCTGGACATAGCACGGCTAACCTTTTGTACTTCTCTATCTTTGAGCTGGGGCGCGGCATTTTGGCAATGTCGCTCTACGTGATGTTGCGAGTGTGCTGGAAACCCGGGCCGGCTGCCGCGGCGCTGGCGGGCATCGTCATGTGGATTGCATTCTCAGTTACCAGCCCGGCGCAGTTCATTCCGCTCGGGTTCTTTTCGCATGCGCTTTGGCTCAAGGTCGGTGCGTTTCACCTGATCACTTCCTTAGTCGCGACGATCGCGGGTGCGGCGGTTTATAAAGAGGGTAAGTAATCAGTTCGGTTCGCGTTCGTCGAGGAGTCTGGCAATTGTTCCCGCCAGCTTATCGACGGCTTCGGTCTTGCGCAGAAAAGCGTCAACGCCGGCACGCCAAGCTTCTTTTTCGACATCGTCACCAGAGAGCATGACGATTGACAGGTTGCGTCGATGGACGATGCTGCGGACGCGCAGGATTAGTTCAAGCCCGCTTAACCCCGGCAGATTGTTATCGACAATCAGCACGTCGCACCGCGCACCGGTTTTTAAGATTTCCCACGCTGCCAGCCCGTCGGAACACGATTGGACGTGAAATCCAGCGTTCGTCAGCCTCTCGTTTACGCGTCGCGCCAGCGGCCTGTTGTCTTCGACGTGCAGAATCGCGAGCTGATTTGGAGCGACATCGGGGTCTGTGGTTGTGCCTCTGTCTTTAGCTCGCGCGGGTTGGGAAAACAAATGCCGTCGCCGCTTGCGCACTGCCGTACGGTGCCCGATTAGATCTTTATGCCGATTGTTGAGCAGCGACACGAGACTCTGGTGGTGCTTGAAGCCCAGTAATTGCGAGGCTTTCGTCACGGAACCAGATGCATCGCGAAGCGAGCGTTCGATCAGGTTTCTTTCGATTTTCTTGATTTCCCGGCGCAGGGAGAATCCCTCCCATGAATCCGGCTTCGGCATAAAACCCTCGCCGGGTTTCTCTACCAGTAGTGCTTTAATCACTTTTCGCGCGCAGGAAATCAGACGCTTGTGCGTTCCCGGGTCCTGAGAATGTTCGAGCAACTCTACGGCGGACTGGTAGATTTCTACGAGCTGCCTGACTCCCGTTTGACTGCCGAGTTCTTCGACGATCGTCAGGTGCGCACGACCTGAACCCTCGCGATCGCCGACTGTTTCCGCGATAACGATCGCGCGTTGTAGCAGTAACCCAGCGCGCGCCTGGTTGCCCGAGCGGGCCGCGATAATTCCCTGGGTGGTGAGCGCCTCAGCCAGCACCGCCTGTTGACCGCCCTTCTCGAGGACTCTGACTGCCGCTTTGATCGTCCGCTCGGCGTTCTTAAGGCTACCCTCGGCCAGAAGAGTACGCGCGCGCGTCTCGTCAACCTGCGCCGCAGTTCCAACATCCTTCAGTTGCAGGAATAAATCGCGTGCCCGATCCAGGTGGTAGTGCGCGTCCTGGTAACGCCCGATGGTGAAATAGAGAAAACCGAGATTTGCCTCCACCCGGGCGGCTGCGCGTAAATTGGCGGCTTGTTCATAGTGGAAACTTGCAGCGGAGTATTCGATGAGTGCCCGATCAATGTAATCTTCCCGGTTTTCTGGAGTCGCCAATCGCCTAAGTAGCAAACCATATCCGTTGTGAAAACTGCCCTTGAGCGAATGATCTCCAGTACTTTCGATTAGTGGAAATGCCTCGTGGTACAGCTGCAGCGCCCGATGAAATTGCTGAGTGTCCACTTCCACGATTGCGGCTCGAATCAGCAGAATTGCTTTAAGTTCACCGTTCTCACTATCAACACTGCTCAACGAGTGCGCCAGATTTATACGGGCCTCGTCGTAAGAACCTTCGCGCCAATAGGACATCCCAAGCTCACCACGCGCTTCCGTGGTCCGCTGAGTTGAGCCAAGTGCTTCAAATATCTCAATACTCTGCGTAAGGACGTTGCGCGCCGACTCTTGACTCTCCACCCTCTGCTCCGCCCAGCCAAGCCAACTTGCTACAGCGCCAATTCTGAGCAGAACCTCCGCCTTCCTGAGTTCATCAATCTCTGACACACGTGGTTCCCTAGCGCGATCAGGCCAAAACTCGAATAGGGCTTCACAAGCCTGTTCATAATCGCCAGCTTTTTCGAACTGTTTGGCTAACCGGCAGGCGACTTCGGCTCGCTCGTTGACGGTCAGATTGCGGCTCTGGTTTCGGAGGTTAGTTAATTGAGCTGTCAAGTTCATGTGAGGTCAACCTTTATAAGCCGGTGATAAGATTATTGCCCTGCGAAGCATGGCTGTCCCATTTTTAAATGGACTGAGACGCGCTCAAACAGCACCAGGCTTCGCCTTATGCGTTGAGAACGCGAAACACCCATCGACGAGCTAAGGAGAAAACATGAAAAACCTAAAAAGGCTTGCCCTTTCTTTGACCTTGATCTCGGCTCTGTCCGTCGCCGCTTTTGCCGGAGAAACGGAATCACCCTCTTGCTTGCCCGGCGAAGTTCAATCACCACCGTGCGCGGCTCAGCCTGTGAATGACGACTCCGCGGATCCTGGTGAAATATTAACACCACCGGCCCAGCCCACGGTTGATGTGACTGACATGGCCGAAACCGTGCTCTGGGCGCTGTCGCTGTTCTGATTCCGAGTTGCCAGCGCTAGGTCTCGTTGCACTAGCGGTTCGCATTCTCAAACAATCTCGATTGCCACTGCTGCTTTCAGCTGGCGACGCGGCGGTAGTCTGTCTAGCGCACTTGGTTTTGTCTGATAGCCAGATCTGGCGCAACAGCTTCAGAGCGGAGGCAGAATAATCCCAGGTTCAAGTTAACGCAACTTAATGGCAAAGAATTTCAGACAAGTGATTGGCCGGTAGTGGATTACGGGCTGTCGCAATTTTAGGCGCAGCGTTTCTGGTGCGATTCCGATTGGTCTTAAGCTGAAGCCGAGCGACTGAATGCGCGCCGTTTCGTGGGCTCAAAGTGGATTTGGGACGATTGTCGTTCGGGTGGTGACTGTCCAGCCATGCGGGCGAACAACTCTTCATAGCGGTCCACGACGTATTCCCAATCGTACTTCTGCTGCACGCGCTTCTGGGCGCGGTTACGGTAAGCGTGGACCAGCGAGCCGTCGCGCAGAACGCGCTGCAACTTCTCGGCTAGATCCGTCTCGTCAGTGTACGGAATTCCCGCGTCGCCAATCGCTTCCATATTCTCCGGCGCGGCAAGCGTGAGCACGCAATTACCAAAGCCCATCGCTTCCAGGAGCGCGGGATGCGTGCCTCCAACTTCAGTCGCGTGCACGTAGCAATAGGCGTTTTGCTGCAAAGTACGGTAGTCCCTCCCGAACACAAACCCAGTGAACAGTATCCGTTTGTCGCCGCGTGCGCGGCGCTTCAGCTCAGCGATGTACTGATGAGCGTAGGGTGCGTCACCCACAATCAAAAGTTTATGGGCCGTCCGCACGCGCTTGAAGGCTTCGATCACGAGGTGGGCGTTGTTTTCAGGCTCGAGTCTTGAGACATACAGCACATAGCGGTTTGGTTCGACTCGCCAACGACGAACGAGCGGATCGGGACGGCGCTCTACATCAGCGCCATACGCAATCATCGTTGAGTCGGCACCGTAACGCGCCCGGTAATAGTCCTGAATCACGTGCGCGTCCGTCACTGTCTCGTTCGGCAAAATGGTTGCGAGTCGTTCCGCCAGCAGATAGTACGTGCGTCCGATGACGTTCCACTTCTTCCGCTTGTGCTCAAGGCCGTCAACATTGATCGCCACTGGCGTTCGCGTCCAGCGCAGGATGGGAGCGAATGGCGCATTCGCGGCATTACAGATCAGCGCGGCGTCGTAGCGTTGCGGCGCCGCATGTAGCGCCGAAAGAAAAGTGTGAACGACCGTATCCAGATACTTGTGGTGAATCGTCGGCAGGACCTGCAGCCGCACCCCCTGGAATTCGAGTTGGCGAGGACTGGTGTAATGCGATCGGCAGTAGACCGTCACCTCATGGCCACGCGTGACAAGACGCGTTGAGAGGTGCTCAGCGAACGTTTCGAACCCGCCGTAGCTGGCCGGAATTCCACGCGTTCCGAGTATCGCAAGACGCATAAATCAGATCAAAGCAAGGCTTTACATCAAATCACAGAACCGGCGAGCAAGTCTAGAAAAGACCCCTTCCCTCGTCATTCAGTGATGCCAATCCGGGCGCAAACATTACTCCTTTGATCGTCCGCGCTCATAAGCCTGCAAAGTCAATCGCGCGGTCTGTTGCCAACTAAATCGCTTCGCCCTTTCAATGCCTTTGACGCGCAAATCATTGCGCCGGTCGGGCTTTTCGACAAGGTTTCTCAGCGCATCTGCGATGACGGTTTCATCGAAGGGATCGACCAGCAGCGCGGCCTCGCCGGCAACTTCCGGCAAACTCGTTTGATTACCCGCGATCACGGGCGTGCCGCACTGCATTGCTTCGAGAACCGGCAAGCCAAAGCCTTCGAAATAAGACGGATAGGCAAGACACATTGCGCCGCTGAAGAGCTCTGGCAGATCCGCCTCGACCACATAACCGATGAAGCGAATGTCATGTGCGGCGGCGCTCAATTCAGCCGCGCGCATCGTTTCGCCTTCCAGCCAGCCACGCTTACCAGCGATAACAAGTTGCGGCATCGCGAGATTCTGTCGCTCCTTCCACAGAGACGAATACGCGTTGATGAGCCGAACTAAATTCTTGCGCGGCTGGATCGATCCGAGCGCCAAAATGTAATCGCGCTCAATCCCGTACGTCAATCGAATCCGTTGCAGATTTGGCTCATTTGTCACCGGCCTGAAGTGTGCGGGCGCGGCCGCCGGCGTAACTGCGACGCGATCAGGATCAATCCCGTAAGTTTTGATTACGTCACGCCGAGAAAATTCCGAGAGCGTGAGAATCCGTGCCGCGTTGCGCGCGGTTCGACGAACCGTCAAGCGGAGTTGAGTCCGACTGCGGCGATTGAAAGTTTCCGGCAAGTGCTCAAAAGACAAATCGTGAATTGTCGCGACCACTGCGCAAGGCGCAAGCGGCGGCGCCGTATATTGCACGTGCAGCACATCTACAGGATTCCGGCGCAGCTCGGCTGAGAGTATTAGCGGAATCCGCACGAGCGGCGTCTGCGGCAGCGTGCGTTTTACTTTGAAGTTGGCCCAGCGGTTGTTGAACCGGTCGGCCGCCGATTGTTTCGTAACGTAGAGCGTGTATTGATTGGATTGATCGATCTCGGCGAGGGCCTCGATCAAATTGACGGCGTAGGTTTCATTGCCGGCGAGCTGGGCTCCGACGGAATGCGCGTCAATAGCGATGTGCACGAGCGGAGTGACGCAAGTTGTTAATTTGCGGTTTGCAATAGTGCGCAAGTTATCAACTTGCGCAACACCCTATTCCTTGCCTTCGGCCGTGGCGCCGCCGCCACCAACAGCGGCTCCGGCGGCCGCGGTCTGACGCGTGTCGCGTTCACGAATACGAGCCGCCTTGCCGCGCAGATTTCGCAGATAGTAAAGTTTGGCGCGACGCACGTGACCCTTTTTCACGACGTCGATGTGATCGATGATCGTCGCGTGCAGAGGAAAGATTCTTTCAACACCAACACCAAAGCTGGTCTTGCGAACGGTAATTGTCTCGCGCGCGCCACCGTGCTTGCGCGCAATGCAAACGCCTTCAAAAGCCTGCAAGCGCTCTTTCGTTTCTGATTCTTTGATCCGAACGTGAACGCGGACAGTATCGCCCGGCTGAAAATCCGGAATGTTATTTCGTAGCTGTGTGTTCTCGATTGTATCTAAGCGGTTCATGGTTAAACTCCAACAAAATGCTGTGCTTTGTACTTAGTGCTTTGAACTTCGATTTCTGGCGACGTTGCGAACCTTCCCTGCAGGTCAAAGAACAAAGTACTAAGTACCTTCCTTTAGAAGATCGGGCCGATTCCTTTTCGTCTTTTCTTCAGCAGCTGTCTGACGCCAACGCTCGATCTCAGCATGATGGCCGGTCAACAAAACTTCCGGCGGGCGCATCCCTTCGAACTCCGGCGGCCGCGTGTAATGCGGATAGTCCAGCCGGCCATCCGAGAACGACTCAGTCGTAGCCGACGTTTCGCTTCCCAATGCGCCGGGTATCAATCGAACGACACCATCAACAACGACCAGCGCCGCCGGCTCTCCGCCGGACAAAACGTAATCGCCAATCGAAACTTCATCGGTGACGAGCGCATCCGCCACGCGTTCATCGACGCCTTCATAACGTCCGCAAATCAAGACCAGTTGCTCTGATTGCGCGAATTCCGCCGCCATCGACTGCGTAAACCGCTTACCTTGCGGCGAAAGCAGCACAACGCGTTTGCCGCTCGGCACATCTGCGCGTCGTCGTGCACCGGTCAACGATTTAACTGCTGCAAAGATCGGTTCCGGCTTCAGCACCATGCCGTCGCCGCCGCCGAATGGCCGGTCGTCAACCACCTTATGCTTGTCCGAGGTCCACGCCCTTAGGTCGTGTGCCTTAATTTCAACTAAACCCGCCGCACTGGCGCGGCGAATAATTCCGTACGCGAACACTTCGCGAAAATAATTCGGGAAGATCGTGATGATATCGATCTGCATTGCGAATTTCGGATTGCGAATTTCGAACTGATTTCGCGAGCCTGAATTCGCAATTCGAAATTACAAATCTAGTAGCCCTTCCGGCGGATCGACTCGTACCAGCTTCTTCTCTTTGTCAATCTCGACGACGATGTCGCTGGCCATCGGAATCAATCGATCGCGACCAGTGTGATCAACCACCTTCAGAATCTCGACACCACCGGTACGCATCACGCCGGCAATTTCCCCGACGTGCACGCCGCGGACTGTTTCTACGTGACAGCCGATCAGCTCCCATTCGTAGTAGCTGTCTGCCGGCAATTCGATGCGATCTTCGCTCGGGACCGCCAGGTGGTAATTGACAAGTTCCTTCGCTGCGTCAATCGTATCGAAGCCGGCGAATTTCAGCACCAGCCGATTGCCGTGGAACCACTGTTCTTCAATTTCCAAAGATCTTCGACTTTCGCCAGGAGAAAGCCCGATCAACGACTTCAGATTCGCAAACCGATCCGGAAAATCCGTCAGCAGATCCGCGACGACCTCGCCGCGCAAGCCACGCGTTTTCACGATGCGCGCGACGACGATCGGATCGTCTTTGTCAGGTGGCACAGACTCTAGTCTGTGATTCTTGTCCATCATTAATCACAGACTGAAGTCTGTGCCACGTTACTCAACCACGTCCAAAACGTATCGCCGATTTTGCTTTAGGCCCGCAGCGTAAACCAGCGAACGCAGCGCGCGCACCGTCCGTCCCTGCTTACCAATGACCTTGCCCATATCTGCCTGCGCGACGCGAACCTCGATCCTGATGGTGCCGTTGCGGTCAATCTCGCGCACGTCAACAGCGTCGCCGTCATCGACGAGAGCCTTGACTACCATTTCGATCGTGTCGCGCATCGGTCAGAAAGCGATTCGTTTAGGTGTCGCACTTGTGCGGCACCTCGGCGGACAAGTCCGCCGTCTAACCAATTAAGCTGCCTCAGCCGTCGGTTCCGTGATGGCCTGGTTCTTTGCCGCCTGTTTTATCAAGCGCCGCACGGTGTCCGTCGGCTGCGCGCCCTTACTCATCCAGTACTCGACGCGATCGGCCCTGAGATTGATTTCCGCGGGCTCGCGCGTCGGGTTGTACGTACCAAGATTCTCGAGGTACGCGCCGTCACGCTTCGACTGCTTTTCTTTGACTACGATGCGATAGCTGGGACGCTTCTTCGCGCCCATTCGCATTAATCTGATTGCTAACAAATTATTTCTCCTTCAGTAACTCGCGGGCACCGCCCGCCTCTAAACCCCGGCTAACTCGTTTGGACGGCCGACTTGTGGGCCGGGCGGGACAAGTCCCGCCTCTCAACGAATCGAATATCAATCACCGTCTTCGCTTCTTCTTTTTCTTCTTCTTGCGCGACGGGCCCGCCGGTAAACCAGGCATCATCGGATCGCCGTTGCCGCCATCCATTCCCGGCATCCCGGCCATGCGACGCATCATCTTGTTGCCTACGCCGCCGCCAAACATTCCCGAACTCGAAAGTTGCTGCATCATCCGGCGCATTTCGGTGTACTGCTTGATCAGCGAGTTCACCTGCTGCACCGTTGAGCCCGATCCGCGCGCGATGCGACGTCGCCGGTTTGCGTTCAGGATCATGTGATTCGCCCGCTCCGCGCGCGTCATCGAATCAATGATCGCCTCAGTGCGGCGCATCTCTTTTTCCATCAGCGCCGACTGCTCGTCGGTCAAATCCGGCATGCCCACGCCGCCGAGCAGCTGATCCGGCAGCAGCTTCAGAATCTTTGAGAAAGAACCAAGCTTCTTTACCTGTCTGAGTTGCGAACGAAAATCGTCGAGCGTGAACTGATTTTTCTGTAGCTTCTTAAGCTGCGCCTCAGCGTCATCCTGATCGATCTTGTCCTGGACCTGTTCGATCAGCGACAGCACGTCGCCCATTCCCAAAATGCGCTGGGCAACCCGGTCGGGATAAAAAGGCTCAAGCGCGTCGTACTTTTCGCCGACGCCAACAAACTTCACCGGCTGTCCGATGACTTGCTTGATCGAGAGCGCCGCGCCGCCGCGTGCGTCTCCATCCATCTTCGTCAAAACGACGCCCGTGATTCCGATGCGCGCGTGAAACTCTTCCGCTGATCTGACCGCGTCCTGACCCGTCATTGCATCGGCGACGAAAAGAATTTCGACCGGATGCGTTTCGTTCTTGATGTTGACCAATTCCTCCATCAACTCATCGTCGATATGAAGTCGTCCGGCCGTGTCGATCAAGAGCGTGTCATAGCCAGTGTCGCGCGCGTGTTTCAAAGCCTCACGGGTCAGCTCCAGCGGATCGTTCGTCTCAGGTTTTTCAAAGATCGATTGGCCAGTCGCCTTCGCGATGACCTTCAACTGCTCGCGCGCCGCGGGCCGGTAAACGTCGGTCGAAAGGAGCAGCGGCTTTCGCTGCTGATTTGCCGACAGCCAGCGCGCAATCTTTCCGGTCGAAGTCGTCTTACCTGAACCCTGCAGGCCGACGATCATCACCGTATTCGGCCCCGTTTTTGTGAAAACCAGCCGCGATGATTGCCCGCCGAGCAGTTCAACCAGCTCATCAAAAACAATCTTGACGACTTGTTCGGACGGCTTTAATTCGAGCCAAACCTGCTTTCCTTCGGCCTTTTCTTTGACCGAGGCGATAAAATCCCTGGCGACCTTGTAATTAACGTCGGCCTCGAGCAGCGCCAGCCGGATTTCGCGCAGCGCTGCGTCAACGTGTTCTTTCGTGAGGACGCCTTCGCCGCGCAGGTTCTTCAGCGTCCGCTTGAGTTTGTCGGAAAGCGACTCGAACATACATCAGACAACAATCCCGGCAGACGCGGAAACAAGCATGATAAGTGGCGGTCTGAGGGGTGTCAAGGAATCGACAGACTATCGATCCTGGCCCGTGTTTGCGATCAGTATTGGGCTGGCGAATTTCGTGACGCCTGACGAAACTCTGTGCTATTTTCAGGGCGTCTTTCGGCAAAAGTGGGTGACACTCTCAGCACCTGCATATACCTGCCCGTGGGTTCGAACGTGAAAAGTGTAAGTCATTCCTTATTTAATGCTACTTTCAGCAACATAAATCCGCGGCCACCACTTGCGGCCAGAAGGTTCCCTTTTGAGTGACTTCAGAGAAAAGAACGCCGTAGTTGACCTCGAACGCGCACGCGCGCATCTGCGTTCGCGCGGGAAAGCTTCGGCTGAAGAGTTGTACGCTGAGTTGGAATCAATTCGCGAATTGCTCGATCGCGGAAAGTCGTCTGAGGCTCGCACGCGGCTGAACTCGCTCACGGCCCGGGCCGCCAACCAGCCGGCGGTGCTGGCAGAAGCGCGTTGCGTGCTTTCAATCGCACTCGAAATGCTGGGCCAGTACCGCGATTCGTTCGCGGCGGTCAGCATGTACGAATCCACCGAAGCACGCGCCAAATTGGACCCGTCACTGGGGACAAAAATTACTGTTCAGATCGCTCTGGCACACACCAATAACGGCGACCATCCCAAAGCGATTGGGCTTTTGAATAATGCTTTGCGGTCACTGCCTGAAGAGGGCGCCGAGGTCGGCTCAGTTTATACCGCCCTCGCCCGCACTTACCGAAAGATCGCTGAATACAACATCGCGCGGGATTACTCGCGACGCGCGTTGGAGAGTTACCGCCTGACCGGCGACTGGAGAGGGCTGACAGAAGCTTATTTTGGTTTGGGACTAGCCGACCTTCATGAAGGGCATTACGAGAGCTCACTGGAGAATCTCGAACAAGCCGCCAAATTAGTTGGCGATCACCAGGCGAGTTATGTGCTCGGCCGAATTTATGTAAACACGGCGGGCGCTTGCTGGTTCCTGAAACGGCCACACGACGGGATTCAATATCTCGAAAAAGGGATCAGCTACTTCGAGCGAACCGAGCACAAGGCAAGCGCGGCCGAAGGCTACAACAATTTGGGCATAAACCTGATTCTGATCGGCCAATGGGAGCGCGGACAGGAAGCGCTTGATCGAGCGCTGGCCCTGGCGACTGAGGTTGATGAGAGCTACGGACGCATCCCGATGATTCTGGATTCGCTCGGTGAGTTGCGCATGTTGCGCGGCGACCTTGACGAAGCAAAAGCGTACCTCGATCGGGCCGTCGAACTAGCGAAGCAGCATGCGAACAAGTGGTACGAAGGCCAGGCCCTGCGAACATTGACCCGGTGTTACCTCGCGATGGGACAAACCAGCAACGCTTTGGCGAGCGGAAGGAGCGCACTCGAAATCGCGAAGAACATCACCGACCGAAATGCCATATGCGAGTCACAGTTAATAGTGGCAGAAGCCTCTCTCGCGCTTGGTGATCTCGAAACGTGCAGCGCCAACCTCAAAGACGTTGCTGAGCAGATTACCGATTCAACGGCGGACTTGCTGTTAGCCGGTGAGGCGCAAAGACTTCACGGCCTGGAAGAGATGTCGCGGAACGACCCGGAAATGGCGGCGCAACATTTCGGCCGCAGCGTTTCGATCTTCGACCTGTTGGGAGATCGTTATCGCGCAGCGCGCGCCCACTACGAACTCGGCAAGGCATACACGTTGAGCCACTCGGACCGCGCCGCGGAACAGTTGGCGCGTGCAGTTAACACATTTCGCGAACTTGGCGCTGGGCTTGATCTGGAGAGAGCTGAAACTGCTACGCGCGAACTGGCATCCCGACTCGTCGGGACGCCGGCTGCGCGCCAGGAACATTCGGCGTTGTCCCAACTGCTGACCCTGCGTCTGACTGAGGCCGTTGCCTCGCGTGCCTTGTTGCTGCGCGAGTTGGCGGCGGTCATGCATCAGGAGACCAATGCGAAGCGAATTCTCATCCTCGAACCAGAGGAAGAAGGCCGCCAGCGCGTCGTAGTCGCACATGGGCTTGAAAACAATGCGGCGACCGCGCTGGCTGATGATTACGCGTCGGTTGAGACGGACGCTGCGCAAGCCGCGTTTATTAAGAAGCACGATGTCGCGGTTATTACGCTAAAGTCGAACGATGCCTTGCCGGCGACGCTGTTGATTTCGCCTGCGAATCGCGCGGAACTTCCCGACAGCGTTTCGCTCGATCCACTTCTGCGCGTGGTTGAATTGGGAATGGATGTTTGCGCTTTACGCTCAAGAACTTCGTTGAGCCAACGCTCAGACGATGGCAGCACCTTAAGCGGCACGAGCCTCATGCCCGGTTTCATTCATTCAAGCCCGGCCATGACGCGGCTGGTCGAAGAAGTACACCGGATTCGCTCGTCGGACGTGACGGTGCTGGTAACGGGTGAATCGGGCACCGGCAAAGAGTTGGTCGCGCGAGCGATTCACGCGCTCTCTTCGCGTCGTGACAAAATTTTCGTGCCGTTCAATTGCACGGCGGTGCCGAAAGAACTTTCAGAAGGATATCTGTTCGGCTATCGGCGTGGCGCGTTCACCGGCGCAGTGAAAGATTCCGACGGCGTGATTCGCACCGCCACAGGCGGAACGTTGTTCCTTGATGAGATCGGCGATTTGCCGCTCGACGTGCAGCCGAAGCTTCTGCGGTTTTTGCAGGAAGGCGAGATTCAGCCGCTTGGCGAACAGCGGCCCTGCAAGGTCGACGTTCGGATCATCGCCGCGACGAATACCGATCTCGAAGAGATGGTTGCGGACGGGCGGTTTCGTGAAGACCTTTACTATCGGCTGAATGTCATTCGGCTGCGGGTGCCGCCCTTGCGCGAAAGACGTTCCGAGATTCCCACCATAGTCAATTACTACCTCAACCATTATTCAGCGAAGTTTGGCCGGCGCGACATTCACATCGCTCCCCAAGCTGTCGATCTGCTGATGGTCGCGGATTGGCCAGGCAACGTTCGTCAATTGTGTAACGAAGTTCAGCGGGTGGTGGCCCGGTCGGAAGACGGAACCTTGATAACCGCGGAACAGCTCTCACCGGAACTTCGCCGCATGCGGACCGTTGCGACGCCGGCCGGCGCGGCCTTGATCGGCCATGATTCCTCAGTGACTGTTCCAGCCAATGCGACGCTCAACGAGGCTCTTGCCGAAGTGGAGCGCAAGATGATTCGCGAAGCACTCCAAAAACACCGTGGCAACATCTCTCGGGCGGCCCGTGAACTTGGGCTCACCCGCCGAGGCCTCTATCTAAAATTGGATCGGTACCAAATAAAGGCGAGCGCTTGAAGCGTTCTGAGGTTTGGGAATGACTACACCGCCTTAAACAGCGGCGTAGTGTCTTTGAAACCTTTCGTCTGCCGAAGAGGTTTGAAAGACACTACACCAGTCGATTCGCATTTCAGTCACCTAGTACGACACCTTTATTCATGGTTCTCTCCTTTCTATCGTGCTTTCGAATTTTACTGGCCTTTTAGTCATGGATGATTATTCCCTTATGCATCCGGTTCTCCTTTTGTGGTCCGCCTCTCGAATTGAAGCGGCGGGTTTTGTCGGGAGTTCATTTCGTGACGAGCTATTTGCGATTTTAGTCACCGAGTACGACGCCTTTATTCATCTTCTTTCTCCCTCTCTTCAATTCTTCACTTTCAAGTTAGTCCGTTGCGGTTTCGAAGTTTGTTTGACTTCGCTTGTATCAGTCACCGAGTACGACGCCTTTGTTCATTGCCTTTCTCCTTTCCTGTAAGTCGTTCTGTCTGTTTTTCCTAAGAACTGATGAATTGCGGTTTCGAAGTTTGTTTGACTTCACCTGTATTAGTCACCGAGTACGACGCCTTTATTCATTTTCGTTCTCCTTCCTAATCTTCTTTGCGAACGCTTTCCTCTATCGCAACGATTGTGCCGTTCGCGCCGCACGTCGAGTGCGCAGGGTTTACTCGTTCTGTTTCAGTAACTTAGTGCGCCAGCAAGCCATCTCTACGAGAATGCTCGCGCGATTTAGTTTTTGAGTACCAAGTAAGCAGATTCGAGGGTTATCGAACCTAAGTTACTGACGTGATGCTGTTTACGAGAGACTGGCAACTCACTACACAGTGGATACCTTGTAGCCACGGAACGCACGGAACGACGGAACCACGGAGCCACGGAAGGCGGCCGTCGCGCAGGCATTATTGAGACGGCCACGCAGTCGTCACCCAACGACGCCGCAGTTGCGCGACGGATTTCAAACGATCACATGTAAAGCTTTTAGCTAAACTTACGAATACAACGCGCGCGAGAAATGAAGTTGACTTCTGATCGTGCTTGTATTAATTAGAACAGCTGCGCATCTCGAATGTTTTTGTGGCCCTTCAGTAGTGGACGTACCCATCAGGAAATCTTCCCGACGCAGTCGGCGGACGCACATCATCGTCTATAGCGTCGTCGGCCTCTTCGCCATTTCGATCATCACGTTCGGTGTTTCGCGACTGCGACCCGCGTCGCCTTCGCTTGAACGTTCGACGGCACTAATCGAAACAGTCAAGCGCGGTCCGATGCTGCGCGACGTTCGCGGGTCCGGCACACTCGTCGCTGAAGACATCCGCATCATCGCTGCCTCGACGGCCGGACGTGTTGAGCGTGTTCTGGTCCAGCCCGGGACGGAAGTCGGCCCGGGGACGGTGCTACTTGAGCTAAGCAACTCAGAACTAAAGCAGTCCGCGGTTGATGCTGAATACCAAGTGAAGGCTGCGGAAGCTGAACAGAAGAATTTAAAAGTGAAGCTTGAGAGCGAGCGCATGACGCAGCAGTCGGTGACGGCCACGGTGAAGGCCGAATATCAACAGGCGCGGCTGCAACTCGACGCTGATGAAGCGCTCGCGAAAAAAGGGGTGCTGCCGGCGCTCAGTGTGAAAATTTCGCAGGTGCGCACGCAGGACCTCGCTAATCGTTACGAGATCGAGCAAAAGCGGCTCGACATCGTGACGCGTTCCGCCGATGCGCAAATCGCAGCACAGCAGGCCCGCGTCTCACAACTGCGCGCCCTGCTGAACCTGAAGAACGAGCAGGTTAATAACCTGCGCGTGTTGGCCGGAACCAGGGGCGTGCTCCAGCAACTGACCGTAGAAGAAGGCCAGCAAGTTGCACCGGGAACGGACCTGGCGCGCGTCGTCGCGCCCGAGCACCTTAAAGCCGAATTGAAGATTGCCGAGACTCAGGTCAAGGATGTTCAGATCGGGCAGCGCGCACAGATCGACACGCGAAACGGAATCATCCCCGGACACGTCTCGCGAATGGATCCGGCAGCGCAACAAGGCACCTTCACTGTCGATGTTGCATTGGATGGCGCGCTTCCGGCCGGCGCGCGTCCGGATTTAACCGTTGAGGGGACAATCGAATTGGAACGCCTGGACGATGTAATCTACATCACGCGGCCCGCGTTCGGACAGGCGCACAGCACCATCAAATTGTTCAAGCTTGACCCGGACGGCAATAACGCGACCCGCGTTCAGGTAAAGGTCGGGCGCAGCTCCGTCAACGCGCTCGAAGTCCTCGAGGGATTGCAGCCCGGCGACCGCGTCATTGTTTCTGATACGTCCGCCCTGGACACGTTCGATCGAATTCGGTTGAACTAACCGAGGCGAGGCGACAGCAAACCACCATTATGAGCACCCCTGTCTCTGCGTTAATACGTCTCGAGAATGTGACGAAGATTTTCTACACCGACGAGCTCGAGACGCATGCCTTGTCGGCTGTTGGCTTTGAGATCGCCGCGGGAGAATTTGTTTCAATTGCGGGGCCGTCAGGCTGCGGCAAATCGACTTTGCTGTCGATACTGGGATTGTTGGATACACCCACCGCGGGCCAGTACTGGTTGAGGGGCGAAGCGGTTGCGGACCTTCCGATGAGTGAACGGGCGCGCATCCGTAATCGTCAGGTCGGATTCATCTTTCAAAGTTTCAACCTGGTCGGCGATCTAAACGTTTTTGAAAACGTCGAGCTGCCGTTGACGTATCGCGGCATGGATCGCGCCGAACGGAAGCAGCGCGTGATGCAGGCACTGGAAAAAGTTGGAATGGCGCACCGGGCGAAACATCTGCCCGCGCAACTTTCGGGCGGCCAGCAGCAACGCGTCGCAGTCGCCAGGGCGATCGCCGGCGAACCTGCGATTCTTTTAGCGGATGAACCGACGGGTAATCTCGATTCAGCAAATGGTGAAGCGGTCATGAAACTTCTGACGAATCTTCATGAGGCGGGCTCGACGATCTGCATGGTCACTCACGACCAACGCTACGCCGGCCAGGCCAGCAAAGAAATCCATTTATTCGATGGCCGCGTAGTTGATCAGCCGGCGCAATAGACAGGCGCGCTGCAACGCATTCTGGACTCTCATTTAGTGCGGTTGGCGTTCTAGATTATTGAAAATGGTGGCGAGTTCCCCATCGAATCCTTCGCTCGCCGGCAGAGCGCGCAAGCTCCCCGGACGGCGGCCACTCGCGTCACGCGACTTCAGATTGCTGTTCGTCGGCCAGGCCATCTCAATGCTTGGTGACCAGTTTTATCTGCTCGCGCTGCCATGGCTGGTGCTGCAAATGACGGGATCGGTTCTGGCGGTTGGCACGATCATGATGGCGGCCACCATCCCGCGGATGGTCTTTCTTCTTGTCGGCGGCGCCGTCAGCGATTGGCTTTCGCCGCACAAGTTGATGGTCGCGTCAAATGTATTTCGTAGTCTCGTCTGTGCGATTCTCACGGCGCTGGTTTTGTTGAAGAGCGTTAACCTGTGGCAACTCTTCGTGCTCGCGGCGGCCTTCGGAACACTCGACGCTTTTTTCGCGCCGGCGCTGAAGTCTTTCATCCCGGCACTGCTCGACGATGAAACGATCGTCGCCGGCAATTCGCTCTTGCAGGGCAGCAACATGCTCGCAAAGGTCATCGGCCCATCGCTGGCGGGCTTTATTATTGCCGTCGCCGGGACCGCGATGGCGTTCGCGCTCGACACCGCCAGCTTTATCTTTGTGACCGCGTGTCTGTTGCTGATGAGAACGAAGAGAATTACCGGGTCGGCTGAGCCAAAGCGAACGAAGTTGTTGGCCTCAATTCTCGAGGGTTTGCGCTACACGTTGCGTGACCCCGCAATTCGATCGCTCATCATTCTGCTTGGGGTGATTGAGTTTGCGTTTGCGGGGCCGCTGACGGTGGGACTCGCGGCGCTGGCCAACAGCCGCTTCGCCGGTGGTCCAAAGGCTTTCGGCATCATGCTGTCCACGCTCGGTGGCGGATTTCTGTTGGGAACAATTATCGCCAACTGGTTCAAGCGCACCCGGATCGGGTACGCAACGTTCGTGGGCGCCCTGGTGCTTGGTGGATTGCTCGCCTTGCTGGGCGCAGCGCCAAATCTTTTTTTGGCGTGCGCGCTGCTGGCCCTTATTGCCACGATTGGCGGCTTCCTGCAAGTGCTGAACGCCGTTTGGTTTCAGACGCGTCCGGATCCGCAGATGCTGGGACGCGTGATGAGTGTCGTGATGCTTTTTGGTTTCGGGCTGACGCCGCTCTCGTATGTAATCGCCGGCGCATTGTTAAAGGTGAGCACGCCTGTGATGTTTGCGGCGAATGGTGTGTTCTTACTGGCGGCAGTGCTTTTCCTTTTGCCGGCCCGTCGAAAGATCGACGAAACTAAAGCCGTCATGGCGGCCACTTAACGATTCACAGGGACGATGGAACTAATCTGGCAAGACATTCGCTACGGCGCCCGGATGCTGCTGAAGAATCCGAGCTTTACATTGATCGCCGTGTTGACGCTGGCGCTGGGCATTGGCGCGAACACCGCAATCTTCAGCGTCCTGAATTTCGTTCTTCTCCGCCCGCTCGAATACACGAACCCGGATCAGCTGGTGATGATTTGGGAAAGAAATCTGCGGAGAGGCTTCAGCGAGACTCCGACATCGTTTGCGAACTTTGACGACTTCCGGCGCAGCGTGCAATCGCTGGAACTCGCGGCTTTCACTGACGCCAACTTCAACATCAGCGGAGGCGATCAGCCTGAGCGCATCGCTGGGCTGCGCGCGACGGCGAACCTCTTCTCAGTGCTGGGCATTAATCCGGTAAGCGGCCGCTGGTTTCTCACGCACGAAGATCAGCCCGGGTCAGGTCGGGTCGTTATCCTTAGCTACGGTCTGTGGCAAAGGAGTTTTGGGGGCAATCCAAATCTCGTCAATCAATCGGTTCAACTGAACGGCCATAGCTATACGGTCGTTGGCATCATGCCGGCGAACTTCAAATTTCCGCCGTCGTTCTCAGCGTCGGTTGCGGGTTCTGAAGAAACGCTCATTAACGCTGAACTCTGGGTGCCTTTGACGACGGACGACGTGCCGCTGGTGCGCGATATTCGAAACTTGAAGATGATCGGGCGGCTCAAAGCGGGGGTCACCGCGCCGCAAGCACAAGCCGAGTTGAATGCCATTGCCAGCCGTCTCGACAAAGATTTTCCCCAGGTCAACGGCGGCATCGAGTCGAGTGTGATCCCGCTGCACCAACAGGTGACGGGAGACATCAGCATGGCGCTTTGGGTTTTGATGGCGGCGGTCGGACTTGTTTTGCTGATCGCTTGTGCGAACGTCGCGAACCTGCTGCTTGCGAAAGCGACGAGCCGGCAGAAAGAGATCGCGATTCGCACGGCCATCGGCGCGACCCGCATGCGAATTCTACGGCAACTTCTGACCGAAAGCGTGCTGTTAGGCGTACTGGGTGGAGCGCTGGGGCTGCTCTTCGCGATTCTTGGCGCGCGCGCATTGGTTACTCTGGTCACTAACGACATTCCCCGCCTAAAGGATTTCGGATTCGACAAATGGGCGCTGCTCTTCACGCTCGGCATTTCAATCGTTACGGCATTGGTATTTGGTCTGGCACCGGCGATCGATGCGTCAAAGGTGAACTTGAACGAAGCGCTCAAGGAAGGCGGACGCAGTTCGGGCGGCGGCTCGGCGCGCAACAAACTTCGCAGCGCGCTGGTAATCGCCGAGGTCGCGCTCGCGGTAGTGTTGGTCACCGCGTGCGGATTGATGTTCCGAAGTTTTCTGCAGCTGCAACGCGTGAACCCGGGATTCAATCCGGCTAATCTCGTGACCCTTGAGATTGAACTGCCGGAAGCGAGCTACCAGGCCGATCAGCAGCAACGGAACTTCCAACAGCAGTTGCTGCAAAAGATTCGCACCGTGCCCGGCGTCGTGAACGCCGCCACGGTGGACAACCTTCCGTTCAGCGGTAAGGCTTTCAATTCGAGCTTCATTGTCGAAGGCCGGCCGATTCCAGCAGCGACAGAAAGACCGCGCGCGTACTATCGAGTCGTAAGTCCGGATTATTTTTCCACCATGGGCATCCAGATGGTCCGCGGTAATCCGTTCAGCGATCGCGACACGGCCGAGGTGCCCGGTGTCGCGGTAATCAATGACGTCGCCGCGCGTAAATTCTGGCCGGGCGAAGATCCACTGGGGAAGAAGATCAAACGCGGCCGGCCTGAGTCAAAGACTCCCTGGGTAACAATCGTTGGCATCGCCGGTTCGGGCGCGCAGAACTCGCTGGACGACCCCGCGCAGGCCGAGATCTACACGCCGTATTTTCAAAACACGAGCGGCACGTTCACGCTCGTGACGCGGACCAGCACCGACGCGCGTACTCTCGCTCCCTTGATCCGCAAAGAAGTTCGGGCGACCGACAAAGACCTTCCCGTTTCAAACATGAAGTTGATGGATGAATTGATTTCCAATTCCGTCGCGCAACCACGCTTCTACGTCATCCTGCTCAGTGTTTTCGCCGGACTGGCGCTGGTGCTGGCGGCGGTCGGCGTTTACGGCGTCATGTCGTATTCAGTGCTGTTGCGCACCCGCGACATCGGTATTCGCATGGCGCTGGGCGCGCGCCCGATCGATATTTTCAAGCACGTGCTCACCCAGGCGCTAATTCTGGCCTTGATTGGTCTCGGCATCGGCCTGGTGCTGGCAGTGGCCTCAACGCGCGTTTTGAGCAGCATGCTCTACGGCATCAGTCCCAACGATCCCATCACGCTGGCGGCAACCGCTCTGGTGTTGCTGCTCGTAGCGCTGCTGGCGAGCTATCTCCCGGCCCGCCGTGCGACGAAAGTCGATCCGATGGTCACACTCAGATACGAATAAGCGCATCCAACAACGGCGAAGATTCGTGCTTTTCCGAACCTGTGGCCGGTTTCGAACGTGTAAGGTGAAGCGCCGGCCGTTTGCGCGGTTTTACGCGCCGCGTGTATCCTTTTCGTGAAGTTTGTTGTGATTACTAAGCTAAATCTCTCGAGTACCCCTTTTCGCAACCGCGCGTTGCCGTGGACGGTGACCGCGATTGTGACGCTGTTCTCGGTCATCGCGCTGGTGTTCATCGCCAAATGGACTTTCGACACCAACGCCCAGGCTCAGACCGCCGCGCGTGACGTTGCGCAGTTGCGCCAAGAGGCTGAAACGCTAAACAAACGCGCCGAAGAGATCAGGAGTACGCTCACTGCGGAACAGAAACAGGCGCTGAAGTCGGCACACACGCTCGTGGGCCGAAAGCAGTTCTCGTGGTCGCGTCTGTTTGCGGATCTCGAAAGCGCTCTGCCCGGGAGCGTGCGCGTCACGCGAATCACCGTGAAGGGCGTGCGCACTCAGGACGCTCGCACCGTAACCAATCTTGAGTTGGTCGTAGCCAGTAAGAACGCCGCGACGGTCACTCAGATGATTGAAGCGATGGAGCGCCAGGGCATCTTTCATGCGGAACTCGTTTCGCAGAATTCCGAGCGTGGTAGAGGCGAGTCAGGGCAAGAATACGAGATGAATGTTTTCTACGCGCCGCGTGCGGGTGTCACCACCACGCCGAGCGATCAAGACAAACGCGCCGTTGATACTGCGGCCGAAGGAGCCGGCACGCGATGAGCCAGGAGCATCCAATGCACAATCCGGCACTGGCAGCTCGCCGGCCACGCCAAATTAGCCTCGCTAAGCTGAGGACCGCACCGGGACTGAGCTTGATCGGGCTGCCGGAACTGATCGGACTGGTGGGCGCAATACTGATCGCGATCCTGACGATCTTCGCGTACTTCTATTTCTACTTGCCGGCGCAATCGCGTCTGACAGCACTGCAACTTGAACGCGATCGTTTGCAGGCGTTCCTGCGCACATCGCAAGGCAATTTCAAGCAGAACACGACGGTGCGCCAGCAAATCGACAAGATTACCGGCAGCATGAGCGACTTTGAAAGGCTTTGGCTCGCGAATCCGTCGTCGGGTCGCATGTCGCTGTACGTAACCCTGAACAATCTCATCAAGAGTAACGGACTGCGAAATACTGCCGGCCCAACTTACACACCGCTTGAGCCAATCGGCTCAAAGGGACAGGTCCAGCCGACTACGAGTGCTGAAAAGCAGACCAATGCAAAGTGGCAAACGATCTATCCCGGCATTGCAGTCAGCGTTACCGTTGAGGGCCCGTACCAGCGCGTACGGCGCTTTGTCCGAGAGATCGAAAGCAGCCGGCAATTTTTGATTATTAATGAGATCGAACTTGAAAGCGTGACGCAATCAGGAGTTGCCACCGAGCCCTCGACGGCAGGCGGGGCGACCGGAGGCCGCGCGACTTTAGTCAGCCTGCGGCTGGAGATGGCAACCTATTTTCACCGGCCTGAGGCAGTTAACGCGCAATAACAGCGCAGCAAAATTGAACCGGCGCGTGAGCAATAAGCCAGATGCAACTCTTCGATCCAAATAACCCTAACGAGAAGAAAAAAATGATCGTCGCGGCGGTACTCGGCTTGGCGGCGATCCTTGTGCTCGGCTACCTGTTATTGGGCAGCGGGGGATCGACTAAACCGACGACTCGCGCGACCGCTTCGCCCACGCCAACTCCGCCGCGCGGACCGAACAAACCGCCGCCAGAAGAGGATGATATCTCGGTCTATCAAGAGATCGTTTACAACGGCACCATAGTCGGCGCGCCCGAAGCCGATCGGAACATTTTTGCTTACTACGTACCGCCCCCTCCTCCGGTAAAGCAGTTGCCGACACCGACGCCGACCCCTCCGCCGCCGCTCACCGTTCTGAGCGTATCCCCCGCGAGCGTTTTCGCCCGCACGGGTGATTTCAGTTTGCAGGTCGCCGGCGACAAATTTGTCCCGGGCGTCAGAATTGTCATTGATGGGCGAGCGATGGCAACGCGCATCGTTAGCGCGCAACAGGTCGCCACGACAGTGACAGCAGATATGATCGCTAATCCGGGTAATCGCCGGGTCGAAGTACGCACCGCCGACGGCGCGTTGTATTCAAACGTGATCAGCCTGAACGTTACAGCTCCACCGGACCCGCGCAACAGCTTCACCTACATCGGTCTAATCGCCAAACTACGTGGAAACGACATTGCTGTGCTTCAGGACAAGAACAACAAAGAGTTCGTGAATGTGCAACGGGGCGATCTGGTGGGCGGTCGATTTCGTCTGACCAGCATCTCTGACAAAGAGCTGAAACTCATCGACGTCAACCTAAAGATCCCGCACACACTCGCTTTCACACCCGACACGAGCACGGGCGGCCGGCCTCCGGTGCGACGCCCGGTCGTTGACGACGACCCGTAATTGAAGTCATGCGAACTGTTAAAGCACTTAAGAGCTGTGACGACCGCCAACGCGGTTACGCTCTTGTCTCGCTGCTGGCGTTGATGTCATTGCTTGCGCTGTTCGCGCTCGCTGTCGCGCCGCGCGTGCAACAACAAACGCAGCGCGAGTGGGAGAAGGAGGCTTTGTTCCGCGGCGATCAGGTCGGAGAGGCAATACGTGCTTACTATCGTTCGCGCGGCGCGCAGGGGGTCAACGCGCTTCCGACTTCGATGGATCAATTGCTTGAAGGCGTGCAGATTCCCGGTCGCACCAAGCGCCTGCAAATCCTGCGTCCGTCAGCCGCCCGCGATCCCCTTTCTTCCGACGGCGAATGGCGGCTCATCGGCCCAACTTCTCAGCATTTTCAAGGATTTGTGCAGTCTTTGACGCTGTACTCGGGCGGTGTTCCACCAGTCCCTCGTCAGGAGTTTAGCGGGCTCGCCGGTCTCATCCCGCGCATGAGTAATGTGTTGGACGTGGAATCCGCGGGAACCACTCCCGGGGGCGCCACTTCACTGGATGCGTCCGGTCCTTTCATCGGTGTTGCGAGTGGTAGTCAAAGAGACTCTGTGATCTCTTTCTTTGGCATTGAGCGACATGATGAATGGATCTTCACACCAATGTTCCGCTGATCTCAACTCACTCCAATTCATCCAAACCTCGCGCGAGGATTTTCTTTCCTGGCGCTTCACATACACTGCTAACTCGCATCCTCGCGATGTGATTTGCACCTCTTCCTAGCAACCGAATGCCACGTCCAGTGCGCGCACTCATGCGGCGAGAGCAGCAAAATAATTTTCTGCGGTTGTAATAAATTGTTGACAAGCATGCGAATTAAGTTTATATAGCAAGATGTTGTGCGCCGTTTTCTCTAGACCACAAGAGTTACAGCAACGCAGCATCTTGTGGTCACAACCTGAAAACTAAGAAGGAGAAACGACAATATGGCAACTAAGAAGAAGGCCGCGAAAAAAGGCGGCAAGAAAAAAGGCGCCAAGAAGGCCGCCAAGAAGAGATAGTTCGTTCACTCAGGAAACAACATCGACCACGTTCAAGTGGCGCACACCAAGTGAGGCCCTAGCGGCCCTTAGAAAAAGGAACGGCGAATGTTTTAACCCGCCGTTCCTATTATTTTGCGCCGACGCCGGTCGGCGGCTTGGAGATCTGGCGTTGAAACCATGATCACGGTCGCACTCATCGAGCCCGAGATTCCCCAAAACACCGGCAACATCGCGCGTCTGTGCGCTGCAACGAACACGCCTCTGCATATCGTCGGCGTACCGGGCTTTCGTCTTGATGACCGCGCAGTCCGCCGCGCCGGCTTGGACTATTGGCCTGAAGTTACCCTGTCGCGTCACCGCGATCTGGACGAGTTACAAAGCTCACTGGAGCCGGCGCGTCTCCTTTTCTTCACAACCAAAGCCAATCTGCCTTATTTTGACTGGCGTTTTCAGCCTCAGGACTGTCTCGTCTTTGGATCTGAAAGTAAGGGATTGCCGGAGCACATTCTGCGAGCAAACTGGAGTCAGTGCGTCACGATTCCAATGCTGAATCCAAAAGTGCGGAGCCTTAATCTCGCGAATGCGGTGGCGATTGTTTTGTACGAGGCGCTAAAGCAAACCGGCGCTTTCGTTCGAGCGCACGGCGATTGATCACTCTTCTTCTTCAGGCTCGTCTTCCAGATCCTCGTCTTCGTTCTCGGGTTTGTAAATTCGGTAGCCGGTCGAATCGTCGTAGTAGTATTCGGAGGAATCGTCAGCTTCTTGCTCCGGGCGCGGTGCTTCAAGTGGTTCTTTGCTGAACCTCACAGAATCAATCAGGCTGTCGTAAGATTTAAAGTACATGCGACTGACGCTACCGAAGATCTATCCCATCACGGATCGACAACTTTCCGGTTTGAGCCATGCTGAACAAGTGCAGCGGCTCATCAATGGAGGCGCGACCGTCGTTCAACTGCGCGAAAAGCATCTGCCGCCGATCGATTTCCTCCGCGACGCCGAAGCCGCGTCCCAAGTTGCCGGCAACAATCGCGTCACATTGATTATCAACGATCGCGTTGACATCGCAATGGCAAGTAGCGCTGGCGGCGTCCACCTTGGACAAGACGACTTGCCAGTCGAAGCCGCGCGTCGTTTGGTTCGAGACGATACGTTGATTGGGCTCTCCACCCACACTCAACAACAGCTGGAAACAGCTGTGCGACTGCCCATCGACTATGTTGCGTTCGGGCCCGTTTTTACGACCAACTCCAAACAGGATCACGATCCGACAGTGGGACTTGAGCAGTTGCGCGCGGTCAAGGACATTGCAGCGGATCTCCCACTCGTGGCCATCGGAGGGATCACCGCCGCTAACGTCCAAGCCATCCTCGAGGCCGGCGCGGATGCTGTTGCGGTCATCTCTTCGGTTGTCGGCGAAGGATCAAAGATCGAGCAAAACATGCGAAGAATGCTTGAGCTGGCCGGCGTTTGACTCAAATTGGCTCTTAATATTTTTTGCTTGCGTTTTCGCCGAAGCATCAGCGAGAATGGATCGCCGCGCCAAAAGCGGCCAATTCCGAACCTCCCTCCCGGTGAGCCCTACTAAAGCCTCAGTCCTGGAGCCTGTCTCTTCATGAGTTTCTTCGATCTACCGCCAATTATCGAGCGTATGTTGCTGGTCTCAGACAAGATCAGCGACCTCAATTTCTCTGTCGGCCAGCTACCGCAGGTCGAAATAAACGGCAAGCTGACGGCCGTCCAACCGCTTGGATTGCAGAAACTCACGCCTTACCAAACTGAAATCATCGCGATGACTCTGCTTCAGGAAAACGCTGAGGCGGCCGAGCGGCTGGTGGAAACGGGGACGGCGGATTTGAGTTACTCGCTGCCTTCGCGCGCGCGCTTTCGTTGCAATATTTTTCAGCAACGCGGCGTTTACTCAGTCGTCATGCGCGTAATTCCCACCGACATTCCCACGCTTAACTCGTTGCACCTGCCAATGCAACTTTCCGAAATCTCGGAACTGCGCAATGGCCTGGTCCTGATTACAGGCCCGACCGGATCGGGAAAGAGTTCCACCCTTGCCGCCATCATCGACGTCATAAACGAGACGAAACATTATCACGTCGTCGCCATTGAGGATCCCATCGAGTACCTGCACACTCACAAGAACTCGACTATCAATCAACGCGAAGTAGGTCACGACACGAAAGATTTTCCTTCCGCATTGCGCGCAGCTTTGCGCCAGGCGCCAAAAGTGATTCTGATCGGCGAAATGCGCGACTACGAAACAACTGAGATCGCGCTCGAAGCTGCTGAGACCGGCCACCTGGTTCTCTCCACTTTGCACACGATCGATGCTTCGAAAACGATCGATCGCATCATCGGGCTTTATCCGAAGAATGAAGAGCCCGTCATTCGCACGCGACTTGCGCAGACCTTCCGTTACATCGTCTCGCAACGTTTGATTCCGCGTGCCGACCTTCGCGGTCGCATTGCCGCCGTCGAAATTCTGCGTTCGACACCACGTACGCGCGAGTACATCGAAAACGGCGAGGTGGAAGGCAAGTCCCTGCTCGACGCGATGCGCGACGGAAAGCTTGAGGGCATGCAGGATTTTGATTCGGTCATTAAAAATTTGATTGAGCGCGGAGTCGTCAGTCTGGAAGATGCTCTGGCGTTCGCGACGAATCAGAACAACCTGTTGCTGGCACTGAAAGGATTGACCTCGTCCGACGACTTTATTCGCTCTCAGAACGATACTTTTGTGCCTGAACAGTCTGGGCTGACATCCTCAGTTATCAGCCTTACCGATTAGCCAACTCGAACACCGATGCTCGTTATCTGCTCAAATTGCAAAACGCGACTGCAACTCGACGAAAGTAAGATTCCGTCGAACGTTTCGAAAGTTCGCTGCCCAAAGTGCCAGGGCACTGTTGAGATTAGAGTCTCTTCTGCGCCGGACTCCGATCTCCGCGTCTCGCTTCCGGCAGACATGACACCGCCATCGCCACCAGTCTCACCGTTCGAGAAGCCACCTGCCGCCGCGCCTTTCAAACAATCCGAAGTCGCGTCCGACGCAAGTCAATCCCCACCGAATGGCTATGCGGATTTCGCCAGGGTTCTCGCTAATTTACTGCGACAGAAGGATCCGGTTGCCGCCAAGACCGCAGTTGGAAAGCGTCCGGCGTGGGATCGACGAAAAGCGCTGGTTTGCACGGACACACCGCACCGGCAAGCTGTCGCGGAGGGATTGGCGACCCTTGATTTTGAAGTTTACGTCGCGGAAAACACGGCTGAAGCGCTCGGGCGCATGCGTGAAGATCGAATGGATGTGCTGGTGCTCGAATCAGGCTTTGATCCTGTCGAACAAGGCTTTGCGTTCGTGATGCGCGAAATTAAATTGATGCGGCCCGCCGAACGTCGTCGCCTGTTTTTCGTTTTCATCACCCCAAACGCGCGCACCATGGACTTGCATGCCGGCTTTCTTAACAACGCTAACCTTGTCGTGAACCCGGCGGACATCGACCGCATGCCGGAGGCGCTCGAGTTTTCGCTGCGCCATTACAACGAACTCTATCGCGAGTTCAACCGCGCGCTCGACGTCGCTCCGCTCTAGCTCGGCTTAGAACCTAATCCGATCATGAAAGCACGCAGTAATGCGTGCTTTTGCATTTGTTTGAGAAAGCTGGCTTCATCCCTGCCGTGCTTCGCAGAGAGGACGCGCGCAGCGAGTTCCTTGTCAGCGGCACTCCAGTTCTTGAGGTCGGGGATCATCGCCAGCACGAGTGGCAGATCGCTGTCACTTGTTAGCGCTTTCACGTTGAGCGCGTGACGCACAAGATCTACTGAGTGGGCACGAATTTTCTTCGGATCGCCGCGGAACTCACGCGCCATTCGGCGCTGCACCGCGAGCCCGATGTTGCGCGCTTCAAACCGATCCCACTCGCCGGATTTCTTCGGTGCCCGCGGAGTTTCGAGCAGCATGTAGCCGGCGGCGAGCTTCCGCAGAGTGCGGGCTGACGTTCGGTACCGTCGATCGTTTTTCAGCTTTCGCTCTTCGGCTTGCGTTAGTTTCAGAATCTCTGGTCGCACGGGCCGAAAACCCAGCTTGCGATAAAACCAGAACGCGCCGGATTCGATGCCCTCTTCGTTCTCGTGACCAATCTGGTAAGGCTCGATCGAGAAAACGGTAACACCGAGCAACTGCCGCATCAAACGCAAAATGCGCGCGTATAGCCACCCCGTTTCGCCTTCACGGAACGTGTAATAGAGATTAAAGCCGCTCTCCATTCGTTCGAAAAGTGATAAACCCTCGAAGTACGCGACCGGCACGCCGTTCTTGAAGATGAGTGCGGCATGATAAGCCCGCAGCGGCAGTCGAGTTTCGGGTGGCACGCCGATCACGAAGGCTTCAGTGCCACGTCCCAGATCTGCCCTCACGATGCGCGTCCCGTCTCCATAAGTGAACCCGTGGAGTTCGCGATAACGCACCGCTGACGTCGCGCGCGCCATGTCGAGAATCCGTCCGCCTTCACGCCGCGAAAGCTTCTTTACTGGAATTGGTGGTGATGAGAGTTCAGCGGCCAGCAAAACATCGCGTCTTTGAATTAACTGCTCGGCATGGAAGAAAGTGTTTCGCGGGGGCAGTCGCATGCCGGTGCGCGATGCGCTGAAAGGAAACTTCCAGGTGAGGTGAAGCTTAAGCGAATCGTACAGCTCGGCCTTCTCTTTGTCGGTGAGGTCGAGCGACTCGAATCGATCGATGAGCCAAACAATTTCATTCTGCCGGCCGGTGGCCGCACGCAACCATTCGCGAAGCGGCACGTTTGCCTCAACCATCGCATCGTCCGCCAGCAGCGGCAGAAATCGCGGAAGCATCGCTGACCACTGCTCTGCATTCTCCATCCAGTCCCAATCGATCGACAGCTGGCGCGGATACTTCCGCGCCAGCCAACGCGCGAGCGCGTAACTGAAGTTGCTCGTTACGCTCGTGCCGGCGATTCCCGAAACTTCCGGCGCGTCGAGCGGCGACAGATCGGCATCGGCTTTGCGAAGTTGCGAAACTCGCTGGGCGAAACTCCGCAAAGTTGCTTCGGCACGGCGCAGAACTTCCGCGTTTTGCGGATAGGCGCGCAGCATCAGCACTCGCTCATGGAAGCGAACCAGCGCATCAGGGCTACGAAAGCTCTGCCCCCTCAAACCTGACAGCGTCTGAGCCACCGCCCGAGTATCAGCCCCGATTGGCGAAGTCTCGAGTCGACTTAGTAACTGTTCGGCTTTTGATGACATGAGGACAAATGTTTCGATCACGGAACCAACACAATTGAGCTGGAGTCTAAACCAACATTCGGCAGGTCAACACTTTGAAATGAGTAAGCAGATAACAAACTGTCTGAAGGCTGCCTGGCTGGCAACGACTATCGTTGTTCTTGTCATGGGCACAAGTTTATGCGGGACGACCGAAGAGGCGTGTTTTCAATCGAGCGAAACGATATTCTCATTAGTGTTCTTGCTATCCTTTCCTGGCGGTTTCATATTTGCCTACGCTTCATTGCTGTTCCTGGAACCTCCAGCCATCCATTACACCCCTGACAACATCTGGCTGTGGCTCATAATGGCCTTCGGAGGGTTCATCCAGTGGTTTGTGGCCATACCTCTGATGTTCAGGAATAAGAGTTTGATTGTCCTCAATTTGAAGGCGGATGTTCCGCCGCCCGAGCGCGCCGTTGAAGCTGTCTCAGGAAAACAAAAACCTAAACGGAAAAGAGCTATCCGCGCTTTCGACACTCATGGTCGAACACCGTTCGAGCGCGTTATAGCTCGTCATTCATAGATGTTTCCGCATGAACGTCGCGATCTTCCACGCGTCGATCGCTTTCCAGGGCAACTCAGCAGTCGTGTAATGGCCGCAGGACAGCCAGACGACATCGAGATCGATGCCGCGTTGTCGCACTTCATTGATCACTTCACGCGAAAGATCCGCGGGAAATGTCAGGTCGTATTTCGCCGCGATGAAGCGCATGGCTCGCGGCTTCATGTGCAGCAGACGGGGAATGAAAGGCGTGGGACTAATCGGTCGCCAGAACTCACGCAGCTCTTCCAACGTCAGCTCACCTTCAATGCCCTGCCGCACGTGTTGCGTCGAGATTCCCTGCCACACCACATCGGCAAAGTAGCCTGACACGTGATTAAAAGTCCCGACGTTGATGTCCGGGTCGTGTGCGAATGCGAGAAAAGCCGTGCACGATCCGATGCTGGTGCCAAGGATTCCGACCCGCTCAAAACCCTGCAACTTCAGCCAGCGAACGGCCGCGCGCGTGTCCAGCACCGCCTGCCGCATCGATTGAATCGTGCGTCCGATGTTTGAGCTGACCAGATGCTCGGCGCGTTCGATGTCCGGGGGCTTTCGTTCCTGGTGATAAGGAAGCGTCAGGCGCAGCGCAGTCATCCCGAGTCCGTTAAAGATGCGGCATGCTTCCACGTGACTGTCGGGTTGCGCGTTCCACTGCGGCAGCACCACGACGGCCGCGCGCGGTTTGTTCTTTCGTTCGCGCTTTGGCGTGAACAGGCGCGCGTGGACCGCGTTGTTTTCAATGGACGGGGTCTGAACCGCGCTCGTCCAGGTCAGGTGATCTCCTTCGAGATGCCAATCGGTGATCTCGGGCAGCGCATAGAACTCTTCGCTCCGCGCCATCGCCCGCGCCGTGTGCTCACGCAGAACGTTTCGTGGGTCGTCCCCGTTTGCGTGATCGGTAATGGACTCGAGCCCCCACGCAAACGGCCGCACCACGCGATTATCGTCGCGTTTTGTGTGCGCAATCTCGCGCGCGCGCATCCATCTTCCGAAAAAATCAGTCATCTTGTCCGAATGTGGCACGCGCATCTTGCGCGTGAATCACGGCCGGGACGTCTGTGCCACTCTTTTCATCTTGAACCGCTCGAGTTTCCTTGCAGAATCGAGTCAGTCATCCTAAAGTTCCGCCCAAGTAAAAATCAAGCAAAGCAATTGTTTTCAGATAAGTTGGGTCGAGCTCCTTCAGTCTCTGTGTCTCTGTGAAGCCTCTATGTCTGCGGTGAGCTCATGTTGAAGTAAGTCCACCCACCGGGCACTCAGGGCGCACAGAGACAGGGAGAGAAACGCACCACCGACGAGATGATTGCCCGGAAGCAGTGGACAATGACGATGGCATGCCTCGTTCTGTTTTTACTTGGCATCAGCAGCTGCCTACCGACGCCGCCGTCGCACACGGGGGGCGGCCCCAACATTACGCTCTACGGCTTTTCGATCATGAAAGAGTCGTTCGAGAAGTCTATCTATCCGGCTTTTTCCGCGAAATGGAAGAGCGAGCACGGCGTTGACGTGCGCTTCACCTCGTCGTTCGCGGGTTCCGAGACCATCACAAATCAAATTCTTCAAGGCGTGAAGGCGCAGATTGCCATCCTTTCGATCGAGCGCGACGCGCATCGGCTCAAGTACGGTGGCGCGGTAACTTCGGACTGGCACGCACTGCCGCAAAAAGGCATTGTCAACAAGACGCCGTTTGTGATTTTAGTACGCAAGGGAAATCCGAAAGGCATCCGCGATTTCGTCGATCTCGCAAAACCGGGAATCAAGTTAATCCATCCCGATCCTGAGAGTTCAGGCGGCGCGCAGTGGTCGATCCTCGCCATTTACGGCTCAGAGCTCGTCAAGACTGAGAAGCAATTCGGCGCGGCCCAACCCGCACGCGCCCTTCAGATGCTGCAAGCGATTTGGCGGAACGTCGTTTCCACTCCAGGTTCCGCGCGTGAAGCACGGGCGACGTTCGAGCAGGGTTACGGCGACGCCCTCGTCACATATGAACTCGAAGGCCTTTTGCTGAAGGACGCGGGCGGTGCGTTTGAAATCATCGTGCCTGAGGCGACAATTTTCAGTGAGCATCCGATCGTCATCCTTGACCGGAATGTTTCGCCGGCTGACCGTCCGATCATCGAAGCGTTCGTGCGTTTTTTGTGGACTGACGACGCGCAACGTGCCTTTGTGCGAAATCATTTTCGGCCGGCAACCGATGAAGCCCTGACGCAGGAAAACAAGGAACTCGCCACCATCAGGTATCCGTTCACAGTGGAGTATTTCGGGGGTTGGGGACGCGCGTACCCGGAAGTGATTGAAGCCGTCTTCAAGAATCAGGTGAAGAAGAGAAAGTAAACGCATGGCAAGGATCCGCTCATTTCGACATGTGCGTGGCTACGACGTAGCCCGGCCGACGAGCATCGGTTTGATGGTCGGCATCATGCTGCCGCTCGTGATCCTGCCGATGCTTTCCATCTTCATCGTCGGGATGCGGAAAGGCTTCGGCTTCTTCTGGGCTTCCCTGGTCTCGCCCGAAGCCATCTACGCTTTGAAGCTGTCGATGGTCACAAGCTTCTGGGCAACAGTCTTCAACGTGCTCTTCGGCCTACTCGCCGCGTACGTGCTTTCGCGTTATGACTTCTGGGGACGCAACGCTGTCATCGTCACGATCTCTCTGCCGACCGCAATCCCGACGGCCGTAGCCGGATTTGCTTTGCTTGCGCTTTGGGGACCGCAGGGGACCCTGGGACGTTTTCTGTTTCCGCCCGAAGGCAAGCAGTTGATGTTCACGACTTACGCAATCATCCTGGCGAACATCTTCGTCACTTTTCCGCTGGCTTTCGGCGTGATCAAGCCCGTGTTCGACACGATGAGCCGCTCACTTGAAGAAGCTTCGGCAACGATCGGAGCGACGCGCTGGCAGACGTTCTGGCATGTGACTCTGCCGAGCCTGCGTGGGGCGATCGTCTCTGGAGCGCTCTTAACGTTTGCGCGCGCGGTCGGTGAATTCGGTTCGACCATTCTGGTATCGGGAAATCTGGCGGGGATGACGCAGACCGCACCGCTCTACATCTATGCGAAGTATAATTCGGGCGAGGCCGGCGCGCTGGAAGCAGCCAACGCGATTGCGATCGTGCTGGCGCTCTTGTCGTTCGTGATTTTTAGCGTGCTGTTTTTCGCGCGCGATTGGTTAGAGCTCGAGGCGCAGGAAGCATGAAGCCGCAGATGAAATTGATTCCCGACGACCCGCACACCTCGTGGGCGCCTGAACGCACCGAGAGAACTGGTGTGGCCGCCAGTGTGCGCGGCCTCAGTAAGAGCTTCAAGAAGGCGCGGGTGCTTGAGGACGTCAGCTTTGATGTTTCCGAAGGCGAGTCGCTGGTTTTGCTCGGCGCATCGGGCAGCGGCAAGACGACTATTTTGCGCATCATCGCCGGCCTCGAACAGCCGGACAAAGGCAGCGTGATTCTGCACGGCAAGGATGTCACCGATTTGCCGGCACGTGAACGCGGCGTCGGCGTCATCTTCCAGGCGTATGCGCTGTTTCCGCGCATGACGGTCGAGAAAAATATTGCCTACGGATTGAAAATTCGACACCGCCCGCGCAAAGAAAGACGAGAGACGGTCGATCGGCTGATTAAGCTGGTGCAGTTGGAAGAGCATCGCAAGAAATTTCCGTGGCAACTCTCAGGTGGTCAGCAGCAGCGCGTCGCCATCGCGCGCACGCTCGCCTACAAACCACAGGTGCTTTTGTTCGACGAACCGTTTGGCGCGCTCGACGCGCAGACGCGCGTGAAGTTGCGTCGCGAAATTCGCGCGCTGCTCAAGAAAGTAAAGGTTCCTTCGATTTTCATCACGCACGATCAGGAAGAGGCGCTTGAGCTGGGCGATCGCATCGCCGTGCTGAACGACGGACAACTCGAACAAATTGGGACGCCCGACGAGGTTTACAATAACCCTGCGACTGAGTTCGTCGCGACGTTCCTCGGTGCGGCAAACCTTTTGCTGGGGGTGGTCACGAGCGGCCACGTCGAGATTGGCACCGCGCGGCTGCCGGCAGAGAAAGAGACGCGCCGCTTCCGTGAAGGCCAGTCGGTGAAACTTGTATTTCGTCCTGAAGACGTTTGCCTGAGTCCCGATGCGAAGCTGATTGAAGGTTGCCGCCGCCTCGCGAACGGCGTCGTCGAGCAAGTCAACTTTGTTGGAGCTTATGAGAGATTGAATGTGCGCCTCGATCTCGCGCACCGGCCGCAGAGCGGCGACCTGGTGCCCCGGTACGAGGTGACGATCAACACGCCCGAACGAATGTTTGGCGTGCCCATCATGGCTACTCGCGCGAAACCTGACGCCAGCGCGACGCGATTCAAGGTTGGCGACCGCGTCGCCGTCGGCCTCACTTCCTTTAGCCTCCTGCCGAATTACACATTGGCAAGACAGCGATAGTCACTGGCTTTCGCCACTCGTGAAACCCGGCGAATTGGCTTTTATGAGAAAAGAACGGGATTTTGCTTAATCCGAGCAATTTAACGATATGGGTAAATTTCTCGATTTTTACCCATATCAAATTTGACGTGAGTAGATTCCTCATTTTTCTACTCATATCAATTTAGGGTAGTGCTCCGCTAGAGTGTTGCTTAGGCTCGCTTCGCTCCGCCACGTCCACCATAATCGGTTCTCAGAAATGAGACGCTGGAGAGTTGTCCTGGAAACACGCCAACTTGTTCCTGGAGGAGGTAACACTTCTCGTCCCTTCGGATTGGCAATCGGATAAACATCTTTCTCAACGACTTCTTTCCGGGTCAACGCTCCGCGTGTCCAAACACCGCGTGGATCGTTATCAGGATTCTTATATATCGCCTCCTGTTCGGCCGTCCGTTGCACCAGGCCACGAGTAAATGCCTGAGTTCTCACATAAGCTAGAATATATTCATGCGTGACGGATATCCCGCTGGCATCGTTCGAGGGCGTGTCTTTCTTCTGCCAAACGATTGTCGCGTAAAAATTGTCTTCACCGAAGATCTCGTCCATTAACATCCGCAAGTGATGAGCCTCGTTGTCGTCAATCGAAACGAAAATAGCTCCGTCTTCTGTGAGAAGATCCTTTAGCAATTCAAGCCGCGGATACATCATGCAGCACCACTTGTCGTGGCGCGTGAAATCCTCGCCTTCTTTGCCGACTACCTTTCCGATCCACTCCAATGAACTGCGGCTGTGTGAGATTGTCGTTATAAACCCAATCTTCGTTGCCAGTGTTGTAAGGCGGATCGATGTATATGCACTTGATGCGTCCCGCATGCGTGGGCAACAGCGCCTTGAGCGCCAGCAAATTGTCGCCTTCAATGATCAGATTACCGTCAAGACTCGGCTTCTCACCTTTCGGCAACACTGACAACTTTGGATCAAATCCCAGCGTGTGATGAGGAACCGTGTGGTGATACGACTCGATTGCGGTTTTCCCTTTAAACTGAATAACCGGCATCTAATCTCCTTAGAAGTTGAACGAGAGAAAGTGGAAGCTACTTCTAACCCATCTCCGCGGTAACTTCAACCAAATTTCGGGCTGGAAAACATTACTGTGAAAAAAGAGGCAAGGCTTGGAGAAAGCCTCACCGCCGATGCGAAGTGGCTTGACGTTTATCCGGCGTAACTCCTAGAGTCTTTCTTACGCGAATAGGTTCGCTCGTCCTAAATGCGGCCGTCCTCTTTCTGGATCTTGACCGAGCCGCCTTCCTGACCGAGCTGTTCGATTACTTGCGCCGCTCGTTCAAACGGCGAATCATTTGCGGCAAAGCGAGGAGCATCTGGAAGATCGAACCGGAAGCGAACCGGCGGGCGAGTGTGCGGAAGAGTTGGCCGGCCCTGGGCGTGTAATTAAACCACCAAATGTCGGGAACGGAAGGAAAGCGGTTGACGTGAATGTGTTGGGCGTTCACAAGTTCGAGCAGGCCGGCGCGGCCATGCGTGCGACCGAAGCCGCTGTGCTTTACTCCGCCCCAGGGTGTCTGCGCGATGGCGTGCGTGTAGAGAACCTCGTTAACTGTCACCGTTCCGGCGTCAATCCGTTCGGCTAGCGCGCGGCCGCGGGCCAGGTCGTTAGTCCAAACACTCGCGGTCAGGCCAAAGTCGCTATCATTCGCGAAGCGCACCGCTTCGTCATCCGTCTTGAATGTCATGATCGGAAGCACGGGGCCGAACGTCTCTTCACGCATGATCTCCATTTCATGATTGACGTTCGTCAGCACGGTGGGCGGAAAGAATGGGCCGGGCACATCTGGAACGCGCTCGCCGCCGGTGAGCGCGACGGCGCCACGCGCGGTGGCTTCGTAGACGTGACGCTCGACGACGCGCAGTTGTTGTTCGCTAATCATCGGGCCGACGTCAAATACTGGGAGCGCGGGCGCCCCGTCGGCTGCGGGCGGGCAGGATGCCCGCACTCCCAGGCGTTTCGTTTCCGCGACGACTGCCTGCGTGAACCGCTCCGCGATGCTTTCATGAACGTAGCAGCGTTCGACGGATGAACAGGACTGGCCGCAGTTGGCAAAAGCTCCCCAGATGGCCCCGCGTGCGGCATTCTCGATGTGCGCGTCCTCCAGAACAATCATTGGATCTTTGCCGCCGAGTTCCATCACAACCGGAATCACATAATTCGCCGCGGCTTCAGCGACGCGACGGCCTGTGGCGACACTGCCGGTGAACATGATCTTGTCCACCCCGGCCCCAATGAGCGCCGCGCCCGTCGAGCCGTCACCGGTCACAACCTGGAGCAAGTCTTCGGCCAGGCCTGCGCGCGTCAGAACCTGTTTGATCTTCAAAGCGGTCAGCGGGGTGAGTTCACTCGGCTTCAGCACCACCACGTTGCCGGCCATCAAAGCCATCACTACTTCGGCCATTGGTGTCGCCCAGGGAAAATTCCAGGGCGAAATGATTCCGATAACGCCGACCGGCTTGTAGACCACATAGGACATGCGGCCCATGAAGCCATAAAGGCCGATGTTGATGCGTTCGCGCTCCAGCAGCGTTTCAGTCTTGCGCGCGAAGTGCTGCATCAAGTCGAGTGAAGGGGTCAGCTCCATCGCGATGGCTTCCGCCGACGGCTTGCCGGTTTCGCGAGCGATGAGCCGAGCAATTTCATCCAGCTCTTTCAAAATGATTTTACGCGCGTGCATCATGATGCGGCCGCGCTCACCAAAAGATTTCGCAGCCCAGGCGTTCTGTGCGGCGCGCGCACGGCCCACGGCACGGGCAACTTCTTCCGGCAGAGTCAAAGGAACGCGGCCGATCTCTTCTCCGGTGGCCGGGTCGCGCGAGACGATCTCCGCGCCGGTGATTTTGGCTGGAATACTTTGCGCCATTCCGGGGATTATCGCTTAGATTGTAGTCGTTGTCAGTAGGATTTGCTTTGCGACCCGAAGGGTCGCAAGGATGTTAGCCGTGGGCCAGCGCAGCGCAGCCCACTGACACGACGTTTTGTGCACCGCGAGCTGGCGGCGCGCCGGAACAGCTACCACCAGTACCTCTTGTCATGGGCAACACCATACCGATCCAGAAATGCGAGATACTCCTCTTGGAATGTCCGCTTTCGATGGTGTTCAACTTGACTTCGAATGTACTCTGATACCGTCGTCAGCTGTGAAGCACCGAGGGTGAATGCGCCGTAACCGTCCTGCCACCCAAACTTTTTCACACCAATCGTAAATGAACCCACTCGGAAGATGCGTGTTTGATATCCCTTAGAATATCTGCCAGGCAGTGTGTCGCTCTAATTCCGATCAACAGGTGAACGTGATCGTTTGTTCCGCCGACGCACACGGGAACCACCCCTGCCGTTCTTACAGCCCCGCCAATGAAGGCATGTAAGCGTCGCGCCACTCATCGGCGATGAACGGGAAACGGTTCTTCGTGCTGAACACAATGTGAACGTGAAGGCTAAGGTGCGTGGAAGACATGTTCTCTCCGGCACCCTTTCCGGGTGCGGTGCGGCTTAACATTTTACCCGTGGGCCTTGCCCACGGCTAATGTCCGTCAACCCTGCGGGTTGTAGGACAGATGCCGCCAGTTGGTAACGACTTCCTTCTCTCGGCTACAATGCGGGTTCAATTTTTCCGGTACGCAGGCCGCCGGCCTGCTAGCACGCCTGAGGCGTCCGTACCCAGTCAAGAGGAGAGCCGAATGATCAAACCGCAACTCAAGGAATTCATGCGTCGCATGGACAAGGATTCCGTCGCCATCATCCCCGCCGCGCGCGAAGCGGTGCGTTCGCACGACACGAACTATCGCTACCGCCAGAACTCGGATTTCTTTTATCTGACGGGCTTTGAAGAGCCGGAAGCCATCGCGGTGATCGCGCCTTCAAGAGACAAGAAGTTCACCTTGTTCGTGCGGCCGCGCGATTTGGCGCAAGAGATCTGGACGGGTTATCGCGCGGGCGTCGAAGGCGCGGTCAGCGACTATGGAGCGGATGAAGCGTACAAAATCGAGGAATTCGACGAAAAGTTACCGGAAATTCTCGACGGCCCTTCAGTGCTCTATTACGCATTCGGCCACACGCTCGCGGAAATCGATCAGAAAATCATCGCCCAACTCACGACTTTCCGTGAAAGCAATCGCAGACCTTTCGAGCCGCCCACGACGATTGTCGATCCGACTTTGATCCTTCACGAAATGCGCGTGCTGAAGACGCCGGAAGAAATTGAGATCATGCAGCGCGCCGCTGACATCGCCGCCGAAGCGCACGTTGAAGCGATGAAAGCCGTGCGGCCCGGCATGATGGAATACGAGGTCGAGGCTCTGATCGAAGCCATCTTTCGCAAGCAGGGCTCAGCCGGACCGTCGTACACGTCGATCATCGGGGGCGGCGGGAACGCGACCATCCTTCACTACATCGACAACAAGGATGAATTGAAAGACGGCGATCTGCTGTTGGTTGACGCCGGCTGCGAATACAAAGGCTACGCATCAGACATCACGCGCTCGTTCCCAGTGAACGGCATGTTCACAGAGGCTCAGGCCGAAATCTACGACGTCGTGCTCGAGACGCAGAAATCCTGCGTGGACATGGTGCGGCCCGGCGTGCGGCTCGAAGACTTGAAAACTCATTCGATCGAGATGCTGACCGAAGGCATGGTGCGCCTTGGTTTGTTAAAGGGCGATCCGAAGAAACTAATCGACGAAAAGAAGTACATGCAGTTCTACATGCACAACCTCGGACACTTTCTCGGGATCGACGTGCATGACGCGGGACGTTACTACCACAAAGGCGAATCGCGACCTGCGGAAGCCGGCATGGTCATGACAATCGAGCCCGGCATTTACGTCTCACCTGACACCAGCCGCATTCCCGAAGGCTTCAACAAGGATATTCCGGCGAAGTACCTCGGGATCGGTGTACGCATCGAAGACGACGTGTTGGTGACGGAAAACGGCGCGCGCGTGCTGACCGACAAAGTCACAAAGGAACGTGCAGAGATTGAAGCGCTGATGGCGAAGTAGGAAAATGAGGTCAGTACCGGGAGCGGTAGCGACCGGGCACATCGATTCCTCGGATTGTTGAGACCCAGTCGCTACCGCTCCCGGTACTGACTTCACGACGCTGCTTGACGTAAATTCGAAAGGCGATCCATATGCCGCACGAACAATTCGACTGGTCGAACATTGAAGATGTGTTTGAGGCGAGACGCCAAGCAAAGAGAAGAAAAGCCGTCGTCTCGCAGAACTTCCGTTTGAGAAGAAAATCGAAATCGTCGAGAAGTTCAACGGCATTCTGAGCGCCGCTTTGCGCGAGGATGACGAACGACGCGCGGGGGGTCCAGAGTTAGTCGCCGACAAACACTAGCTCTTTGGCCGACTCGATCAAGGCGTGCTTTCGTGCGAGTTCAAAATATCGTTTAAGGCCTTTCTTCATCTCACCACCAACGCTGAACACAATGTTTTCCGTCAGGTAACTTCTGATTTCGTTTCTCGATAATCCAATTTGTTCGACATAGGTTCGTTCGATGTCGTTCAAGTTCGCGAGTCCCTCATCACGCGCCGCGGCAAAATCGACCGGGCGAACTTTTTCCACCGCGTCTTTTCTCACCATCCACATCGCGAAAACAAAACCGAAGCCGGTGAATTCGTGCCAGAGCGTGGCCAGGTCGAAAACGCGAAACTCTTCGCGTGGAATCTTCATCGCCGGATCGCCGATAATCAGCGCCGCGTCAGCATGTGCCAGCATTGACTGCAAATCAGGAGCGGACGTCGTCCACTTAGGCTCGAATCCAAGAAACTCGCGAAAAATAATCTTCACGAGGGTGACGGATGTGCGCGACGACTCATCAAGCGCGACGCTCTCGACCTTCTTCAAATTGTTCTTGCGCGTGACGAGCACCACACTGCGCACGGCCGCGCGCGAGCCGACACAGACATCGGGAACGATGGCGATGTCGGGAATGCGTTGATACTCGATGATCGGAACCAGCGCGGCATCCGCGTCTCCATTCGCGAGCATTTCGGCGCAGCGCGCCGGCGCGGTGTCGGTGAACAATTCGACCTGCTCACGTTGAGAACCGTGGATGAAACTCCAGATCAGCGGCGCGGTGTTTAGATAGCTCGACGCCGCAATGCGCGGCCGCGTCTGTTGCTGTTCGCGGATCAACATCGATGGAGGCGTTAGAGTACCGACTTTAGTCGGAGTTTTGTAGTAGCGAACTACCCGAATGAAGGCGGCACTCTAACGCCGCTTTGCCGAGTGTCGCTTTACGTCTATTATTTCGTCACCGCTTAAATCAATGCCGATTTACGACATAACAGTTCCCATCCACGCTGGGATGCCGGTTTATGATGGCGACCCCGGGGTGAATGTCGAACCCTGGTCGGCGTTCGTTAAGGGCGACTCGTCGAATGTTTCGTTCCTGCATTTCGGCGCGCACACGGGAACGCACGTTGACGCGCCCGCGCACTTCATCGAAGGCGCCGCCAGGATTGATTCGTTGCCCCTGGAGAGTTTGATCGGCCCCGCCCGAGTGGTGCGCGTGCCCGACGCTCTCATGGAAATCACGCCTGATTTTCTAAGCACGTGTGAGTTGACTGGAGTTGAGCGACTCATTTTTCACACGCGCAATTCTGCGTTCTGGAATGAAGGATTTCGCAAAGACTTCACCGCCTTAACGCCTGAGGGCGCAGAGCTGCTGGTGAATCTCGGCGTTAAGTTAGTTGGCAACGACTATCTTTCGATTGAGAAATTTCGATCCGGCCATCACCTGACGCACCTGACGCTGCTACGCAAAGGGGTCGTAATCGTCGAAGGCCTGAACCTTTCCGGCGTGCCCGACGGCGATTACGAAGTGATTTGTCTGCCATTGAAGATTGCCGAAGGCGCAGGCGATGGCGCGCCGGCGCGCGTCGTGTTGAGAACGTTGTAACGCAAGATGTTAGCTTGCGCATTTTCCGTTTAGAGGGCGGCCTACCGCCCGTCAGTCGGACAGTAGACCTATAACCTGGTTGAAGAAAACAACCAAACCGGATCGTCTTTACCGCGAACGTGTTTATCGAATTGTTCGCCGCATTCCGCGCGGGCGCGTGATGACGTACGGACAAATTGCCTACATGCTCGGCGAAGGTTATACGCCGCGGACGGTTGGCTTTGTGATGCACGGTTCCGACGACCAGACGCCGTGGCATCGAGTGATCAATTCGCAGGGCCGCTGCTCGACCATGCGCATCGCGCTGCCGTCCGATAAGCAACAGCGCATGCTGGAACACGAAGGGGTCAAGTTCGACGCGAGCTGTCGCTGCGATCTTGAAACGTATATCTGGAAGGCGAGACGAACAGCCACAAAAAGGAAGAAGTCATGAACATAGACCCCCTCCAACAGCACACGCCTTACGACATCAGCCCGCGACGCTATTCTGTATCGCACCAAATGGTGACAACGGCGTTCGAGTTGCCCAACTTTCGCGTTCTGCAGAATCTTGGCGTCGTTCGGGGAATTGTCGTCCGTTCGCGCAATGTCTTTGCCACCATTGGCGCCCAGCTTCAGACGATCGTGGGCGGCAACATCACGGTGTGGACGAAGCTCTGCGAGCAAACTCGCGCCGATGCATTCGAGATCATGATTCAGCACGCGTCTGAGATTGGAGCGAACGCCGTCGTCGGCGCGCGCTACGACACCACTGAAATCTCCAGCGGCGTTACCGAGGTCCTGGCATATGGCACCGCGGTGATCGTCGAACCCACCGACTCGAGCTACCGCGAATGAGCAAAACTGGCACGGAAGATTCGCGACTTGAGCGCGCGCGTAACGCCTTTGATAAGGTTGCTTATGCCAGGTTCCTCGGCCTGGAGTTGTGCGAGTTGAAGAGCGGTCACGTTACTGTCTGCCTCGACGTCCGCGATAACGTGAAACAGAATCATGGAGTCGTTCACGGGGGCGCCATCGCCTCGCTGATCGACACCGCGTCAGCTTTTGTAATCCTTACGGCCATCGACGAAAACGAGCGAGTTACAACCACCGATCTCACTATCCATTACCTGCGGCCAGTGACGCTCGGGCGAATGCTCGCGCGCGCCAGAATCGTTCGCGGGGGACGGCGGCGGTTCGTTGTAAACGTAGATGTCGAAAACGATGGCGCGCTGGCCGCGACCGCGGTGACCGGTTACATGAAGATTCTGTAACAAAAAACAGGCAGAAAAGGCCTGAAAACTGCGGAAAATAGCCGTAGACAAGGCGAGCCGCAAAATGCAAAAATGGTTTTGGCCTGCTTCCCGCCGCGAAGTGTCCAGCTTCCTACCGGTGGATCTTTCCTATGCATTCATTGTTTGACGTCCTCTTGGCACAGCACACTCGGCAGTTGACACCTGTCCGCTGTGCACACTCGACGATTTCCCAGCTTCACAGATATTTCGAGGACGTCGTGATCGAGAACAATCTCAGCGCGCTCGTAATCGAAAGTTTGCCTTTTGTGCCGAAGCGTTCGGCGCGAGAAATCGCGCGGGTACGTGACCTGGCGCGCGCGGGCCGTCGCACCTTCTTTTTCGTTGGTCCCACCGATGAGGTTGCTGGAAGCATCGAGGGCGCCCCCTCATTGAGCAATTGCCTCGCACCGGTGCTGTTGTCGCACACCGGCCCTGGTCAAGTGAAAGAGCACTTCGTCGTGATCGCTGATGCTCGCTTCTCTGCTTTACTCGCAACTGTGCGAAATGATGAGGATTCAGGCGAGGACGAAGTGGTGTGGACGTTCGAACCCGACATTGTCTATTCGGCGCTGGAGTACCTGATGGCGCGTGTCCAGGCTGAACAGCCATATCAAGCAACGGCTTTTGAAAACGCGGTGAGAACCTCGATGCCGAAAGCGACGTCGTTGCAATTGACGTTGAGCGTCACCACGAAACTTGCGCACTTGTTGCAGGAACAAGCCGGCCGCGAAATCGCGGTTAACCGCATTGCCACGGCGATTCGCGAGTCATTGGAACTAGGTGTGATTCTGCAAAAGACCGTCACCGAAGTCGGCGCGGCGTTGAATGTGGCGTGTTGCGCTTTGCGCGTTGAAGGTCAGACGGAAGTTCAGGCGCTGAGCTACTCGTACTTTGCCGATGCTGAAAAGGAAGCAAAGTTGAACCGGGACGAAGTTACAAAGGCGCTTGACGAACTTTGTTCGACGATCGCCAGGAATCCGGAAATTTTCGTTCGCGATGGCTTAGAGGTTTCCACTGGCCTGCGCGCTGAGTTTCCGCTGGCAGTCGTGCCGCTGGTGTTTCAGGAGCGATTCATCGGCGCGCTGGAAGTCGTCGATGACAATACGTCGCGAACCTGGCAGGAGAACGAAATCCTTTTGCTCCGCACGGTCGCCAACCAGCTGTCAGTCGCAATCAATCACGCGGACTTGTTCGCGCAAATGCAACAGCAAGCGCTGACCGACTCGCTCACAGGCTGCTACAACCGCCGCTCGTTCGAGATGCAATTCGACCGCGAATTGCAGATGGCCACGCGACTGAATCAACCACTCGCGCTTTTGATGCTTGATCTGGATCGTTTCAAGCAACTCAACGACACCGTCGGTCACGACGCGGGCGATGATGCGTTGCGAAAACTGGCCCAGTGTTTCCAAGAAGAGCTGCGTGGCGTGGATACGCCGTGCCGTTTCGGCGGCGATGAGTTTGCTCTTATCCTGCCGCAAGCGTACAGCGACGGCGCGACGATCGTCGCTGAACGGCTGCGCACCCGCATCGAGCAGATCGAAATCCCGGAGTTTGGCCATCTGACCGCCTCGATTGGTATCGCGGCTTATCCCCTGCACGGTGCGTCGCGAGCGGCGCTGGTTTCGGCCGCGGATATGGCGCTCTACAGCGCGAAACGCGCCGGTCGAAACCGGGTGGCGGTCTTTGACGCGCCCGAAGATGGCGCCGCCGATCTGTTCGCATCGGGCCGGGATCTTTCGGAAACAATTGAACACACCATGTGAGTCGTGATCGAGGCGCCTTTGCCTGCCTGATCGATCTCACTTAAAATTTACATTCAAAGTTTTGCAACTGATGCCTGAATGGTTCGCATGTCGAACCGTCAGGCTTCATTTGTATGGCAGGCGTTTTTCTTTTCCGCGCAATGGATGATATCCGCAGACTCGCGCATTTTTTCCGACCGTACAAGTGGTCGCTGATCATTGGGATTGCTTGCATTGTCGCGGGCGTGGTCTTCAACGTCATGGTTCCGCGAATTTTCGGTGAGGCGCTCGACGACCTCCGAAGCGGGGTCACCTGGTCAAAACTGAATATGGCCGCGCTGAAGGTTTTGGGTGCGAGTGCAATGAGTGGCCTGTTTCTGTTTTTGCAGCGACGGATCATCATCGGGATGTCCCGCAATGTCGAGTACGACCTGCGCGAAGACTTCTACCGCCGATTGGTCGATCAACCACTTTCGTTTTTTCACGAGCATCGCACCGGCGATCTCATGGCCCGGGCGACGAACGATCTTTCGGCAGTGCGGCAACTGTGCGGACCGATGATCATGTACAGCCTGCAAACAGTCTTTACGGTGCTGTTCATCCTCCCGATCCTGTTCGCGATGAATTGGAAGCTGACGCTGCTGCTCTTCGTCACGATGCCACTGGTTTCACTGACGGTGAAGTTCTTCGGACAACAGGTGCACACGCGTTTTCAACACATCCAGGATTTCTTTGCGCAAATCACCGCGCGGGCCCAGGAGAACATTACCGGGGTCCGAGTCGTGCGCGCCTACGCGCAGGAAAACGCGGAGATCGAAGCTTTCAACAAGCTGAATTGGGAGTACGCGCAGAAGAATCTCGGGCTCGTGCGGATCGATGCGGTCATGCGGCCTTTACTAACGTTTTTGATTGGTCTGGGGTTCGTCCTGATTATCTGGGCGGGTGTACCGCTGGCGGTGCGTGGCGAACTGACGGTCGGTCAATTTACGCAATTCAACCTCTATCTTCTCCGGCTGATCTGGCCGCTGATCGCGATCGGCTACGTTGTCAACGTTTATCAGCGGGGCATGGCGAGCTGGAAGCGTATGCGAGCAGTCGCGCGCGTAAAGCCGGCCATCACGAACCTCCCACAAGTGAAGGAGCGACCGCCCATCAAAGGCCGCATCGAATTCCGCAACCTTACGTTTCGCTACCACGCCAACGGTCCCGAAGTCTTACGCGACATGAACTTGACCATTGAAGAAGGTCAGACCGTCGCTTTTGTCGGGCATACCGGCAGTGGTAAATCGACGCTGGTTAATTTGATCCCGCGCGTCATTGACGCGCCGGAAGGCTCTGTATTCATTGACGGAGTTTCAGTCCGTGACTATCCGCTGAACCAATTGCGCAGCGCCGTCGGCTATGTACCGCAAGAGACCTTTCTGTTCAGTGATTCTCTTTCCCGAAACATCGCGTTCGGCCGTGACGACGCCGAACCTGCGCAAATCGAGCTGGCGGCGGAAGTAGCAGGACTCACCAATGACGTCCAAGACTTTCCGGAAGGGTTCGACACGCTGGTAGGTGAACGCGGGATCACTTTGTCTGGCGGACAAAAGCAACGCACGGCGATCGCGCGCGCGATCATTCGCGAGCCGCGCATCCTTATCTTGGACGATGCACTTTCATCCGTTGACACTTATACGGAGGAAAAGATTCTGACGCGACTGCGCGGCATCATGCGCGAACGCACCAGCATCATTGTTTCGCATCGAGTCTCGACAGTACGGGACGCGGATGTGATATGCGTGCTCGACGAAGGTCTCATCATTGAGCGCGGCACGCACGACGAACTGCTGGCGCTCGGTGGTGAGTACGCGGATCTTTACGAACGCCAGTTGTTGGAAGAAGAGTTGGCGGCAACTTAGGAGGCACGACAATGCAGAATCCTCAGCAAATCGACGCCAGAGTCGAAGCTCGTCATCGCACACTGTTGTTTCTGTGGTTCGGCATATTGATGAGCATGTCTCTCTTCCTGGGGTTGACCTTGTTTGTTCCCGGCAACACTCCAGAGCCCAACCCGGCGTTAAGTTTCGGATTGCTGGGAGCTGCATTCATGATGGTAATCCTTTCGGTCCTGATCAAACTGCGCATCGTACAGCGCGCGATTGAAAAGCGCGACGCGGCGCTACTGCAAACTGGATACGTTGCCGGCTTTGCGCTCTGTGAAGCTGCCGCGCTGTGGGGAGTCATTGACCATTTCGTCACGGGCTCGAGCTACTACTATTTCTCATTTGCGCTTGGGGCGCTCGGAATGCTTTTGCATTTTCCGAAGAAAGATCACGTGCGCGCGGCAACCGCTTAGAACCAGAAAAATGGCGACAGCAGTTCAAAACTTTCACGAAGAAGAGGCGATCGGCAAAACCTACGATTGGCAAGTTACTAAGCGTCTGCTTCGCTATCTGAAACCATACGTGCGTCTGTTGGTTCCGGCTTTGGTTCTCACTCTGGTTTTGAATCTGCTCGGGGTTTTGCAGCCCAAATTCACTCAATACGCGATCGATTGGCACATCCTGCCGCGTACGACCAGCGGTCTGAATCTGTTGGTGCTGGCCTTCTTTGGCGTTCAGGTTTTCAGGTTCGTCGCTTCCTATTTCCAAACGGTCCTGCTGAACACGGTCGGACAGTACGTCATGTTCGATCTGCGGAAAGAGATTTACGACAAGCTGCAACATCAGGAAGTTGCTTACTACGATCGTAATCCGGCGGGCCGCATCATGACGCGTCTGACCGCGGATGTGGACGCGCTAAACGAGTTGTTTACTTCCGGGGTCACTGACGTTCTCGGCGATCTCGTGATGATCGCCGCGATCATCGGGATGATGGCGTACATGGATTGGCGTTTAACGCTGGTGACGCTGCTGACGGTGCCGATGCTGTTCGTGGCCACGACCTGGTTCCGCAAAGGCGCGCGCCGCGGCTTTGACATGGTGCGCACGCGCATCGCGCGCATCTTTGCGTTCCTGCAGGAGCACATTTCCGGCGCGCAGACCGTCCAGATCTTTAATGCGGAAGAGAAATCGCTGCGGCAGTTCGCGACCATCAACGACGCCCATCGCAAAGCAAACATCGACACGATCTTTTATTACGCCGTGTTTTTTCCGCTGGTCGATTTCATCGGCGCGGTCGGCATTGCGCTCATTATCTGGTACGGCGGTTATCGGGTGATGCAGGATGCGCTCTCGCTCGGCGCTCTCGTGGCGTTCATTCAATACCTAAGTTTCCTGTTTCAGCCGATTCGCGATATCTCAGACAAGTACAACGTACTTCAGGGCGCCGTCGTCGCATCGCATCGCATCTTCAAGGCGCTCGATCTGCCGATTGAGATTACTTCCCCGGCGAAACCGTTGAAAAAGGGCCGCGCCGAAGGTCGCATCGAATTTCAGAATGTCTGGTTTGCCTACAAAGACGAGGATTGGGTGCTGAAGGACGCGTCGTTCACAGTGGAACCGGGAACATCAGTGGCGCTCGTCGGTCACACCGGCTCGGGCAAGACAACCATCACCAACCTCTTGATGCGCTTTTACGACGTGCAGAAAGGCCGTATCCTGCTGGATGGCGTCGATGTGCGCGAGTGGGATTTGCAATCGCTGCGCGAAAATTTCGCAGTCGTCCTGCAGGACGTGTTTCTCTTCACCGGCACCGTCGAGAGCAATATCCGCCTCGGCCGTAAAGACATTTCCGATGAACGCATCCAGTGGGCAGCGACTGAAGTCCGCGCCGACAACTTCATCCGCCGCCTGCCACACGAGTATCAGTCGGAAGTTCGCGAGCGCGGCGCCGGACTGTCGGTCGGTCAGAAGCAACTGATCAGTTTCGCTCGGGCGCTCGCATTCGACCCCGCGCTGTTGATTCTTGATGAAGCGACCAGTTCGATCGACACGGAAACTGAGCAGCTGATTCAAGAGGCGATCGCGCGCGTGATGCAGAACCGTACTTCCGTGATCGTCGCGCACCGGCTTTCGACGATTCAGCGTGCCGATAACATCATCGTGTTGCATCACGGCGAGCTTCGCGAGCAGGGCACGCACCAGGACTTGCTGGCGTTGCGCGGCTTGTATTGGAGGCTTTACAAACTTCAGTACTCAGATCCAACGTGGCAGGCGGAAACCAAAGAAGACGAGGAAGGCGAACAAGTTGTCTATCGGCCGCGCGGGCCGAGCTTCTCGTTTGGCGAAGGGATGGGGTGACCTTCAGCGGCGGGGGGACTTAAGACGTGTGACAAATCAGAACCAAATTGTCGAAGCTCGCTTCACGCAGGCCGATCTCGCGCTCAAGGATTTAGACAACCGCGAGTGGGATAACGCCACACCCGTTCAAATCGATCACTACTGGTCGGGCGAACCTGCTCCCGTGGGTCGCCACGCGGAAGCGCGAATTCTTTGGTCGGAGCGGGCGCTGTACGTGCGCTATCTTTGCAATCAGCCTGAGCCTCTCGTTATCAAGAATCATCCGCAGACAATAACGAAGACCATGTACCTGTGGGATCGAGACGTGTGCGAAATCTTCATCGCTCCTGCCCTGAAAGTCCCGGAACGATACTTTGAGTTTGAAGTCGCCCCGACCGGAGAATGGCTCGATATCGGCCTGGATTGGACGTCGGGAAAGAGACAAACCGAGTGGCAATTCAGTTCGCGGATGACGACGACTGCGCGAATCGAGGCGGATCGCGTGACGATGGCGATGCGAATTCCGTGGAGCTACCGGCTTCCGTTACCGCAAAAGGGCGAACACCGGCGGGCTAATCTCTTTCGTTGCGTTGGGACAGAGCCGAAACTCCGTTACCTGGCGTGGCAGCCGACGCGCACCCCGCAGCCGTTCTTCCATGTACCAGAGGCTTTCGGTTGGCTCGTGTTCAGTTAGCGCCGGATTCGTCATTCTCTCGGACGTGCTCAAGAGCGCGGTTCATGAAATCCTGATAACGACTTCGATCTTCTGCATCGATGCGCACGATTCGCGCCCCAATCAGATAGTTACAGCCTAGACCTGCTCGCTCCAACTTTTCATAACGCCTGGGCACGACGACCATCGAAACGACGCCGCCGCAGAGCTCCAGCACTAACTGCATTTCTCGGTCTTCCGACGCCAGATGATAGCCATCGAGCTGAATCTGCGGCAGTAGTAATGCCAGCCCATTTGCGCTGATGTCGCGCGTATGTCCTTTGAGCGCGCGGTCGCACGAGTTCAGCCGCTTCAGCTTAGTTTGACGGAGCACTGACAGCGAAAAAGCGAGTCGTACACTGAGGCGCGGCGAGCGCCGGCGATCCCTGAAATACATGCGCGCGCGTGACACCGCCGAACGGATCAATTCTGGCACGGGCTAAACCTTTCTGTGTCGGAAGGGGCAAGCTGGTTAAGTTGTCTGAGGAGCAGAGGCGGGGCGCGCACTGCTAACCAATATTAACTGTTGCGAACACGAGCGGCAATAGGCTTTTTCCGTCGTCCCCTGATTTCCGGAAAAGCCTTTCAAAAGGGTATAGTTCTGGGCATTCCTATCGTAAAAGGTTCAGAATCTTCTTGAGACGAGCGAAAATCCTCGCGACCCTTGGCCCTTCATCACGAGAGCCAAAGATACTTGAAGCCATGCTGGCGGCAGGCGTGGACGGCGTGCGCATAAACATGTCGCATGGCACGCAGGAAGAAAAAGCTGCGGACATTCGCGCCGCGCGCGCGGCGGCGGAAAAGACCAACCGGCCTTTGGCAATTCTCATCGATCTTTCCGGTCCAAAGATTCGCACCCGGACGCTCAAGAACCATGAGCCGGTAATGCTGCTCGCGAATCAACAGTTCATCATCACTACCCGCGCTATTGAGGGTGATAACACCCAGGTAGCAACGAACTATGACGGCATGCCGCGCGATGTGCCTCCGGGGGCGCGCATCCTGCTGGATGATGGCGCCATTGAGTTGCGGGTTGAGAGCATCACTGACACCGACATCATCACGCGCGTCATCAACGGCGGTGAGTTGGGCGAGCGCAAAGGCATCAACCTTCCTGGCGTCCCCCTACCGATACCTTCACTGACGCAAAAGGATCGCGACGACGTCAGATGGGCGGCGACTCAGGATGTGGACTACTTCGCGCTTTCATTCGTGCGCACCGCCGCCGACTGCATGGACGCGAAGCGCTTGATCAGAGAAACGGGCAGCGAGGCCCCGCTTGTGGCAAAGATCGAAAAGGCCGAAGCGATCGATCATTTGCGCGAAATTCTCGAGGTTGCTGATGGCGTGATGGTCGCGCGCGGCGACCTTGGCGTTGAAACAAGCGTTGAGCTGGTGCCCGTCTATCAAAAGCGAATCATCGAGTTGGCAAATGAAACCGGCAAGCTGGTCGTGACCGCGACGCAGATGCTGCAATCGATGGTGGAAGAACCGCGGCCAACGCGCGCGGAAGCCACGGACGTCGCCAACGCCGTCTGGGATGGCTCAGACTGCCTGATGCTTTCGGGCGAGACCGCAACGGGACAATATCCGGTCGCTGCCGTCGCCACGATGGCGCGCATCATCGAGACGGCCGAGACCCGCGATCAGGAACGGCCAAGCATCATGAGCAAGATCGCCGGCCGGCAAACGGGCCGTGTGAGCCGTGCTCTATGCGAAGCCGCGGCGTTCGCCGCCGACGAGATGAACACGCGCTTGATCCTGACGTTCACGGAATCAGGCCTGATGGCACGCCGGTTGTCGGCCCTGCGGCCACGCCAGCGAATCATTGCCATGACGTCCTCTGGCAATGTGATGAACGAGCTCAACATAATCTGGGGGGTCGAGCCGGCGCTTTGTTTTGCTTCGAAAAGCGCCGAGGAATTATTGATGATGGGCGAAAAGACCCTGCTTGATGCGGGGCTGGTTACGCGTGGCGAGATTATAGTGATTATGGCCGGGAGACTTTCCGGACTGGGCCTGTCGAGTTCAGTTTCGCTGTATCAGATTGGCGGCGAGTTGGAGGATTCGATTCACTCTTCAACGGTTTCGGACCGGACAGGATCAAGGGAGCACTGAGCGATCGGCATTATCATTTCCGTAAAGTTCAAATAACGCTATACACGGCACGCTAAGCGGTCTGGAGATCCGCCCCTGCCATCAGCCTCGAAACGGATAGATCCTCATCCAGTCCGGCCAGCCGAAATCTGCTTATCCGTATGACGGTTGGCATGAGGAGTTTACCGTATCACGCGAGAATCAAACAGGCTTCACTGCGGGCGGAGGATTTGCACCATCCGCTCTTCTTTTTTCTTCTGCTGCTCTCTTCTCACTTCGGCTTCAGACATCTGCGGGTCGCGCCAATTGTCCAGAATTCCGACCTGATGCACACACTGAATGGTACAGGTGGGCGCGCACCATTTTTCGGTCTTGTACTCGCGCTTGAAATCTTCCATCGAGTACTCTTCGAGCGGAATTCCCGGGAAGCCGCGTTGTTGCGAGCACCAGTGAACTTTGCCGTCTTCGCAGATGTAGAGATAGCGCGAGCCTGAACGGCAACGCCACTCGTAAGGTTTGCCTTCGGCGATGCTGTCTTGAAACCAATTCAGCCGCGCGTGATCTTTGTTACCGAGCTTCTTCACCGCGTGAAAGACTTCCTTCTCTTTCTGAGTCAGCGGCTTTAAGGTTCCGTCTTCGTCATGGATCACGCCCACCGTCGTCGAGAAGCCGAGTTCCACCGCTCGTTTTGCCACCGTCAACGCGTCCTCGGGATTCTTGATACCTCCGCCAATCACTGAATTGATATTGATGTGAAAGTCAGAGTGCTCTGCGAGGTAACGGAGTTTTTTGTCCAGCACGCGCAGGCTCTTGCGGGAAACTTCGTCCGGATCGACGTTGTCGATGCTGATTTGCAAGTATTCGAGACCCGCGGCATTCAGACGCTTGATGCGATCCGGGGTGAAGTAATAGCCGTTCGAAATCAGTCCCGCAATGATTCCGCGCGAACGTATGTGCCGAATGATGTCGTCAAGCTGAGGATGCATCATCGGCTCGCCGCCTGAGATGGTGATGACCGACGTGCCTAGTTCCGCCAACTTATCCAGACGCCGCTTCATCACGTCGAGCGGCACCGGCTTCGACGTCTGATCGTATTCATTACAGTAGCCGCAGGCGAGATTGCAACGGCGCATCGGAATGATGTGCGCCAGCACAACGTGGTTCGTCGAGAGCAGCGCCCTGCTGATGAACGCGGCTTCGCGAACTTTTAACTTTAGGAAGGTGCTCTTACGCATCTTGCTTGTCCGGACCCGGAGCGGTAGCGACGGGATCTAGACTCAACTTAGGTTTGAAAGAATATGCCGAGCGCTTTTGTTGCGCAAGTTGTTAACTTGCGCACGTGCAAACCCGGCAATTATGCGGGGCAGTAGCCCGACCGTAAGGGAGGGCATTCTCCCAAAACCACGCCCCTCCCTTACGGTCGGGCTACTGCCCCGTGGCTGCAAATGCTTGCGCTATAAACGCGAAGGGCTTCGGTTTCCCAAAGCCCTTCTTTACTGAAACTGTAACCGCAGTTATCCCTTGATAATTTTGACGCCCGAGCCAAGGTTCAGCTTGAACTGATCCATGGGTAGCGACGGGTTGCGTTCGACATTGCTCAAACGGACAGTGGTCGCGTCGTCATTCTTCTCAACCATCTTGGTCTGCACCGGCATGCCATCCTTATCGACCCACACTTCGATGTATTTATAGCTGGCCGCTCCAGTTGGTATCGCCCGGAAGTGCTGTGTCCAAACGCCGCCCCAAAGCGTCTCTTCGCGCACGTCCTGGAATTCGCCGAACTTCGTGCGCAACTGCGCCGCTGACATGTTCATCAGCGCCAGCACGTCGCTGTCACGTTCTGTCTTCATTCTTCCAGTCTTTCCAACATAGGCCTGGTTCAGTCGCGGCTGGTATAGCGTGTAGTTGCCGTTGGCAACCGCCAGAATCTCATGCTTCGGACGCTGCCACTCAAGCCGGACGAATGCGCTGCTGTTGCCGGATGCGCCGGGAATGTAGAGCACCAGGCCAGAGTAAGAGTCGCTGTCGCGCAACTGCGAATTGTATTTCGTCATCGTGATGTTGGCGCGCATCGACTTCAGGCTGCGTTTGTTCTTCTCCAGCCGGCTGATGATAGAGCTGACTAATCCCGCGGTTTGTCCGTGGGCAGGCGCGGCTGGGAGAAATGCCACGGCCGAAACCAGCAAAGCGATCATTAAAATTTGGGGGACGAACTTTTTCATAACACCTTTCCTCAGTAAAACTCTTTCCTCACTAAAACTTTAAGGCCCATACGGGCCCCGGGTTAAGATGCCGAACATGCCATCCTGGATGCGCTAGCCCGGCTAATGATGCCCGGAAATTATAGATTATGGTCAGCGAATGTCAACCTCATATCCGATCAATTTTCCTGTGCTGTCCCGCAGTTCACGGGGTGCCTTGACCTGACCTTCAGGCCTCCCCGTAAGCTCCCTCGCGCGCCGCTCGATAGTGCCCCTATCCGCTTGTGCGCCAACAAGTTCAGCTGAGATGATCACCGTCCGTTGGGGCCGAAATTCGGTGTTTTGAAACCATGATTTCGGCGTCAGAAAGATGAAAACCAGGATTAACACGCACAACACATCCCACTGCCATGATGTGCGCTGATAGTTCCAAAACACAATCTTTTTGGCTGTATTCGATAAGAAGCTCATGGCCAGCAACTGGCGAAATCTATCCGAACCAGCCGCGGATGTCGAGTGCAATCGCAGTTCCACTCCGACATTCGCGAAACTCAGGTGAACGTGAATCCGAACTGCAGCAAAACTTGTCCAGGAGAGAGACTAACCGGCGACGATGTGACCGTCGCGCATTTGGATGATTCGGCCGCAAGCAGCAGCGGCTTCAGGATTATGGGTGATCATGATGATCGTTTGGTTGAAGCGCCGATTGAGTTCCTGAAACATGTTCAGCACAATGGCTGAATTTTCAGAATCGAGGTTCCCAGTCGGCTCATCCGCCAGAACAATCGCCGGCTGAGTTATAACTGCACGAGCCAGGGCGACGCGTTGCTGTTCGCCGCCTGACAATTCCAACGGCTTGTGATGCATCTTGTCCTCCAGCCGCAGCATCCCCAGAATTTCGCGTCGTCGCTCGGGATCGCCCGCGCCATTGCCGTGGATCCGCTCCGCGAGTCGCAAGTTACCGTCAGCAGTCAGCGTCGGAAACAGATTAAACCGCTGAAATACGAAACCGATTTTGCGCCGGCGAATGTCGGTTCGTTTTGCATCCGAAGCGGCCGTGAGGTCCTCGCCATCGATGATGATGCGGCCCTTGGTCGGGGTCAGCAATCCACCCAGCAAGTGCAGCATCGTTGATTTACCGCATCCCGACGGACCCATCACGGCGACGAACTCTCCGGCCTGAACCTCGAGCGACACACCGCGCAATGCCGGCACGTCGACTTTGCCGATGCGATAAGTCTTCTCGAGTTTTTCGGCTTTTAGAATCGCCACTTTCTTTCCTGTTGCTGCCGCGGACGCCATTATTCGTATGCCAACGCCTGCACCGGATCAAGATTCGCCGCGCGCATCGCCGGATAAAGCGCGCCGATCGCGCCACCCACCAATCCAATCGCCGCGGCGACCAGCGCCCAGTTCCATCCGTATTCAAATAGCAGGCCAGTCGATTTGTGAATCAGAAATCCCGCTCCCAACGCGATGCCAAAACCGAGCACCATGCCCAACGCGCTGATTAAAAGAGCCTCCCGCTCGATCTCGCCGACGATGTAAGCGCGCGAAGCGCCCATGGCTTTCAAGATGCCAATCTCACGAGTGCGTTCAGTGATAGTGGTGTGCATCGCCAGCATTACGACCAGCGCACTCACGACCGCCGCCAGCGCGACGAGAAGGCGCAGAAAAACTCCGAGACTCGGGATTGAGCTTTCGACACTGGCAAACACGTCCTTCGTGAATTGCACGTTGTTGCCGGGTAGTTCCTGATCGATTTTTCGCGCAACCGCGACGGGATCCGCCGTCTGTTTCGTTTTGATCAGGATGTAGGTGCACTTTTCCGGGGCCTCGAGCGTTTCCTGAAGTGACGCCAGCGCCAACTTTTGGCGCGCGCCCGACTCCGGCACGTAAATACCCACCACCGTATAGAGCTTTTCACCAAAGATTTTCAAACTGCTTCCGACCGGATGGTTCCGCGAAGCCTTCGTCTGATCAATAACCACCTCGTAATTTCCCTGCGGCGCGCGACCGTCGATTATCCGCAGATCATTCATCCGCGCAAATTCATTCCAGTCAACGCCTTCGATCTGATCGAATCCCAGCGTTCCGCTCGGATAAATGTGCCGAATCACCGGTGTGGCAGCCTCAACTCCTTCAATTTGCAGAAGCCGCTCGACATATTTCGTGCTGAGATTGGCGCTCGACGCAGTAACGTGCATCGACCCCTTACGCGTAAATATGATCTCGCCACGAACGTTGCTCGATCGGCGCTGCAAATCGTTCGACATGCCTCGCGTCAGTCCGGTGAACAGCATCACCAGCGCCACGCCCAGCGCCACGCCGATTATGCTGATCGCTGAGCGCAAGGGCCGCTGCCGAATGTTTGAGGTGACCAGGCTGTCGAAGACTTTCATGGCGTGTACAAACGCAAAATATTAACCCAAGCGCAGGCGTTCGCCTAACGAGTCGTTCCCCCGGGTTCGGGGGCAATTCTTTGGACTAGCGCGAGTGTCGAGGCGGGGCATTAATAAAAAGCTACGGGAGTTGCGCCTGCTTCAGGGCTTCTTTGGCGCGTCAAGATCGACTTCGGGCAGATTGGTCTTGTTTTCCAGCACGAACACGTCAAGCGAGTATTCGCGATCCAGCACAACGGATTCAGGAGATTGGTAGGTAAGACTGAGCTGGTAATGATCCTGAGGACGAGTCAAGCTGATTTTCGTCGGCAGGGTGACCCCCTGTTCGCCCACGGGTTTGAAGGCTGAATAGGTGACGTCCGTGATTAGCGCACCGCGGTCGTCAAAGGTCTGCAGACGCGAAAAATGGACGCCGCCGACGCGATTAAACCAGAACCTTCGCAGCAGCCGCGCTGAGCCATCAGTCTGGGACTGCAACTCGTCCAGGAAATAATATCCGCGTACGACACGCTTCTTGCCGGCCGGATCCTTCTCTGACTGAAAGAACTCGCTGCGCGCGTATATCAACCCGGGCGCCTGTGGGTCGATCGGTCGAATCAAGACGGCGTCCGTAAAATGTTGAGGCCGCAGGTTCGAAAGCGCCTTCACGGTCTGCGCTTCCGTGTTCGCTTTGCCTTTAACCGGCGCCTCGCTGGTTCCATCCAATTTCGCGTAAACTGCCGAGTTAGTACCGCGCACGAATTTCTTGTATTTTGCCTCGCCCTGGAAAATCGCAATCCGGAAATGCTCACCGTCCGATGTCATCTGCGCGATGTCTGACGCCACAAACGGCGCTCGAACAATCAGGTAAACCTTTCCCGGGCGCTGCACGACGATCTCTCCGTCCGCGGTCCGGTATTTCTCAGCGATGCCGGACGTAGCGAACGAGGTGTCTTCGAATTGAATGTCAACTTTGGCGCGAATCGAACGCACGCCCACAAGCTTGTTCACCACTTCGATCAGTTGCGGCGTGTCGGCGCCAGCCAACGGCGTCAAGAGCCTTTCAACCTCTACTGATTTCTTGACCAGGTTGCAGGCGGGCTGACTCGCAAGGCACAGCACCAGCAACACTGTAAGCGTGACGCTGCTGGCCGTGATGCGCGCGATTTTGGTCGGCATAATGAAGGCCGGCGCCTTCATTGAAAACGCCGGCAGGGCCTGGTGAATCTCGGCGGAGTCACGCTAACAAAGCGCGTTCGCCGTGTCAACGCAATCACCGTGTCCTTTAAACGGTCCCGGAAAGAAAAGCGGCGACGCTGTCAGTCGCGTCGCCGCCGGTAACAAGAGAGGCGCGGAGGAAACCTACTGCCGCGTTCCCGCGTTGGTTGAGCTGCTGACAAGTAGATTGAACGTCGCCCCGCTCTCGAGACGCAGATTGCCAGTGCTGAGACTGAGGGTCGAGCCGCCCTCCGCAGAAGCACTGGTTGACTGTGTGATTTGTAAACCCTTGAGCGAACCAGTCAGATTACCGGCCGTGTTGGTTGTTGCCCCAACCGTGCTGCCGGCTGCGCTGGTTGTCGTGCCGACGACGTTGCCGACAGTCGAAGTGGTCGTGTTAACAGCTCCGCCAACTGTGTTCCCGACCCCGCTAAGCAACCCGCCGCCGCCCGAGGACCGTGTGGTGGTGCTTGTGCTGGATGACGACATCGTTTGAGATTCGACCGACGAATCCGTCGCGCGTGTCTGTGAACGAGCTTGCGTGATCGAAACGATTGACGCGGTGATGGGCATGTCGAGTGCGCCTTTCTGTAAACGATCGAATGCGACGCCGATCCGCGACTCGCCGTTTACTTTCGTGCGCTGTTGCACTTCGGTAACACGGCCGATCAGTTTTGCGCCCTTCGGCACGATCACTTCGCCGTTCTGCTTCAAGGCCTGGGTTGTCTTAAGAACGACTGTATCGCCGACCTTTGCGCGCCGCGCGTCCAACGAATTCTCCAATTGCGCCGCCAATGAAGTGTTGGACGCGAGGTTCACTTCGCGACCTTGTTTTGCCACGGATGTTTCATTACTGCCTGACGCGCTGCCGCTCGTCTTCGTCTTTTGTGCAACCACGATCGTTGTTGAAACAGCCAAAGTGAGAACCACCAAAAGAAGCTTTTTCATGTTTACCCTCCGATGAATCTGGCGCAGCGCGCCTTTGTTATATGGGCCAATCGGTCGGGAAAGTGCGTTGGCCGTAGGAACTCTCTCGCTGGGTTGATGCAGAGGATTCTAGGCGCGGTTGCCGTCAGCGAGAGCGCAGTTTGGTTGCGATTTCGTTGTAAAACGGACTCCGTGCACAGTTCGGCCCAAGGCAGAATGGCTTGGCTCTGATAGCTCGGCGGGATTACAGGTGACAGGGAGCGTGTTCGCAGCCGCAACCGATTTCCATTACATGCGATTTGTCAGCTTCTTTACAGTATTCGCTGCAATACTTGCTCCCTTGTTCCGGCGCACAGTCGCACGGACCATGCTTACACTGGTTCGATGTTTCGTCAGCCATACTTTCACCTCAACGAACGAATACGATCAGTTTTTAGGGGATGGCTTTATCGTAGGCCGCTAAGGATGACGGGTCAAGCGAGCGTGAATTCAGGTGTGAACAATATTCTTCGAAGTGCACTGCCTAAGAGAAATTGCAGAAGCCATTCACGGCAATGCGACTACAGCTAGCTTGTCTGTGCTGATGTCAGAAACCCGACCGTGAGGCAGAGTGCAGGATAATAGCGTGGTTAAGCACGCTCCCTTTGAACGGCGCGATCATCTTCCAGTCATGTTGTGCTCGAGTATCCCACCACGAGGCCAGCAGCACCGGCAGAACGGCGAACAGTAGTCTGAATTTCATGTGGTTAACTATTAAGCTTTCGCAGTCGCTCACTCGCCAGCATCAACGTCTCGTCTTTTTTGCAGAAGCAGAAGCGGACTTGCTGTGAGCCGAGCCCCGACGCGTCGGAAGAATAAAAGCTTGAGCCGGGAACGCAGGCGACCCCGACTTCGCGAATCAGGTGACGCGTGAATTCGATGTCATCTTTGAAGTCGAAGCCGCTGATGTCCGTCATGACGTAGTAAGCGCCGTCCGGGCGAAACGTTTTGAAACCTGCCTTCTCCAGTTCCGGCAAAATTAGATCGCGCCGCGCGCGATAGTCAGATTGCAAATGATCGTAGTACGACGGCGGCAATGACAGCGCGTAGGCGCCCGCGGCTTGCAAAGGCGCAGCGGCGCCGACGGTCAGGAAGTCATGCACTTTCCGAATCGCGCTGGAGATTTCGGGACTTGCTATGCAGTAACCGACGCGCCAGCCGGTGACGGAATAAGTCTTCGACATCGAGTTCACGATCACCGTGCGTTCGCGCATCCGCGGGATTTGCGCCATCGAGATGTGCGCGATCTCGGCGCCTTCACGCGGATACAAAATGTGTTCGTAAATCTCGTCGGTGAAGCACAGCGCGTCGAATTCCTGGCAGAGGCCGGCGATAAATTCCATTTCATCGCGCGTGAAGACCTTACCAGTCGGATTGTTCGGATTGCAGATGATGATTGCTTTCGTTTTCTGATTGAACGCTGCGCGCAGCTGGTCTCGGTCGAAAGTCCAATCCGGCGCGCGCAGTGGCACGTAGCGTGGCTTTGCGTCCGACAGAATCGCGTCGGGCGCGTAATTCTCGTAGTACGGTTCAAAGACGATCACTTCTTCGCCCGGATCGACGGTCGCCATCATGGCGGCGATCATTCCTTCGGTGGAGCCGCAGGTAACCGTGATTTCCGTTTCCGGATCGATGTCGAGGCCGAGATACCACTTAGTCTTTTCCGCAATCGCTTCACGAAAATCCCTGGCGCCCCAGGTGATCGCATACTGATTCACATCGTCGGCGATGGCCTGCATCGCGACGCGCTTAATGTCTTCAGGGGCAGGAAAATCCGGGAAGCCTTGGGACAGATTCACCGCGCCGTACTTCATCGCCTCGCGCGTCATCTCGCGAATCACTGATTCAGTGAACAGACTCGCTTTGCGCGAGATGCAACGATTTACTACTAGACTTGGCAACGCCATAGGGAGGATTTAGTGTACACTACGCATCGTCTTGATGCTCGATGGTGTCGATATCAGACTCCTCGGCGAATCCTTCTGGGCTCCCAAACGAAGATGAAGGAAATTCAAGCCAAACTCTTTAACGACGTAGCGGCGCATCAGACTATTCTGTCAGACGAGGTCAGAGCTAATTTGAGCACAGCTGTCAAGGCCGTTAGGAATGGCATCATCAACAAGGTTCGAGTTGAGGACTCTTCAGTCCACGACTGGTACCGGTTTGTTCTGTCGTTCCCGCCACATCTTGTTCGGGAGTATCTAGAGAGGTTTGGGATCACGAAGAAACAAAGAGTGTTAGATCCGTTCTGTGGAACTGGCACGACGCTGGTTGAATGCAAGAAGCTCAGAATTCCAAGCGCTGGCGTTGAAGCAAACCCAATGGCGTACTTTGCTAGCCAGGTAAAAACCGACTGGTCCCCTGAGCCACGAGACCTTTTGAACCATGCGAATCGAATTGCTGAAGACGTCAGAACGACTCTAGAAGCCGACGGTTTTTATGAATCACTAGAATTGTTCGAACTTCCGAAAAATGGGCGACCGCTGCATACTTTGAACGACGAAAAGCTAAAGCTACTCCTGACTGATTCGATAAGCCCAGTCCCTCTTCACAAGACCCTCGTATTACTTGAGAGGATTCAGCGCGGCCGCAATTCGCGGTCCTACAAACATGAATTGCTGTCGTTGGCTAGGGCACTCACGTCGACGATCAGCAACCTACATTTTGGTCCTGAGGTTGGCGTAGGCAAACCAAAGCTGGACGCTCCGGTCATTTCGGCTTGGCTTAGTAATGTTAAGGGGGTTGCAGAAGACCTTGCCACTCATCGGGACAACTTTACGAAAACAAAAGTTCACCAGGCCGATTCTCGAGACTTGCTGAGGATTCTGCGACCCAATTCGATAGATGCGGTCATCACTTCGCCTCCATATCCGAACGAAAAGGATTACACTCGCACGACGAGATTAGAGAGTGTGCTGTTGGGGTTTATTGAGTCTAAGGAAGATTTGCGTGAACTGAAGCGCGGTCTCGTCCGCTCAAATACCAGAAATGTTTATAAGCAGGACACTGACGACTCCTTCGTTGACGACAACCCGAAGATCCAAGCTATTGCGACTGAAATCGAACGCCGCAGAATAGAAATGGGAAAAACAAGCGGCTTTGAAAGGTTGTACGCTCGCGTTACGAAACTATACTTTGGCGGGATGAAGAGACACCTTGCCGATTTGAGACAGATCCTGCGACCCGGCGCACAACTTGCTTATGTCGTCGGCGATCAAGCGTCGTACCTCCAAGTGATGATACGTACTGGAGTACTACTCGCGGAAATCGCTGAGTCGTTAGGCTATGAAGTTATTAATATTGATCTATTTCGGACGCGCTTAGCCACAGCGACGCGAGAGCAGTTGCGTGAAGAGGTAGTCCTTTTGAGGTGGCCTAAGAGCAAGTAGTATATCAGCCTATTCCTTCCACCGGCGGAATGAGCTCGCAGAGAGATTCGCACTCAAGCTTGAGGCCTTCCACAACGCCGTTGGTCTCATACTTAACGGGCTGGTACTCCGCGATGTAAACCACCGATTCGTCAATCACCTTCATGGCCAGCGGAAGAATATAAAACCTTTCTGGGTCATCTGTGATATCCGGCAAGTTCCTGTTGATGTTCTTGTTCTTCATAACCGCCATCACCTGAGCCGCCACCTGCGTTTCCAAAATATCATCTGTGCGGCCTTTCGCTTCCACGGTTATTAACACGGAACATTCGGGACTTGTTCGCCCAAGAAACAAGCCATCTATTTCGGCACGACCTTGCTTGATATTCTGTTGAAGGTTGGCAACTTCGATGAACTTATGCTCGGAGCACAAAGCCAAGTGCGATTGAATCAATCTCAACTGTACTGCGACCTGCATCAACCACGACTCGTGACCCCAGAACCCAACCAATCGCGTTTCCAAATCCAAACTCAGGCTTTGGATCTTAAACCTGCATTCTTTTTCTTTCAGTCGAGGATAAGTGCTAGGAGGCTCGACAAACGCCGCCATTTGGCCCGCGGGAAGCTTAATAAAGCGAAACGACCGGCCGCCGCCAGTTTCCTGCTGTGCCGTATAGCCACGCCTTAGAACTGACTCGGGCCAGTTCCGATTCGCGGATGCGGAACGACGCACAAAACTCTTGAAAAAATCATAAATGTTGTGCCGAGCTCCGAACGGTTTCAGGCCCTTCGGTACCTTTCGATCGAACCGACGAATCTCCTCCCATAGATCCTCGATTGTCACGACACTGTCTGTTAATGACTTGGTTCTGGTGTTCCACCTTTTGTCAAAGATTCTTTCAATAATCACCGACTTACGTTTTTGATCAGCGTCTTTTGAGGCCATAAGAGGTCGCCAGTGTGACCAGATTGTCCTGAACGGCGGAGATTATTTCACTGCGCGTTAGTTCTGTCTACGAGGATTATCCGGCGGTTCGGATTTCAGTTGCTCGACAATCGATCGCACGGCCGGCGCGAGCGAGCCGTTGGGCGCAAGACGCAGGTAATTTTCATAAGCGACGATAGCTTCTTTCGGATTGTCGGCTTTTTCGTAGGCAGCACCGAGCATCTGGTAGATGATCGGCTCAGTGTCGGCGAGTTGATTGACCGCAATTTGGAATTCGCGCGCGGACAATTCGTACTCGCCTTTCTCTTCGTAGATGCGCCCTAGACCGACATGCGCTTCGGGTTGAAAGCCGCGGCTTTCACGAATCGCGCGATTGAAGCTGCCGATCGCATCATCGGTCTGGCCAATTTCGCGATAGATGCGGCCCTCAACGGCCGACGCCTCGGGATACGATGGGCGAGTACCGCGGGCTGCTTCAATCGCGTTAAGCGCGCCATCGCTGTTGTTCAGATCCAACAGCACGCGGGCCAGGCCAACGTGCGCGGCGGGAAATGCGGCTCGAGCCTGAAGCGCTTGCCGATAAAGCTCAGCCGCTTGCTGTCTGCTCTCGTCGGTCCTCGCCGATTCGCGCGCCGTTTCGGCACGTTGAAAGATCAATTCGGCTTGATCAGTAGTTCGAGTCAGTCGAACCGGGATCTCGCCGCGGGCAGTGGCCGCAACCGGCATGGTGATTTCTTTGAAGCCATTAGCGCGCACGCGTAACGTGTGCGCCCCGGCCGTTACTTTCGAAAGCGCGAGCTTGCCACTTTCGTCCGTAGTTCCTCTGCGCACTTCGTCGAGCCAAACAATCGCGGCGGGTTCTGTGACGACGGTCAACGTCCTTCCTGAAGATGCCGTCGCTCCGCCCGCGCCGGGACGCTGCGCCACGACCGAGCCCAGCGCGACCAGCAAAACCAATCCTGCAAAAACAGTCCGTCTCATATCCCCAAGTACCTTTACCTCAACGAATTTGCGCCCGCAAGCATTTACCTTCAAACCGCATCTTGCAAAACTGTTGCGCCCGCACGCTTCTGGGTGTAATCTTCGCTCGCAATAACTAACAATCTGCACAATTTGTCAGTCTCGACGTATCGCGGACTGACTTCCGCTGGAGGTATGTATGTTGATTGATGCGACTGTCCATCTTCCCGTCAGTCTGGCGATGCTCGACGGTATATTTAAGATGCCGGATGCCCAGGAACTGATGCGCATTTCGTTTCGCTGGTTCCACTTCCTGGCGGGCATTACCTGGATTGGCCTGCTTTACTTCTTCAACCTTGTCAACGTGCCGCTGCAAAAGAAGCTGGATCCGGACACCAAGAAAAAAGTGAATCCGGATTTGCTGCTGCCGGCGCTTTGGTTCTTCCGTTGGGGCGCGGTCGTGACTGTACTGGCGGGCTTGGCGTACTTCGCGATGTACATTCTTAAGACCGACGTTAACAACGCCAACAACCTGGGAGGCGCGCAGGCGAATATTTGGAAGATCCTTCTGTTCTGGCTGGGCTATCCGATCGTCCTTTTCCTGATCCAGTTCCTGATCATCAAGAAGGTTCCGGCGCTCATCAAAGACGGACGCGTGTTTGCGATCGTCATGATCATTCTCGTGGCCGTGTTTACCTACGGACTGCTCAGGTTCTTCCCGGCCATGCTATCGCCCGAATGGACGAGTAACAAGACGCTCTCAATCGGCGTCGGCGGCGCGTACGGTGTTTTAATGATGCTGAACGTTTGGGGAATCATTTGGCCGGCGAACAAGAGAATCATTGGCGGCTTGCAAGGCGGACCGGGGGCTGCGCCGGAACTGGCGCGCCAGGCCTTCATCGCCTCGCGGACCAACGCGTGGCTATCGCTGCCGATGTTGCTTTTGATGGCCACTTCACATGGGGATTGGCTAATCTTCAGCGGCAGGCTTGGGTAAACGGTCCGGACGCCTCCGGCGTGCTTAGCAGGCCAGCGGCCAGCGTACCGAATGAAGTGCGTACCAACCCAAAGGGCACGGCGTCACGTCGTGCCCTTTCTTCTTCCTGTAACAGGATTAGTGAAACCTCTCCATGCCTTTGAGACATTTTGGGACCATATTCTCGAATACTCTTAAGACGAAGCCGATGTTAGAGGCTCGATCGTTAGGATTGCAGTCAGTACCATTTGCGTGAGCAAATGGAATAAAGAGCCCGCCCCAGTTGAGCCTTGATCCCATCCGCCCAACGCGGATGGGACTGACACGTCATTCACGGAGGAATATATGTCCACGACTTACAAACCGCAGCAGTTTGATCTCAGCAACTTGAAGGGCATTTCAGACGAAACGATCGAGATGCATTTCAAGCTTTACGAGGGTTACGTCAAAGAAACGAACAAGCTGAACGAACGAATCGCCGAGTTCATCAAGGACGCCCGCGTGGATCAGGAAGAGTTCGCGGCCTACTCGGAGCTGACGCGCCGCCTCGGCTTTGAGTACAACGGCATGGTGCTGCACGAATACTATTTCGAGAATCTGAAGAGCGGCGGCGGCACTGGCGACCCAACCGGCAAGACAGGGTTCCGGCAGGCAGCGGAGGAATCTTTCGGCAGCTACGACATTTGGAAAGCGAACTTCGTCAGCACCGGCAAGATGCGCGGCGTCGGCTGGGCGATCTGTTACGAAGATCCTTCGAACGGCAGGCTATCGAACCACTGGATTTCGCTGCATGAGGTGGGAAACGTCGCGGGGTTCAACCCGATTCTCGTGATGGACGTTTGGGAGCACGCCTTCATCCTTGATTACAAACCTGCGGATCGGCCGAAGTACATCGAAGCGTTCTTCTCGAATATTGATTGGAGCGCAGTCGAAGGAAGACTGCACCGGCTGACAGCGCAACCAATCGCAGCGTAGTGATCAAACCGTATGCGGCTTTGCCGCCCGATGTGCGGAAGCGCTCTGCGCTTCCGTTGAGACTCTCAAACATTCGGGGCTGCGCACCGAAAATGGGCGTAGCCCAAAATCCTTGAAAGGCGTTACCGGAAGGCCGGAGGCCTTCCGCACATCAGGCGGCAGAGCCGCTGAAGTACTTCCAATTATTGCTGTGGCAACGGCGGTTTCTTGAGATTGCAGTTCACCACGTTCAGTGATCTCAGAAACGCAAGCAGGTCTGTTCGCTGATCGGGCAGAAGCTTGTGCGGTTGCAGGTTCACCTTATCGAGATACTGATTCGGTTTGCCGCCGCCGAGCATGATGTCCACCGCTTCTTCCAGCGTCGCTGCACTGCCGTCATGAAAATACGGCGCCGCACGCGCAATGTCGCGCAGCGTCGGCGTCTTGAAAGCCCCGGTGTCTTTCGCATTATTCGTGACTTTGAAGCGACCGACGTCGGGCTCTTTCTGATCCATGCCGATGCCGACGTTGTGATATTGCTGATCCGTGAACAGGACTCCGTCGTGACAGTTAGTGCACTTGATTGCCTGGAAGATGTTCCAGCCGCGCCGCACTTCCGCGCTCATCTTTGACTCATCGCCGCCCGTTGCTCTCCAGTGATCCCACGGCGTGTCGCCGGTGATTATGGTTCGTTCGAAGGCCGCGATCGCCTTAACAATGTTATCGGGCGTCGCGTCGCTGCTGAACACCTTTTGAAACTGGCTGCGGTAGCCTTGAAGCTGATTCAGCTTCGCGGCGATTTCGTCGGCTTTCGCGCCCATGTTCGCGCCCGTCCATGCGGCCAGCGCCTGTTTTTCGAGCGAAGGGCTGCGGCCGTCCCAATAGAATTCTTTGTGATAGCCGATGTTCCAAAGCGTCGGGCTGCTGCGCGGCAGTTGTTTGCTGAACGAACCGATGGCTTTCGCCAAACCATCCGTCAGACCTTTCTCGCAAACATGACACGAGTAGCACGAACGTGTGCCGTCGCCGCTGAGGCGCTCGTCAAAGAAGAGCTGCCGTCCGAGCGCGACTTTCTCAGGCGTCATCGGATTGTCCGCCGGAATCTCCATCGGCGCGTAAGTGCTCAATTGCGTTGGCAGCGGCTCAATTTCCGGCGTGAATGTTGAGCTGTCTTTCGAACACCCGTGGATGATTAAGGCGGCGGCGCAACAACTCAGCAGAAGAATTGCCTTAAGGGTTTTGCTCATGGCTTTCACCTTGGGTTTTGAAGTTCCGCAATGATGGCTGGATCCAGCCAGTCAGGGTTTCGCAACGACTGCGACAATCTTTTCTCAAAAACGTTGAAAGCTCGTGCAGACTTTTACTATCGCTCCGGTCAAAAGTCTAGCCTGAGGAGTAAACTGCAAATATGGCGAAACAAACGAATGCAATTCTAATTTGCGCTCTGGGTCTGATGTTGTTAGCCGGCTGCACTTCATCCGAAGAAAACAAGAACACGACGGCGACGACGACGGCCTCGCCGCCACTCGTGAAGGAACTTACGGTCGTACCGCGCCCGCAAACGATCGATGATTTGATGAAGCAGCGCGGCGAGCAAGATCAGGCCAAGCCCGCTCTGCACGTGATCGCGCCCGTCAACAATTCGACTATCAAGGGCTCCACCGTCGAGGTGAAGTTGCATTTAGACGGCGACTTGAAGGGTTACGTTCCGCACAAAGATCCGCAGACCGGTAAGGGCAATCACATTCACGTAATCCTGGACAATCAACCGTACGAGGCTTACTACAATTTGGATCAGCCGTTCGAACTGCGAAACGTCGCGGAAGGCAAGCACACTTTGCGCGTGTTTCCTTCACGGCCGTGGCACGAGAGCTACAAGAACGAAGGCGCGTTTCAGATTGTTACGTTTACCGTTAAAGGAGGAGGCGATCCTTCGAAGCCGACGACCACCAACACGGGCCAGGTCATGGCGCCAGCCCAGAGTCCGACTGCGAACGCGAGTCCCCCGCCCGCTCGCGAAGGCAAAGACGTCACCGCGAGCACGGCCGGCGATGTCGATCTGACCAGGCCGCTGCTGACCTACAGCCGGCCGAAAGGCGACTACGCAGGCGCTGAGGCCGACCCAATTATGATCGATTTCTGGGTCACTAACGGAAAATTACAAAGTGACGGAGGCGGTGAGTATCGCGTGCGATACACGATCGACGGCGGCGCGCCCAGGTTCATCGACGTCTGGCAGCCAATCTGGATTAGTGGATGGACGAGCGGCAAACACACGATCAAGTTGGAACTGGTCGATAAGTCCGGCAATCTGGTTGAGAACGGTGGCTACAACTCGACCACGCGCGAGATAAATGTCACGCGGTAAGGGTAGGACTTTACTTTGTCCTGCGGCCAGTCTGTGACACACTCTGCGCCGCAGTTCACAAATCGTAAAGTGAGGATTGAGAAATTGAAAAGACTTATCACCCTGGCGTTACCGCTCGCCGTCGTGCTCGCGTGTTCGTCCCTGAGCGGCCAAAAGTGGGAAACAGTAACAGAGGGCGGCATCACGGTTGATATGCCGGGAAAACCTACGAAGCAATCACAGGACATTCCGACCGGCACCGGTAAAGCCACCGGTCAAATGCTCACGCTCGACAAAGGCGCCGAGGCTTACGTTGCGGCTTTCCACGAATTTCCGGCCGCCGTCGCAAGTCTGAACATTGATCCCAAGGTGCTTCTCAAAGGAGCGTCTGACGGCGCGGTGAAAAACATCGATGGCAAAGTGACCAGCCAGCGCGACGTAACCGTCAACGGACACCCCGGCACCGAACTGATCGGGGAAGGCAGCAAAGACGGCAAAGACATCGAGTTCACCATCCGCATGTACTGGGCCAAGCCGCGCTTGATTCAGACGTTGTATCTGAGCGAGAAAGGCAAAGGCGATAAGTCGAACGCGACGAAGTTCCTCGACTCGTTAAAGATTTCCTAAGACTTTTTCTTGCGTCCGCGCGACTGGCTTGGACGAGCGTCAGCTTCTCCGGCCAGTTGCGTGCGAAGCTTTTTTGGCAGCTTGTCAAAGACGAGTTGGTAGGAGTTTCGCAGCAGTTCCTTCAGCTCGCGATCACTTAACACATCAAATCGTGCCAGCGCCGCCCATTTGTTCCGGGCCATATACGGCGCTGGATCGATTCCATCCTGTTCTGTAAGCTCGTTGAACTTCTCTTCGGTGCACTTGAACGACAGCACGTATTTCGCTGGGGGTTCCAGCACCATCACCGCGAACATCTTCCCCGCAATCTTAAAAACAAGGTCGTTGCCCCATTGAACATTCTCCGTCGCGTGCGGGAACGACAGACAGTGCGCGCGAACGGATTCAGAGTTCATGAAGAATTTGGAAAGTTTAGAGGCGAGCCACCGGCGTCCTCTTAGTTTGTTGTTTAGACGGCGGACTTGTCCGCCGAGAGTCAACCGCACAAGTGCAGCTTCTAAACGAAGGCGACGGTTGGCGGGCAGCAGCCCGCCTCGTACGACCGGGTCTTAAACGCGAACGCGGTGCCCATTGCTTTGGTTGCCGATCTCTTTCAGCCGGCTGACGACTTGATCGATGAGCCAGTTCGGAGTGGATGCGCCGGCCGTGACACCGACGCGTTTCGCGCCTTGCAAGTCGGCGGGATCGATCTCGTCCTGAGTTTCGATCAGGAAACTCTTCACGCACTGCTCTTCACAGACGGCGAGCAGCTTGATGCTGTTTGAAGAATGCTTGCCACCGATGATGTAGAAAACGTCTACCAGTCCGGCGAGGGCGCGCGCGGCGTCCTGACGATCGCGCGTGGCCGAACAGATGGTGTTGACGACCTGCGGCTCGGCGTCGGCTTTGGCTCTTACTGCTTCCGCAACTTCGATAAAGGTCTTGAGCTTCAGGGTCGTTTGCGAAACGACCAACGGCGCGTGCAATGGCGGCAAAGCTGCAACTTCATCCGCATCGCGCACAACGTATGTGTTGTCCGGCGCGTAACCTACGACGCCAATCATCTCCGGATGATCGGGATTTCCCGCGACGATGACGTGCCGGCCGTCTTTTGCGGCGCGCTCTGCCAGACGTTGCACGCGCGTCACAAACGGACAGGTCGCATCCACAACCTGCGCCGCGCGTCTTTCCAGTTCGGCCTGCACTTGCGGCGTCACGCCATGCGCGCGAATCACCGCAATCTCGTCAGCTTTGACTTGCTCGGGATCCTGAATCGTCGCAACACCTTCGCACTCTAATCGCTGCATTTCCTGCGTGTTGTGAATCAGGGGCCCGAGGGTGCGCACCGGCGCGCCAACTCCGAGCGCGTCTTCAACCATTTCCACCGCGCGTTCGACGCCAAAACAAAATCCGTATTCGTTTGCTAAGAGGACTTCCATTGACTGAAGCTTAACACAGCATGCTGACGGCTCAGAAGGAGCGCTATGGAAGTCTTTAGTGGGATCCTTTCGAAGCCAAAAAGGCCTAGCAACGGCAAAGCACCCGACGTCGATTCAGTTCCCGCTCATCGAAAACTTCTGTATTTCATAGTCGTGTGTGCGGCGGGTGATGCCGGACGTAGGCCGCCTCGCCGTTGGCCTCAAGCTGTCAGATTTAAAAGCTAAGGCGATTAATCACGACCTTACCGTTATTAATGACGAGGAGCACATCCCGCAGCGCGTTGATGTATGAGCTGGCTGAATTAGTGCAGAACGGGATGGCGCCGATGGACGCTATCAAAGCGGCGACCTCCGGTATCCCAAACTTGCGCGCCTCATCTGTTAGGATATGCGGCCTAACCTGGAGCTGAGGCGGCTCACACAAACTGGAAACCACGCAAGTCTCGCGATGAAGCCGCGCAATTCGCCGTACCTCCACGATTTGTTAGGTAAGGTATGCGTATGGAGGCTCCACATTTATCAGCAATCAGGCATTGTAGATTTGAGCGATCCTGCCGTCCTTCATTACCTTGAATGAAATCCAATAGGGATTGCCACCCAGACCTATCCTGTAACGTAAAAGGTAACTATCGCCCACGTCTTCGCGGTCTGAAAAAGAAAACGAAGTCAACGCGCCCTGATACGCAATCCATTGCCAAAACCCTTTCCCGGTAGATGTGTTCAGAAAGACGCGCATCGGAGACGTAAATAAAGCTGGGTCGTGTTTGCCGTTTAGCAGACTGGACACTACTTCCTTCAGCCTCAGCGTGGTCTTCGGGTCGGGGTCTGTTTTTCCTTCCGGTCTTTTGAGAGCCGGCACGTAAATTCCGGCAATATCAATGGCAAACTGGTCAAGTAATTTGTCGGCGTGATTACTCAGAATAATGACGGTCAATTTGTCGTCCCTAAATCGGTAGATCACCGACGAAAAGCCGGGCGTGCCGCCTGTATGCTGAACGAGGCGACGACTGTGATAGTTATCTATGAACCAGCCAAAGCCGTAATCAAAAGATGCCAACGCTCCGTCATTAGTTTTGGCGGGAGTCCACATCTGCTCGAGCGTTGATTTCTGCAACAGTCTTTCGGTGTAAAGCGCTGCATCCCACTTCGCCATATCTTCGACGGTGGACAAAATACTGCCTGCGGAGAAGGCTATGAATGGAAGTAAAACGGGACGGTTTTCAAACTTATTATTCACCCACTCATATCCGGAAGCGCGATTCGGAATAACTTGACGTGTGTCTGTGTTGCGAGTGGCGTTCATGCCGAGCGCCTTGAAAATTCGTTCGTCCAGAAACCGCCAAAAATCTTTGCCACTCGCTTTTTCTACGATTATTCCGAGCAGATAATAACCCGTGTTGTCATACGCCCACGTTTCGCCGGGTTCGAACTCCGACGGCAGTTTGTAGAACTCCTTGATCAGTTCGTCCCGCGGCGGAAAGTTTTTTGAAGTGATGCTGGTTTTGAAAATATCGAGATAACCGGGCACGGCTACGTGATTCCGGATGCCAGACGTATGGCTGAGAAGATGCCGGACGGTGATGGGCCTCCACGCGTGCGGCGCGGCCGGAAAATACTTCGTGATTCGATCGTCGAGACTGACTTTGCCTTCCTCGACCAGCATCATTACGGCAGCCGCGGTGAACTGTTTTGTCAGCGAGCCGATTTCGTAAACGGTTTTTGGTGTGGCGGCAGAGTTAGCTTCGATGTTCGCCAGCCCGTAACCTTTCGTTTTGACAATCCGCCCGTCGCGCACGACCGCCAACGACATGCCGGGAATGTGCAGATTGCGCATCTGCGTTTCGATATAACTATCAACGTCATCGCGATCGCGGCTTGCCGAGACCGACGCACAGAACATTAGCGCTAGGGCGAACGCAATTATCGTATGGTTATATCTCATCGCATTCTTCAGAGATTCGGTTCCGCAAGATTCAACTCAGCCGCCGAACGCCCGGGATCAGCGGCGCGCACAAAACTTCAATCTTGAGAGAGCTGCTATAGCCAGCCGCCCCCCCCCAGCAGACAACGCCCCTCCTCCTTCACCCACGTCGCCGTCACCCGATACTGCCCGCTGAAATTTTGACCTTAATGGTTCTTATCGTATCGGCTCGCGCAAAACAATTTCGGCTGTCTGAGACGCGAGCGCGGCCGCCTGCGGATGCGTGTCCCGCAATCCGGCAATTTGCAGCAGAGCCTCGCCAGTGCGCGACAAAAGCCGCACCAGGTCGCCTTCCTCGGCGCGCGTTTCGTGCACCAACTCTTGCCAATCGATTCCCGCGGCCCAGTGCGCGGCCGCGGCCGCTGCCGAGAAGTTAATCTCCGGCGCGGCTTCGATGGATTGCTTCCATTCTTCGGTCGAAACCTCGTACGACATTTCTTCGAACTGCACGAGCAGACTCACAATCGCGTCGTCGAGTTCCAGCTCTCCGTAGTCTCGGTCCTCATCAGCCGCGAGCGCTGCAATCAGCGCCGCGGCGCGCGTGGCATCAAGCGAAGCAAACAGGTTGCGCTGCAAAGCTTCGCCGATCAGCAGAGGCCGATCGACGCGCAAGTCCGCGAGCCACTTGCCCCGTTCCGTAACCTTCTCATGCGTAAAGTCGAGATAGCCGAAGTGTTCAAGCACTGTCGCGCAACGTTCGAACGGCTCCCAAATTTCGCTTCGCAGACCCGCGATTTGGCGATTTGCGTTTTCGATCGCCGCCGCTTCGGTCTGAAGCGACCAGAGTGTTTGCACGATCGCCTCGCGGTCGGCATCGCGGGCTTCGCCCGGCGCTAATGAATCGATGGCGTCGTTTAGTATTTTAAGAGCTTCAGCTTCTCCGGCTTGCTCATCGCGCAGGCGCGGTTCGGGCAACGCGAGTTCCTGGCCCCGATCGTGAATCTGATCGAATGCTTCTTCCGCCTTTTCCGGTCGCGTTGAGTAAATCGGCGCGAACACCCGGCCGACGCGCTGCAACGGAAATGACGCGAACCGTCCGTCTTCACGCATTGCGGTGACACCGTCGGGCGTGCGCGTGATCACCAGCGCGAGCCGCCGGCCGCTGCGGCCGACCGCCACGACGCGTCCCGGCTGCGCCACTTTGTTCAGCCATCGCTGCCGCATCTCGCGGCGAGTCTGTGGCGTTCCTTCCAGCAGACGCGAGCGCGCGCTCGCCAGGCGCTCAAGCGCTAAAACAGTTCCGACCGGCAAGTTGACGCCTGCTTGTGCGAGCCCGTCGCGAATTCGTTTCTCATTTTCTTCGCGTTGTTTTTCGAGCGCATGAATACGCGGCAGCAGATTCCGGTAAGCAAAGCTTCTTTCGGCAATGTCGCGCACCTGCGCAAAGCTGCCGAACGCGTCCAGCAAATTGAGCAGAGACGTGTAAGTCGCGCGGAACTGACTTTCCAAATCGTCGGGCGGGGCGGCCAGAAGTTCAGCGATGCGTTGTGGATTCTGATGCAGCCCCGGCGCGGCGATCACAAACCCAACTTTGTCTTTGCCGCGGCGGCCGGCGCGGCCGGTCATCTGCTGCAACTCTGAAGCGGTTAAAGACTCCCAGCCGCGATTACCACGGCGATCGGCGACGGTGATTACCACCGTGCGCGCCGGGAAATCGACACCCGCGGCGACCGTTGCCGTCGCAAAGATCGCATCCAGTAAACCCGCGCTCATCATCTTTTCAATGACCAGTTTCCAGGCCGGCATGTGTCCGGCGTGATGCGACGCGACGCCTGAACGGACAATCGTGTCCCAGTGACGATGATCTCGAATTTCGGGATATTGCTCGACAAAGCTACGCATGAAATCCAGGCGCGCTTCACGACCTTTATCTGTCGAACCCCGTCGGCTTACGGCTGCTTCCGTCGCAGCCTCATCGCACCGCCGGCGCGTCGGCAGGAAAACAATCGCCGGCAGCAAATTGTACGAGCCAAGCGCCGTAAGCAATGTCGCCGGCGGCATTTCCGGCAAGCGGAGTTTCATGATCGAACGGCCATGGAGCGCGGCCATCCTGGCCGCCAGCGTGCGCAGCACGCTCAATCTGTTCGCGCTTTCGCGCTCGGGCGGGCAGGGATGCCCGCGCTCCACTTATCTCCTTCTGAAGCGGCGCGTCTCATCTCGCGGCTCAGCCAGTGCAGCAATCTCTCGATTCAATTTTCCGGTTTTATCTAACAGCGGCACTAATCTCTTGTCCGGCATCAGAAAAGCTGAACGCAGGGGCACGGGCCGCGCGCCCGGTCGTGTGACAACACCACAGCGCACGCCGCGCAGTTCTTCAATCCACTTTGCCAATTCGTCAGCGTTACCGATTGTCGCTGACAGCAAAAGCATGCGAATGCGCGACGGCGTGAGGATGATCGCCTCTTCCCAGACGTGCCCGCGATCCTCGTCACCGAGGTAATGTGCTTCATCAAAGATCACGAGATCGACGCGCACGTCTTCGCCGCCGCGCAGCGCGTCGAATAGTTGATTGCGAAAAATTTCCGTCGTGCCCACGATCAGCGGCGCGTCAGCGTTTTCTTTGCGATCGCCGGTGAGAATTCCCACGCGCTCTGTGCCGAACTCTTCGCCGAACTCCTGATATTTCGAATTCGTCAAAGCCTTGAGCGGCGTCGTGTACCAGGCGTGCTTACCCGCCTCGAGCAAACGCCGAATCTCTTCACGCGCGATCCAGGTCTTGCCGCTGCCGGTCGGCGCCGTCACCAGCACGTCTTCAAACTCGAGCGCCGCCAGCGCTTCCAGTTGAAATGGATCGGGCTTGAAAAGTGCAGGTTTCGGTGTGCCAATGCCGCCGAGCAGATCCCGCAACTCACGTTCATAGTGTCCACCTCTGACCGCGCCGGGCGGCTCTGTCTTTTCGCGCGCGCGCAGTTTCGACGTGTCTGTGCGGCTGTCGTAACGCCGGCGTTTGCGAAATGTCTTTCCCTCGCGATGATCTCGACCTGAGCGGCGCATAAATTGATTGTAGTCCAGCGCGCGTCACGGAACTATTCCGCGTGGGCTGAACGTCTCTCCTGTTGAACTGTGCGTGCTGTGTCAGTACCTGGAGCGGACCGGGGTCCCCGCGCGGGCACCCCGCGTGGGGTGGTGGATGCGACGGGATCGAACCCTCAACGTTGACTATTGATCCGGTCGCTACCGCTCTCGGTACTGACACCGGTTGCGGCCTAATTGTCTGGCGTCTACTATTTCATTTGAGTGTTCGCAACGCCGTCGGGGCAGGTAGCGTCTAAGCATTCTTTAAAGGAATCAATGTTTCAATTCAGCAGTACAGCAGGACTTTTCGAAAGCTTTGAAGTCAACCGCGAGCCGTTTTGGCCGCGCGTCAGGTGGCTTCTGGCCGGCTCGATTGCGTGGCATCTGTTTGCGATTTTCGTAATCGTCATGGTCCCGCAGGTCCGCGACACGCTGGCCATCGCGACCATTTTTTCAGACAGCAGCATCGTCGATCGGCCATACGATAAGACTGAGATCGAGAACCTCGGCGAGATCACGGAGATCACCACCGAACAATTTCGTTATCCCGACGGCTACTTCATAATGGCGAACGGGGAGATGCCCTTTCCGTCACCGACGCCTACGCCGCCGATGATGGCAAGTGCTCCATTCACGCCGGTGCCTGTGCCGCCGGAACAGCTCGATCCAGTTGTCGTGCCTTCGCCGGCAGCGACTGCTTCGCCTCTCGTCGCAAGCAATGCTACTCCGACGCCTTCTCCGAATGCTGAAGAGGAAGCCGCGCGAAAGAAGGCTGAAGAGGAACTAGACAAAGTCGCTGCCGCGAACAACGTAAAACGCCCGAACGAGATCAATACCCGTCCGTTCACCGATCTACTTAAGGCCGCCAAGAAGAGGCGCGATGAGAAGAAGTTGAATCTTGACGGCGTGATCGAACTGACTGTCGAAGCCGATCGCTCTCCTGACGGCAAACTAATCAACGCGAAGGTCACCGACAAACGCGGAGACAAGGTGCTTGAGACCACGGCGCTGGAGTTTATCGCGGCCCTCAGCGACAGCGGCGTGCTGGTCTTCCTGGAAGACGCGAAGCACCTGCGCGTCTCCGTAAAGTTGGACCAGACCACCGTTGAGATTGTGGCTGCCACTGAAGTTGATTCGGAAGAGCGAGCCCGTCAACTGGAAAGGACCTACGGTTTGATGATCGTCCTGGGGCGACTGGCAAAACGCGGCAAAGACGAAGAGGTTTACTACAACCACACGCAGGTCAGCTCAAAAGAAAAAGAGGTGAGTGTGAAGTTCGCGATGCCGCGAGCTGAAATGGGCGCGATGCTTTCGAAGTATGCGGCTGATACGAAGTAGTTCTGGGTCTCACAAGATGGTCATACTAAACATATAGATCCTCGGCATTATGCCACTCGTGTGCTACGTTCCTCATAATCAAAGCGTGGTCAAATTCAATCGAGCCTGCTGGGAATTTTTCGGAGTCTGCGAAGTAACTCGAATACACCTTTGCGATTTGAAGCGGCTCGACACTCCAATCCTTAGTTTCCAGCTTTAAGCCATCAAGCCGCCCAGGATCTTTTGGAACCGAATAACCAAGCGAGCCTCCTTCAAAAAATCTTGAAGCTTCGCCAAGAGACGTAAAGATGGAAGTCGAGGGCATGGATTCCGTAATTGCCCCCTCGACACTCACCGCAACGCTCCCGTCCTCGGATCTCATCGATAATTCGATCACGTTTCCTGATTCAGTAACTTTGAATTGGGCCGCGTGATGCTCCCCAGGAAAAACTCGTCCGCCAAGAAGATGATTGATTTGCGAGCTGGTATCGCGGCGCGAGATATACACTCCTTCGCGGGTTTCATTATTCTCTTCCCAAAGCACGGCGACGCGATGCGCAGCGTTTTCGCTGCTAAGTCCCATAAATTCTGGCATTCGCTGTGGACGAATGTGTTCGAGGCGAATTAGACAGATGCCGGCAACCGCAAAACGGTTATGGAGCTGGGGCCGGAAGCGAGCTGGGAGTTGACGCTGCATGGTCTCGGGATCAACTCTAAAGTTGGCGAGGATTCGACGCCTAATAACGCCTTGAATTGTGGGAAGTTTCATGGAATGTCCTTTACGGAATCACGCTTACCGGTACTTCCCACGGATGCAGATCCAGCCGCAGCCGATCAATCTTAATCATCGGATCACTGGCCGCGAGATCCTGAACTTCTTTCAATGAACCAACGCGGAAGACGAAGATGCCGCGCAGGTCGCCGCTGCCACCGAACGGTCCCGCCACAACCAGCTTCTTGGTTTCAGCCAGCCGATTGATGTTCGCGATGTGCGCCTTTTGCAACTCCTGAACTTCCAGAGTCTGGCCGTCGCCTTCCTTTCGATTAGGGCCTCGTTTCAGAAAGCCGAGGAATACAGTTTCCATTTTTAACGGAGCGGTCGCGGCCTTGCCGAAAATATCTTCCGCCCACCATGGATGCATTTCGGCGGTGAACAAACCTCCCTTTACGGCGGGATCGGCCTCAGCCCAGGCTTTCGCTTCCTCCGCAGACTGTGCGCGCAAAATGTATATGCCAGCGAGATCTGTGCTCTCAGGTGTCGGGCCGCCAATTATCGCTCTGCCCGAATCGAGCAGCGACACAAAATACGCTAAGTGTTGCTTAAGAGTTGGATTCTTTGCCGGGTCACTGTTGCCATCCCACTTGGGGCCCTTCTTGAGCAAAGCCATGTGGAACTGGACGAGTTTGTTTTCCTGCGCGAACGACAGCGAGCTGAGCAGCAGAATTAAAAGTGTGATTGCCGAAATGCGAATTTTCATTGAGTTCACCCTTAAGCTTTGTGGCAAGTGTAGTGTCTCAGAAATTCCTTTTACAATGATTGACTTCTCGACGATGTCCACCACAAAAGTGACACCGGTGAGGGTTTCACTCCGGTAGGAGTGATATGTTTATAGACTCAAGGGCAACCTCACCGCATGCTCCGTTCGAAGGAGCGGCAGACAGCCAGACTTTTACACTCCAGAATCATTCCGCTCCTTCGAACGGAGCCGGGCGGTTCTTGCGCGCGGCGAGCTATAAACATCTCACCCCTTTGGGGTGAAACCATGCGTAGTGAACAAGAGTGGAAACACTCCAGAGAGTCCGCGCCTCTGTAAAGGAATTTCTGAAATACTACACTAGCTTCAGAAGCCCGACCGGTCGGAAGGGCTGGATCGCCGAAGTCGCCCTTGCTGACGCGCGGGCTTCCGACACGTTGTTAATTCACCGTTGCGATCTTCACACAGGTAATCGGTGGCAGGCCTTCACGAATCATCGTCCACGAATCGCCGCCGTTATTTGAGCCGTAAACTTTTCCGCTGCGCGTACCGAAATAGAGTCCTGTCGGATTAGCTGAATCAGCCGACATATTGTCGCGCAGAATCGTTTCCCAGGCGTCCTCCTGCGGAAGGCCCTGCGTCAGCGGCTCCCACGATTGACCGCCGTTCGTCGTTCGGTACACGCGCAGTTTCGCTTCGGGCGTGCAACGAAACTCGTCAGATTCGATTGGAATGATGTAGACGGTGTTCGCATCGTTGGGATCCATTTCCATCGCGAACCCAAAATCCGACGGCAGCCCCTTGCCGATGTCCTGCCAGGAATCTCCCGCATCGTCACTGCGATAAACACCCCAGTGATGCTGTAGAAACATGCGATCAGGTACGGACGGATGGCTGACGACTTTGTGTACACACTGGCCCCATTCGGGATATTGCTGGTCGGGCGGCATAAACTTCGCGCAGATACCTTTGTTTCGCGGCTGCCAATTCTCACCGCCGTCATCCGTGCGATAGACGCCGCCGGTGGAGATCGCCACGAACATTCGTTTCGCGTTCGACGGGTCGGGAAGAATTGTGTGCAGGCAAAGTCCGCCGCCGCCCGGCTCCCACTGCGGGCGATGTGGATGATCGAACAAGCCGCGATTGAGCGACCATGTCTCGCCGCCGTCAGTTGATTTGAAAAGTGCAGCCGGCTCGACGCCGCAATAAAGCGTGTCCTTGTCGTGCGGATCCGAAACGATCTGCCAGACCTGTTTCAGTGAAACGTCCGAACCTTCGGGAAATTTGATGTTGTAGGATTCAGGTTCGCTCCAAGTCTTGCCAAAATCGTTCGATGAGCTGAGAAAAGATCCCCAGTACGGACTGTTCACGGCGGCCCAAAGTTTCTGCCGGCCGTTGCGGCCATCGTAGGTCAGTGCATAAACGCTGCGCCCGGGAAAGTACGGGCCCGCCTCTTCCCAACGCTCGCGCTTCGCATCGCCGCGAAACAGAAACGCGCCTTTCGTCGTGCCGACAAGCAACAGATTATCGCCGGACTGAACCTTGATCTGGTTTGGACTTGGCATTTAATTGACCCCAAAGATGTGGCATCGGCACGCGCGCGCATTATATAAAACGAAGCAGCGCGTCCCAAACGGGGCGATGGATAGCACCTATTAGTTGGAAGAGGCAATTAAGTCTGACAAGATTGGGAGCTGAGACCCAGAGAGTGGATTACGCAACCTAATAACCTCTGGGTTAGGAAGGGTGGCTTGCCCGCGCTGCCAAAGTTTACTTTTAAAGGAGCGGGAGTAAACCACCTTCCCTACCTAAGAGGCATTCCTGGTTGAAAATCTATCTAGGGGCGGTCAGCCGAGCCGCCGTATACTATTACACCGACGCGCCGCGCGACCGGCTTCGTATTACCCGATGTCTCACCCGAGCGAGCCTTGCGGTTTCTTGTTCGAGGCGTGGTCGACTTCGACGGCTGCTCCGGAGGCGCAGGCGACTCCAACTGTTGGGTACTGGGGCCCAACGGTGACCCAGGTTCCACCGAAGATTCATCGGCCTTAATTCCCGTTGCAGCAGAGTCAACATGAGGCTGACGCCGCAACTGAAGCGTGAGCGCGAGCCCCGCCGTCCCCAACAAACCGGCAAAGACAAGTATTGCTATCATCATCCGCGGTTTTGCCAACCTCGCAAACCAATCGCCCTCGCGTTGTGCAATCGGCTCAACAGGCTGGGCGATCAAAATGGCGATCTCGTCAAAACGCGGTTCCTGAAGTTCTGCTGGTGTATCAGTTGTCTTGACGTCACGCTGTTTTATGGGAGCGTCATTCATGATTTACTGTTCTCCGTTCATACGATTAGGGAGTTCATAATTAACAGAAGCAATCAGCTTTCCGGCCGGCGCCGGCATAACGGAATTCTAAGAAACCAACAACAAAGCGGCGTTGGACGCACGTATGCACCGACTTCGAACGAAAAAAACATGAGATATGCAAGATTGCTCGCCGACGCACCGGCGAGTCTCATTTCGACAACATCGAGATCGAGTCCACGGCCACCGATTACGTGCAATCAGCCGCGCCGCTCGATTTCTCCGCGACACTTCCCGCATCCCCGATCACGTTGATGCGCGCGCCGGCAGGGTGGGCGAGCGAGTTTCATGTTTCGTCTGCGCGCAACATGTTCGTGGTGCTTAGCGGTGAGTGGGAAGGTACTGGCAAGCGATGGCGACTCGCGTCATTTCCCATCCCAGCCGGCAGCGCTGTTGGAAGAAGATACAACGGGCAGAGGACACTCTTCGCGCGTCGTAAGTGACACAGAATCTGTGGCGGTGGTTGTCCCGTTAACTCAGGAACGAAACGGTTGACATTGAGCGTAAACCGAATAGAATCCGCCCACCAGTCGTTCCAACCCGCAAAGAGGAGACCCCGATCATGGCTTCCAAATCACTAAAACTGCTCGTGCTGCTGCCGCTCTTTCTGGTCTTGTTTATAACTGAGCGAACTGGCAGCTCGCCTCAGCCCGCGCTACCAAATCCTGTCCTCTATTTGGTGAGTGCCGAACCGCATCAAGCCGGAGGCAAGCAGTTCACCCGTTACAAATACGACGTCTTCAACAAAAACTTGTACCCGGCGGATTTCTTTGCTGCCTCGCCGAGTTTGCCGCCCTGCGGAACCAATACCAAAGCCGCGCGCACATGGGTCGATTTTTATGACCAGAGCGGAAAACGTCTCAACGGATTCTGCGCGCTGACTAAGCCTGCCGACCTGAACGGTATTTGGTTTGCCATCGAGGAGGGGACCATTCCGCCGAGCTGGGCCTACATCGAGCTAACCGATCGCCAAACCAACACCAAGTACAAATCGAATCTGGCTGAGACGACCGAGTAGTCTCACAAAGAATTTGTTTGCCCCGAGCTTTGCACCGCGTATGATGCAAAGCTCAAACCTATTCGTGTCTTCGGCAAACTTGGAGGTGACTCGTGCCTCAAAAAGACCTGCACAAACTTCTGGAGCGGATCCATCTGCGGCTGGATGAAAGCTCGGTCGGGATTTCGCACCAACTGGCCCATCTCGACGCGGCCGACTTGGCTGAGTTGCTTAACCAGTTGTTGTTGGCTGAGGCGGCAACAGTCATCTCAATGCTGCCCGTCGCGCGTGTAGTCGAACTTTTCGATCATTCAGAGATGCGCCGCCGCGCGGCGATTCTGGAACAGTTGGAGCCGGAACGGGTCGCGCAAATACTGGAAGGCCTCTCAGCGGACGAACGCACGGACGTCATCCAGCGGATGGGTCTGCATGAGTGTCATCGTGTCCTGCCGAAACTGAACCCGGAAATCCGCAAAGAGCTGGAAGGCTTGCTTCAATATCCGGCGCACACGGCGGGCGGCATTATGACCACCGAGTTTGTGCGGCTCGATTCGAAGTTGACCGTCGGTGAGGCGTTGAGGCACATCCGCGCGGTCGCGCGCGAGAAGGAATCGATTTACGCGTGCTACGTGCAGGCCGAAAAAACAAACGCGCTGCTGGGGGCAGTCTCGTTGCGCGATCTGGTAATGGCTGAGCTGACTACGCCCGTGACCGAAGTGATGCGGCGCAAACCAGTGACCGTAAAAGCGCTGGACGATCAGGAACTGGTGGCGAAGAAGATCGCGAAGTACAACCTGCTCGCCGTGCCGGTGCTGGAAAAAGATGGAAGCGTGGTCGGCTTCGTGACCGTCGATGACGTGATCGACGTGCTGGTCGAGGAACAGACCGAAGACATTCTGCGGATGGCCGGCGTCGAGCCGGGTGCTCTGGACAAGCCCTACTTCGACAACCCGATTAGTCGCGTTGTTCGCAAGCGAATCGGTTGGCTGCTGCTTCTGTTCGTCGCCGGCACAATGACCAGCGCCGTGCTGCATCGCTTCGAAGATGAGCTGGCTGCGGTCGTGGCCCTGTCGTTCTTTATTCCGCTTTTGATCGGCACCGGCGGCAATGCCGGCGCCCAAACAGTAATGACCGTGATTCGCAGCCTGGCGCTCGGCGAAATCGGGATACGGCACGCCTGGCGGGTGGTTCTGCGCGAAGCTTCGACCGGAATGATTGTCGGGTTGCTGGTCGCGCCGATCGCTTTTGGGCAAGCGCTGTTGTGGAACGTACCCATTGCGCTGGCCGTCACCGTGGCGGTTACGATGCTGGCAATTTGTCTTTGGTCAACGACCGTCGGGGCTTTGGTTCCGATCGTTGCCGAACGATTCGGGGTGGATCCCGCCGTCCTCTCTGCGCCTCTGATTACCACGCTCGTCGATGCGACGGGCCTGGTAATTTATTTCTCGATCGCAAAAATCATCCTGCAACAGATATGAAGATCGGCGACACGATTTCCTGGACGCGCTCCTTTACCGAAGACGACATTCGTTTGTTCAATCGCGTCTCTGGCGACGAAGGCGTCCATCACGTAACGCCCGACGAACAGGGGCGGTTGATGGTTCACGGCCTGCTGACGGCGACGATCCCCACCAGGATTGGCGGCGACATGAACTTCATCGCCCGCGAAATGAAATTTCAGTTTTATCGCCCGGTGTTTGCCGGCGACACCATCACCTGCGCATGCATCGTCGTTGAATTCGAACCAACGGAACGCTACACAAACGTCCGCACCGAGTTCGTCTGCCGCAATCAGGACGGCAAAGAAGTCATGACCGGCCATGCGATCGGAGTTGTTCGCGCATGAGCGTGCCGAGAAAGCAGACGTACGTGGCATTCCTTCGCGGCGTCAACGTCGGAGGTAAGAAACCGATCAGGATGAAGCAATTAACCGAGGTCCTGACCGCGGCCGGATTTCGGAACGTGCGAACGTTCATTGCCAGCGGCAATGTGATCTTTGAAGCTTCCGCGAAAGATCCGGAACGTATCGCACGGAAAATGGAGAAGCATCTACTGGACGCACTGGGCTATGAGATTACTGTGATCATCCGAAACGTTGACGAGTTGCGGGCCATCATCAAACGCAACCCTTTCAAAAAGCCAAAACCGTCGGCGGACGAAATGCTTTTCGTAACATTCCTGGCTGAACCAACGCTGGTAAAGCCTCGGCTGCCGCTTCAATCCAAAACTGAGAACATGGAGGTGATCGCTCTCACTGACGGCGCGGCGTTCATCGTCGCCCGACGCAAGAAGACTGGTTGGTTTGGTTTTCCGCACACCTTTGCAGAGAAGGAGTTCCGAGTTCCTACCACCACGCGCAACTGGACGACGGTCGTGAAGATAGTGGCGGCTGCCGAGAGAGAATGATTTTGCTGATGGCTGGGGTATTATCGGGAAGAAGTGACTCATATTGAGCGTGGCGGTTCGCGCGCATCATTGTGTCAAAACGGCGAGTGGTAGCTACCCGATCATGGGCTTCAAATCGAAATATGAGGTCAGTACCGTCCGCGGTAGCGGATGAGTTAAAGCTGCAATTGAATTTGATCGGTGCGTCGGATTCTGTCGCCCGCTTCGGGGGCTTGGTTCCGTGGAGTTGACGTGTTCGGGTTACGCTCGCTTTCATTCGCACAAGCACCCCACGCGAGATGCTCGCGCAGGGACCCCGCTCCGAGGGCTAAACTCTGTCGTCGCTCCGCGACTCATTGACGTGGACATCCGCGGTGATTCTCGCTTACGGCGAACTTTATGACCTTCTTGATGGGCGCATCGTTTGAAGGGCAAACCAGGATTTTGTTTTCCTCATCCGTCGGCCTTCCTTCCAACTCCGCCTCGCCAACTGAACCGTTATGCGCCTTGATGTTCCTCGCGTGAAAAGAGATATGGATCCCGCCGCCTTTGTAACTGATCCGCCACGCTTGCGCGCCAGAGTTTCCGACTACCTCGGCCTGGAGCGAAACGTTTCGCTCGCATCGGCGGCCATCTTCATCCTCGGGCTGGGCGAAGAACTCTGGAAGAAGTTCCTGCCGAAATATCTGGAAGCGCTTGGCGCCAGTACCCCGGTGATTGGTCTGTTTGGCACTGCGCAGGATTTTTTCGATGCGCTTTATCAATATCCCGGCGGCTGGCTCGCGGATCGAGTGGGCCGGAGACGAACGTTTATCACCTTAGTTACAGCCGCCTCGGCCGGCTATCTAGTTTATCTCTTCAGCCCATCCTGGCCTTTCCTGTTCGTCGGACTGGCTCTGGTGATGATGTGGCAGAGCATGGGCTCGCCCGCCATCTTCGCGGTCATCGGAGATTCACTGCCACGCGAACGGCGAGCCATGGGTTTCACAATTCAGTCGATCCTTAAGCGCGTGCCCATAGTGATCGCACCTCTCGCCGGTGGCCTTCTGATTGCTCGCCTTGGGATCGTCAAAGGCATTCACGTTTCGTTGGTGGTTACTCTCGTCCTTGCTGCTGTAACACTGCTGCTGGTCAGAAAGATCACTCTGACGGCACGCGCGTCGGAAACAAGCAGCATCCGCGGCGTGTGGCAATCCTTTCATACAGTACTTAAGCGTCTACTGATTTCCGACGTCATTATTCGGACATGCGAGGGCATGACGGGAGTGCTGACGATTCTCTACGTCGCGAACGTGCTGAAATACAGCCTGGCGATATATGGCACGCTGGTGGCGATTCAGATGATCACCTCCATAGTTGTTTACATTCCCGCCGGCAAGATTGCAGATCGCATCGGGCGCAAGCCTTTCGTCATCGCCACATTCGTAAGTTTTGCGCTGTTTCCTTTGGCAGTGATCTTCGCGTCGACATTCGCTTTGCTGGTTGTCGCTTTCGTAATCGGTGGACTTCGTGAAATCGGCGAGCCGTCGCGCAAGGCCATGATTGTGGATTTCGCTCAAGCGGGAGTGCGGGCGAGATCGGTTGGTCTTTATTATCTGGTCAGAAGCCTTTCGATTACTCCCGCCGCCGCCATTGGCGGGTTACTTTGGAAGATTGCCCCTGAAGTCCCATTCCTCGTAGCCGGAGTCATTGGAATGATCGGGACAGTTGTCTTTGCCTTAACCGTCGATGAGCGATCCGCGAGCTAGCTTTGTTGCGAGGTTCCCCGCTTGTCTTCGGCCTGGCTTTCGCCGACCATGAAGCCAATCTTCGGGGCAGTAGCCCAACCGTTAGGGAGGGCGTAGGAGACATAAGTTAGGCTGCTGGTTCGGAGTGTCAGTCGCAGGTCGAATAGCCATGCGACAATATTTCTCCTTATCGACCGCAATGAGCACACATAAGCATTCGACCATGAGTGAGGGTAGCGCGATTGATCCCGTCTGCGGTATGACCGTGGATCGGGAATCCGCCGCCGGCTCCTACGAATTCAACGGACAGAATTATTACTTCTGCAGCCGCCACTGCGTGGAAAAGTTCCGCGCGAATCCGCAGAGTTTTCTTTCTCCGCCCGCGCCACCGCAACCCGTAACGATCGAAATCCGGCGGCACGACAAACCATCCTCAGCTTCGACAGATAGCCGCGAATACACCTGCCCGATGCATCCGGAAGTTCGACAGGTTGGTCCGGGCAGTTGCCCGAAGTGTGGCATGGCGCTCGAACCTGTCTCCGCGGCGCCCGCGACGAAGATTGAATACACGTGTCCAATGCACCCTGAGATCGTTCGTGACGCGCCGGGCAGTTGTCCGATCTGCGGCATGGCTTTGGAGCCACGCACGATCACAATCGAGGAAGAAGAAAACCCTGAACTCGTCGATATGACGCGACGTTTTTGGGTCAGCGTGGGGCTGAGCCTGCCGGTCTTTCTCATCGGTATGAATGACCTCGTCCCGGGTCGGCCATTGGAGCAAATTGTTTCGATGGACGCGCTCGGCTGGATTCAGTTCGTCCTGGCGACGCCGGTGGTGCTGTGGGGCGGGTGGCCGTTCTTCGTGCGCGCGTGGCAATCGATCGTCAACGTGAGCCTGAACATGTTCACGCTGATCGGCCTGGGCGTGGCCGTCGCCTACATCTACAGCGTCGTCGCCAAACTCCTTCCTGACGTTTTTCCGAATTCATTTAAAGAACACGGTGTGGTGCCGGTTTATTTCGAAGCGGCTGCGGTGATCACGACGCTGGTTCTGCTGGGACAAGTTTTGGAGCTGAAAGCGCGCGGCCGCACCGGCGCCGCGATTCGCGCCTTGCTGGCTCTGGCTCCGAAAACCGCGCGGCGCGTGCGGGCTGACGACGCGGAAGAAGACGTGCCGCTCGATCAAGTACGCGCCGGTGATCTATTGCGCGTGCGTCCCGGCGAGAAAGTTCCGACGGACGGAATCGTGGTCGAAGGCGCGAGCTCAGTTGACGAATCGATGGTCACCGGCGAATCGATTCCGGTCGAGAAAGGCGCAGGCGAAAGCGTGATCGGCGGGACTGTCAACACGACCGGCTCGTTCATCATGCGCGCGGAACGCGTCGGCGCTGAGACCATGCTGGCGCGCATCGTGCAGATGGTTGCCGAGGCGCAGCGAAGCCGCGCGCCGATTCAAAAACTCGCCGATCGCGTCGCTGGGGTTTTCGTGCCTGCGGTGATCGTCGTCGCGATCGTCACGTTCCTGGTCTGGGCGTTGTTTGGACCCGAGCCGCGTCTGGCGCATGGCCTGATTAATGCGGTTGCCGTGCTAATCATTGCCTGCCCCTGCGCCCTCGGATTGGCAACGCCGATGTCGATTATGGTGGCGATGGGCAAAGGCGCGACGGGCGGCGTCCTGTTCAAGAACGCCGAAGCGATCGAGATGCTGCGAAAGATTGACACGCTCGTCGTCGATAAAACCGGCACGCTGACAGAAGGAAAACCAAAGCTTGTGTCGATCACACCGGCCACGGATTGGCATGAAGGTGAGTTACTGCGTCTCGCCGCCAGTCTCGAACGCGCGAGCGAACATCCGCTCGCCGCCGCAATCGTTCGCGGCGCGCAAGAACGCGGCAGCGAACTTTCTAAAGTGGATCAATTTGCATCGCTGACGGGAAAAGGCGTTCGCGGAAAGATCGACGGACGTGACGTCGCTCTCGGCAATCGCACGCTGCTGGACGAGTTGAAGGTTGAACCGCATGCACTCGCGGAGAAAGCCGAACAACTGCGGGCCGACGGTCAAACCGTTATGTTCGTCGCCGTTGACAATCGCATCGCCGGGCTGATTGGCGTCGCCGATCCAATTAAGGGATCAACACCCGATGCCATTGAGCGGCTTCACGCGGAAGGCTTGCGCGTTGTGATGGTTACGGGCGACAACCGCACGACGGCTGAGGCCGTGGCTAAGAAAGTAACCGTGGACGAAGTCATTGCGGAAGTGCTGCCGGAACAGAAAGTCGAGATCGTCAAGCGACTACAGAACGAAGGCCACGCGGTGGCAATGGCCGGTGACGGCATCAATGACGCACCGGCCCTGGCGCAGAGCCACGCGGGAATTGCGATGGGAACGGGCACCGATGTCGCGATTGCCAGCGCCGATGTGACTTTAGTGAAGGGCGACCTGCGCGGCATCGCTCGGGCGCGTCGGCTGAGCCGCGCGACGATGCGCAACATCAAACAGAACCTCTTCTGGGCTTTCATCTACAACCTTCTCGGCGTGCCCATCGCCGCCGGCGTGCTCTATCCGTTCTTCGGCCTGCTGTTGAGTCCGATGCTCGCCGCGGCGGCGATGAGTTTCAGCTCAGTGTCGGTGATCGGAAATGCGCTGCGGCTGCGGCGAGTGAAGTTGTGAGACTCAACGCTGAGCCAGGTCGCGGCATCGCCAACGAGGTCAGTACCCGGAGCGGTAGCGACGGGGTCGTCATTCGTCAAAGTCCGGTAACTGTCGACCATGACGATTGAACACTATTGACAACCCGGTCGCTATCGCTCCCGGTACTGACTCCATTACTGCGGCGTCGCGCTTTCGCCAAATTTCTTCGCCAGCGCCGTCAAGTAAGTATCCATCGTGCTGGTGTGGCCAAAGATATAGCGCGACATGAAGCGGAACAAAACATTCGAAACGTCGCCGTCTTCCGTAATCTTCACGCGGGTACCGCCGTTCTCGTCTGTCAGTTCATAAGTCCACTGGCCTGAGTAACCAAGATCCGTGTTCAGAATTCGCGTGACCATGCGTTGGTTCGGCACGTCCTCTGTCACTTCGTAAGTCACATCGTCACTTCCGTGTTCAAGGAAACGCAACTTCTGTCCCGGCGTTTCGATGACTTCGATGCTCTTCACGCCACTTCGCCAGGTCGGCGCAGATTTGAAGTCACGGATGACCGCGTACACGTTCGGACGCTGCTGGCGCAGCACTATCGAACGCGATGCGGTATGAGCCCTCGGCAACTGCGAACCAACCAGAGCCATGATTGCGAAAACTAAAACGATCACACCGATGATGCTTGCGGCAATGATAATCGCGGTCTTCATACATCCTCCTCTGCGCCGAGTTCTCTGGCAGCGCGGGCCAGCAATGCCAGGCCGTTCAGCGCCGCTCTGCGATCGGCAGGTTTCAACCTCTTCAACATCCTGCGCACGCGCTCGCGATCCAGCACGGAGGTAGCCGCTATCGCTTCGGCGCCACGAGCAGTCAAGCGAATCTCACGGCGCCGCTTGTCATTTGCCGGCGCGTCGCACGTGAGATACCCGAGACTGGTCAATCGCTTGATGCTTGCAGAAAGCGTGGAAGGCGCGACGCTGAGGTGCTTCGCGAGCGAACGCGGACTCAACCCACTCGAGCGATCGAGATGCGACAGAATTGCCGAGTCATGCGACGAAAGCTTCCAGCGAGTCGTCGCCGCGCGCACGTGATTCGTGTGGCAGGCAAGGAAGATCTGGGGATACAACCGCTGCACTTCGTAAATGTCATCGGCGCTCATGCGCGCGATTATAGAAAGCAGGGATAGTTCGTCAAATCAAACGAATGCGTTTTGGAGTGCGCCGGCTGGAAGGCGCTTTTTCTTGCACGTCGCACGAGCACTATCGAAAGCGGCGTCGAGCCGCCGCACTCCAAATAGCTACGGCCAGATTGAGTTAAGCAGTGCCGCCAGGCGATAGCCGCCCCACGCAACACGTTTGCGCACCACGCGCTTTGCCGCGCGGTTGTAAGCCGCTGTCGGTCGCGCGTTGTTCGTGATCCCTTGGTAGGCCACATCGATCGCCAGCGTGTTGCTTTCACTGGCCCAACCGGCGAAATCCGTAGGGTTGTTCAGATTCAGGGCTGGATCTGTAGCGGGATTGCCTCGCTTCGCGAGCGCGGCAGCGGGGGGAATCTGGCTCAACGGCGGCGGTCGAAAATTAGGTCCTGTTTTTGGAAACGAGCCGATGCCTCCGTCCCAGTAGCTATGAAGATTCGTGCTCTTCATCGTGCCGTTCGGTTGACGAATCTTCAATTTGACTTCATTACCGCCGCGATCGCCTTCCGGCAACGCCGCGCTAACTCTGGTGCCGCAATGCAAGGGCTGATGTATGTCACCGACAAAATGAATGACGAAGCGCAACGCCTGCGCCCGTGCATTGTTGTCGGTACTGGTCTTCAGGATGTTTAAGTTGTCCTCAAGCGCGGTCACGATGTTAGGCGGAGGCACGGTCGGCAGCGGCGTGCCGTCGTCAGAAAAGGGCTTGTCGATAAAGTGAAGCGCCTTGAACGAATCGAATTCAGGGAACGGCCTCAGATCGTCGGCCCAGTGCGACGCGTTAACAAAGTTTCTGCTTCGACGCGTAACGGCGGCGGGATCAATTTGAATCGCCAGCAGCGTTCGGACCTGCGCTTTGGCGCGCGGGTTCAGACGGTCGAAGGCAATTTGAGCGGTCATCATGTGTCCGCCCGCTCCCCAGCCCAACGACAGGGCCGGAGTAATCAAAGTCAGGGAAACCACGCCGATGAAGACGCGGCTTTGAAACGCGAGACGTTTGCTGTGAGTTTTCATGGGACTTCTCCTTTAGGGTTGAGGACCGATCGGCGGAGATTCACCCGCCGCTAGAGACAAAAGTGGCAATCGCCCCGTTCTATATCACAGAGAGGGTTTACAAGCCACAGTCTCGGCGATCGAAAGCAGAAAGGCCTGATGAATTGGCCCGGGTCGCTTTATTTAATATCGAAGGTTAGCCTCGCCCGTAGATTTGTGGCTGAGGTTGCTTCCTTGAGCGGGGGGAAACAAAAGTTGCCTGAGCTCTAAGGAGCCCGGCGACGCCAGCGCAATTTCAACGTAACCCAGGTGAAGTACTCAAGGTGCCGACCGCGCTTAACGAGACTGGCTCGGTCTCGCCCGGTATTTATAGCAGATTCCTGATACATCCTTCCCTTTCCAATCTCAAAACCTAAGTTTGATTCCGCCGTTGAAAATCCGCCCTTCAGTGTGCGTATAGATTTCGGCGAAGGTCGGGTTTTGATGCGGCGGAAAAACGACTTGCCCAAAGCGGCTTTGGCGGGTGTCGGTGATGTTTTCAGCATTAAAAAAAAGACTAATCTTTCCGTAGCTTTTTTCCCCAAAGATACCCAATACCCAAAAATGTCTTGCCCTCGAGCCATTACTTAGCAACTGGCTGCTCGTGTAATACGCCTCAAGGCCTGCTTTGAAATTCGATTCTTTCTCAAACAGCAGCGCTGAGTTCAATCTGCTCTTAGGTACGAGCGGGAGAGTTTGATTACCCGGCAGATATTCTGCTTTTGCGTCGGTAAACGTGAATCCTGCAAATAATTTCACGATGTCGTAAACAACCCTGACGTTTGTTTCAAAGCCCGCACTCCGCACCGGTTCACCGGCATTGATGAATCTCAGCAGCCCGTTACTAACGGTGGTAAGGATTAAGGGATCAACGATTCTCGTGTAAAAGAACATGTGATTGATCGAATAGGACATCTTTTCGCCAATCGTGTTTCGATAGTTAACGTCGAAGGTCCCGCCACGGCTACGTTCGGCTTTCAAAGTATTTCCGATCGGCAGGACATTTCGGAACAGAACCTCTTCCGCATCTTCAGTGAAAACGGTCGGCGCCTTATATCCCAAGCCGAAACTGAATCGGCTGCTCAACTGATCGCTGAATCTGTACAAGAGCGAAACGCGCGGCAAAGGGAAAACTCCGTAATGGCGGAGATAATCAAGCCGAAATCCCGCTTCCATCAAAAGGTTATTGCTGATGGTGAAGTTATCCTGGACGAACCCTCCGATTGCCGTTCTGGTTTCATTCCGCCTTGGGCCTCCGTTCGTTTGATCCTCACTGAATTGATCGTATGTGGTGCTGCCGCCAAAGACAAACGCATGCTTTTGAGCAGGTAGAAAGTAAGAAACGTCTGTGTAAGAGTTCAGTTGCCGACCTGTGAATACGTAGTCTGGAATTTCTATTTTCCGATCGAATACCGCGATACTTTGCTTGGCAATCAACTTCCGACCATCGTTAAGCTCGCGCTCAAATTGAATCGTCGTAATGTGGCGGACTGAATTGTTGGTCTCGAAATATTGGTGTAAGTTGTTGGCCCGACCGCGAATCACGAACACGTCGCCGCCTTTGCGCTTTTGATATGACGTCGAATTGCCGATGACCAGGCTCGTTCGATCATTAACATAAAAGAACAGACGCGGGCTTACGCCAAACGAGACAGTTCTTGGTAATTCCGTGAAATCGTCATTGTCGACATCGTACTCCTTTTGAAAATTCACCGAACCGAGGAATGCGTAACCGAATCGCTTGAATTTCTGCGAATCGTATAACGAAAAATCTGTTCCCCGGGCGCTGGTCTGATTGATGATCAGCGAGGTAGCGCGTTCGTTCTCCGGCTCTTTACTAATGAAGTTAATGACGCCGGCAATTGCTCCACCTCCGTAGAAAGTCGCGGACGGACCCTTTATTATTTCGACTTGCCGCAAGTCGAGCGGAGGAATTTCCAACAGACTCAAGCTGCCCGAGAATCCGCCAAACGCGGGAAAGCCATCTTTGAGTATTTGCGTGTGCCTGCCATCCAGCCCCTGGATTCTGACACTCTGAGTATTAGAAGTAGCCGAAGTCTGTTGCACTTTGATGCCCGTGCTTTCGTTCAGAACCATAGACACATTGGCCGGGCGCATGATGCTCTTTTCGTCAACCTCCTCTTCGCTAATGGCTTCGATTCGTGTGGGCACGTCATCTATTTCACGACTGATGCGTGCGGTCGATGTGATGGTGACTTCGCCTACAGTCTTGAGCTTAAGCAGGATTGTCTGCTCAACTTGATCGATAAGCGGGAACGTAAGTTTCAGTTCCTTGTCCTCGTGGTCGGCTGAAACTACCAGAACGGTCTGTTGGCCGTTGGGAATGTTGGTTAGTTCTATTCGGCCGTTACTGTCGCTAGTTCCGGCAATGTTTGTCTCTTTAATCGAAACGCTCGCACCGACAACCGGCAGTTTGCTCTCATCGTTCAGCACTTGAGCCTTGAAGCTACTCTGCCCGAAGGCTGTCGTCGCCAAAAGTAAGATAGCGAGGCACAGAAAGATTTGTTTCAGCTCGGTCATTCCCTTTCGACGATAATGAATGCTCATTGGACGTGGCTAACTGAATTCGTTTTGAGCCATTCTGCGCGCAACATAAAACTTCCCTCAGTCACCACCCGCTCACCAGCATTCAGGCCTTCCAATACCGGATAGAAGCCGTTACTTTCCGCGCCGACGCGCACGGGGCGCAGAATAAACTCATTCGGTTTGTCAGTCGCTACGAAGACAAACCGTTGACTGCCGATCGTCTGCACTGCGTTCTTGGGTACCGTAGAGAGCGTCTGTTCGGCGACTCCCAGCGCTCCGAAGGCGACGTTCACGTACATGCCAATCTTGAACATTTGGCGGGGATTCGCGATCTCAATCCGGACCTGAGCAGTTCGCGTCGCCGGATCAATTTTTGGGTCAACGTACGTCAGACGGCCACGGAAGATTTGTCCCGGATAGGCATCGGAAGTAATGTTCGCGCCACTCCCCACTCGCACCGTCGCCAGGTCCTTTTCGTAAACCTGTCCGATGACCCAAACGGTTGAAAGATCCGTGACGCGCAGCAGTTCTTTGTTGGCTTCGATCACCTCGCCGGAATTAACTGTACGGCTGGTGATTGTGCCAGATGCCGGCGCCGGCACGGTGACTTCGGAATTGATCTGCGAAGTTGATTTTAAGGAAGCGATACGTTGCGCGGTCATACCAAGCAAGAGCAGTTTCTGTCTGAGATTCCCGACATTCGCCTCGGATTCGCGGTACTGCGTGGTGGCCGACTCAAGTTCCTGCCGGCTCGCCGCACCAATCTCAACCAGTTTAATCGTGCGCAGGTGGTGACGATGGTGTTCATCGAGCGCCGCGACCGCTGTCAGGTAACCCGCCTGTGCTTCAGCAAGTTCGTTACTGAAAACAATTGCAACGCGTTGGCCCCGTCTGACATTTTGCCCCAGCTCCCCGTGGACGCTTCGCACGATCCCGCCGACCAGTGAAACCACCGGCGTTTCTTTATAACTATTCGCCTGAACTACACCCGTCGCCATTTGCGCTGCTGCTTCTGTAGTCGGTGCTTCGCCCACCATTTCGATCTTCAATTGGACGCTGCGCAGTTGTTCAGGTGTCAGCGTCAGTTTTTGCTCGGCCGTCGTCGTAGCGGGCGACGACTCATCGAACGTTACGGTCCGCGGCGCCGCAACGGGGCGGCCTGCCGGCTTCGGCCACAACAACCAGATCGCCACGATACCGATGATGGCAACGATGGCGACGATTGCGACAACGATCACCGGACGACTCGCACGCCGCGATTTGGCGGGCTCGTCGGCAGGCGGGGGGATTTGTCGTTCTTCATTCATTTCTTTATCAACTCCGGTGAAGCAGTAGCGCGCTGGATTTCCACGCGTCCGTTGTAAACCGCCAATTGCGCTTCGATAAAATCGTTTTCCAATTCAATGAAGCGGCGCTGCTCGGCGATGTAATCCAACAGCGTCTTGGAACCGAGTTCGTAGGTCTGCCGCACTACGGCAAGGTTCGCACGTGCAGGTTCGCGCACGCCAACTCGAAAGATCTCATGAGCTTTAACGGCGCGCTCATAGCGAGCGTAAGCGGCGGCGACTTCGCGCCGCACGGTCAATTCGGCAAATTCACGGCGCGATTTTGCGGCGGCGGATTCTGCAAAGGCGGCCTCGATCATCCCTTGATTCTTGTTCCGCACCGGAAGCATGATCGAGACGCCAAACTTCAAGGCGTGAAAATTGCTCTCAATCGGTTGAATGGCGCCCTGCTCATCAAGCCCAAACTGTGGAAAGCCAGAATGCATTCTTTGGTAACCCGCAGTCAGACTTGCATCCCACCGCCCTTCCGCCCGGGCCTGTGCAATCCGCGCATTCGCCAAATTCTCCATAGCGCGAAAGCCTTGCACGTCAGGGCGGTCTCTCAGGGCTTGAATGGTTGCTTCTGCGACGGATATCAGTTGGTCAATCAAACGATCAAAGTCGCCGCGCAAACGCAGAGGTTGTTCTGGCAGCATCCCGATTAGATTTCGAAGCTCGAAAAGCGCGATCTCCACTTTGCCTTCAGCGGTCTCGCGCATCGACTTCAACCGATTAAGTTCGACGAGGGCCATGTTTTGTTCAAGCGGTGGTGTTGCGCCTTCAACCACGCGAGCGGCGATTAAATTGAAGCTCTGCTGATTTGCTTCAACCAATTGCCCGGTAAAAGAAAGCTTCAAGGCCTCAGCCAGCGCATCGCCAAATTTCATCCGCACTTCACCGGCCAGCATCCGTTCGCGGTTGGCGAACTCGCGCTCGCGGACTTCGACTTCACGTTCGGCGACGGCAATCCGCGCCGGGACGCGCCCACCACGTTCCAGCGGCAGCGTCACGCCCGCCATGATGCTGTTGTCCCGGCCCGGTGGAACCTGCCGCGTGCCCTCAACATCCAGCATGGGATTAGCCCGCAAACGCGCCTGTTTGACCATTGCTTTCGCCGCGTCGATTTCTTTGCGCGCGGCTTCGAGTTCGGCGTTGTGAATAAGCGCGTAAGCTACGGCCTCGTCCGCAGTCATGCCGTTCTTCGGATCGAGGTAACGCGAGACTGGTATTTGTGTTTTCGTGGACGGATCGGGCGTGCCGGTCGTTTGCGCAAACATGGCCGGTGGCGCTGGCAAACACAGAATCACCACGAGCACGACGTGTGGAAGCACTGACATGTATTGCTTCGCGTTCATCTCTCTCTACTGCACAATCAACTTGCCGCGCATCATGTTCATGCCGCAGGTAAAACTGAATTCGCCCTTCTTCGTTGGCGTAAGAGTAATCACCACGGGTTGATTCAGCGGCAACTCGCGTCGCATCCCGAACTCGGGGAATACGACCTCGTTCGCACAGGTCGCGTCCGTGGTGCGCACGAAAGTGATGCGCGTGCGTATGCCGCGCCGAAACTTCAGGACGTAGGGCTCGTATCCGCGGGTAGTAATTTTCACCGTAGCAGTTTGAAGCCTCGGCTTTGCGGTTGCGGAATTGAACGTGGTCAGGCTCGTTAGCACCATGAATGCAATCAAAAGCCGCGATGTAACTGAAAATCTATCCATGACTTTCACTTTCCTTCGGTTGCATGACTATGGCTGCGCCGTGGCGAGCTTTCTTTAATTCACGCTCGCGTAACCAGAAAAAGATCACCGGCGTCACCACCAGTACGTGCAACAAACTTGAAATCATCCCGCCGAGAACCGGCGTTGCGAGCGGCTTCATCACTTCAGCCCCCGCACTGGTGCTCCACATGATCGGCAGCAGCGATGCGATCACCGTCGAGACCGTCATGACTTTCGGTCGCAGGCGTAACAGCGCACCTTCCGTAACTGCTTCTATCAATAAAGCGCGATTCAGTTGACCAACCTCTTGTTTCTTGCGCTCGACGGCTTCTTCCAGGTAAATGACCATCACCACCGCGGTCTGCACGGCCGTCCCAAACAGGGCGATGAATCCGACCCAAACGGCGACTGAAAAGTTGTAGCTGAGAGCCCAGAGCAGATAGATGCCGCCGGTGAGCGCAAACGGCACCGCCATCAAAACGTGGGCGGCCTCCAGCGCGGAGTGATACGTGATGTAAAGCAACGCGAAGATCACGATCAGCACAATCGGCACGACGATCAACATGCGGCTGCGTGCGCGTTGCTGGTTTTCGTATTCGCCGCTCCATTCAACGTAATAACCCGTGGGCATCTGAACTTGCCGAGCAATCGCGGATTTCGCTTCATCGACAAATCCACCGACGTCGCGCCCGCGAACATTCAACAGGACCGTGCCGCGTAGCAAACCGTTTTCGCTGGAAATCATGGACGGACCCTGGGTCTCGCTGATCGTCGTAAGCTGCGACAGGGGAATCGGCTGACCAGTCCGTGTCGTGATTGGAATATTTCCCAAAGCCTGCACGCTGCCGCGATACTGCGGCGCGAAACGCACGCGCACGGGAAAGCGCCGGCGGCCCTCGATCGTTACTGAGAGATTCGTCTCGCCAATTCCTTTTTCAATCGTGTCCTGAATGACTTGCTCGTCGAGGCCGTAACGGGCCGCGGCGGTGCGGTTGATCTTGATGTCGATGTAAGGTGCGCCACTGATTTGCTCGGGATAAACATCCTTCGCGCCTGGCACCTCGCGGGCCACACTGGCGACCCGTCGCGATAGATCTTCCAGCGTCTGGAGATCGTTTCCAAAAATCTTGATGCCGACTTGCGACCGAATACCGGTTGAGAGCATATCGATACGGTTTTTGATCGGTTGCGTCCAAATGTTCGTCACGCCCGGCATGCGCAGCTTTTCGTCCAACTCGGCAATCAGCGATTCGCGCGTCAGACCGGCCCGCCATTGCTTCGGGTCTTTCAGGTGAACGACCGTTTCCGTCATATTTATCGGTGACGGATCGGTCGAAGTTTCTGCGCGACCCGCCTTGCCGACGGCCCATTCAACCTCAGGAACTGATTTCAGAATTTCGTCCTGCCGCGCGGTGATTTTGAGCGCTTCATCGATCGAGACGGCGGGATCCGTCACCGGCATAAACATCAAGTCGCCTTCGTTGAGCGGAGGCATAAATTCATTGCCGATTCCGGTTGCGAGAAACAGCGCCCCCGCGAACAGCACCGCCGCTAACGCTACGGTTATGACTCTGTGAGTCAGCGCGAATCGCAGCACCGGACGATAGATGAAGTGCAATGCGCGCATTACGGGATTCGCCTGCTCCGGATGAAACTTGCCGCGCAAAAGCAAAGTGCAGAGCACCGGCACGAGTGTTACCGCAATGATTGTCGCCCCGACCATCGCGAATGTTTTGGTGAACGCCAGTGGATGAAAGAGCTTTCCTTCTTCGCCGGTGAGCGCAAAGACGGGAACAAAGGCGAGAATAATAATCGCCATTGAGAAGAAGATCGGGCGTCCGACGAGCCTGGTCGATTCTAATACCGTGCGCCACACCAGTAGCCGATCTTTAGGATCGATCTTCCTCTTTTCGATAAAGCGAAACGCGTTTTCGGTAACCACAATGCCCGCATCAACCAGCACGCCGATGGCGATCGCAATCCCGGACAGCGACATCAGGTTCGAGCTGATGCCCATGTAGTACATGAAGAGAAACGCAAGCAGCACCGCCAGCGGCAGCGGAATAGTGACAATCAGAATCGAGCGGAAATGCGCGAGGAAAATGATGTGCGCCAGCGTGACCAGAATGAGTTCTTCGATCAGGGCCCACTTTAATGTGGACGTCGCGCGTTGAATCAGTTGGGTGCGGTCGTAAAACGGAACGACTTGTACGCCTGGCGGTAAGCCGCTTTGAATTGCGGCGATCTTTTGTTTGACGGCGTCGATTACCTCCAAAGTGTTCACGCCGTATCGCGCGATCACCACGCCGCCGACGGCTTCCTTGCCGTTCTTGTCCAGCGCACCCTGCCGAAACGCGTCGCCGAGCTTCACCGTCGCGACATTCTTGATGTAAACCGGAATGCCGTTTTCCGCCATCAGCAGAATGTTCTCAACATCTGCAGTCGATTGGAGCAGGCCGACGCCGCGCACAACTGCCCATTGGCCCGATTGCTCGACCACGTTGCCGCCGACGTTTTTGTTCGATCGCTCAATCGCTTCGATGACCATTGATAGCGGCATGCCGTACGAACGCAGCTTGTTTGGATCGACGTCTATCTGGTACTGCTGGACGTAACCGCCGACACTGGCGACTTCTGCAACTCCGGGGACGGAATTCAGTTGATAGCGTACGAACCAGTCCTGCAATGTGCGCAGATCGCGCAGGTTCATCTGGTCGCTTTCCAGCGTGTACCAGAAGATTTGGCCGACACCGGTGGCGTCGGGGCCTAGCGTGGGAGTGACACCTTGCGGGAGTTGCGCCGTCACGAGGTTCAGGCGCTCCAACACCCGCGTGCGCGCCCAATATAGATCCACGTTGTCTTCGAAGATGATGTTGATCATCGAGAAGCCAAACGCCGAACTGGCGCGCACCACGCGCACACCCGGCAGGCCCTGGAGGTTCGTGACCAGCGGATATGTGACCTGGTCCTCAACTTCCTGCGGCGAGCGCCCCATCCAGTCAGTGAACACAATCACCTGGTTTTCAGACAGGTCAGGGATGGCATCGATAGGCGTGTGTAGTAAGGCCCAATAGCCCCAGGCGGCAAGGCCGAGGTAGATCGCGATCACCAGACCGCGATTCCGCATGGCGAATTCGATCAGTCGATGAATCATCGCGCCGACACGCTGAACGTCGCCTTGCCTTTTCCGGCCGGGCCTTCGTAGGCAAGCTGTCCTTGCCACTCGCCCGCCATCTCGATGTTGACTTTACCGTTGTACACGCCGGGCGTGGCGGTGGTCGTAAACGTCACGGCATTGTTCATCGCGGCCATGCTGCCCATCGCCGGCATGTGAAGGTTCAACGATACGGCGCCGACGTCGACCGGCTTACCGGCCGAATCGGTGAACGCCAGCGTCACTTCCTGTTCACCAGATTTGAGTTGGCCGGTATTGTTCGAGAGTGTCGCCGTCAGGTCATTGACCTTCACTGATGCGATGGCTTTGCCGCTGGGGCCGTCATTGGTTGATTTGGTGCACGCGGCGACGATTGTTAGGGCCGCGGTTAGAGCAAGCGTATAAACTAAAGACTCCTTCATCTGATCCTCCAAGAAACTTAGCTAGGTGCGCTCAAGGCACACGAACAGACAAACCTCTGCCCGGTCCAGTGCGTGAACCGTCAGAAGACACACTACGGCCTTTTTGGAATCAGATTAGAAGGGCGAGATTGCGCAGGTATTTAGGTGGAGAACCGGGCGGATCGTGCGAGCGATCCAGCCGCTGAAATCGAAGCGAAGTGATCACCGCAGAGTTTACCCTCGGCGGATTTTCGATTGTCCGCGCCATAGCCGGCGGCGTCACCCGCACGCTGCTTGACGGCAACGTGCTCCCATTCTTTGCGCACGCAAGAGCGCACAACAATTGCGCGGTCGAAACCTTTGGCCCGTTCTTCCGGCGCAGCATCGCTTTGCAGCATTGCATGTTGCCCATGCCGCTCATGCTGCACTGGTTTTCACTAAAGCCGAGCGGCACTCCGGCAAACGCGCCGCCGCAGAGCACAAGCAAAAGGACTAAGGATGCCAGCCGTTGCTTCATCGAATGGTGGTGACTCTATGTAAAACTGCGAATTCCTGTCAAGGTTTATGAAAGGCTGTCCCGTGACCCGGAATTCAGCGGATAGAGTGGAGCAATGACCGTACCGCACGAAATCCCTGCGATTTTGTGCTCAAAGCGGTTGGAATCGAGGGATCCCGCGGATCGGCTGCGAAGAATTCCGCATAGTGCCCTTGCGGGCTATTTGTAACCACTTACCATCCATAAAAGACGCGATGATTGGGTTCGACACCATAAGGTGAAATTCCGCCCCGAATTTCCCACGGGTAGTTGTATTCGACATAAACAGTAGTGCCACGTTTTAGATGTTCTTTGGACACCAAGAACGCAACGGATTTTCCGGGAAGTACCGCGTGCTGAAACACGACATCACCGGAATGGTTCGAGTAAATTTCATTACGCTTGTCATCTTGAACTTTGTAGATGACGGGCAACTCTCCCAAACGAGAGCGGCCTGGCGTGAGATAACAGATGATTTTCCATCGAGTGTTGTTATGAAGCTTAAGACGGAATCGCGGGTCGCCATTGGCATCCGCGCGAGCACTGTCAAAACTGACGTACACCGTCGCCTTGGACGGATTCAACCTGGCTGAAAACTGTTTCCGCTGTTGCGCGGTTGAGAACCCAATTAATGCGAAAACAAGCGTTACGATTGCAAGTGTTCGGTGAAGATAGAGTGTCATACTCGTTATGCGTTTGTAGCGCCGAACGGCGGAGTTGACGCGGCGGCGCGATTTCATTCAAGCATCGCGGGACCAATTATCTTGCGAAACACGCTCCCGCCGCTCGCGTCCAACGATTTGTTGGGCATCGTCATTGGATAACCGCGCCGGTTTAGGTTGTTCACGCCGCAGATTGTTTGGCAAACCATTTTTTAGAATATCGCGAATGACATCAAGATCGTCCTTCGCCCAACGCATGCGTTCAGTTCGAGCACAGAGTGATGTTTCAAATGCAGGAAGCCGTTGATTGTATCGATCCGCTTCCGCTTTTAGCTTAATTTCTTTCGACCATTCGTTCTTCGGAATTTTAGCTTCGTCGGCGGATAGCTCGTGTCGTTGTTTGTGGGCGTAAACGAGAAAACTTTCGCCCATTTTGAAGTTTACGCCGCAGGTGGCACCGTTGTCATAACGCGCTGTGACGAGTTGAAACGTTTTGGCAGCGTTTCCCTTCAAGGAATCGGTTACTTCTAGCGTCACGATCCGCGCGGGGTCGAGCGATTTCTCCCAACGCGGAACTTTCAGCAACTCAAGTGTGCCGGATTCCTTTACTAACAATCCAACACTGGCTTGTTTTGCATGCGTTATTTTTATTACCTTTCCGATAAAGACGACATCCGCAGATAGGAAGGCACCTGCGGCATCAGTGTTCCCGCACATGCACGCGCGAGCCAGGCTAGGAGCCGTCAACACGAAGGCTACTGCAAAGACCGCGATGAGAGTTTTTGTCATTTAGAGAGAGCCTAGTCGAATTTATGAAGATGCCCAACTAAGTGTTATACGGAACAGTTCCGTATAAGTACCCAATACAGCGTCTTATACCGCTTCAAAGCACCGGATTCAATAAAAACGAAGGCGGCGATGCGCTCCCACACACATCGCCGCTCTCTCGCGCGTTTCCGCGCGGGGGGAAGCATTCAGCCTCGCCCCAGTGCTGCGCATTCTATTCTACGGTGCGCGAATGTCAACCCCCATATCGCGATAGGCTGCGTTGATGGCGACGTACGCAAAGACTCAAACGAACTTCACCTCAACTACGGGCGCATCAAGGCAAGTCTTTACGCGGTCGATGTTATCGCGGCGCGGGCAGTCATCCGATTACTTCATTCGATTGTATTTCCGTAACGCCGCGACGACGCGATCGCCGGGCAAACCGAAGACTCGGATGCCGTCAGCGCCGGTCATAGTCTTTGCCGCGAGCATGGCGTTGACCACAGCTTCTTCGGTAGCGTCGATCGTCGCGACGAACAACGGGTCGATGCGCTCGTTAGGTAGCATCTGTAGTGAAGGCGTTCCTTCCGAACTGGCGGCGTCGGCATTCGCGGTTGAGAATGCCAGAAACAAATCGCCGGACGAATTGCTGGCCCAACTGCCCAGCCGCCCCAGTCCCATTCCCACTCGCCGCGTCAGGCGCTCGAGTTGGTGTGGCAGTAACGGAGCGTCGGTAGCGACGATAACAATGATTGAGCCGCGACCTTCGTACGCAGGAGCCACCGGAGCGACTCTGCTATTGGCCCGGGCCGAGCACGACGGCATGCCGTGAGTCCAGGGGCGCGACAAGGGCTGTGGCAGAGTAGTACAGGTTCGCAAGTCCTGGATCTCCTGCCGAATTGGAACGCCCAGAATTCTGAGATCCCCACCGTAGTTACATTGCACGAGGACACCGACCGTGTAACCACCGGATTGAGCCGATAACACGCGCGAGGAGGTGCCGATTCCTCCTTTGAATCCATTACAGCCCATCCCAGTACCGCCACCAACAGCTCCTTCTTCAACGGGCCCGGCTTTCGCATTCTCCAGCGCTTGCAAGGCATGAATGGCTTTTACATGTTCGCCATTGGCGTCGTTCAAAAAATCAAAAGTCTCACCGACCACCGGATAAGTGAAGACAAACTGGCGGCCGTTCTTCAACTGCCACTGAATCGCCGCATCGCGCACCGTGCCGACGCTGTGCGTCCCGGTCAATAGTATCGGACCCTCAAGAAAACCCGACTCTTTGATCCAGTTAATACCCGTCATGTCTCCGTTGCCATTCAGATTGAAAGTAGCGGCGAAGACTGGATCCCAATTTCCCCGTGGTCGCGGAAGGATGGCGGTGACGCCGGTGCGAATCGGGCCCTTACCAGGGATCAACTTTCCCTCGCCCTCAATGAGCGTGACATGACCAACAGCGATTCCGGCAACATCTGTAATCGCATTGTGTGGGCCTGTCTGACCCGGAAAGGGAATTCCCAGTTCGCGCCCGCGTGGCCGAGTCTGAGCCTGAGCGGCAAGAGTCATAAGAATCGTCAGAAGGACGGCGATGACTAAACGCATGAGTTTTGCCCTTTCATCTGTTACTTGTAGTTGCTGACGTCGGCGGTGGCGATGCGAACGTTCGAAGGTTTGCCAAACTCAGTCCACGCGAAAACCACTTCGTCTTGTAGTCGCGCCATCCGCGGGAACCCGCTTGAGCGCGAGATGTCAGTCTTCGCAATCGTGGCAACCGGTCCCAGGGTTCCATTTGATTGAATGCGCCGAACCTTAATCGCGCCACTTTCAACCGTCCCCGCGAGCCAGCAAACAAGCGCTGAACCGTCCGGCAGGAGCAAAGCGTCAACGCGGCCTACTGTGTTTCCATCATCCACTTGAATCTTATTGCCAAAGGTCGCGCCGCCGTCGTTTGAGAACGCAATATTGACGTGCGGTTCGCCACCGCCTTCGGTAAACCACGCCATAGCGATCCGACTACCTTCCGCCACAATCGCCGGCCCGTTGACGGGACAAGCGCTGATTTGCCAGTTGTCCGGATAAACGGTTTGCGCTGATGACCAACTGGCGTTCGCTGCGCTTCGAATTACTGAGATGTCGCGCACTTCGGTGGGTGAGCGGTCACGATACGCCACGATGACACCGTTGCTGGTCAGAGCCGCCGAGGTTTGACAGCATTCGCACACGCGATCATCCAGTTGGGCTTCATCTGAGAGTCCGCCCTGAGCGTCAATCGCCGCATATCTGAGTGTCATGCTTTCTTTCAACGCACTGTGCTCGTCCTCGTCTTTGACGTCTTTCAGATTGCGGCCGTCAAGCCAGACGGCGCCTATTCGTCCGTCTGCCAAAGCTATCAGCGATACAAAACCATGCTCGGTTTGCGTCATGTCCCGGTGCGGTACGACGGGACGGTCCCAGGTCTTCCCGCGGTCTTTGGACCTCGCGATATTCACATCGTAGGCATACGTGCTGGCGGCGCTCTTCACCAACCAGTGTGCCGCCAACGAGCCATCCTTGAGGGCGATGACCGAAGGAAAGTCGGCCCAGTTGATGAACCAGTTTTCGCCTTCTGCGACCGTGCGAACTTCCGACCAGCCGTTCGCATCACGTTCCGCCATACGCAATGCGTAACGTTTCTCTCCTACTTTCTGGATCCAGCTAAGAATCACTCGACCGTCTGGCGTGGCGCTCAAATCCGGCTCTCGGCTGTCAGCACCCGCCGGGCTTTCGCTCGCGCGAATTGCGAGCGGTGAATCCGCGGTGCCGTTGTTCGCGATCTCCTGGTTTGATGCCGATCGACGGCACCCGGACAGAGCCACCGCCGCCAGCATTAACGAAGCAGCAATCGCTCGGCACAAGTTCATGTAAGTCATCAAATGAGTCCGCTGAGTCACGCTTGCTACCTCACGGTGCGCTCTTCGGTTCGTACTGCTCAATGATTTGTCCGCGTATCTGCTGCGGAGACAAACCACGCTTCTGCAGGTTATAAGCCAGCAAGGCCTCGTCCACGCAGACGGCACAGTGCGCGGCGTGATCGTCTACGAAACAACTATGCAGACTCTTGTGGCCAAAGCCGCGATCGCAATAACAGTAACAAGGCAACTGCGCGATCAACTGCGGCTTCTCTCGGACGACGCGATAAGCCTCCTGCGCTTTACCGGTGAATTTTTCGGGAGCGAGGGTCGGCGCCAGACTGCTGGCCGCCGGTTCCGTTTGATAATAAGCGGGCACGGACTTGGTCTCGGCAGATGAAGTGGGCGTGGATGGATGCGCAGCAGAATGCGTAGCTCTCTCAGTTTGTGCCGGGCGCTCTTGCCGGCGCGTTAATGCAAACGCGGCGAGCGCGACCACTACAACACCGATAGTCACCCAGATGGTTTTTCTTTTCATGTTCATGTTCTTTTAATGCTCTACATTTTCTGCTACGGTTGGCTTTCCGTCAAAAGTCCTTCGATTAGTTCTCTAAAGGATGTGAGCTGAATCATCGCCGCAGACCGGCGAGATGTTTATAGCCACGCGATTGCCTCTTATCATCGGAAAAAAGTGAGAAGGCCAAGCACTTTCTATAAACATTACGTGCCTACGGCACGTTTCTTCCCGATTCGCTCGATTACTTTTGAGGCACGTCACCGGCGACCGCCAACGAAACTTTGTTGTATTCCAGATGTTTCCTTATTGAAGTTCTCCAAACCAGCCGCGCCGTTCCATCCATTTTGCCAGCTCGAGGACGGGCGAAATGGTCAAGGCTGCGGCCACGATGATGAGCCAATCTCTCAGCGGCAGCGCCATAGTGCCGAAAACATTTTCCAGGAAGGGCACATACAGGATCAGTCCCAGCATGAACAATTCCCACAGGATGGCGATGTTAAGCCATTTGTTCGCGAAGGGACGGCGCAGCACGGAATGGCGGTCAGAACGGAAATTATAAGCCTTGAAAAATTGGATCAGCACCAGAGAGACGAACGTCATCGTCATTGCTTCCTGCACGCTGCGTCCGGAATTCAAGGCCCACATAAAGAGGCCAAGGTTGATTACCGTTGACCAGATTCCGCCGACCAGCATCAGTATGACCACCGGCCGAGTGAAAATACCGGTACGCGGATCGCGCGGCGGGCGCTTCATGAGATCCCCCTCGGGCGGATCAACCGCGAGCGCCAGAGCGGGCAGTCCGTCCGTCGCCAGATTAACGTAGAGAAGTTGCACCGCAGAAAGTGGCAGCGGCAACCCGGCCACCGTGGCCCCCGCCATCAAGCCAATCTCGCCGATGTTCGATGAGAGCAGGTACATCAGATATTTTTTGATGTTGCTGAAGATGCCGCGCCCCTCTTCGACAGCGGCGACGATGGATGCGAAATTGTCGTCGGTCAAAGTCATCGCCGCCGCTTCTTTGGTCACGTCCGTGCCGGTAATCCCCATCGCGATTCCAATGTCCGCTTTCTTCAGCGCCGGCGCGTCGTTGATACCGTCGCCAGTCATCGCAGCGATGTGACCCATTTCTTTCAAGGCCGTGAGCACGCGCAGTTTGTGCGCGGGCGAGACTCGCGCGTATACCTCGACCGTCTCAACCTGCGCGCGAAAGCTGTCTTCGTCGATACAGTCGAGCTCGGCGCCGATCATGAGCCGGCCTGAGTTGAGGATGCCCAATTCGCTCGCCACAGCGCGCGCCGTGAGCGGGTGATCGCCGGTGATCATGACGACTTTGATTCCCGCTTCTTTGCATTCCCTAACGGCTCCTACGGCTTCGGCGCGCGGCGGATCAATGAGTCCCACCAGCCCAAGGAACGTCATCTCGCGTTCAGCGTCTTCGATCCTGGCGCCGGGTTTATACGCGACGGCCAGCACGCGTAGGGCTTCACTCGCCATCTCCTGAGCGGTGTGGATAATCTCCGCCCGGTTTGCTTTCGAGAGCTCGATCGCGCCTTCGCCAGTCAATTGCCGCACGCATGAATCCAGAATGAATTCCGGCGCGCCTTTGGAGTAAGCGATGGTTCCGTTTGACGACGAGTGCAACGTCGTCATGCGTTTGGTCTCAGAGCTGAAAGGAATTTCATTCTCGCGCGGAAAAGCCCGTTCAAGTTCGGCCTTATCGAGGCCGGCTTTTGCTGCCGCCACGACCAGAGCGCCCTCAGTCGGGTCACCTTTAACCTCCCACTTCTCTTGTTCGGTTTGCTCGAAGCGGGCATCCGACGCGAGCGCAGCGGCGCGCAACAGCAAAGTCAGCGATTCGCTCGGCGCAACAGTTTCTCCGTTCAGCGAGAACGAACCCTGCGGTTCATAGCCGGTGCCGGAAACCTCGAACATCTGAGCACCGACGTAGCACTTGCGCATCGTCATCTCATCTTTAGTGAGCGTGCCGGTCTTGTCTGAGCAAATGATCGACGTGCTTCCCAGCGTCTCGACTGCAGACAGGCGGCGCACCAAAGCATGACGCTTGATCATCCTTTTCACGCCGAGCGCCAGCGAGATTGTCACTACGGCCGGTAACGCCTCAGGGACCACTGCGACGGCCAAGGCGACCCCGAAGATGAGCATCTCGATGAAGGGCTGTCCGCGAAGCAATCCGAAAGCGACGATGATCATGACCAGCGCGAACGCAGCGCGCGCCAGCACTTTGCCGACGCGGTCGAGGTTGACCTGTAATGGGGTCTTTCCGGTTTCGACTGTTTCGAGCAGGCGGGCGATCTTGCCGAACTCGGTGTTCATGGCCGTGGCCGTGACAACCGCGCGCCCGCGCCCGTAAGTAACCATCGTGCCCGCGTAAGCCATGCTTATCCGATCACCTGTTTGGAGTTTTTCGTCTGCCAGCGGGCGAGTGTGCTTTTCGACAGACGCGGACTCGCCTGTCAGGGCAGCTTCGTTCGTCTGAAGATTGATGGCCTCTATCAGCCTTACGTCGGCCGGCACTTTGTCGCCGGTCGCCAGGATAATGACGTCACCAGGGACCAAGTCGCGCGCCGAGACGTCTCTCTCTCGACCGTCACGGATCACGGTAGCCTTCGGCGCCGCCAATTCGCGCAGGGCTTCAATGGCACGTTCGGCTCGGTACTCCTGGAGAAAGCCCAGGACGACGGCGAACAAAACGATCACGGTAATCGCAATTGCCTCGACACCGTGTCCAAGAAAAGCCGATAGCGCAGTGGCAACCAGCAGGATGATTATTAGTACGTTCTTGAATTGTTCGAGCAGGATGGCCCACGGCGAAACGCGGCCGGACGCCTGAAGCTCGTTCGGCCCGAACTGCTCCAGGCGGCCCGCTACCTCTTCAGAGCTGAGGCCATCGCGAGTTGCCTCCAGTCGTTCAAAAGTCGCTTCGACCGTGAGCGTATGCCACGGCACGCTTGAGTTGACGTCTTCGTTTTTTGTGGATTTGGTGTCGAGTGACATAAACGTCTGCAACCAGTTTTTATCCAATGCTCTTCCTCGCGCGCACCACTAATTCCAGCTACCTTCCCCGGCAGACGAAACCTGCCTGTTCAAGGATGGCTGCGCCGATGAGTGTTGATGTCGAGTTTGTTGAGATGAATCCGCTCGTGTTGTCCAACTGTTAGTCCGTGGCGATATAGCCGCCCCGAAGCTTTTCCAAACCAGCCGCGGAGCGGCGACAACTCAACACCTGACTTGGACTTAGTCGAAGTCAAATAGATCTGACAGAAAACCTTCCCGTTTCTTCTTTTTGTAATGTCCACCACGATCAGAGTCATATTCGCCGCGACGGGAGTCATGATAATCCGGCGCAGGATCAGGACGATCGCGATAGGCGCGAGGCTCGTCACGCAGATTCTGACGAGGTGTGTCGGCTACGGATCGGTCGATTATCTTGTCCAGTTCGCCTCGATCCAACCAGACGCCACGACACTGTGGACAATAATCTACCTCAATGCCTTGCTTTTCGGACATCGTTAACTTAACGCTCTCGCAAACTGGACAATTCATTTTAATCCCCTGGATGAAATTAATCGGCCTCAACTTCTGAAACCCAACTGCCGCTGCTGTAGATTTAATCGCGCCGTCGGAGCAATCCATATCTGCGCACCTTTCATCATTACTTTTTCTCTCGCGAGATGTCCTTGACCGGGCTCGCGTCCGAGACCGCTTCGTCCTTCTTGGCGAACAGCAGGGAAAGCGCAACAGATGATCCGATCATCACTCCAATAATGGCCAACGACCACGTAATAGGAAACTTGCCGTCGAAAAAATCATTGAGCCAAACCATCTTCAATCCAACAAAAACGAGCACCGCCCCCAGCCCATACCGCAGGAGGTAGAACTTTTCGACCGCCCCCGCGAGCATGAAATACAACGCGCGCAAACCAAGGATGGCAAAGACATTCGAGGTGAAGACGATCAGCGGTTCGTTCGTGAACGCGAAAATTGCCGGCACCGAGTCAACTGCGAACACGATATCCGTGGCTTCCAGAAAAACGAGAGAAACAACCAAGGGTGTAGCGTGTAACCGTCCCTTTTCGCGCACAAAGAACTTTGAGCCATGCAGAACATTCGTCACTGGAAACGCGCGGCGGAGCAATCTAACCAGCAGATTTCGACCCGGGTCGGGCGGCTTCTCTTTCACCACCACGATCTTCACGCCGGTGAAAATTAGGAAGACGCCGAAGAACAGAATGACCCAGTGGTACTGCATCAAGGCCGCGCCTATCGCCACAAAGATCGCGCGAAACACGATGGCGCCGAGTATTCCGTAGAAGAGGACGCGGTGTTGGAACTTTGCCGGAATCGCAAAGTACGAAAACACCATCACGAAGACGAAGATGTTATCGACAGACAGCGATTTCTCGATGACGTATCCGGTTAGAAACTCGAGCGATACTCTCCAGGCCTCACTGCTCGGGTCAAAACCCGGGATGGCCATCAGCCGCGCGTCACGCGGAAACTTCCAGAGCGCGTATTGATAGAGAAGCACGTTGAAGAGCAGCGCGAGGCTGATCCAAACGACTGTCCACATGGCCGCTTCGCGGAAGCGAACCGCATGCGCCTTACGGTGAAAGACGCCGAGATCAACCCCGAGCATTACCAGCACGAGGCATATGAACGCGAGATAAAGCCACCAATAATCTGAAAATGGAAAAAGCTCAACCATACCAATCCTTATGCCGGCAAACTGCCGTTTCGGCCCCGGCGCAAATGCAAAAACCGTTCGCGCGCCTGAAGCTCGTTCGGCCCGAACTGCCCCAGGCGGCGCGCAACCTCTTCAGAGCTAAGGCCATCGTGAGTTGCCTCCAGTCGTTCAAAAGTCGCTTCGACCGTGAGCGTATGCCACGGCACGCTCGAGCTGACGTCTTTGTTTTTTGTGGATTTGGTGTCGAGTGACATAAGAAGATTTATCCATTCCCCTTCTTCGCCCTTATCACTTCAACCGAGCAATGCGCGCGCCCCGCCACAGCGGCAGAGACACTGCCGTGCAGGAGGTGCTGAAAACCGTGAACGTTCCTGGTGCCGACGAAAATTGAGTCGGCCCCCCAACTCTCAGCCTCTTGCACAAGGACCTTGGCCGGGTCTCCGGCATGGCTTACTACACTGACGATCAGACCGGCGGCGCGTAACCTTTCTTCCGCAACTCCGGTGCTCTCACTGGACATCTTGCCGACGCTGATGGACCGCGCCTCAGTCCCCGACGGCCATGAACGTAAAGTGACGGCGTTTAATGCCGGCTCCGCGTCGGCCGAGCCATTGAACCCGATTACGATTCGAATTGGCCCGTCGCTGCGCCGCTCAACACGCCGCGCCACGCGCACCGAGCACGGCGCATCGTGAAGTACCCTCTGTGAAACGCTTCCGAGGATTAGTCTTCCGCCGGCGGTTGAGTGGCCATGTGAACCGATCGCGATCAGATCAACGTTAAAGCGATTGGCCATCTGAACCAGTTCCCAGAATGGCGTGCCACCTTCGGCCTCAGCCCTGACTGACCAAGCGGGGAAATATTGTCTGATACGAACCGCAGCCTGCTCAGCCGTCGCCAACGCGCTCTCGACAGCTTCGGTCGCGCGCAACTGGGAAGGTCGAACCATCGCGGCAGCCGGGCCAGAAAATGTCTCGTTGACTTCATCATCGGGCGGAACGAAGACATTTGCGATGGTAACGACGACTGCTTCCACGGCCCCTGGCAAGCCGGCCCGCCGCAGATCCTGCAACATCGCGTCGGAGCACTCAGACCCGTCATATGCGATTAGCAGCCTGGAAATGTTTTTCAATTTCTTACCTCCTGGTGAGAGGTAGAAGATTCGACTCCGGTAGGTGAAATGTAAGAAGCTCAACCATCTCTCATCCTTTCGCGCGTAGCCCCTGGAAAAACTTCCGGTGCGCCAAAAGAAAAGACCTTCTGCGCGCCGTAAAGCCGCAAAAGGTCTGGGTCGTTGAGCTGCTTTGCTCTACCCGATGCGCCGGGCGCCCTACGTTGGGCGCCGTGTTGACGGCTTCATCGGACCATGAAGGGCAGGTGACCTACTCCCCTTTCGATTGTGAGGAGTCTACATCCGACTGAAAGGGATTTCAACCTGCATATCCCGCGTTACAGAACCGCGAGCGGTAGCGAGTGGGATAATCAAGCAAGTTTCTAAAGGCCACGGTTTGCTGGCAGCAATGGAAATCGGTTCGAGTCCTTGTGTCCCGTTCGGGCTGTCAACTTCGCCAATCTTTATGTCACCCGGTCCGAACGCCGTTACTACGACATCAACGCCGCGTTGGGCAACCACCACATTGAGGTACTGCCCCGTAGAGAGTAGGACTTGATATCTATGAACGTCACCACCTTGCGTCGTTCGCTCGACAGGTCTCCCCTGTGCAAGTTGCGGAGCCTCTGTAGGAAAAGTTGTTTGTCCCTGAGTCAATATTGCTTGAAGCAGCGAAAACATTAGCAGCAGGGAAACTCTGGAGATTTTGTTCTGCATGTTCTTTACTCCCAGACTTCATCTCCGCATTTGGCGTGACAATATGCGAAGCCAGCTACCGCTTGAGTTGACGCGGCGGCGCAATTCACTCGAGGGGGGGGCGCCCTTTCAGATATCAGTAGACACCGCCGCGCAAATGTAGGCGCAACACTTTAATAACTACTGCCCTTTCTCTTCGCCCGGCCGATACGCACGTTCCAGATTCGCCTTAATATCCTCAAGCCGCGTCCAGGCCGGCTTGAATTCCCCGCGCGCGTAAAGCGGCGACTGATCCATGAAATGGCGGCTGGCGGGATTAGCACTGGCGCCGAATACGTGAACGGAAAATGCCCGCACCTTTGGCGCGAACTCGACGACACTGATGTAGGTTCCGCCGGCGACGCCGTAGCGTCTTTTCTGTCCAGGCACCGATCTCGCATGGAAAGTAAAGACAGCACCGTCGCCACCACCAAAACCCGGAATCGCAATGCTGGGACGCGCATCCTGAAAATCGTCGCCCTTGCTCTCGTCGCGCCGCTGTAAACGATTGATTTCGCCCCATGGCACTCGCCAGGTTCCGAAGTCCTTCTCCAGTCGCTGCAAGACATCGGCGAGCACGGCGACGCGCCCTTTGTCATCGGCAGGCTTGCTCTCTTCGATCAGGCCGCGCCAATAAGAAAAAAGCGTTATAGCAACTGAGTCAATTGAGCTGCGGCGATTCCATTTCGAGAGTTCATCGTAGGCGGCGCGCAGATTCCCCTGCTCATTAGTTTCGTCGAGTTGCTTCTTCAGGGCGCCGAGCATTGACGATAAATGCTTTTCTGCGCTCAACACCGTCGTATCAAACGCGGCCCGCTGCCATCCGTCAAACGTGAACTTCTTGTTTTGCGAAAGAATGCGACGCGACATTTCGCCGCGCAGGTTGTCGCCTTCCTGCACCATGTATTGCGGAAAGTTCCTGGGATCAGGATTGCCTGCGCTCGTCAGCATGAATGGCGTCGTGTTGCAGTTTTGCATCCAGCCGGTTTTCGGATTCGTTAGTTGAGGCAGCTCGTCAATGGTGTGATAGCCCTGCCATTCGGTCGCCGGGTCGCTGCCATCCACGGGTTTCGACCAATCGAAGCGCGGATCGCGGCGCGGTACCGCGCCGTTGTAAAGATAAAACGTGTTGCCTTGCCGGTCGGCGTACATGACGTTGCCGAAAAGCATGTTGAGCGGCGCCATGGCTCGCTTCAATTGCCCGAGCGACTTCGCTCTGGTCATCAGGTACCACTGGCGCAGCCAGCCATCGCCTTCGAACTTAGCCATGCGAATCGCTAAAAGCTTTCCATCCTGCGCGCCGATGATCGGACCGTGATGCGTCTTGCGCATCTTGAAGCTGCGCGTTTCCATTCCCCTGGCGGTCTTGACGCGAATCTCTTCCGTCCGTTCCATGGCCAGGCGATAGCCGTTACCGTAACGATAAGCGAGCGGCCGTTGAGGATCATCGAAAGTCTCCACATAAACATCGGTCAAGTCAGCCGCGTTGTCAGTGCTTACCCAGCCGCCATTTTCGTTGTGACCGACATAAGGAAACGGAAAACCAAAGCGCGTGTAACCGGTAAAGTTCCAGCCCTGGTCGCTGTGAACGTGGCCTTCGTAAACTTGCCCTGAACCAAAGAAAGGCAAATGCGGATTAATGAAAAGCATCGCGTGACCGGTGGCGCTTTTCGACGGGCCGATGACCCAACCGTTTGAGCCCTGATTCTCTCTCAACCGTTCGTGCTCGGCAGTTTGAATATCAGGAAAGCGGATCGCGCGATCATAGACGAATCCATTTTGATAGTAGTTGTAGCGAATAAGCGCCAGCGGGTGCCACGGTTCGAACTTTGTGATCAAGCGCGGTTTCGTTTCCGGATGACGCTCCAGGTAATAGTTCAAGCCGGCCGCGAACGCATCGCAAAGGCTTCGAATGTGAGGATCAAGACGGCGGTATTCTTCGCGGGCCAGGCGCGGAATCTCGAACGCGCTATTGAGCCGGTCTTTGTTAAGCGCGCGCTCTCCGTCAACCTCTGCAGATCGACCGATGGCGCTGATGTAGCTGTCCTCGATGCGCCAGAAATGATCTTCGGCCTGCGCGTACGCGAAGCCGAACACCGTGGCGGCATCAGTGCGGCCAAAAACGTGCGGCACGCCGTAGATGTCGCGGTAGATGGTGACTTGACGGGCGAGCGATTGCGAACTGGCTGCTGGAACTGACGCAGCATCCGCCGTCTGCTGATGGCTGAAGCTGAACAGAATTGCGACGATTATTAACGCCTTAAAAGAGCGCGCGCCAGCCAGGAATGGTTGTCGGTTTTCATTCTTCATTCTGAGAAGTTAAAGCGACAAATGCGATTCCGGGAACGATCCACCGTGGCCCGGACATAGGTGTCTTTGTGATCGGAAGCTTACGCCGATTCGGGAGAATGTTGAAAAGCAAGCCTTCCGTCATTTCTTCACTGGACGCGTTTTCGTAGCCAATCTGTGATTCCATCCATGTACCCGGGAACATATCTTTTTAAAAGTGGCCATTCGGGGCTGTAGCCGGTTTCCGCTTCAAACAACCCGTGGTTCGCCTTTGACAGCACTCTGACAGAATAATCCCTGTTACCGCCACTCTTCAGCCCACGCTCCATTATTGCCGCGCTCGCCTTTGATGGAACGTTGGCATCGAGTTCTCCGAGGAGCACCAGGACGGGGCAGTGTACCTGCTCCCATGTCTTCGCCGGATCGAAATCGATCTGGCTCCGGAATCCGCTTAAGACGTTATTCGCAGTGCTATCAAGCGGTGGGGGAACATGGGGCAACCACTGCACGCGCGCATATTGAAACCAGCGCTCATTTTTAGATTTTTCGATATTTGCCATCAGAGCTTCCCAGCCACTGTTCGTAAGGAGTGCTTTGTTGAGCTGCTCACGAATTGCCCTGGCTTGAGCAATATCACTTTTCGAGAAGTTTCCCGCAGCTCGCATGTCCATTTCCAATTCGTAAACGAGATTCTCGTGCACCGGCAAACCCGAACCAGACTTAACAATGACGAAAGCAACATCCCTTGAGCGCGAAGCGGCCAGAGGAGCTACCCACCCGCCGTTACTGTGGCCGATTAGTCCGACTTGATTGGGATTGATCTGCTTGTTACCGCGTATTGCTTGAACAGCCGCCAAAACATCGCCGGCTAAATCGTTCAGACTTGCGTTGTACAAGTCTCCGGTGGAAGCGCCCGAGCCCCGCTTATCAAAATTAAAGTAGGCGATTCCATAACGGGTGAAATAGTGAGTCCAATGGCCACCGGGGCGCCGCTGTGGACCGGATCCATGTACAAGAATAATGGCCGGATGTGGACCCTTCGTCGCCGGCATAGTGAGCGTCCCGCGCAAAGTCACCTCACCGTTATGAAACGTGATTTCTTCGCTTCGGTAAGGACTGACCTTTTTAGCCTGAATTACTTTAAAACCGCCCTCCTGCCATGTGAGACCTGAAACTTCTCCCCGTTTATTCCTTACGAAGGTGACGCGAATATCCATTGGGAACATGACGCCGTATGACTGTCCGCTAAAAAACTCTGTCTCGGATAAAGCATAAAGGACACCAGTGCGATGGGTCTTCGAATCATAGAAGATCGGGCGGTCTTCGTTTTCAGAAAATGGCGCGAGGTCGACAAACCTGTCCGGTCCCAACTGATAGCTGCCGGTGTACTCGCCGTACAACTTGAGATCCGCAGTGGGGTTGGCAACACGAACCAGCCGAAAGGTGCCTTTTGAGTCGCCCTGCTTGAACTCTCCGGTCATCTTGTTGCCGTTGATCTGGCCATCGTAAGTCGCCACTCCCGATCTGCCTTGCCACTCAATCCGCACATGAGAGGAGTTCACAACAATACTCTTTAGAGGCAGCCCGTTTCTACCTTGTTCCGGAAAATCAAGCATTCCCTTGAGGCCTTCCTTTTCATTGGTGAAGTTAAAGTTAATACGCTGCCATTGCCTGCCAAAATCGATCTGACCTATCCAGGCACCATGGAGGGAGGTCTGTTGTGCATGGGAAGGCGTTACAAAGAATCCGAGGAAGAGCAGTGCGAGTGCCCATGTTATTGCTACGCGCCTCATTAGATCTAGTTCCTTTCGGTCGCTTTAAATAAACACTTCACATCTTACGGGTTTGGACCTGCCCTACGCTTGCACGGCAATGCTCTTTCTCCCTGAAACTTGTATGGGATTAGCGGGAACGAAAGGCGGCGCGGTATTGACCGGGTGTGAGCCCCATTATCTGCTTGAACGTTCGTGAAAAGTGACTTTGGTCATAGAAACCAGCAGCCAGGGCGATGTCCACGAGCGTGGCGTCAGTTAACGAGGCTTCGCGGCAAGCGAACTCAATCCTCAGGCGGCGGACATATTCGCCCATCGTACAGTGATAGTACTGACGAAATACCCGAGCCAGATGAGTCGGATGAGTTCCGGCGGCCCTTGCCACCTCACTCAGGGTCATGGGCCCGGAAAAATGGGAGTGCAGAAATTCTCTTGCGGGTTCAAGCCAGCGCGGGGGCGTGGGCTTTGACACTCGCACCGGCCGTCGCGACACTTCGCACAGCATTTCCAGCGTCAGACCCTCTATCGCTAACAAAGAGGCTTCATCTTCGCGGTGGAATTCTTTGAAGAGCCTGGTCGCGAGCCAGGCTACCACGCCGCTTTGAACTTCTGCCGAGTCTTCCAGTACGGTTGAGTACTCGCGAATTCGTCGCAAAGATTCATTTCCGATCTCGATAATAAGACAGCAGGCCCCGGTATTGTGAAAACGATGGGCGTGCGCCTCACCACTGGGCCGGGCGATCAGTGAAAAGGGCTTAACCTCGCGAGATTTTCTTCCAAAGGACTCAGAGAAGCTGCCCTTGCGCACGAAGCAAAGCTGCGAAAGTTCGTGAGAGTGTCTCAGGACCTCAAAGCGTGGGGGATACGCAATCTCGGTAAATGTTAACCCTGCAACCCTCCTCGTCCTCAGATTTTGCCCGTATAACTGTCCTGGAGGAAGTCTCGTATTATTCTCTTTCCGCTCAGTGTACATACGCGCGTTAGGATCTGATTTCAGACATCCAAGCCTCTCTCTTTCGAGGTCATTTAACCACTCGCATTAAATAAACGCTGTACATAGTCATTAGTGGCAGTAATTTTCTAAGACGAGCAGTTTGAGAAACTGTGAACCTGGGGCTATGTGGAGCTTCTCCGAAGCCCGTTCGGTTGTCACTCTTGTGATGAATTCATGTTGCCATGCGTTCCGTGCTGATTCATGTCCATCTTCGCCGGGCGAAGTCGGAAAAAGATTTTCCACGAAACCGGATTGTCGCCGTAAAGCCGATCGAGGATCGCGGGTTTCGAATAGAACGTCAGATCTCCTCCGATGGCGAGCGAAACTTTGTCCGTATTCCAGACGTCACGCGCGCCGCCGAACGTGTACCCACCTATGCGAAATATTGGGTGATGCTGCGTGATGCCCAGCAGCACCCGATCGGACGGCCGCAGCAATTCGTCTTTATCCACCAGTTCGAGTCGCGTGTACAGATAATTCTTGTCGAGAAACTGAACCGTTGACTCAGCGGTGTAGCTGTTGAGATTGAAGATCCCGTCGTGGTCGCCGCTCAGGTGATTGCGGCCCCAGACGAACGCCGACGCCCAGTTGCCGCGATCCCACTTGCGGTTGTACTGAAGCGATGCCGTGGTCCGGCGGATGTCGATTTCGGGATGGGCCGCCTCCGGCTTACGCAAGAATCCGTGGCTGATCTGCATCGCCCAATTCCGGTTGGGCATAAACCAAAGCCGCGCTGAACGCGAGTTCCATTTGCCGTGGTCAAAGTTGTAGCGGTTCTCGTCCGGCTCGCGGCCGTTGAAGATCGAGCCTTCAAGTTTGAACCAGCGATAGGTGAATCCTGTCGTCAACACTCCGAAAGTGATGTGCGTGGAATCCTGCAAATGATGCGCGAGCGTCGCCGCCGGATTTTCCGAAGCGGAGGCGCGATGCATGAACGCGACTGGCCCCAGCGCCGGCTCTCCCGGATAACCAAAGTACGTGAACCATGTGCCGCGTTCGCCGAGCGGGTGCGTGTACTGCGCCGACAATTCCATGAACAGGTCGTGAGGATGCTGTGCATCGATTATCGACTGGCCTTTGTACGTCTCGCCGGTTTGAAACAGCAGAGGCGAACCGCCGGGCGGAAACGTGAATGGCTCAGCGCTGAACATGCCGCGCAGTTGTAAGGTGCCGCGGCCCAGCTTGCGAAAGGCCATCGGCATCAACCAATTCGCCGATTCGAATTTCGTCACTCCGCGCGGCCCACCCTGCGCATTGACGCCCACAAACGCGTTGTAGTGAAGCATCAACAGCCAATCGTTCTTGTTCCAGTGATGCATGTGCATCGGCCCGGAGGAAGGCTGCCACGCGCTGCCGGATCCCATCGCGCCCATCGACATCACGTTTTTGTCGCTCGAGCCGACGCGAATTGCCATGTCGTCATCTTTCATTACTACGAGCGGCCCCATATCCATCTTCTCGCCCGCGTGCATCCCCGGCATTTCACCCGTGGGACTCGCTGAAGGACTCGCCCCCGGCATTGGCATATGCGTGTGTGTTTGCGGGGACGAACCGGGCGACGGTTGCGGCATCGGCATGCCCGGCATGTGTTGATGCGGGCTCGCGGAAGGCGAAGCGGTTGGCATCGGCATGCCCGGCGTGTGTTGATGCGGACTGGCGGTAGGCGAAGCTGCGGGCATTGGCATACCCGGCATGTGTTGATGCGGACTCGCTGCCGGCATCGGCATCCCCGGCACGTGTTGATGTGGAGTTGGAGACGGCGACGGTTTTGCCGCAGCCGGCTTGCGCGCGGTACGACGTGGCTTTCTTCGCGGCGCGCGTTTCCGCGTCGGCTTTTTCGCCGCCGGCGCTTTGTGCATGGTGTGGTCGTGTTGCGAGGTGACTACTGCTTCTCCTGCAAACACAGATGTGATCAGAACAGCGGACAGTAACAGCAGGAGCATCCTCTGTTTGGTAACCTTTGGCATAAATACTCTTCTTCTCAAATTGGAAGGCATGGATCAAAAGGGGCGAAAGCGGGGCGCGACCTGGACCAGCATCGCACCCCTTTTAGAATAAACGAAAAGTAAACCATCTGTTTACGGCTTTGTTTTCGTATTCATGTCTTTTTTCATCTGCTTCATGTTGCATGAGTCGCCAGAGCAGCAGCATTCATGCTTATCCGAAGCCGCAGTCGCGGTCGTCGTAGTGGTCTTCGCACCGTCTTTCATGTGGCACGAATCACCACAGCAGCCTCCTTTGTCAGCGGACGGGGCGTGATTCTTCGCACCGTCCTTTTTCATCATCTGACACGAGTCACCGCAGCAACCTTCCTTGTCAACGGATGAGGCGTGATTCTTCGCACCGTCCTTTTTCATCATCTGACACGAGTCACCGCAGCAACCTTCCTTATCAACGGACGCGGCGTGATTCTTCGCGCCGTCCTTTTTCATCATCTGACACGAATCGCCGCAACCGCCCGAGGTCATGCAACACGAGTGTTTATCGTCACCGGTCGCCTGATTTGAACTTTGCGCAAACGAAACGCCGGCAATTGCTATTGTCAGTCCCAGCACAAGAGCCGGAACAAACCGTCTTAGGGTATTCATCTTCATTTCTCCTGTAAGAATGCATTATGTATGCATCAGCGAATACACTGATGCGTGGACCACCTGCGAAAAGCAGGCGGCGGAAGAACCGTCGTGAAGACAGAGTTCTAGATTAGAAAGGCACAACCGCGGAGGTAGAGGTGATGTTGATTAGGCAACCGCAGCGGAACATCAAGCGGCGCCCGGGATGAGTTCGTGAGTGCGAGCGAAGACGAGTCATTGATCGCAATGATGCCGGCATCATCTTGAATCTGACCGCGAGAACTTGTCACAAACAACCCGTTCACGATGGGGCAACAGCTCATCGCATCGGAGCGACCAGGTCTCTGAGTATTTCGTTGCTCGACGGCTTTCGTGAGTTGCGGACGCGAACGGGATGCTTTGCCGATCGCCTGCTTTGCGTGACAGGCAGCATGCTTTGAGGCCCCCATCTCACCTGCGTTCATTGAATCAGCTAAAGCTGAAGCGCGGGCGCCGACATCCGTCGCCTGCGCTGAACGCACCAGCACGCAACCCGCGCCGGCGCACCAGAGCATCAGCGCGACCGCAATAGTCTTAAACTTTTTTCCAGCGATCGGCACGGGGCAAGTTTACTCCTGCGAGTTTCAACTTGTCGAGGGATTCGTCGCTGGCGAGGAAGTCAATAAAGCAAACTTCGCACAGTAGCAACGTTGATGCTCGCGTCAACGAGCCGCGGAGCGACGACAGATCGTAGCCCCGGGTGACCGAGTCCCGATACATCGGGATAACCCGCGGATCACGCCCCCCTTGAATCCAGAGCCCGCGAAGCGGGCGACAGAATCATCGCCCCTTCAGGGCGCGAATCTTTTTTCGACTGATCCAGGCTACCTTCTACAACCGCTACGCGGTTGATTGAGCAGCGCCCCCCAACGACTTAGTTGACGTGACGGCGCGAATTTGCACAGCGTCTTCTCACATATACGCCGAGTGTTTTGCGGCGACGCGGAGTCTTGTCCCCAACGCTCTATTTTCCGCACGCCGCGCTGCTCGCCTCTCTTATCCCACGCGTCGCGCATACCAGCGGCAGTTTCCAACCTGCGACCGGCGTGCCTTCAACGGTGAGATGGCTCGCGAGATAGGCAAGTCTTTGCGTCTCAGGGCCGCGTCCGATCTCGAACCGCTGTTTCAAGTAGTAAGGCGGGATGGATTGGTAGTTGAGCGTGACGCGCACCGCGACGATTGCGCGCGTGCGTTCGTTCAGCGGAATGCGATAAGTGAGATTGTCAGCACCTGAAGCACCCGACTTTCCGTTGTAGTCAGGATCGTGTTCTGCGTCGCCATGCGGACCGGTGAATTCGGCGAGCGGCCCATCCGTCCGCCAACCTTTCGGCAGGAATCGATTGTTCTTCAGCGGATGATCCAGGGCCACGAAACTCGTGGTGATCTTCCCTTCGGGATCAGCGATGATCTCTTCGTAGATCTGAACCTGTGATTCATCCGTGATCGTCTGGTAATGCGGTTGCCACACTTGCTTGCGTGTCGCCGGATCGAAGAAGAGCTCCGTGGGCAGAACTTCTTCGCCCGTCCCCTTCACAATCGCGCCCACGCTGTTCGTCCGGCCTGACGCCCAAACGATGTTGCCCTTCTCGTCCAATGCTTCGAAGGTGAGAAATGCGCGACGGAAAGCGACGCCGGACGGCAGACTGTGACCGGCGAGATTCTCAATTCGAACCTTCGCTTCAAGAAAAGCTGAAACAAACTGCTCATCACGCTTTAGCGAAGTGACGGAAATTTTCGCCGTCTGTTCGCGCGCCATTTCAGTGCTTGAACGTTGCGCAGTGATCAGACCGAGCGCGCCTTCAGCAAACATGTAATCGGATGTGCGAATGCCGAGGATTTCCGGAAACTGCTGGAACATCATCTGTCCAAATTGATTCAGAGCCACCAGCGTGTGACGCGCGTACTTGTCGCGCACCTGGAGGGTGATGTCTTTGTTCGGCGCGCGGCCGTCGGTGAACGGATATGTCTCGTCTTCGATGTTCGCGATGCGAAACGACAGATCCAGATCGCGCAGCTTCGTCGGCATGTGACAGTCCTGGCAGGTCCGCGCCTGCGCCTTATCGATTGGCTCGCGCTCGTCCTGATAGACGCTGTTCTGCCATTCGGGATAAGTCATCTGCTCGTGAAATTCTTTCGGCTTGCCGTGCTTGTCCTTAACCTGGCGACCGTTCTTATCAAAGACGGGAAGTATGACCGTGTGGCAACTGCCGCATAGCGCTGAAGTTTTGATGTGCGGCATCTCACGCGGAGTGATTCCCAGTGCGTTCTTCATCGGCAGTTCGGTCGGTTTCTCGTACTGTCCGTTGGTTACGTCGGGCGGATCGAGTTTGAACTTGCCGGTGAAAGTCTCCGGCTTGCCCAGGTCGTCTTTCGAAATGCGATGGCAGGCGCTGCACGAAACGCCGTCACGCGCCAGCGCCCCATACTTTCCATCCGGCTCGTCCGGCAGCGCATAAACCATGTCGTGCTTGAATGGCTGGTTCTTATCAGACTCGACCTGGCGCTGGCCCATCACGCCGTGACAGCGATAACAGGTGTTATCCAAGAACGCGGCCTGCGATGGATATAGAGTCTTTTCAGACTCGAGCTGCGCGTGAAAGATCGGATCGCGACCCGCCAAGCCCATCAACGAAGCACGCCATTCGGTGTACGGCGACAGGTTCACGGGCTTGTTTCCGTAAGGGCCGTATTGCATAGCCATGTTTTCGCCGGACGCGCCATGACACCCGAGGCATTGGCTCGAAGTCAGGAAACCTTTCGGTCCTCCCGCTTCGGGAATGACGTGATCCAGAGATTCACCGGGAAAACTTTTCACCGCTTTTGGTGAAACCACGGACAAACCAGCGAACAGCCTCAGGAAATTCGGATCGGGACTTTGCCGCGGCTTGGCAAACTGGCCGGCGGCGAACGGACTGGTTTCCGACATCTTCTGGTGTTCGTTCTTCGGCGGCTCTGCCACCGCGCCCGGAATCGGCGGCGGCGACGAAATTCTGAATGTGATCGGATCGTGCTCGACGTTTCGCAGATCGATGAACGTCGATTCCTTCGCCGCCGACGCGTGACAGCGCAAACAGTAAAGACCAAAGCCAGAGTCTGGATAATCGATGGCTGGATTGTCCGGCGTGTAGCCCGGCGCGTGATAAGACCAGTACCAACCATCGAAGGACGCCTTCCGGTCTTTGACCATCACCGTCCAGCCGCGGAGCTTCGCGTCCTGTTTGGCCGGATCGCGAAACATCTCTTTGACGATTACCGCGCCGTCGGCAATCTCGCCCTCACGATTTCTCTTCTTGAGCCAATCCCACGCTTCCGGCGAATAAAAGATCTTGACGGCGTTATGCGTGCCGAACGATTTGCCGGCGATGAACGGACCGGTATTGCGAATTTCCCGATCGGTCACCCAGTTTTGATAACAGCGCTTTTCAAGAAACGCGTAGAGAACCTTCTGAAAAGCTTTCGTGCCGATCTCGCTCGCACGCGGCAAAGGAAAAGCGATATCGCACGGGCCGGTCTGATCGTACTGTTGAGCGTCGCTTGACAGTGTCAGCGCAAGCGGACTTGTCAGCAGCAACAGCAGGGTCGCAACTTTAAAGATGGTGCGGGGTTTCATAGATGTCGTCAAAGTGGGCGGCGTACATACTAAATTAAATCATGGGGAACCGGAAAGAATTTTGAGTTTGCTTTGCCTTTGTGCGTCTTTGTGAATCTCTGTGCTCTCCGTGGGTAATCATCGTTACCCCCCCCACAGAGACACAGAGGTATCACTGAGGCACACAGAGAAAAGTGATCAGGATTAGGGCTTGCACCCGAAAATTCTGAATGGCAAGATGCCTCAGGTTTGTAGCGCAAATTGATAATTACCGATCTGACTGCGCAATCCCGACGCATCGGGATTGCGTACAGCGCCGCGTCATTTGCCGATGGATTACACCCTCTTAATCGGTCAACTCTCCGGACATCTCGCTTCCATCCTGACGATGGTTGCGTATCTGCTGCGCGACATTCTCTGGCTGCGTTTCCTCACAATCCTTTCATGCTTTGCCGGTATCGTCTTCAACTATGTCGTTCCGGCGACGCCTTTATGGACAGTGATTTGGTGGAACGTCCTCTTTGCCGTCATCAACGTCGTCCAGATCGCCATCATCATCCGCGAACGTACCGGCATCGACTTCACTGAAGAAGAAAAGGAACTGCACGAGACCCTCTTCAAGAATTTCGCGCCCTTCGAGTTCATGAAGTTGATGCGCATCGCGCACTGGCGACAGGTCGCGCCCGGAGATATCGTGACGGTCGAAGGACAGACGCTTGATGAAGTCATGATGATTTACAACGGGCGGCTTTCGGTCGAACGCGGCGGCAAAGTGTTTGCGGAATTGCTGGATGGCAACTTCATCGGTGAGGTGAGTTTCATCAGCGGCGGTGCCGCCACCGCAACAGTGCGGGCAACTGAGCCTACGCGTTATCTTGCCTGGTCAAAGAAAGAGATTGACTCGCTTCTGAATCGGAATCCGACCATGCGACTGGCAATGCAGGCGTTGTTGAGCGGCGACTTGAGCAGGAAATTGGCGCGTCGAGCGCCATCGTTTGAAGCGAAGATCCCGGTGAAGTTGGCAAGAGATTGATATAGACATCCTTCGCGACCGTTTAGCGGCGGGCTACCCCCCGCCGTACAGCCGGCCTGGCGGGCAGTAGCCCGCCTCTAAACGCAGGTCGGGATTTACTAACCGATTTTTTTCACCCTTGGCGGCTCGTATTGCTCGCCGTATTCTGGATACTCAATCGTCACGGCTTCGCCCGGCCGCGTGTTCTGATTCAGCAACTCGAGCGCGTCGCGCAGAACCTTCTTCTGCAAATCGCGCATGCCCGGACGGCCCAGGCTGTTTCCGATCTTGAAACCCTTCGGATAAAGCGCGCGCGGCGGGCGCATCTGCGCGGACACTTCAGGGCTGACGGTAATCAGCACTGTCGGAATCCCTTTCATTTCAATTTCACGTTGGACCGCGACGACCGTGCGGTGACAGACGCTCGGTCAACCACCGGTGAGAATAACCGCATCCGCGCGCGAACCCTTGTCGATGTCGTTAGCGATTTCACGCGCGGTGCCTTCGTACATCGCTTTGAGCTGCATCGTGTAGCCCATGTAGCCGATGTGCTTCTTCGCGATGCCGCCGATGAAACCTTCCGCTTGCAAGTCGCGCAGCACGTCGATCGGAAAGACTACGTTGATGTCTTCGTCAGCGTCGCTGTGATCGTAGTGATGGTGCGTGACCATCAGGTCAGCCGAATCAACGTCGGGGAGAATTTCGCGATACGTTAGGTCGCCGAGCTCATCGGCGATGTTGAACCCTTCCTGATCCTTGAGGTGCACACCACCGGCGGTGACGATCGCAATTGTGGTCTTCGAAAGCTCACTATCGAAGGGAGTGAACGGAACGCATTTGCGAGAGAGTGTCATAAAACAGATGTCAGAAGTCAGATATCAGATGTCAGTAGGTTAGCAAATCAGAAGTCAGTTACAAACCGGGCCTTTGCGTTCCTATGCGCCTTTGCGCGTTCGTGTGAACCTCGTCTCGCGACAACGATTCACGCAAAAACGCTAAGACGTAAAGACTCACAAAGAAAAACGCCAGATGCCGAATCATTGCTGACGTGACATCTGACGTCTGACTTCTGAATTCTGACGTCTGTTCTTACAGCTTCCTCAGAACCTCGAACAACTCTTCGTTGTCCGGCTGATCGGAAATGTCGTGAATGTCTACATAGGCGAACTTGCCTTCCTTATCGACGATGAATATCGCGCGCTCGGAAATTCCATCGCTCGCGCGGTACGCGCCGAAGGCCTGGGCTACTTTGCCTTTGGGATGAAAGTCGCTGAGAAGATCGTAGGAAAGTCCGCCGAGACTTTTTGCCCAGGCGGTGTTGCACGGAACGCTGTCGACTGAAATGCCCAGGACCTGGGCATCATACTCGCGGAAGCGGTCGAGATCCGCTTCGTACGCGGGCATTTGCGCCGTTCAGACCGGCGTCCAGGCCAGCGGGTAAAACGCGATCACTACATTTTTCTTGCCCCGGAAATCTGAGAGCTTCACCTTCTTGTCTTTCTCAAGGTTACTCTTAAGCTCGAAATCCGGAGCCATATCTCCAACTTCAGGCATTGATTAAAGACTCCTCCTGCAAAATTCGAATAGAACTAGTTTATTGCTTAATGCGTCAAGAGTAGCTGGTTTGTATCCTTCGTTCAAGGAGCTACAACCTGCAAATCAGCAACTCCCTTTCGTAAATCATCTCTGGGGGCAGTCGATCGTGAAGATCGAGAAACAGCTCTTCGTGTCCGAGCACTTCCTGGCGCCACGCGCGGCGATCGAATGACTGAAGTTCGTTGAACTTCTCTTTCGGAAAATCCAGGCCTTCCCATTCCAGATCTCCGTAACGCGGCACCCAGCCGATGGGCGTCTCCTGACCAAGCGCGCGCCCGCGCGAGCGATCCACGATCCATTTCAGGACGCGCATGTTCTCGCTGAAACCCGGCCAAAGGAAATTGCCGTCTTTGTCTTTGCGGAACCAGTTCACGTGAAAGATGCGCGGCGTCTCGCTGAGCGAGCGCTGCATTTGAATCCAGTGGCGAAAATAATCTCCCATGTGATAGCCGCAGAACGGCAGCATCGCCATCGGGTCGCGACGCACTTTGCCGATCGCGCCGAACGCGGCAGCCGTCATTTCTGAGCCCATCGTCGCCCCGGTGTACACGCCGGAGGTCCAGTTGAACGATTGATAAACCAGCGGCATGGTTGTCGCGCGGCGTCCGCCGAAAATGATCGCGCTTATCGGAACGCCATTCGGGTTCTCCCAGTCAGGATCGATCGTCGGACATTGTGAAGCGGGCGCAGTGAAGCGCGCGTTCGGATGTGCAGCTTTCGCGCCGCTCTCTTTCGCGATCGCAGGCGTCCACTTATTGCCTTGCCAGTCAGTGCACTCTGCCGGCGGCTCGTCCGTCATGCCTTCCCACCAGACGCCGCCTTCAGGTGTCAGAGCCACGTTGGTGAAGATCGAGTTCGTCGCGAGCGTCTTCATCGCGTTCGGATTCGTCTTTGCCGAGGTACCCGGCGCAACGCCGAAGAAACCTGCTTCCGGATTGATCGCATGCAAACATCCGTCGGCGTCCGGTTTAATCCATGCGATGTCGTCGCCGACCGTGTAAACCTTCCAGTCTTTGAATCCCGCCGGCGGAATCAGCATCGCAAAGTTCGTTTTGCCACAGGCGCTGGGGAATGCCGCCGTAACGTAAGTCTTCTCGCCTTCGGGACTCTCGATGCCGACGATCAGCATGTGTTCGGCCATCCAGCCTTCGTCGCGCGCAATGTTTGAAGCGATGCGCAGAGCGAAGCACTTCTTACCGAGCAGAGCGTTACCGCCGTAACCCGACCCGAACGACCAAATCTCGCGCGTCTCGGGGAAATGAACGATGTACTTTTCAGTGTTGCAGGGCCAGGGCACGTCTGTCTCGCCATGCGCGAGCGGCGCTCCGACTGAATGCATGCACGGCACTACGCGTTTGTAATCTTTGTCGATCTCTGCGTACACCGGCATGCCGATGCGCGCCATGATGCGCATATTCACGACCACGTAAGCTGAGTCAGTGAGCTGCACGCCGATCTGCGACATGGGCGAGCCGATTGGGCCCATGCTGAACGGCAAAACGTACATCGTTCGTCCCTGCATCGAGCCGTCAAAGAGTTCCTTTAGCTTGCGTCGCATCGCAAACGGCTCTTCCCAATTGTTGGTCGGACCCGCGGCGTCTTTCGAAAGGGAGCAAATGTAGGTGCGGTCTTCGACGCGCGCGACATCTGACGGGTGCGAACGCGCGTAGTAACAGCCCGGCCAAAGCTCTTCGTTCAGCTTGATAAACGTACCGCTGGCGACCATTTCGGCCTTCAGCTGCTCGTCTTCTTCAACTGAGCCATCGACCCAATGAATGGCGGCGGGCTTGGTCAGGTTCGCCATCTTTTCGACCCAATTGAGCAGATGAACGTTGGTGCTGAGCGGCTTCGAAGGATCGCGTTCGATCGACTTTTGGGTAACAGGAGAACTCATTAGTGACTCCGATCTATTGAAAAAGTGCGGGCTGAAATAATTAAGCGCAAGTGTGACATCAGCAACCACAAGGAAGCAAGCGTGTCAAAAGCCCGACCGTGAGGGAGGACTGAGTCACGGAAGTGAGGTCAGTACCGCGAGCGGACCGGGGTCCCCGCGCGGGCAGCCCGCGTGGGGTGGTGGATGCGACCGGTTCAGTCCGCGAAGCCGCGACCTTTTGCCTTGACTCTCAATCCCGATCAGATTCAACTCGCAATTCGGCACTTGAATTTGCTGATCCCGTGGGTTGAGGCAAATATGGTTACCAGGCTACCGCTCTCGGTACTGACCTCGTGAGGCCAATGGATCGTAATCCCAGAAAAGAAGCCTTTACGCGTAAAGAGTGGAATCTGATCCAGCGCCTCAATACGCCCGCGAAGGTGCAGCGCTGGCTGACAGGTATGCCCTACAACTGGGAGCGGCAGAGCGGCACGATGCGATCGTTTCGCGAAGTCGTCAAACGAAACGAAGCGCATTGTTTAGAAGCGGCCGTCGCCGCGGCTGTGATTCTCGAGCAGCACGGTTATCCGCCTTTGTTGTTCGATGTTGAATCGATCGATTTGCTCGACCACGTGCTGTTCGTCTTCCAGGATAAGGGGCGATGGGGATCGATTGCGCGTTCACGCGACATCGGCTTGCAGGGACGCAAGCCGGTCTTCAAGAGCTTGCGCCAATTAGTTTGGAGCTATTTCGATCCGTACATCGATATGACTGGCCGCATCAAAGGCTATGCTCTGACGAGCCTCTATGACCTCGGTAACTACGATTGGCGCTTCAATGCGCGGAACATGCACAAGATTGAAGATCACTTGCGCGCGATTCCGCACAAGAAGCTTCGCTCATCCGATCGTCGTTACGAGGACTGGCACGAGCGATACAAGAAATACAAGAAGCAATTCCCCGATCGCTCGCCGTCTTATTATTCAAATCGTCATCAGTGGATGTTGTGAATACTTTGCGCTGCGATCACTCGTGCGCGACCAGATCCGGGGTGACGGTTTTTTGCTTGCGCCGGGCCTCACTCAACATGTGACCGATCACTGATGCGATGATGATCGCGCCTCCCACAATCGCCCAACCCGCTGGGCGCTCGCCAATGAACATGAACACCCAAATCGGATTCAGCACCGGCTCGATGTACCCGATGATGCCGGCGTCGAGCGAGCGCACCCCCCGCGCCATCGCGGACGTGAACAGCAGGTACGCAAAACCAATCTGCACAATTCCGAGATACGCGACGGCGGCAAAATCAGCAGGCGCGATCCCTTGCTTCACGGCGCCGAAGAAGGCCGGCGCGCAAATTAGTACAACCAGCAGGTTGCCGTAGATCGTTGAGACGGCCCGGTTGACCTGCCGCGCTTTCGAATGGCGCAGCAGGAGAAAGAAGAAGGCGAAACAAACGCCGGAAGCCAACGCGAGGAGATTGCCGGTAACGTCCTGCGGCCTCAGCTTGCCGACGAAAAACAGCGACATGCCGGCGAGACAAGCGGCGACGGTGATGAAATCCCGCGAGCGAAACTTCTCTTTGTAGAAAAGCGGCTCGAGCAAGAGCACGTAAACCGGGGCGGTGTATTGCAAAAAGATCGCGTTCGCCGCCGTCGTTAGTTTTGTGGCGAGCACAAACAGAAGCAGTAGCGCCGCATAAAGAACTGCGGTGACCGCGCTGATGCGATTTATTCTGAGACCTTCGCGCCGCGTGAAGATTGCGATGGTGATGGCTGCCAGAAGCGAACGCCCGAACGAAAGTTCAAACGCAGAGAGTTCAGTGGCTTTAATGAACAGGCCGCCGGTGCTCCAAAGGATGGCTGCGCCAAGGACGAGCAGCAGCGGAGAGACCGTTGCGGACTGGGTTGAAAGATTAGCGTTGCCGGCCACCGATGCGGTCGAATCACGAATGGGATAACAGACTCTTATTTAAGGCGAGTTCGCTTGAACAAAACACTAGTCATCGATGTCGAGTGCTCGCGAACAATCTTATCGTTCTTAGTGAACGAATGCGTCATTATTTCCCTTGAGGTTGCGGGACACTTCACGTCGCGACAACGTTTGAACTCATAAACCTGTACGTCATCTCCTGCGGACAACCGGACGCGATAGAGATCAGGCTCAATTGTCTCTTTCACTTCATGTTTTTTGAACGCGCGACTGAATTGGACCTTGTCATGGTAGAGATACCCGCGGGTGAATTGGATGTCATCCTTAGAAAAAACAAAGTTCTCAACGAGGTCTGCGTTCGACTCAGCCACATTCGCCCACTCACCAATTATCCATTCCGGGGGATCGAATTTGGCCTTCGAGTCTGGCGAGCCTCCGGCGGGTGGTCCGCTTAAAAAGATGACAGCAAGGAAAAGAATCACCAGATAAGTAGATCGTTTCGTCATGTGTTTTCTCTGCGCCTCTCGGTTTCCTTTGCGCTTTGCGAGATACTCTCAGCCACTAATCTAATTCACGACGTCGCGTGAGGTGTTCGCGGACTCGGGCAGCGCATCCGGTTGACTAAAAGTCGCATCGCCGGTCTGTTTTGACTGTTTGAGATACCTGCCAAATTGCCCATTCCAGGGCGGGATCACAATTGAGACGGCGCCGCTGGCCTGCGCCTGACACGCCAGGCGAATCAGAGGTTTTGGTTCAGCCGTGTCGATGTAACCGAATTCTTTAATCTTCGTGCCCTCGCGCGCGGCGACGTCTGAAAGCTTCTCCGCGCCGCCCAGCACGCCAACCCAACACGTGCCGCAAGAAGCGGAGCGACATTCGACGGGGATCGGGCCTTCAATTCGTCTTGGATCGATCGCGCTCCAGTCGCGCGACAGATCTTCGGCGGCGCCCCACGCAAGATCCTGGGCCTCGCGCAGTTTGTATTTCGCACCGTTATCGTTCTCGTCCCACGTGACTGTCCACTGCTTATCGACAGTCTTGAGAAAACCTAACCAGCCCTGACTGTCATCCTTCGCCCGCGCGTTCAGGATCTGTTCAGGTGTTTGCTTGATGTGTTTCTTGTCGATCGCGAGCGTGCCCGGCGCGGCTTTGAATGCTTCGAGCCCGACTTGGCGGACAGTCATGAAAGCAACTGCCGTAGTGCCGATTAGCAGCGACTCGTCCTTTTTCAGTTCGCCGGCAGCAGTGCGCGCGACGGCGAGAATTTGATCAGCCAGCGACGAACCAGGGCGTAGGGTGTTGGGTGTAGGGTGTGGGAAAGGTGGTTCAGACGGACTTCTCGCAGACGTATTGTTAGTACCGTGTGTAGTTGGTTGCTCTACACCCAACACCCTACCGCCTATACTCTCCGCATGCTGCTCGACCGCGCGTTTAACCTGAGGCCAAAAACGATGGCCATAAAGAAAGTGATGCGACGAATCGATCTGGCCTTTCAGTTCATAATCGCCCTGGAGAAGCAGCTCGCGGGCGAGCTTCTCGCGGTCGTCAGTCTCCAGAAGCGCGCGATGCAGAGACAGTGGATAAAACGCGAACCAGATTTGCGTCGCGTTGCGATCGACTTCGTGAATTGACCGCAGCAGCGTCACGAGCGCGGCCGCCCAGGCTTCCTCGGTCTGTTGTTCCAGGTACGTTTCGAAAGCAGTTTTCATGATCACCAGCGTTCAGACAGGAATTTCTCGCCCTAAGAAAACGTGTAGTTTAACAGCAACGGGTGTTCCGAAAAAGCCGCGGCCCTGCTTCCAATGGTCTTAAAAGCTGTCATTAACACCTCGCTTCAGCGAGGTGAACAAGTTTAGCGCCTACACACTCAGCCGTTTTAACGGCTTAGCGAAAACCGCTGAAACGGTTGATGGCACTTGCTGTCTGCGCGAACACCTCGCTGAAGCGAGGTGTGAATGAAAAGCGATTCCTCAACTGCTCACGCTGATAAAAGAACTCCACGGGAAAGCGAGATTGAATCTCGCTTCCCCGTGGAGGGAACGCCGGTATGCAACTAAGCTATAAACATTCCGCTCCGTACGGAGCGGGAGATAAGCAGACGACCCTACTACTTTTTGACCATTGTTATCCGCACGGGCTCATTGAGGGAACTGGCCGGAACTTGAATTTCCATTGTCTTGAAACCCTTGGCTTTCACTTTCAGCTTGAGGGTGCCCATGTGAATTGGCGGCAAAACCGCCACACCGCGCTCGTCGGTGTCGTTCCAGCTTTCACAGAAATATCCGTCCGTGCGCGTGGATTCCAGTTTGGCGTGAGCATCCTTGACAGGATTTCCGTCCTGATCGACAACACGCAGATCAAGCCGTCCGACTCCGTTCGCTTCCTTCGGGGCGGCACCCATGTTCGGCGGATCGTTAGGATTTTGAGATTGATCCTGCGCCAGACCGACTGAGAAAGTCGCGGTAACTAGAAATAGAGCGATTAGAAACTTCGACATAATACTTTGAAACTCCTTGTTTAAGGTGAAGCCGACGCTATCGAATGTGTGAGGTTTGCGATGCGGCTGTTAAGCCAACGGTAACCCGCCAGGTTTAGTGTCTCAGGGGCCTTTCAGGGTTGCCATTACAGGCGTCCTGCTTCGGGATTATAGCGAGTCGAGTGGGCCGTTGGGAAGGCTTTTGTTGTCACCGGGTGTTTGACTTGCGCGCGTGTACGCTGATAATTCAGCAACTACCCAAGTCCCCTCTTGAAAGTTGACGGCTGGAGGAACACTTATGCTGATTCAATTTCTGGTTTTGCTCTTGATCGCGGGCGTGTGTGGCGCTTTGGGGCAGGCGATTGTCGGTTATTCGCACGGCGGATGCCTGGTGTCGATTGCGCTGGGATTTATCGGCGCATTGCTGGGGATGTGGCTGAAGGGGGCGCTCGGTTTGCCGGAACTGATAAGTATTCCTGTCGGCGGCATGAACTTCCCAATCGTTTGGTCAATCATCGGAGCGACTTTGTTCGTCGCGCTTATTAATTTGATAAGCCGACGCGGGAGGTATTAATTACAGAACCGCGAACGGTAGTGAGCGGATCTGCCACTCAAGTTGCGTCTTTGACCCGCTCACTATCGTTCGCGGTTCTGTAACGAGGTTCTCGATGGCTGTCGAACCACCACGCAAAGGGCACAAACAGCAAACTTGAGAGAGCGCCGATGGCTAACTTGTTCACGCTCGGCGGCGCGGGTCCGAACACGACGGCTCCATAGAGGGCAACTATAAGGACCACGAAAGTCCAGAAACCAAACCTTCCAAACTTGTCTTTCGCTCTTGTCTGCAATAGATAAATCGCCACCCCCGCAGCCAGCACCGTCAACTCAGCGGCCACGGTTATCCAACGACGGTTCCATAATCCAAGGCCTAACAGACGGCTGCTGCCCACATACAAAGGCAAATCCGGCCGGTGCACCACGTAATCCAGCAGCCAGTGGCTGATGACTCCGAGCCAAACCGCGATTGCGCCGGCGAGGTATCGCGCGACTCCAAAATAGATGGACGCGAACAGCGTCGCCCATCCGATCACGGCCACCAGTCCGTGTGAGATGGGATATGAATCGAATTGCAGGCGAAGAAACCGATTGGGACTATCGACGATCGAGACGTGCTCCCAACCGATCAGCACTAATATCGGCCAAATGAGATCGAGAAGAATCGGTGCAGCAATCAAGATTCCGAGTGACGTTCTCGGCGCAAATCGCTTCGCTGCGAGCCCAATAGCATAATGTCCGACAAACATTTGTGAGGTCGCATGCTATCACTTATCAACCAATCGTTTGAAAAAAAATCGGCTTCTCGTTAAAGTAGCGAACTCAAGCAATACAGTTCGCGGTTTTCGTGAAGGACGTTTAGAGGCGGGACTCGTCCCGCGGCTAGAAATGATGGCGGACAAGTCCGCCGTCTAAACGGTTTCGGTAAATTCTGCGGCGATGCCTCAGATATTTCGACACAGCACAAACTATCTGGCGCGAGCCACGATCTATGGCGCCATCTTGTTTTTGGTCGCCGCGATGTTCGTTGGCGTCGGCATCAATCGCTCTGGCTGGAACACCGGCGCGTACATTGAGCGCCAACAACCCATTCAATTCAGTCATAAGCATCACGTGGGCGACGACGGCGTCGATTGCCGCTACTGCCACACGAGCGTGGAAACATCTGCGTCGGCCGGTATTCCATCGACTGATGTTTGCATGAGCTGTCACAAACAGATCTGGGCGGACAGCCCTTACCTCGAGCCGGTGCGCGCCAGTCTCAAGACGGGCAAGCCGATGGAATGGATTCGCGTGCACGACTTGCCGGACTACGCATATTTCAATCACTCGATTCACGTGAATAAAGGCGTCGGCTGTTCGACGTGTCACGGGCGCATCGATGAGATGCCGGTCGTCTATCAGACGGCATCGTTGCAGATGGAGTGGTGCCTTGAGTGTCATCGCAAGCCCGAGCTTTACGTGCGACCGCAGGAAAAAGTTTTCGACATGGAATGGCAGCCGCCTGTGAACCAGAAAGAGGAAGGGGCAAAGTTGGTACAGAGGTACAACATTCAGATCAAGACGAATAAGGGTCAGAGTGTTTTGACAAGCTGTTCAACCTGTCATCGGTAAACCTGGGGAGCGCGGGCATCTTCCCCGCATGTTGTGGTCTAAATGAGTAACGATCGTCACATCAATTTCAAGCTGCTGCGCGACCGCATCTTGTCAGAACCCCGACAAGTCGGGACGGGCAGGCCATCGTCGCCAAAAGAATACTGGCGCTCGCTCGAAGAACTCGCCGACTCGCCGATCGTCGAAGAGTTCGTGCGTCGCGAATTTCCGCACGCCGCCGACGAATGGAATAACCCGGTCGAACGCAGGACGTTTCTGAAAATTATGGGCGCGTCGCTGGCGCTCGCGGGCTTGAGCGGCTGCGTCATTCAACCGCCCGAAAACATTGTTCCGTACGTTCGCCAACCTGAAGAGATGGTTCCCGGCAAAGGATTGTTCTTCGCGACGGCGTTCACGTTGGGAGGTGTTGCGGCGCCTTTGCTCGTGCGCAGCAACGAAGGACGCCCCACGAAAATCGAAGGCAATCCCGAACATCCGAGTAGCGGCGGCTCAACCGCGAGCGACATCTTTTCGCAGGCATCGATCCTTTCGCTTTACGATCCCGATCGTTCGCAGACGCCGCTATATCGAGGTGACACGCGCCCCTGGACAACATTCGTCGCTGAGATTCGAGGTCTGCTTGAGAAAGAAATTGACGGCATTCGCGCGAAACGTGGCGCGGGTCTGCGTTTTCTGACTGAGACGATTACGTCGCCAACGCTCGGGGCGCAGATGCGGCAAATCCTCACGGACTTTCCCGAAGCGAAGTGGCACCAATATGAACCAGTCAATCGCGACAACGCGCGCGCGGGCGCGATCATGGCGTTCGGCCAGGACGTGCACACGACCTACGACTTCAGCAAAGCCGATCGCATTCTGTCGCTGGGTTCTGATTTCTTAAACGGGCATCCGGAGAATCTGCGCTACGCGCGCGACTACGCGCGGCGGCGCGGAGTCGATCGCGAAAAGACCGAGATGAATCGCCTGTACGTGATCGAGAGCACGCCGACATTGACGGGAGCGAATGCGGATCATCGGTTCTCAGTGAGACCTGGCGAGCTGATTGATCTGGTAGGAGAAGCGATTGTTCACTACCACGGAGTTACCGCTCTGAGAGGCGCTACCCTGGAGCCGGCGATGCTTCACGCCGCGATAGATATAGATCTTAATAATCACAAGGGCTCATCATTGGTAATCGTTGGGGCTGATCAACCGCCGTATGTTCACGCATTCGCCCACGCGATGAATGAGAGGCTCGGGAATGTCGGCAAGACCGTCTTCTACTCCGATCCACTCGAAGCGAACGCAGTCGATCAAACGCAATCGCTGCGCGAACTCGTCACGGACATCGACGGCGGTAGGGTTGAGACGCTCGTCATCATCGGCGGCAATCCAGCCTACGACACGCCGATTGACCTGCGGCTCGATCTGAATCGGCTGAACAAAGTTAAGCTGCGCGCGCACCTCAGTCTCTACAACAACGAAACGTCGGACATCTGTCACTGGCACATTCCCGCCGCGCACTATCTCGAATCGTGGGGCGACACACGCACGTTCGACGGGACCGTTACGCTCGTGCAGCCTCTGATCGCGCCGCTTTACGACGGCAAGACCGCGCACGAGATGCTGGCGCTGTTTTCGGATAATTACGACAAAAAGCCTTATGAGATTGTGCGCGAATACTGGCGCACGCAGGGACAGGCAGTCAGTACCGGGGGCCAGCGGCAGGGAGCCGCGGCGCCGCCGGCGAACCGCAGCAATGAGGTCAGTACCGGGAGCGGTAGCGACCGGGTGGCAGAGGCAGGCGGGACGCCTGCGACCCGCCCGCAAGATGCGGGCGCTCCTGCAGATTTCGATTCATCGTGGCGCAAGTGGCTGCACGACGGCTTCATTCCGAACACCAAGCTGCCAACAAAGACGATTTCAGGGAGGCCAGGTTCGGATTGGTTAGGCGGGTTACAGAATGCTGGCGCGCCCGCTCCCCCGGCGAACACTTTCGAATTGGTCTTTCGCTCTGATCCATCAATCTACGACGGGCGCTTCGCGAACAACGGCTGGTTGCAGGAGCTGCCAAAGCCGCTCACGAAAGTCACCTGGGACAACGTCGCTTACGTCAGCGCGGCCACTGCGCAAAAGCTCGGCGTGACGCCTCCGAATTACGAAGAAGACACAAAGGGCAAGCAGGCCTTCGTTGACATGATTCAGCTTGGGTTGGGCGACAAGACGGTCAACAAATCTGTTCCCGTGTGGGTGATGCCGGGCCAGCCGGATGACGTCATCACGATTCATCTCGGTTATGGCCGGACGCTCGGCGGGCGCATCGCGCCGAACCTCGGCTTTAGCGCGTACGACATTCGCCGTTCCGACATGCCGTGGACGGCGGCCGGCGCCTGGGTCAACAAAACCGGTCAGCGATACGAACTCGCGACCACGCAAGTGCACTTTAGTTTGATGGCGCCTTCGGAAACGAAGCCGCGCGACATCCTGCGCCAATACTCAGTCGCAGAATACGAGCACGACAAAGATCATCTGCGCGAAGAGCAAGCGCATTTGAAAGAAGAGCTGCACGAACTCTCGCTGTATCCCGAATTCGATTACAAGAACCAGGGGCTGGGTTACGCCTGGGGCATGTCGATCGACTTGAACAGTTGCATCGGCTGCAACGGGTGCATGGTCGCTTGTCAGGCTGAAAACAACATTCCGATTGTCGGCAAGGAACAGGTAGCACGCGGCCGCTCGATGCACTGGATTCGTGTCGATTCTTACTTCAAAGGCGAAGAGGCAAAACCTGAAGGGCCATTCTTCCAGCCGGTGCCATGCATGCATTGCGAGAACGCGCCGTGCGAGCCCGTCTGTCCCGTACACGCGACGGTGCACAGCGCGGAAGGGCTGAATGACATGGTTTACAACCGCTGCGTCGGCACGAAGTACTGTTCGAACAACTGCCCTTACAAAGTGCGCCGCTTCAATTTTTTCCTTTACAACGATTGGGACACGCCGACTTATCAACTGATGCGCAATCCGGACGTGTCGGTGCGCAGCCGCGGCGTGATGGAAAAGTGCACTTACTGCGTGCAGCGAATTCAGGCCTCGAAGATTCAGTCGGAGATGGAAGGCCGTCCGGTGCGCGACGGCGAGATCGTGACGGCGTGCCAGCAGGTCTGCCCGACGGAAGCGATCGTGTTCGGGAACATCAACGATCCGAACAGCAAAGTTTCGAAATTGAAAGCGCTCGAGCGCGATTATGGATTGCTCGCTGAGCTGAACACGCGGCCAAGGACGACGTATCTGGCGGCGTTGAGGAATCCGAACCCGGAAATAAAAGCATGAAGAAATTAGCCACAGATGAACACGTATTTTCACAGATAGGAACGACTTCATATCTGTGTTTATCCGTGTCTATCTGTGGCTGATCTAACCTGCACAATGGAAGAACCGCGCGACCAACACACATCGATTCACGGGACGCATCCCGTCGTCGGGACTGAGCTGACTTTCGGCTCAGTCACCGACAAGATCAGCTCGATCGTCTTAAAGCGCAAAACGCCGATTGGCTGGTTCGTCGGCTTTGCGATCTCGTTCGTGTTGTTCCAGTTGTTGCTCCTAACGATCACCAGCCTGCTGTTTGAAGGTATCGGCTTGTGGGGCGTCAACGTGCCGGTGGCTTGGGGCCTGGACATTCTGAACTTTGTCTGGTGGATCGGAATTGGTCACGCGGGCACTTTGATTTCGGCGATTCTGCTGTTGCTGCGACAGAAGTGGCGCACCTCGATCAATCGCTTCGCTGAAGCCATGACCTTATTTGCGGTCGCGCAGGCTGGAATGTTTCCCATCATGCACCTCGGGCGACCGTGGCTCGCGTACTGGCTGTTTCCATATCCAAACACGATGGGCGTTTGGCCGCAGTTCCGTAGTCCTCTGATGTGGGACGTGTTCGCGGTTTCGACTTATGCAACGGTGTCGGCGCTGTTTTGGTTTATCGGGTTGATTCCCGATTTCGCCACGCTGCGCGACCGGGCGAATAGTAAGACCTTTCGGATGGTTTACGGCATGTTGGCGATGGGCTGGCGCGGCTCCGCGCGGCACTGGCATCGCTATGAGATGGCTTACCTGCTGCTGGCTGGGTTGGCAACGCCGCTCGTGCTTTCCGTGCACACCATCGTCAGCTTCGACTTTGCTGTCGGCCTGATTCCCGGATGGCACGCGACGATCTTTCCACCTTACTTCGTTGCCGGCGCGATCTACGCGGGCTTCGCCATGGTTTTGCTGCTGACGATTCCGTTGCGACTGGTTTACGGCCTCGAGAGCTTCATCACCATGCGCCACATGCACAACATGGCGAAGGTGATGCTCGCGACCGGCCTGATCGTCGTGTACGGCTACATGATGGAAGCGTTCTTCGGGTGGTACAGCGGCAATCCGTACGAGAGTTTCATGATTTGGAACAGGATGCACGGGCCGTACGCCGGTTACTACTGGGCGCTGATTCTGTGTAACGGGCTGGTGCCGCAACTGCTGTGGATAAAGCGCGTGCGCGCGAATCTGCTGGCGCTATGGCTGATTTCACTGGTCGTCAGCCTCGGCATGTGGCTGGAGAGATTCGTGATCGTAGTCACCAGTTTGCATCGCGACTTTCTGCCGTCGTCGTGGGGATTCTACGAGCCGACGCGTTGGGATTGGGCGATGTTCATCGGCACGATCGGATTTTTCCTCAGCCTGGTGTTTCTGTTTATTCGCTTCCTGCCGATGATTTCGATTTTCGAAATGCACACGATTCTGCCGGAAGCGGAAGTCGAGGAATAAGACGTACTTGGTGCTTTGTTCTTTGTACTTTGGTGTTTTGCGCCCGGTGAGTTCAATCACTGAACGCCGAATGGAAGTCAAAGTACAAAGCACTAAGTCCAAAGAACATTTCGATCGATGAAAGAAAGTACGGCACCAAAACTTTACGGCGTGATGGCCCAGTTCGATAACCCCAGCCAGTTGGTTGCGGCTGCGCGCTCGGCATATGCCGCGGGCTATCGGCAGATAAATGGCTACTCGCCGTTTCCGATCGAAGAGTTGGACGAAGCGATTGGTTTCAAGCGCACGACGCTGCCGTACATTGTGTTTGCGGGTGGGGTGCTGGGCGCGCTCGGCGGCTTCTTCATGCAGTACTGGATGGAGGTGGTGGACTATCCCCTGATCGTCGGCGGCAAACCATTCAACAGTTGGCCCGCGTTCATTCCGATCACGTTCGAATGCACGATCCTGGGGGCCGCGTTTGCGGCCGTGTTCGGCATGCTGGCGCTGAACAAGCTGCCGCAGCCCTATCACCCGGTTTTCAACGCGCCGAGTTTTGCCCTTGCGACGCGCGACAGCTTTTTCCTGGTAATCGAAGCAAAGGATGTGAAGTTCAATCACGATGAAGCGGTGCGGTTCCTGAAGAATCTGGATTCGAGGGAAGTGGTGGATGTTGAACTCTAAGGAAAAAGGGGAAAGGAAAAAGGAAAAAGTGAAGACGCTTCGCGTGTCCCGGCGGCGTTTGATACTCGTTTTTTGCCTTTTACCTTTTGCCTTTTTCCTTTCGTCCTGCCGGCGCGACATGCAGGATCAGCCGCGCATGAAACCATATCGCGCGAACTCGCTTCACAACGGGCAGCAACCCCTCATTGAAGGCACCGTACCGCGTGGTTATTTGCGGGAGAATCGCGAATTCTTTTTTGGAAAGAAACTGAAGGCAGGAGACTTGAGTCAGGAGCAGCAAAGTCAGCGACCTGGCCAAACAACACCCGGCGCCGGAGCCAATGCGTTTCCGGACGATGTCGAAACGATTCCCATGACGATCACGAAGGCCGATTTGGATCGCGGACAGGAACGCTACAACATTTACTGCTCTGTCTGTCATGGAATGACGGGTTACGGCGACGGGATTGTCGCGCGGCGCGGATTCAACCGGCCTTCGCCGGCGAGTTATCACCAGGATCGCCTGCGAGAGGCGCCGGTCGGACATTTCTTTGACGTAATGACGAACGGCTGGGGTGCGATGCCAAGTTACGCTTCGCAAGTTCCAGTCGAAGATCGCTGGCGAATCGCTGCGTACGTTCGCGCTTTGCAGTTGAGTCAGATGAAAACGGGGGCTTCGCCAAACGCTCAATCGGGCGCGTCGCCAAGCCCAGCGGAGAATTCACAGCACAGATGATTCAGGGCTACACACCTCCGGCAGAACTCGCACGCGTGCGCAACATCGCGCTCGTCGTTGGCGGTGTGTTTACGCTCTTGATGATCGTGGGCGCGCTTTTCGATCGCGCGCATTTCTTTCACGGTTACCTGGTTGGATACATCTTCTGGGTCGGCATTACCGTCGGCAGTCTGGCGCTGCTCATGTTGCAACACCTGACAGGCGGCGCGTGGGGTCTGGTCATTCGCCGGGTGCTCGAAGCTTCGACGCGCACGTTGCCTCTGATGATTTTGCTGTTTGTGCCAATCGTCATCGGCCTCAATCACATTTACCCGTGGACTAATCCGGACATCATGGATAACACGGAAGCGTTACAGAAAAAGGCCGCGTATCTGAATCCGTCGTTCTTCATCATTCGCGCGGCGATCTATTTCGCCATCTGGTCGGCTTTGGCCATGTTTTTGAACTGGCTCTCGCTTCAGCAAGACCGCGCCGCAGGACGAAAAGTAAAAAAGAAGATGCAGATGCTGAGCGGCCCCGGACTCGGATTTCTGATCCTGAGCGTCACGTTTGCGGCGGTCGATTGGGTGATGTCGCTTGATCCGGCCTGGTACTCGACCATCTACGGATTGATTTTTGTCGCCTCCTGGAGCTTGAGTGCGCTCGCGTTTACGACGCTGGTGATGACGTGGCTATCAAAACGCGCCCCGATGGATGCCGTCGTGCAGCGTTCGCACTTTCACGATTGGGGCAACCTGACCCTCGCGCTGGTTATGCTCTGGACCTACTTTGCATTCTCGCAGTACCTGATCATCTGGTCGGCAAACCTGCCCGAGGAAACGACTTGGTACGTCGCGCGCGCGGGCGGAGGCTGGGGCAAGATCGCCCTGATTATCGTGATCCTGCAATTCGCGTTTCCGTTCATGACGCTTTTGTCGCGGGCGACGAAAAAGAGCGGACAGAAGCTGGCGATGCTCGCCGGTCTGATTCTGGTGATGCGACTTCTGGACGCGATTTGGCTGGTCGAGCCAACTTACAGCCACGGCCATTTTGTTTTGAATTGGATGGATTTTGTCGCGCCCATTGCGATTGGCGGACTTTGGATCGGAACGTTCGCCTGGCAGTTGCAGAAGCGGCCGCTGCTGCCGATTAACGATCCGCAATTGGAGCAGGCATTGACGGCACACGCCGGACATTAGTCATGGGTTTAGCCCAGCGACTGGTCGCTGGTCGCTGACAAGTCGGCACTCTAAACAACGTGGATTAGTTTCATGAGCGATAAGAAAAGCAAGCTGCACATAACTGAGACGCCGGACACGTCGCACATCAAAAACATCGATGTGACGCACGAGAAGAGTGACGTTGATGTCGGCAGCATCACGAAGTTTGTCATCGCGCTGCTGGTGCTCACGATTGCCACGCACATCGGTTTGTGGGGCATGTTTCGCCTGCTGCAAAAATACGAAACGCAGAAAGAGCAGACCCAGCATCGGTCTCCTTTAGCGCCTACCGCTGACGAGCGCAAGCCGCCTGAGCCCCGTTTGCAAGGCGCGCCGGGTTTCGCCGAAAGCCTCGAAAAAGCGGCGCCGGGCCAACATGAAGAACGCAAAGTTCAGACGGCGAACAAAGGATTCGACACGCCCAAGGATCCGCTGTGGGAGATCAGAGTCTTGCGCAAACAATGGAATCACGTGCTCGAACACGGGCCGATTGACGAACACGGTCAACGCTTCGGCATGCCCATCGAACAAGCGAAGCAAGAAGTGTTAAAGCAGATGGAAAAGCAGAACGCAGTAGGCAGTAGGCAGTAAATTTCAGGAGGCAGGATGCAGACGGCAGGCGGCAGGAAAAACTTAAAGAAAGCGCGGCGGCTAATCGGGTCCTGCTTCCTGCTGTCTGCCGTCTGCCTCCTCGCGCACGCGCAGCCCGGCGTCCCGCGGCCGAACTCGCCCCTGTACGGCGCACGGCCGGAGTCAGGTGACGTCTCGACCGGACTGCCACCGGCCCTGAAAGACGTCGGCATTGATCAACGTCTGAACGAGCAAGTGCCGCTCGATGCCGTTTTCAAAGATGAGCAGGGTCGCGAGGTGCGTCTGGGTGAATACTTCAAAGGCAAGCCAGTCGTGCTGGCGCTGATTTATTACTCGTGCCCGATGCTGTGCAACCAGGTTCTCAACGGCATGTTGAGTTCGGTCCGCCAGGTTTCCTTCGATGCCGGCGAAGAGTATCAAATCGTCGCGATCAGCTTTGATTCGCGCGAGACGCCAGAACTTGCCACGGCGAAAAAGCAAACTTACGTGAAGGCTTACAACCGTTCCAGCGGCAATGCCGGCTGGCACTTTTTGACTGGCGACGACGCGAATATCAAACGCGTTACTGACGCGGTGGGCTTTCGCTACAAGTGGGACGACAAGACGAACCAGTTTGCGCATGCAAGCGGCATGTTTGTGCTAACGCCGGAGGGAAAACTCGCGCGCTATTTTTACGGCATCGAGTATCAACCACGCGACGTGCGGCTGGGGCTGGTGGAAGCTTCGCAGAGCCGAATTGGCACGCCGGTCGATACGCTTATGCTTTACTGCTATCACTACGATCCGAGGACGGGAAAATACGGGCCAGTGGTAATGAATATCATGAAAGTCGGCGGCGTCATTACGATTGGTTTGATTGCCGGAATGTTGTTGATGTTGCGAAGGCGCGGAGCCAATGTCGTCCGCGCTGTTTAGCTAAAGAATTTGTTTAGGCGCGGGCGTTGCCCGCGCAATAGAGGCGGGCAACGCCCGCCTCTAAACAATCTCAAAACGTGATGATGTTGCTGTTGTTAATGCAATCCTGGATTCCATTTATTCCTGAAAGCGCGTCGACGATCGCTGACGACGTGGACGCGCTGTACTTTTACATCTCAGGCGTCACCGTCTTCTTCGTGACGCTGATTTCGCTCGTCATTATCTTTTTCGTCATCCGCTATCGCCGCCGCAATCCTTTCGAAATTCCGCGGCCGGTCGAAGGCTCAACCAAACTCGAGACGCTCTGGTCGGTAATTCCGCTGGTCATTGCGATGACAATCTTCGCCTGGGGCGCAAAGGTTTATTTCGCGCAGTATCGGCCGCCGCAACACGCGTTGGAGGTTTACGTGGTCGGCAAACAGTGGATGTGGAAGTTTCAGCACCCGACCGGACAACGCGAAATCAACGAACTGCACGTGCCGTTGGGCCGCAAGGTTAAGTTGATCATGACCACTGAAGACGTGATTCACGATCTCTTTGTTCCGGCCTTCCGGACAAAAATGGACGTCGTCCCTGGAAAGTACACCATCCTCTGGTTCGAGGCTACCAAACCCGGCCGTTATCACATTTTCTGCGCCGAATTTTGCGGCATGAATCATTCGGGCATGCGCGGGTACATTGAAGTCATGGAGCCGGCGGATTTCGACAACTGGTTGAGCGGCAATGCAAACGCGGCGTCACCGGCTGCTGTGGGACATTCGCTTTATGAAACGCTCGGCTGCGCGTCATGTCACGGCGCCAATGCGGAAGGCGGACGCGGCCCCACGCTGCTCGGCGTTTTTGGCGGCAATCGTGTGCTCAATAACAATCAGACGGCGAGAGCCGATGAAGGTTATCTCCGCGAATCGATCATCAATCCGCAAGCGAAGATAGTCACCGGCTTCGGACCGATCATGCCGTCGTTCCAGGGACAAGTAACCGAAGAGCAGCTTTTGAGCCTGGTGGCGTACATCAAGTCGCTTTCGACAACGCAGCCGGAAAGGCCAACCGCAAAGCCACCGGCGACGGGAACGCCGCAAAGCGCGAACCCGGTGCGGTAAATGTTAAGGCGCGGGCGTTGCCCGCGCAAAAGGGTCGTTGAATTGTTTAGCGGCGACTTCCGCCCGCCGGATGTCGGGCAGTAGCCCGACTCTAAACGATGAATTGAGTTTCGACATGGAAGAATTCACTTTACAGCCGCCGCGCACGAATTACCTGAATGCCGAATACGGCATCAAGTCGTGGCTGCTGACAAAAGATCATAAACGCATCGGCATCCTCTACATGGGGTCCATCAGCTTTTTCTTTCTGATCGGCAGCCTGTACGCGATGGCGATTCGCCTGGAGTTGCTGACTCCCCAGGGCGATCTCACCCAATCAAGCACCTACAACAAGATGTTCACGCAGCACGGGATCATCATGGTCTTTTTCTTTCTAATCCCGTCGATTCCCGCGACGCTCGGGAATTTTCTGGTGCCATTGATGATTGGCGCGAAAGATCTCGCTTTCCCGCGGATCAATCTGTTGAGCTGGTACATCTACATGCTCGGCGGCATCATCACGATTTATGCGCTACTGGCCGGCGGCGTTGATACCGGCTGGACGTTTTACACGCCTTATAGCACGACGTTTTCAAATTCCTACGTAATTGCCACTGGTCTGGGAATCTTTATCAATGGGTTTTCGTCAATCCTGACGGGATTAAATTTCATCGTCACGATTCACACGATGCGCGCGCCGGGAATGACCTGGTATCGACTGCCTTTGTTCATCTGGTCGCACTACGCGACCAGCCTAATCATGATTCTGGGCACGCCGGTCATCGCGATTACGATCTTGTTGTTGGCGTTCGAACGACTCGCTCACATCGGCATCTTCGATCCGGCACTCGGGGGTGATCCAGTCCTCTTCCAGCACCTGTTCTGGTTCTACTCGCATCCGGCCGTGTACATCATGGTGCTGCCGTCAATGGGCGTAGTCAGCGAACTGATTGCCAACTTTTCGCGCAAGAACATTTTTGGCTACAAGTTTGTTGCGTTCTCAAGTTTGGCGATCGCAGTGTTCGGTTTTCTCGTGTGGGGGCATCACCTGTTCGTCGCCAGCCAGTCGATTTATGCCGGCATGATCTTTTCGTTCCTGAGCTTTGCCGTTGCTATTCCGTCGGCCATCAAGGTTTTCAACTGGACAGCTACGCTTTACAAGGGATCGATTTCGTACGATACGCCCATGCTTTACGGACTGGGCTTTATCGGGATGTTCTTAATCGGCGGGATGACGGGATTGTTTCTCGCGGCCTTGGCGGTCGACGTCCATGTGAGCGACACATACTTCATCGTGGCGCACTTTCACTACATCATGGTCGGCGGCGCGCTGTTTGGATACCTGGGCGGACTGCATTACTGGTGGCCCAAGATCAGCGGCCGCATGTATCCCGAAGGTTGGGGCCGGTTTTCCGCGCTGGTAATTTTCGTCGGCTTCAATCTGACGTTTTCGCCGCAGTTTGTGCTCGGTTACATGGGCATGCCGCGGCGTTATCACACGTATCCGGTCGAAGAGGTTTCGTGGCAAGTACTGCATGTGCTCTCGACGGCGGGCGCGTCAATCCTCGGGATCGGGTTGTTGATTCCGCTGATCTATCTGGCGTGGTCGCTGCGTTACGGGCGCATTGCCGAGGCGAATCCTTGGCATCTGCCGGGACTAGAGTGGCAGACGCCTTCGCCGCCACCCACTGAAAACTTTTTTGAGACGCCAATCGTGCACGAGGAAGCTTACGAATTCGCGCCGCCGGAAACGAAAGAAGTGGTTGGGAAGTTTGAGAGGGAAACACGGGCCGAGAAGTGATTGAATGAGATTAACCACTAAGACACAAAGACACTAAGAATTTTAGAATTCACTTTGTGTCTTGGTGACTTTGTGGTTGGCGTTTTGTGAGAAATAGATGGCTGAGGGCTTAGCGACAACAACTCACGAGCACACCGCGCACCCCGCGTTGCAGCACCATTTCGAGAACATGGAGCAGCAGCGCGAGGCAGGCACGCTCGGCATGTGGGTGTTTCTGGTCACCGAGATAATGTTCTTCGGCGGCATGTTCCTGGCGTACACGCTTTATCGCTACAAGTATCCGGATGCATTCGCCGTGGCGAGCAATCACCTCGACATTAGACTCGGCGCCGTCAATACCGCCGTGTTGATCGTCAGCAGCTTCACGATGGCCATGGCCGTCTTCAGCACGCAGATCGGCAAGCGGCGAAACACGATTATCTTTCTCGTCTTGACGCTCGTGCTTGGCCTGACGTTTCTCGGGATCAAAGCCGTCGAGTACAAGGCAAAGTACGATGACCACCTGATTCCCGGTCAGTTGATCCCCGGCAATCCGTTTAATCCAGCGGTCGCGCAACATGGCGACACGGATCCGCACAAATTGCATCTGCCCCAGGGCACGTCAGTCAGGCATGTCGAGATGTTCTACTGGATTTATTTCATCATGACCGGCATGCACGCGCTGCACATGATTATCGGCGCCGGAATCCTGATCGTGATTCTCATCATGGCCGGGCGAGGAAAGTTTAGTCCCGAGTATCACGCGCCGGTCGAGATCTTTGGGTTGTACTGGCACTTTGTCGATATCATCTGGATCTTTCTGTTTCCGTTGCTGTACCTGTTGGGACGGCACCTGGAAGGACACTGAGAATTTCGAATCGCGGATTTCGGATTGCTGATTTGACTGACATCTGATCTCTGGCATCTGCTTTATGAGCGAACACATAGTTTATCCGCGGGTCTACATCGGCATCTTTCTGATCCTTTTGGTCGGCACCGTGATTACGGTGCTCGCCGCATTCCAGGATTTTCCGGGACCGTTGAACGCCATTGTGGCGCTGACGATCGCGACCATAAAAGCAACGTTCGTCGTGCTTTACTTCATGCACGTGCGCTACAGTGGTCGGCTGATTTGGCTGGTGATTGCTGCGGCGCTGTTCTGGATGGGAATTTTGTTCGCGCTAACGATTAGCGACTATTCGTCGCGTGATTGGCTTCCGATTACGACTATGTAAGCTGGTGTGTAAGCTATTGGGCCGCCAGGATTAATTCCTTCTCTCGCACATCAATCACACTGTGACAACCGGGGCATTTCAGGCGGAGCGTTGCGTCTGAAGTTCGGATGGGCGCACTGCAGTTCGGACAAGGAGCGTTAATTTCATTTGTCTTGAACAAGTCGCGCATCATGAAGACGGGAAGTACCAGGCCCGCGATCAGCAGCGGTATTCCAAAGATCAAGCCGATCTTCGTGCCATCACTCAATGTCAGGCTGATAACCAGGCCGGCAATGAACAGGATCAAACCGACGGCGATGCTGAATGAAAAACCGTAGGCGCTGTCGAAAGTTTTTGCAGGCTTACGCTCGCTGGTTTCTTCCGCCATGTTGGAACCCCCGTTTGGCCACGACTTTTACTCGACGTGCTGGTCGATTGTCAATTGAATCATCGGGCCGGTTATTTAACCACAGAGGACACAGAGGAAAACACATCCAGATGGTTAGAACGCCCGCCCGCCGTATTACTTTTGTTTCTTGTTCTTCTCTGTGTCCTCTGTGGTTAATTATTCTTTCGGCTTACGAAACGTGTGCCGGCTGCGCCGCGTTCTCAGGTTCGTAATAAAGAATGCGATTGCAATTGTCGCACGTGATCACTTCATTGCCGCGCCTCACATCGGCCATTATTTGCGGACGCAGAGCCATGTAGCACGCCGTGCAAGCGCCATTGTGCGCCCGCGCCACGGCCACGCCGTCTCTGATGCGCTTGCTGATGCGGTTGAAGAGCGCGGCCATCGGCTTTGGGAGTTCCTTCATCAGCCGCTCGCGTTCCGCGCGCTCTGCTTCCAACTCTTTCTCTTGCCGCTTCACCTGTTCATCAAATTCAGCGAAGCGCGCCTGCATGTCTTCGCGCAGCTTTTCGACTTCCGGCGCCCGTTCCTTCAATTCTTTCTCGGCCGTGTCGAAACCTTCCATTTGTTCGAGGACCTGCGTCTCGAACGCGGAAATCTGTTTGCGCGCGGCATCGGCTTCGCGAATCGCGGCCGTGTACTCGTCAGGCTTCTTGGCGGCCATCAGATTTCGGTCGGCACGTTCGGCGCGTTGCTTCTGCTCGAAAATTTCCTTCTCCACTCGCGCCCGCTCGTGAAACGCTGCTTCCTTCTTCTGTTCGAGGGCACGAATTTCAAAGGCGCGCTGATCGAACTCTCTTTCGATCTCGGCGCGCCTTTCAGGGATGCTCTCGATTTCAGTCTGTAGTGTTCTTATATTTGTATCAGTCTTCTGCAGTGCGATTAATTGCGCTAATTCCGCCTTCACTCTTTATCGGCTCCTCACAATTTCGGGGGTGTGAATCGTGACATTCATTGCGCCAATAATCACACAGAGGATGCCGCGCGCGCAAGCAGGGCCGCCAGGGAGTGTTCACTGAGAGCCGATCGCCTTCGCGGCGTTAATCCGGCCGCCGGTGGCGACTCTGCCCTTCAAAGACGGCAACGGATCGACCGAGTTAAGCAGCCGCACGCGCAATTCATCGATGGAAATGCCGGGATTGGCGGCGAGGATGAGCGCGGCCACGCCGGACACGAACGGCGTGGCCATCGATGTGCCCTGCTTCTCCTGGTACCCGTGCTCGAGCCAGGTGCTGACGATTTGCTGACCGGGCGCGGCGATATCGACGCTCGTCGCGCCAAAGTTTGAAAAGGTCGTCAGCTCATCATTCCGATTCAAAGCCGCGACGCTAATCACGTTGTTCAGATCATAGCTGCCGGGATAGTGTGGCTTGGCGTCGTTGTCAGAACTTGCGTTGCCGGCAGCCGCGACAATCAAAATTCCTTCTTCGCCGGCCTTGCGAATCACGTCTTCCAGGGCGCGTGACCTGGCCATCGAGCCCCAGCTCGACGAGATGACGCGCACGTTCACTCCGGCGCGCTTCCGATTGATCACGTAGTTGATCGCTTCGATGGCGTCGCGCACCGTGGCTACGCCTTCGGCGTCCATGAATTTCAGCGGCATGATCTTCACAGTCCAGTTCACGCCCGCGACTCCGATTTCGTTACCACCCTCAGCCCCGATAATGCCGGCGCAATGCGTACCGTGACCGTTGTCATCCATCGGATCGCCCGTGTCTTCCAACAGGTTCAACCCATTGATATCATCGATTGGCCCGTCGGGCGTTAGGTCTTCGTCCTGATAAGCGATGATGATTCCCGGCCGGCGCCAAATGTTTTTCGCCAAGTCGGGATGCGTGTAATCAACGCCGCTGTCGAGTAGAGCAACGACCACGTCGCCGCTGCCTTTCGTCGTTGCCCAGGCCTGCATCGCGCTGATGTCCGCGCCGGACTTGCCGCCGTCCTGGCCGTGATTGAACAGTCCCCATTGCTTGTAGAAGAGCTCGTCGTTGGCGTGGACGTGTTTGCCGGCGCCTTCGTGATCGAGCTTAATTTGAATGTTCGGTTCGGCGTATTCGACTTCTGAGAGCATGCGATACTGCGCCACGACTTCGTCGGCGCTGCGGTTGTCTTCGTCTTCAATCACTGAGAGACCTTCGACTGCCTCGATGCGATCTTCGACGTCGTCATTCATGCGTTGAGTGATTACATCGATCGCTTGTCGCGTGATGCCGGGCTTAAAGCGAACGAGGATCTCAGTTCTCAGCGAACCTGCTTCATCTGCATCACCATCCGTCGCCGCGTCCAGCGGCCGTGACGTGTCGGACGCCTGGCGCGCCGGACGGTTCTTCTGCCATTTGTGCAATTGACCCGCGAACGCGGCGATCAGAATTAGCGCCGCCGCGATTGAGATGTTGAGCCAGAGATTACGTGACATAGTGATTTAAACCGCAGAGGACACAGAGGAAACAAAGACCATTTTCGCGCGAAGTTTTTCCGTTTCTTTTTCGTCTTCCTCTGTGTCCTCTATGGTTGATCATCCCTAAGTTGCTCGCGCGGATCAGACGCGATAGTTCCGCCCTTTGAAGTTTACCAAACGCAACTGCCGCTCGGTTGCCCGATATTCGAAAGTCTCGCCGCCAGCCTGCAAATGAATTCGCCAGCCGGGCGTAATCACCTGCGCGCTCATCTCGTCTTCGACGGGTGCGCCGAGTGAAGCATCCGGAAAATCGGTTTGTTCGACGCTCACCGTAATAATGGCGCTTTGGCTCACCTTAAGCCGTTCCGCCAAATCGTGACGGGCCTTGCCGATAATGTCTTGTTCAACGCTAGTCATAGTTTGACCCCGTCGCTACCGCTCCGGGTACTGACCTCATCTGTGATCTGTCACTGTAAACGATTTCGGATTGGTTTCAGTTCCGAGGCGTTTGGCGGAAAGGGTTTTCGGCTACGCCGCCTGATGTGCGGAAGGCCTCTGGCCTTCCGAAAAGCACCAGACAGAGATTGGCCTACGCCCAATTCGCTGGGGCGTAGCCCCACGTATTAAATAGCGCTGATCGGAAGTGCAGAGCACTTCCGCACATCAGGCGGCAGAGCCGCTTGAACGCCAAAGCCTCTGATTCGGCGAATAGCCTAGACCAGGTCTCCGCACCGATGCTGGAGCAAAGTCGCGGCCACAATTGCCGCCGTTTCCGCGCGCAACGTGCGCCCCCCGAGAGTTACGAGCTGCCATTCGTGCTTGCGTGCCTGACTGATCTCATCGTCGGTCCATCCACCTTCCGAACCGACCATTGCGATGACACTCTTGAATTCCGCTTTAGTTTCAAAGGCGACCTCCACCGATCCGCCGTCACGCGCGGTAAACATCACCCCCAAGTGAACATCTGTAATCGCTCGGAAAAATTCATCCAGGTTGGTCGGCTTATTCACCAGCGTCAGACGCGCCCGTCCGCACTGTTTGGCTGATTCAAGCGCGATGCGCTGCCAGCGCTCGACTTTTCGCGCTGCATCCAGAGGTGCACGAATCCGAACATCCGCGCGCGTTGTGATAAGCGGGACTAATGTCGTCACGCCGAGTTCGGTTGCCTTTTGTACGACCAGATCAAACTTCTCGCCTTTAAGTAAAGCCACCGCCAGGGTGAGATTGAGCGGCGACTCAGGCTTGGCCGCTTCGGTTTCCTCGGCGACCGTCAGCGTTATTGAGCGCGAGCCGATGTCCGCGATAACGCAACGATATTCGCGCCCCTCACCGTCGAACACGAAGACTTCATCATCGCGGCCGAGGCGCAGCACGTCGCGCGCATGTCGCGCTTCGTCGACGCTAAGCGTAATTGTCTTGCCGTCGTCAGCGAATGCGATTCGCGGTGCGTAGAACCTTCGTCGAGTCATCTTCGTTTTTGCTCCCCCTCCCAAGGGAGCGTGAAACATCAAATCACCAATGCGAGCCACTCGTTGTCCTGCATGATTTCGTTTGCCGTCGCGGCCTGCTCCACAAGCCGCGCGTGCACCATCTCGAATTGCGTCTCAAGAATTCCAGACAGAACCAGGCGGCCGCAAGTCACTCCGAGAAGTGACGGCAGCAATGCGACGATTACCGGCGCCGTGAGGTTCGCGCAAACGAGATCCGCTGAGGGTGTCTTCTCATCAATCGTCCCGACGCGGAAATTGATTCTGTTTTCGACATCATTCAGCCGTGCATTCTCGCGCGCTATGTCGATCGCTGCGACATCCGTGTCACAGCCAATAATGCTCGCGTCCGGCGCCAATTTTGCGGCCGCGATGGCCAGAATTCCCGTGCCCGTTCCGACGTCGAGGAAACTTCCGCCCGCGTGATACTTCTCGATCGCTTTCAAGCAGAGTCGCGTTGTTTCGTGGGTGCCGGTGCCGAAAGCCATACCGGGATTGATGATGATTGTGTCAGTACCGGGAGCTGTTGCGACCGGATCTATGATTGCAGACGGGTCACCCGATCCCGTCGCTACCGCTCCGGGTACTGACACGAACCAGGGTGGCGCAATGATGAATCGACCTACCTCAACGGGCCGCCAATGTTTCTTCCATTCCGCTAACCAGTCTTGATCGGCAATTGCGCGCGTTTGAAATTCAAGTAATGCAGTCTTGTCGAAGCCGTAGATTTGTAAAGCCTCAAGCACGCTCTCGTGCGCCGTTTTGCTTGACTCAGGCGTATCAAAGTACGCCGCGATGCTCACAAGGCCGTTCGCGTCGTCCCTCGTCTCAGTTCCGATGGCGCCGGCTTCCATCAGGCCGTACTCGCCCGCCTCGCGAGCATCGGTGATGACTATTGCATCGATGACCTGCCAGGTCTTCATGCGATTCCCATCTCGTTCAGCAGACGCTGTTTGTCGCGCCAATCCTCTTCGACCTTGACGAAGAGTTGCAGATGGCAGCGATGTCCCAGCATCTTCTCGATCTCCTCACGCGCGCGCGTGCCGATCTGTTTCAGCCGCTGAGCGCCCCGGCCGATGATTATCTTTTTTTGTGACTCACGTTCGACGAAAATCGTGCAGTAAATCCGGGTGAAGTCTTCGCGCTCCTCCTCCCAACGTTCGGTCACAACGGCAGTGACGTAAGGAATCTCTTCGCCAGTCGTTTCGAGGATCTTTTCGCGGACGATTTCCGCCGCCAGCGCGCGCATTGATTGATCGGTAAATTCGTCGTCTGAGAAGATGGGCGCACCTTCCGGCAAGCTCTCGCTCATCTCACGCAACAGTTGTTCGATCTGATCACCTTTCAAGGCAGAGATTGGGACGATCGCTTTCCAGTCATTCTCTTTCTGGTACGACTCGATCAGTGGTAACAGTTGTGACTTGTCAGCTAGCTTGTCGGTTTTATTCAGCAGTAGAATCGAAGGCTTGTCTGACTGCTTTACCAGATCCAGTACGAAGCGATCGCCGTTGCCCGTCGCAGACGACGCATCACGAATCAGACAAACGACATCCACCCCGAGCAACGCATCGTGCACCGCAGACATCATGCGCCGGTTCAATTCGTATCCCGGTTTGTGCACGCCCGGCGTATCGACCAGGACAATTTGTCCTTCTGGACGATTGACGATGCCAAGGATCTTGAAGCGAGTGGTTTGCGGCTTGTTCGAGACAGCAGCGATCTTTTCGCCGACCAGCCGATTGAGCAGCGTCGATTTGCCCGCGTTTGGCCGGCCGACGAGCGCGACGTAACCGGAACGGAAGTTCATCGTGGAGCCACGACCGGGTTGCGCAGTGTGCCGAGCTTTTCCACGCGCACTTCGCAGACGTCACCCGGCTTAAGCAGCACCGGCGGATCGCGAAAAAAACCGACGCCTTCGGGAGTGCCAGTGGCGATGACGTCGCCCGGCTCGAGCGTGATGCCCTGCGAAATGTAGGAAATCAGGTAAGCAATGCTGAAGATCATCTTGCTTGTATTCGAAGCCTGAGTGACTACGCCGTTATACAAGCCTTCAATCTTCAGGTTTTGAATGTCCTCGATCTCGTCACGCGTGGTGATGAGGGGGCCAAGCGGAGCGAACGTGTCGAGGCCTTTGCCACGCGTCCATTGTCCGTCTTTGCGTTGCAGATCGCGGGCCGTCACATCGTTCATCAATGTGTAGCCGAAAACGTAGTCGAGGGCTTCGACTTCGCTGACGGCCTTTGCGCGACGGCCAATTACGATCGCCAGCTCGGCTTCCCAGTCGATCGTTTCGCTAATCGTGGGCAGGACAATCGGTACGTTGTGAGCGCTCAAGGCATTAGAAAGTTTCGCGAAAATAAGAGGCGCTTTCGGCGGTTCGCCGCCACCTTCGATGGCGTGATCGGCGTAATTGCGACCAATTGCGAGAATCTTGCCGGGACGAACCGCCGGAAGAAACTCGATGTCTGCTTCGCTAAGACCAGCTACCCCAGATCGCGAGGCAGTCTGACGAGTCAGGAGCGCGTTCAGCTGTTCGACTCCTTCCGCGCCGCGATTGACGACGTCCAGCGTGCTGTTCGCTTCGAGCAACCAATCGGCGACTGTTGCGCCGCCGGATCGCTGGGTCCGCGCCAGCTCAGCCACATCGCACACGACATCGCCAAGCAGAACACCCAGCGCAGGCTGTTTCGCGTTTTTCGGTTTGAATTGAGCCAGTTTCATTCCTGCGATCTCAGCATGATTGCCGCTCAGTCCACAAGTGTCAATTTTTTGTCCTACTTTGCGGGTCTTTGCGTCTTTGCCGTGAACCAACCGCTGTAAATAAGGGCAATCTCACGCAAAGACGCCAAGTCGAAAAAAAACGCAAAGAAAATCAGGACACCACCTTGCTAGAGACTTTACTAAACAGTCTTGCCAGTATTTTGCTATTATCTCGCCGCCGATATGCGGAGCCGCGGCGGGCGTTTTGGAAGCAATGACCCCTTTCCACGATCACAGTGCTGAAAAGCTGGAAAAGCGCGAAGCTGAACTTACTGAGTCACAGCGACTGGCCCAGGTCGAAGCGGCCTTGCGCGACAGTGAAGAACGGTATCGCGACTTGTTTGAAAATTCGCGCGACGCCATATACGTTCACGATTTGAACGGCCGCTATACTTCGGTCAATCACGCGGCTGAAGAACTGACCGGATACAGCCGTGAAGAGATTCTCGGCAAGCATTACTCGAACTTTGTGCTGCCGACGTATCTGAAAACCGTTCGGGAAAATTTCTGCCGCAAGCTCGACGTGCCGATCGAGACGACTTACGAAACAGAGATTGCGTGCAAAGATGGAACCCAAAAGCCGGTCGAAGTCAGCAGCCGAATGATTTACCGGAACGGCGAGCCGGCGGGCGTGCAAGGCACGGTGCGCGACATCAGCGAAAGAAAACGGGCCCATCGCGATTTGCGGACCTATTCGCGCCGCCTGGTTAACGCGCAGGAGGCCGAACGCGAAAACATCGTGCGCGAGCTGCACGACAACATCGGCCAATCGCTGAAGGCCATCAGCCTCAACTTGAAAGCGATACAGACATCCGGTGAAATGCACGAATCAGCCCTCTCGCGTCTCCGCGAAAGCATCGACGTCCTTGAGGGTGTTCTGCGTCGGGTGCGTGAATTGTCTTCTGAATTGCGTCCCGCCGACCAGGCCAAGTTGGGATCAGTGAAAGATGGCCTTCTTTACCAACCCGCCGTGAACATCTGACAAAGCGTGAGTCGCAATGAATGCAGCCGGATCGATTTCGGTAACGGCATTCCTGATCCTTGAGATCTCCAGTCGCGTTACAACGCAGTAGAGAATTTCGCGTTCTTCCTCAGTCCAGCCGGTACTGCCTAACCCGCCGGTGCTCTTGTAAACCGTAACGCCGCGATGCAGTTGGTTGATGATCGCGTCCTTAATCTCCTGGCTCTTTACCGAAACGATGGTAACGCCCCGGTATTCCTCGATGCCGTGAAGCAGAAAATCAATCGTCTTCGAAGCCGCCGCGTAAGTCACAATCGAGTACATGGCTGAATCGACGCCGAGAAAGAAAGCAGCCGTCAGGAAAATGAAGATGTTGAGGATGAGAATGACATCTCCAACATTCAACAAGTTACTCGTCCGGCTGACGAGCAGCGCCGCGATCTCAGTTCCATCCAAAACCGCTCCGCCACGAATGGCGAGGCCGATGCCCGCGCCGATAAAGAAGCCTCCGAAGACTGCCGTCAAAAGTTTGTCCGGCGTCATGTCGGGAAACTTGACGAACGCTAGAATCACCGACAGTCCGGCGATCGACAGGACGCTTTTGATGGCGAACGCGCGTCCGATTTGGCGATAACCGATAGCGACGAAGGGCAGGTTAATCACCAGGATGAGGACCGACAGCGGCGCATGAAAAATATCCGACAGCAGCATCGAAACACCGGTCACGCCGCCGTCGATGAAACGGCTCGACAAAAGAAAGCCTTTTAAGCCAAATGCGGCCGAAAAGATTCCCACTACGATCAGCGCAAAGTTAAGTAGACGCCTGCCTAACCTTTTCATTGGGGTTGAGAATAACGGGGTCAGAGCGAGGTCTCAAGCATCGAACTGACTGGCCGCTGTGGCTGCAGCCGAATTTCGGCGGCTCGCGGACACAACTAAACCGGGTAAGGCGCTGGAAAAGAAGTTTGACGCGGGCGAGAAATTAACTACAATACACGGCACTTGGAGCGAGGCTGAATGCTTTGCTCCCGCGCGATTACGCGCGAGAGAGCGGCGATGAGTGGGAGCATCGCCGCTTTCGTTTTAATTGGATTCCGCTACGCTGCGCTTCGCCACCGTTAACGTCGAGTTAACCTCCGCTTCAAACACTTGTAACGCGAAATCAATAACCTGTAAGGTGCAGTTCGTACAATCTTGCCTCGCTCGGAAGAATGGAGCAACAAATCATGTTTAGAATGCGTCCTCTTTCCATCCCCGGCATGCTGGCGCTGCTGGTTCTTTTAGTTGTGCCGGTTTCACATTATGGGCAAGCGGAAAACGCACGCGCCGGCAACGACGCGAATGTTCCGCCGGCAGCCAGGCCCGAGGCGGATATCGCGCACAAGCTCGAGCTGCTGGAAGAACAATTGCGCGCGCAAAACGGCCGCATCGATCAGCTGGCTACGCTGGTCGCTGAGCAGCAGCGACTGATTAATCAATTGGTCGCCGCACGAGTCTCGAACCCAACCACAAGTGCCGGCGATTCAACGCCGAGCACAGTCGCTTCGGCGCCGGAACCCGCCGTTTCGACGACAACCGATGCGGCCGGCCAAAATCCGTCCGAAGATCGAATCAAGAAACTCGAAGAGCGCGTGATGAAGTTTGGTCCGTTCCGATTCAGTGGCGATTTTCGTCTACGCTTTGACGGAATATTCCGGCGAGCTGAACCGAACGCTCCCGCCGGGTTGGCGCCGCTCACACACGCGCAAAACGTGCGCATGAGATATCGTTTGCGCTTTAACTTCGATACTGACATCAATTCGAAACTTAGTTTTCACGGACAACTCTCGACCGGTGCGATCACCGATCCCCTTTCGGCGGATCAGGATTTCGCACAGACCGGCGTGAGACATCCGTTCTTTATCAGCGAAGCCTGGATTGACTATCAACCCAACAAGTCGCTTCAGCTTCAGGCCGGTCGCGTGCAGGAAATCTTTGCCGACAATTCGCGATTTTTGTTTGATGACGATCTTCGGTTGAATGGCTTCAATGAGAAATATGTCTTCGCGTTTAAGAACAACGCTCTGAGAGTTTCCAGTTTGGAATTGCGTGCGGGTCAATACTTCCTGACGAATCCGAACGTTGCCATCGTGACTCCGGGAAGTCCTCTGGCCCAGGCGGGCGCAGTCATCGGTTCCACCGGTCGCGCCGCGCAACTGTTTCACCAGGGTTTACTTCTGAATCAGAAATACAACGATCGTTGGAGCTCACAGATTGGAGGCGACGTTCAGGTGTATCGGAATCCGAATCAGATCCAACTCGCCTCGACCGCCAATGGCGTGGCCATCATTGTGCAGAACGGTTTGGGCATCGCGCTGGCCGGACCTATAGCCGGCACCGGCAATGCAACCACGACACCCGGCGGAGCGATCTACACGGCCCGTAATTTTCACATCGCGCGCCTGACGTATCGTTTGAACTGGGCTGGATTTCAGAAGGGCGGCCACGACTATCCCGTAACTTTCAACATTCAGGCGGCGCGGAATGTCGGTATCGGCTTGCCTGAACGCGACGCGATGCTGGCAGCGCTGCAAGTCGGCCGCACGACGAAACGCGGCGACATGGCTTTCCTTTATGTGTTTTCCATCAAAGGCGCGAACGCTTTTATCTCGCAATTTACTGACAACGATTTGGGGACCGGCAGCGGCGTAAACATCCGCACGCATCACTTCCGTTTTGACTATGCCTTTAATCGCAAAGTGACCTGGCAGAGTCTGTTCTACATTCAGAACGAGCTGCGCAACAGCGGACAGTTCCCGGCCTTCTTCGTGCCGCTGAACGCCTTCACGCCGCGACAATATCGCTGGCAGGAACAACTAGTATTTACTTTCTGATGACGGTTGAAGTTGAACCGCGTCAGTGATATAAGACGCGAGAGCGAATGTCCCGACGAGTTCGCGAGCACGCTTCAGTCTCAATTTTGAAGCTGTGCCTTGCGCTAAATCTTCGAGGATCAGGCGCGAGACCCGAGGCGGCGCGGAGTTGGTGGGGACTTCGCGCCGCTTCGACTTTCAGGCCAAATCTCACCGCGCAAAAGTACAGGGTCACATGAATAATCGGATTTGGAGAGTTTGGGTTCTACCGACTCTCATGATGGCGGGAGTAGTCTCGCTACTGCTGAGCCTTCTGCTCGGTGGATTCATCTATTACCAGTGGGTGCTTGCTTTTGAAGCCACCGGAGCGTCTTTGGTGCTGCTTGGATTTTACTTCCGCGATTTTCGCCGTAGCGCGCGCCAGTCTCAGTGGCCGCCCCGTCTGCCGCTTGCCGTGATCTTCGCATCTGGCGGAGCGAAGAGTTTCTACGTCGCCACGGCCCGGGAAACGCCATGGTTAGTAATCGCCATATTGTTGGCCGCAGTGTTCTGGTTCGCCGTCTCGTCTTGGCTAATATTACGAAGGCGCCAACCCGACAGTCGTCCCAAGCTGTGACGCGTCTCGGACCGCGCGCCGTCAACATGCCGCTGACAAAATCTGTCAGCAAAAAAGGTTTGCAAGCTGCGCTTTTCGTTGCTTATAATTCAAAGGTCACCTTCCCTCCAGCTTGAGGGTGTCCGTCCTTAAGACCTCACTTCCCGGCCCGAAACAATGATCAAAATGTTCCGACGTATCGGCTTTGCGTTAGCAGTCTGCTTGTGGATTGCGCTTGTGTGCGCCGGCATGGGATGGCTGTGGTCGTATAGTCAGGCCGCCGGCCCGTCAGCCAACCCGCCCGCACATTGGCCCCGCGAAAGCGCAATCACTCCCATTGCCAATCGTCACACGCTCGTAATGCTGGTGCATCCCAAGTGTCCCTGCACACGCGCCAGCATGGAAGAACTTTCGAAATTGATGACTAACTGCGCAGGGCGCTTGAACGCGCATGTTTTGTTTCTCACCCCGAAATCGGCGCCACATGATTGGTATCGGACTGACACCTGGTCGAGTGCCGCACGTATTCCTGGTGTCACTACGATCGTCGACCATGATGGGAAAGAAGCTGCGCGTTTCGGCGCGCTCACCTCAGGACAAGTAGTGCTGTACGACACCGACGGCCGGTTAGTCTTCACCGGTGGCATCACTGCATCGCGTGGACATATGGGAGATAACGCGGGACGCGGCGCGATTGAGGCTTTGGTTAACACCAGCGTCGCGAACATCACGCACGGCCCAGCCTTTGGCTGTCCACTGTTTAATCCGGGCGAATGCCCCGTGCCAAACCATGAAGAGTCCTGGAAGTAACACAACAAAATCCGTGGCGGTCCTCGATCGCGCTGGTGAACTGTTCAGCAGCGACCAGCAGGCAATCTACCGGACAACCGATCGGATGTTCGCCGTTCTGATGGCCGTGCAATGGGTCGCCGGCATCGCAGCCGCAATCTGGATTTCGCCAAGGACGTGGATCGGCACGGTCAGCTACACACACGTTCATATCTGGGCGGCAATTTTCCTCGGCGCCGCAGTCAACCTAATCCCCATTGCCCTCGCAATTACACGCCCCGGCGCTCCGATTACGCGTTTTACGATCGCTATCGGCCAGATGCTGATGTCAGCTCTCCTGATTTATTTGACCGGCGGACGCATTGAAACGCACTTTCATGTTTTCGGATCGTTGGCCTTTCTCGCGTTCTATCGTGACTGGCGAGTGCTCGTGCCGGCCACAGTCGTTGTCGCCGCCGACCATTTCCTGCGCGGCCTGTTTTGGCCGCAATCGGTCTATGGCGTCCTCGCGGCGAGCGAATGGCGTTGGTTGGAGCATGCCGGCTGGGTTTTGTTTGAAGACGCCGTCTTGTTCGTGGCGATTCGGCGCAATGTTGCCGAGATGTGGGACAAGGCCCTGCATACAGCCGAGCTAAACAACAGTGAAGAGCGCTACCGCGCTGTTGTCGAGCAAACCTCGGAAGGCCTTGTGCTGGCGGATGTCGAAACGCTGCAGGTGCTCGAGTGTAACGCCGCCTTCGCGAGAATACTTGGTTATTCGGTTCCTGAAGCCTTGTCGCGGACGGTCTACGATTTCGTCGCCGATGACCGTGAAGTAATCGAGGCGCGAGTCGCAGCCTACCGACGCCAAAGCATTGGGACAACTGGAGAACGGCTCTTTCGGCGTAAGGACGGGAGCGTCCTGCAGGTCGAAATTAACATGACGGTCATCAAGTATGGTGGCAAAGACGTGTTCTGCACGATTGTCCGTGACATTGGTGATCGCAAGCGGGCGGAAGAGGCCTTACGGGAGGCACATGATGAACTCGAACTCAAGGTCCGCGAGCGCACCAGCGAATTAGACCAGCAGCGGCAGTTCCTACGTCAGGTTATCGATTTGAACCCGAGTTTCGTCTTTGCCAAAGACCGCGAAGGGCGGTTCACACTCGTTAACCACGCTGTCGCCGAAGCTTACGGCACGACAGTTGAGGATTTGCTCGGCAAAACCGATGCTGACTTTAATCAGAACGGAGAGGAGATCGCACATTTCCGCCGCGACGATCTCGAAGTCATCGAAACGCGGACGGAGAAATTTATTCCCGAAGAGGTCATCACTGATGCCGCTGGCAACGTGCGCTGGCTACAGACGATCAAGCGGCCCATGGTGGCGGTCGATGGAAGCGTGACGCAGATGCTCGGCGTGGCGACCGATATCACGCAACGTAAACGCGCCGAAGAGGCGTTGCGGGACAGCGAAGGGATGTTGCGGCAGGCGCAAAAGATGGAAAGCATTGGCACGCTGGCCGGCGGCATCGCGCATGACTTTAACAATCTTATGACGGCGGTTACCGGTTACAGCGAACTGGTGCTGCGAAAGATGGATGACGGCGACGCTCTTCGGCCGAAAGTCGAAGAGATCAGGAAAGCAGGCGAGCGCGCCGCCTCACTGACGAGCCAGCTGCTCGCATTCAGCCGTAAACAAATGCTGCATCCGGTCGTGCTCGATCTGAACACGGTGGTCACCAGCATGGGCCGAATGTTACCTCGTCTGATAGGCGAGGACATTGAATTGCGTTTTACGTTGCACGCTTCGCTGGGGCAAGTAATGGCCGATCGCGGTCAAATGGAACAGGTACTGATGAATCTCGTAGTCAAACCGCGCGACGCGATGCCCTCCGGGGGCTGCCTCACTGTCCAAACTGAGAATGTTGAGTTTGCCGGAAATGCCGGTAGACGGAAGATGGTGGTTGAACCCGGCAGCTATATTCTGCTTTCAGTAACTGACAATGGTACCGGCATGGATGCTGAGACGCAGTCGCACATATTCGAGCCTTTCTTCACGACCAAAGAAGTGGGTAAGGGTACGGGTCTTGGCCTCGCGACGGTTTATGGCATTGTGAAGCAAAGCGGCGGAAGCATTTGGGTCTACAGTGAACCCGGTCGAGGCACAACTTTTAGGATCTATCTTCCGCGCGTTGATGAATCTTCATTGGCGCTGGAACAAAGCACGCGGCCGCAAGAAGCTCCAGTCGGAGACGAGACAGTTTTGCTGGTCGAAGACGAAACGATGGTGCGTGAGTTGGCCCATGAAATTCTCGAGCAGTACGGCTATACCGTGCTGACCGCGGCGAACGGGGCAGCCGGCCTGGAAATCTGTCGCGAGTTTGCCGACAGAATTGATCTGCTGCTGACTGATGTCGTAATGCCACAGATGAGCGGTCACGAGCTAGCCGAGAATATTCGGGCACTTCGCCCCGAAACGCGCGTCCTCTACATGTCCGGATTCACTGACGATGCTGTGGTGAGGCATGGAGTGCTGGCTGAAGACATGTGCTTCATTCAGAAACCCTTTTCGCCGGCGGCACTGGCAATCAAGGTGCGGGACGTCCTGGACAATCATGCAGGTTCAAACGCCGTGGGAGGCCAATATACGTCACCACGCAAACCGACTGTCGGGAGCAACGGAAACTATGGCCACCATCCTAATAATTGATGATGACGTCGTGGTGCGGCAAATGCTCGAGGCGCTGCTTTCGGAAGAGCACGAATGTCATACCGCTGATCGCGCGGAACAGGCGGTAGAGCTGATCCAAATTGTGGATTACGATTTGGTGATCACCGACGTGTCGATGCCGGGCCTCACCGGACTGGACGTATTGCGCCGGGTACAGCAGCAGCGACACACGACTCCAGTGATTGTGATTTCCGGCCGCGCCGATGAATACAAAGAAGCTGCGCTACAGATGGGCGCCTTTGCGTTTCTGGCAAAACCGTTTGCGTTGACGACGCTCGAAACGACCCTGCAGGAAGCTATCGCCGTTGCTAAAGCTGATTCGAATTAGGTTATTGAGTGATAATGGTGCACCCGGCACGACTCGAACGTGCGACCCCCTGATTCGTAGTCAGGTACTCTATCCAGCTGAGCTACGGGTGCGTGAAGGAATGACTGGAGTTTAAAGTCTCAAGTTTCAGTTTTCAAGTTAAGTGTGTCAGTACCGCGAGCGGTAGCGACCGGATCATACATGCAACCTGACAATCGATTAGGGCGCGGCGAACTCCCGGCACTGAGGCGCATGTTTCTTCAAGGTTGTCAGCTTGATCCGGTCGCTACCGCTCCCGGTACTGACACGCACGCCGATTATTTCGCGTAATACCCGGTCTTGGTTTTCGCAATTAGATCCGGCCGCGTGACGTCAACGCGGATCGCGCGCCATTTTCCGTCGCGCGTCTGCGGGTTTGGTGGTTGATAAGCAATGCTGTAGAGCGTGCGCAGATGCGCGGCAAGCTCGGCATAAACTCTGGCCATTTGATCGAGACGCCGAATATCGCTTACCTGCCCTCCGGTGCGATCAGCCAGCATCTGCAGACGCGTGCGCGCGGCCGAGTACTGCGCGATGATTCGCGGATCCGGAAGCGGCAGACGTCGCGGATCGCCCGACGGCAGCGCTAACGGGAAAATCGTGACACCCTCGCGATCGGCATCAGCCAAAACGGAATTCAAAGCCGAAGCAGCCTCTGGTTTAATCACAGTGCTTACTTCCACTTCTGTGGCTTTCGCGACCGCCGCGCGATCGGACTTGCGGACTTGCGTGTCGAGACCGTCCGTCAACGCAACGATCGCTTTGCGGCGTTTCCCTTCGGCGGCCAATTTCCGCAACGACTCTTTTAATCCATCGAAGAGCAACGTATCACCGGAACCGCTGGCCAGCGTAATTGCGTACGCAGTCTTCTGACGATCGGTCGTGAAGCCCGAGAGTTCGCGCACGCCTTTGCCGTTGAACACAATCACCGCAACGCGATCTTCAGGTGCGAGCGCATCCAGAAATCTGATCGCGGCCTGCTGTATCTGTTGGCGAAAGTTCACCGTCGAACCCGACATGTCCAGCAGCATCACCAAACTAAACGGCGACTGCGTCGGTTCGAACGCGACTATCGGCCGCTTAACATCGTCTTCGTAGATCGCAAAATCTCCCTGTGACAGCGATGTAATTGCGCGGCCTTGCCGATCAACCACGCCGACGTTCAACTGCACCAGCGACGTATCGGTCTTGATAATGTCATCCTGCGCTGAGACTGCCGTTGAAAAGCTAAGGAGGAAAGACGCGCAAAATAAAGCGGTCAGGCCCAACCTGGCGCTGGCTTTGATCAAGGATGATCCCGAAAACACGAACATTTAGTTGAGTTTCACCCGATTTGAGTTCGCTGGGGTTCTGCAGTATCCGATTTCGCTGCCGATGTTTGCAAATGCGCTCAGTCGGGCTACTGCCCCGCTCTCATTTTGCTTCGGCGGAGCTGAACCCATTTTTTTCACGAGAAGCCATAAACATTTGGCCGCCCTGCGGCTATAACCAGCCCCTGCAATTACCCCATCGCACTGCTTCCAATCGAAATATAATCCAGATGCTTCACTTCCAGAGAGGCTCCCACGATGAGCAACTCCAACTTCTGCAGAAACTGTGGCGCGCGGCTCGCACGTAAGGGTTGGCGACTATGGATGCGCGGTGCATTCTGCGACGAGTGCGCCCGGCGACCAGGCGTTAATCCGCGCAGCCGAACAATTATCGTCATCGGTTTGCTGGCAGCAGCCGCCTTTGCTTTCGGCCGCTATCTGCGCCCGTCAGCCCCGCCCTTGATTATTCAGCGCGCCGCGAACTCGCCGCTGTCGGATACACCGCTCGATCTTAACTCGCTCGCAAAACGCGGTCCCGGCCCTTCAGGTTCAAACGATCCACCAACGTCCGCTTTCGAAGCGACTTACATCTGCGGCGCGCGGACTAAAAAAGGCGCGCCGTGTCGCCGCCGGGTGCACGTCGCGGGCGAACGTTGCTACCAACACAAAGGCCGAACCGCCATGGTCGCGTTGGAGAAATTAGTCATCAATCCCGACGATCGAAAAAAGTAGCCCGCGCGAAATGATCACGCGGGCGACTTGATTTCGTTTACAAGCGGGACTTGTCCCGCCGAATCGCGCCGGACAAGTCCGGCGTCTAAACAACTCAGGTTGAAAATCAGCTACCGGATCGTTTTTACCGGCGGCGCTGGTCTTGCCGGAAGCTTCACCGGATTCTTCAGTTTTGCCATAACTTCGACGATGCCGCGTTCGAGTTGTGGATCGCGTCCGGCAATTTCAGCCGCCGGCTCGTTCTCCACTTCGATATCGGGATCGACTCCGTAGCCTTCGATGATGTACTCCCCTTTTGAATTCGCCAGCGCTGAGCCCGGCACGAAGACGTTGCCGCCGTCGATCAAAACGCCGCGGTTTTGAATGCCAACGACGCCGCCCCACGAACGTTTGCCAATTAGAGGCCCGAGGCCGGCTTCGCGGAACATCCACGGAAAGATGTCGCCGTCCGAAGCGGAGTTCTGATCCAGCAATGCGACCATCGGCCCAATGAAGACTCCATCAGGATAGGTGTTGCCGATATCGTCAGTACGCGAGTAGTTGACGCCAAGCATCTTGCGCCGTAAACGCTCGATCAGCATGCGCGAAACATTGCCGCCGCCATTGGCGCGCACATCGACGACCAGGCCTTCCTTGTCGATCTGCGGGTAGTACCACTTGATGAATTCGCGGATGCCGGCGGCGCCCATGTCGGGAATGTGAATGTAACCCACCCGGCCGTTGGTCGCTTCCTCGACGCGCTTACGATTCTTCGTAATCCAATCGAGATAGATCAGATTCGTCTCGTCCGTAATCGGACGATAAGAAATCGTCCGCGCACCGTCCATCACTGGGCGGCTGTTGACCGTCAGCGAAACCGGATTGTCCGCTTTGTTGCGCAGCAGACGATAGATGTCGTCGTTTGCCTTCACTTCTTCGCCATCGATCGCCAGCACGTAATCGCCGGCGTTCGCATTGATGCCGACTTCCGTCAGCGGCGAACGATAAATGTCTTCTTCGTTTTGCCCCTGAAAGATTCTCGAGATGCGATAGCGTCCCGAAGCGGGATCAACGTCGAAGCGCGCTCCGGCCAGACCGACGCGCGGCCGTGGCGGAATCAGAAAGTCGCCACCTTCGATGTACGCGTGCTGCACGGTCAGCTCGGCAATCATTTCGCCGATGACGTAGTTCAGGTCTGAACGGTGACCGACGTACTGAAGCAGAGGCTTGTACTGCTCGCGCAGCGCGACCCAGTCATAGCCGTGCATGTTCGGCACGTAGAAAAAGTCGCGATAGCGCCGCCAGACTTCGTTGAATATTTGGTTCCATTCTTCGGCGGGAACTCGGTCGACAACCAGCCCGGCCGTCGAAACAGGTTTGCGGGTGCGGTCGCCCACGGGTGTCGCGTCGTAAATCGAAAAACCCGCGGCTTGGCGCGCCAGGATCTTTGAGCCGTCACGTGACATTGTGTAGCCCGCACCGTCCTCGATCAGCGTTGTCTCTTTGCGATCTTTTAACGAATAGAGTTTGAGCTGCCCCGGACGATCGCCCTGACGGCCGTAGTAGAAAGCAGGCCCAACCGCGTAAACCAAGAAACCCGGTTTGGTGCCGAGACCCACGTAGTTGTCGGCCCCAATCGGCGCGCGCGCCACGCGATTCATGATGCCGGGGAAAACGATCGTCATCGCTTTCGGCTGCGGTGGCGCGGCGGGTTTCGGAGCGTCGGCTTTCGGCGCTTCAGCTTCGCCTTCTTTCTTCGGCTCAGCCGGCGCGGCGCCTTCTTCGCGCGCCTTTGTCACCGCAACTTCATCGCTCTCCGGCGGGAATGGATGCTTCACGTCTTTGCGCAAAGCCATCGCGTAAATGTAGCCCGTACGGTTCGTCGCGAAGTTGAATTCGATCTGCGAAATCTGCGGCGCGAATTCGTGGTCGCTCAGGAAAAACAGATAGCTGCCTGTGCTGTCCCACGCGGGACCACCGGCGTTGAACATCTGGCTGGTCACGCGGGTGACTTTGTTGTCGCCGCCATTCCAAATGTGAAGCTGCGAAAAACCGTTGCCGCCTGTCGCCATGCTGAACGCGAGGAAGTTACCCGTAGGTGACCAGGTGTAATCACGAATCTGCCCGCGCGGCGCGTCGATGATCTCGGTCGTCTTTTTGTCAGCGAGCGTGACAACATAAAGCTTGCCGTCTTTGTCGCTGAAAGCGAGATGCTTTCCGTCCGCCGACCACTCCGGTTGATAACGCATCGCTTTGCCGCCGGTCGTGATCTGTTGTGGTGGCTTCAAACCATCCTGTGCAATGACGTAAACCTCTTCTTCGCCACTCAAGTCAGAAATGAAAGCTATCTGGGATCCATCAGGCGACCAGCTCGGCCATTTGTCGTGCGCACCCGATGAATGCGTCAGATTGCGCGTCGGGCCTTTCTCAATCGGCACCGTGAAAATGTCGCCCCGCGCCGACATCAGGGCGCGCTCGCCTTTCGGGCTTAGCTCGTAGGACTCGATATTGTTTGCCGCCGAGACGCGACTTGGCCGGCGTGCTAAGCCATCATCGGGAACGGTGATCGAAATAGGTGTAGCTTTTGCGCTCCGTGTGTCCAGCACTTGCAGCTCGCCGTTCATCTCGTAGACGATGCGATTCTGATCGTCGGCGCTCGGCCAGCGCACGTCCCAAAGTTTGCTGTGCGTAACCTGTGTCGTCTTTCCGTTACCGGTGTTGTACGCGTAGAGGTTGAAATGGCCGTCGCGATCTGAGTCGTAGTAGATCGTGTCGCCAATCCACATCGGATCGCGCGTCGCGCGTGGGCCATCAGCGATCGGCTTTGTGGCATGCGTCTTTAAATCGTAGATGTAGAGACGGTTAGCCTGACCGCCGCCGTAACGCTTCTCCGGACGAAAGTCGCGCGACTGCGGCGAGTAAACCATGCGCGTTCCATCTGGCGAGTAATCACCGGAACCCGCTTGCGGCATCGGCAGTGCTTCCGCCGCGCCACCATCGACGGAAACCGTGTACAGCTTTGCAATCGGCAGCGACCATGAATCGCGCTGCGACTTGAAAACGATGCGCCTGCCGTCGCGTGTCCAGCCGTAGACCTGATTGTCCCAACCCCAGCGCGGCGTGAAGGGCCCCTTGGCCGGATAGTAGGTCAACTGGCGCGGCACGCCGCCACTCGCGGGCATGACGTACACCTGCTCGTCGCCATCGTACTGGCCGGTGAAAGCGATCCACTTTCCGTCCGGCGAGAACTTCGCGAACACCTCGATGCCGGGATGCGCGGTTAGCCGAATCGCGCTGCCGCCGTTGGCAGGCGCGGTCCAAAGGTCGCCGGCGTAAGTGAATGCGACGCGATCGCCGTGAATGTCCGGGAAACGCAGCAGCTTGGTCTGCGCTGCCGCGGTTGTGGCTCCTACCAGGGCAATAAGAAGGGGAAGGAAGACGCGGATAGATACAATTCGTTTAAGCAAGGGGCTTCTCTCCTTTAAGCAGTGTTTAGAGTGGCAGCTTTAGCGGGGCCTTTCCGTGAACCGACGAACTGCCCGACTAAAGTCGGTACTCTGACATCGTGTCGTTGATTGTTGATTTCAAAAACGCGCAGAATGCTCAGGCTTTTCTACGCCCGGCAGGCGGGTTCGGTTTCAAAATGATTGTTAAATCACCACTTGATCGAGCCTTCTTTAGAGGTGTCGATCTGCGCCAGCTCGTTCTCGCCGTAGAAGAAGCCTTTCATGTTATCCATCAGGAAGCCTTGCGCTTCGGGGTTCGTAAGATCCAAACCGTAATGGTTGATAATGCGGGTCTGATTCTGTAACCACTCAGCCCAACATGCCTGGCAAACTTCTTTGGCGACTTTCTGACCAAGTTCAGTCGGGAGTGGCGCATACCCGAGCGGAGTGCGTTTTTGCCCACAGCGGGCGCATTTAATTTCGTCTGGCATGGAATACCCCAGTTTCGAGTTTCGAGTTCGGATTACGAGAATGATTCTAAGCTTGCGTTAGAGTACATGCAATTTCGAGTGCAAATGAACTCGAAACTCGGAACCCGAAACTCGAAACTATTTCACCGCTTCGCGAATCGCTTCCAGCACATCGTCATCCTTTGGCCGAAACAATCCCAACGGCCGCACGTCGCGATGACGAATTGCGCCATCCCCATCAACCACGAAAACCGAGCGTGCGACTTTGCCCGGCACGAGCGAGTTCGCGCCGTACATGTCCGCCACTTTTCGCTCGGCATCAGAAAGAAGCCGCAGAGGCAGTTTGTGATGTTCAGCGAACTTCTTATGGGACTCGACGCTGTCAGCGGAGATGCCGACGACTTCCGCGCCGGTCGCCACGTAGTCGTCCCAACGATCGCGCACGGAACACATCTGGCGCGTACAGATCGGAGTTTCGTCGCCGGGATAGAAAAGCAGCACGACGACTCGGCCGCGATAGTCTGAAAGCCGCCAGGGCTTCCCTTCTCCGTCCGGCAGCGTGAAGTCGGGCGCGGCCGATCCTTCTTTGAGCATGGCACTGACTTTAAGGGCCAAATGCAGCTCTTGCAAACGGGCCCAACCAAAATAAAAAGGGCACGGTCATCCCGTGCCCTTTCTCACAAGTGTGATTATGACTAGACCGCTACACCCGGATAACTGCCTCCCAGTTTCGCCGGATCGCCTTCCGCGAGTGTGTTCACCAATTCCTGATGGAAATAGTCGTGACGAGCAGCGACCGGCGGCGCGACCCGCTTGTCGTACATCTGACGCGAGCGATCGATGTCTTCGCGAAGTCGATCGTAAATGTCGCTTTGATTACGGCCCTCGCTGACCTTCTGTTCGTTGTAAAGCTTGATCTCGGAAACCAACAAACGCGCGAAGCGGCGCGCGTCGTTGTGCAGACGGCGCTCTTCATCGTTGACTTGAACCGGCAGGTCGGCCTCGGGCGCGCCGTAGCGGCGCGAACTCCCCAGGGGCGTGCCGTATTGCTCGGTGAACACCGGTGTTTCCACTGGTGTCTCGATCGGCGGTGGCGGCGCAAGCGATTCCTCACGCGGAGCGAGTTCGGATTCCGGAACAGGCTCAACCGCGGGCGTTCCAACTTCCGCGGTCTCGACGACTGATGCGGATGGTTCTTCTGCCGACGCGGCAGGTGCCTGAGCTTCGACTGGCGGAGCCGGTTGCGTTTCAACCGGGGGAATGTATGGAGGTTCTTCCGGCTGCTCCGGTTCGGCCTGGGCCGTTTCGGGAGGTGCGGCGGGCGCAGCTTCGGCTGGTTGCACAGCTTCGACTGCGCGGGTGCTGGCTGGGGCGGGACGTGTCGCCCGCGGCCCCGCTAACTCAACGGCCATGCCAGCAACCTGCGTTAATACATCGAGCGCGTCCAATTGGATAGCGTCTTGATGAGGCCACGCCGAATCAACGTAAAGGACGCCGACGACTTTTCCGCGGACCGTCAGTGGCAGAGCGGCGAGCTGCTGGGCATCGCCACGAAGTTGTTCGATTAAAGCGCTGTCTTCGGAACTTGTTCCCGACGCCGTTTCTGCGGACTTGGATCTGACTGCCTGACTGACGACAGTATTGCCGTTGAGCGGCACTGCGACGCCCGGCGTTTGCAGATTACCCGGGTCTTTTGCTTCACTCATGCGCCAGGCGATCGCCTGGTCGTTCTTAATGACGAATAGCACGGCTCGATCCGCGAACTGTGCTGCGTTACGCAACAGACTCGACAAGACATCGCTCTGCGTCTGCTGACCCTTTAGCTCATCGACACCGCGTCTGAGCCCTGAAAGATCCGCCGGGCCCGCTGGAACCGCTGACGCGCCACCCAATTTCTTGTCGCGTGCAGTTTGCAGATGCGCGCTTATCGCCGAAGACAAGGGCGTGCCAGTGACAAGGGAACTCGCCGCCGCTTCGCGCGCGTGGGCAAATCCCTCGGTGAAATCGGACTGTAGCTTCGCAAGTTGCTCGTCTATCGATCTCAGCCGTCCATCAAGGTAAGTCTGGATTGATTCAAAGAGGCTGTTTTCCAATTCTTTCTTCACCGCGGTTGATCGTCCTCCGTGGGCTGGCTCTGGTGCCTCGCCGCGAAGATTGATTATGGAGGCCGCTGTGAAGTCACGTCAAGAACGTTTTACCTGGCCTCTGCGGATCGCCCTGCGCTCGACCTGCTTGGAGGAGCGAGCGACTGCCAACAACGCTGAAAGAGGCGACAGCGGATTGTTCGCCCAGACGGTGTATGGTAGCCTCTACGCGTTCGTAACAACTGAATCCGCCGAAACCTGCTCGTGGTTTGCATTGGTCGCTCGCCTTTGAAAGGAACCGCAATGAATCAAGTCTGGCCCGCCGTTCGTGTAGTGCGCTCGCTCGCCTTAGCCGTCGCAATCGTATGCGTGGGCATGGCATCAACCGTACTTGCGCAGAACGCAGATTTGAGCGTAAGCAAGAGTGGCCCAGCGACGATCGTCGCGGACACTGATGCCGAATACACGGTAAGCGTGTCAAACTTCTGAGGCGATGTCTCTGGGCCTACGAACACGCTGACCGACTCGTTTCCCGCTGAACTTACTTTCGTGTCCGCAGTCCCTCCAGACGGCTGGACCTGTACTACACCGCCGGTTGCGGGGCCGAACACGATCACCTGCACCTCGGACACCGCGATTCAGGATGAGAGCTAGGCCATTTTCAGCTTCATTTTCCACGTCGCGCCCGGTCTTTCATCGGGCACTCAGGTGACTAATTCCGCCAGCATTTCGCATCAAGGTTCGGACGGAAACAGCGAGAACAACAACACCATGTTCACGTCAGTTGTTGGTACGCCACCCCCGCCGCCGCTGGTTGCGAAAGAGGTACTGATCAGCGAATTTCGGCTTTCCGGCCCCGGCGGGTCGGAGGACGACTTTATTGAGTTGTACTGTAATCGCGATACTGATTGCGACATCAGCGGTATGTCTTTGCGCGGTTACGATCCGACACAACAGGGCGATTTCTCGTTGACGTTTCCGGGCCAAACGATAATTCCGGCACGCCATTACCTCTTAGTCGCCGACAGCCGCGGCTACACACTCGATGATTATGGTTTTCCAGACTTTGACGTGGCTCTTATGCAACCGCCAGAGCCGCAGCCGCCCTTTTTCTTCTATGACAATGAAGGATTTCAACTCATCGGCGGCGACGACCCCATCATCATTGATTCGGTCGGGTTCGCCGGCGGGGGTAATGACATCCAGTACGTCGAAGGAGCGGGCTTACAGCGCGCCTCGTCTCGTCCCGCCGACCAGTACGCCTACGTCCGGAAACGAACGGTGGCGACCATTGGTCTGCCGCAGGACACCAACAATAACGCGGATGATTTCGTGCTCGTCTCTGTAACTGGAACTGCGCACGCGGGCATCACGGCGCCGCCTGTCTTAGGCGCTCCGGGCCCGAAGGGACTCAGCAGCCCCTTCAGTTACAGCAACTCGCAGGTGCCAGGAGCATTGGTCGATCCGACGAAGTCACCGGAGACCGACCCGAATCGTGTGCGCGTCGGAACTGGTGATTCGGGTACGTTGTCTATTCGTCGCAGCTTTACAAACAACACCAGTGACACATTCAACTACATGTCGTTTCGTGTCATCGAAATTACCACGCTTAACTCCACGAGTAACTTCGGCTCTCAGGCGGCGCAACTGCGTCTCGTGTCCTCTGGATCAACATCCGCTGAAGTGCCGAGTCGCGGCGGTTCGGTCACCATTAACGGGACGGTCCTCGAATACGATGACATCTGCGGATGTCCGGAACCGCAGCAACCGAATGGCGGCGGCCTTAACAGCACGGTCTTCGCCAACGCTGCGGAATTTTTCATGCCGCCGGGGAACACAATCGATGTTCAGTTCCTTCTCAACGTAGTCAAGTCGGGATTGTACCGATTCTATGTGTACGTCGAGGCAGGTCCTGTGCGCGGTGGGAGCCCGGGCCCACCGGAATTGAACGCCGTTCCTTCGCGCATCCGGTCTAAGCCAACGACGACGCGCAAGTTTATCAGCGCGAAGCGTTTGCCAGCCGCCAACGCTATCAAGAAATCACAACCGCAAACGCCTGTCATAACCCCAATCACTACGACAACTCCTGGCCGTTTGGCAGAGCCTGTGAGAAACACACCCACGCCCGGTTCTGTTACAAACGCGACGACACCTCGCGTCATCATCATCAATCGAGGGATAGCTGAAGGCGAGAAGAAGCCGCGAAAGAAAACGCGGGTCAGAAGAAAGAATTCCGCGGCTCTGAAAAAGAAAGCTGAAGAGAGAATCGCGGCTGAGAAGCCACAGAACTAAAACGGCGGCGAGCTTAAGCGGGCAGCCCCTTGCGCGCGATGTTCGCCATCACTCCGCAGAAACGATCGAGTTCTGGCAGCGTCGTGTACAGGTTCGGGGTGATGCGCAGGCCCTGGAACTCTTCGTGGACGATGGGTGTCGTAAAGATGCGGTGCTTGTCGAATAGATAACTCCCAATCTTCACCGGATCCAATCCTTCAATTTGCACGTTCGCGATCGCGCACATCTGCGCGGAATCGAATGATGTATTGAAGCGGATTCCTGGAGTTCCTTTGAGTTGATCCATCCAATAGCGGGAAAGATAGCGCAGGCGCGCTTCCTTTCGTTTGCCGCCGACGCCGTTGTGAAACAGCATCGCTTCGCCGATAGCCAGACGCGGCGCCGCTGAATGCGTGCCGACCTCTTCGAACTTGCGTATGTCGGCCTTATTTTTTTCTTCGGCAGCAAACAGGGGCCAGATTTTCGCGATCTTGTCGCGCTTCACGTAAAGCATGCCCGTTCCTTTCGGCGCGTACAGCCATTTGTGAAGCGAAGTCCCGAAGTAATCGCAGTTCAAATCCCCCTGCTTGAAATAAAACTGTGCGAACGAATGCGCGCCGTCGACGATCGTTTCGATACCCCGGGCGCGGGCCATCTCGCAGACCGCTTTCACCGGCGTAATCTGGCCGGTGATGTTGACCTGATGAGACATCTGAATCAGCCGCGTGCGCGGCGTGATCGCGCGTTCGAAGGCTGCGGTGATCTCGTTGATGTTACCCGGCGGAATGGGAATCCTGATCAGGCTCAGCTTGATGCCTTCGCGACGTTCGCGCTGGCGAATCGTGGTGAGCATCCGCGGATAATCCTGCGTCGTCGTCAGCACCTCGTCGCCGGACTTCAAGTCTAAACCAAGCAGCAATGTCTCGAGCGATTCAGACGCGTTCCGCGTGATCGCGATCTCTTCACGGTCACAGCCGAACAATTCTGCCAAACCGGTGCGAATCGTTTCCGATTGCGGCTCAAGGATCTGCCACATCGTGTAAGCCGTTGCGTCTTCCTGCTGCCAGATGTATCGAACCAGGGCTTCCGTCACGATCCGCGGACTTGGGCTTACGCCGCCGTTATTGAGATTGATGATGCCGCGCGTGACGCTGAATGAGTTCTGAATTATCGCCCAGTAATCTTCCTGCATCGCCGCCTGCTGCGGCGTCAGATGCGCGACCCTCGTCGTCGCCGCGGTGACGCTTTTCAGGAGGTTAGCGACCGTGGCGGACGAGATCGCGGCAAGGCCGACGCCCTTGCCGGCAAGCGAAAGAAAACGGCGGCGGCTGGTTGAGTCTGGAACAAACATGTGAATAAAGAATGAACGGTTAAGGCGCAGCGACGACGGGCCGGACGATCACTTTTCGTTTTCCTGCATCGTTTTGTCCGACCCACTTCACCTGAACTCTTCTTTCACCGCCAGGTGAGCTCGCCGGGTAACCAATCGTAAATTGCATGTGTAGTTCGCGAGCGAGTTCGCGGGCCGCGTCCGGAAGGCCGCTGGCTGACGCTGGAAAGAACGCGTGCCCGCCACTCTGTTCCGCCAATCCGCTAAGAAGCGACGTCGCCTTCGAGCCTGACGACTGCAAACCCGAAAACTTCGTCAATCCGAGCACGAAAATCTGCACATCGCTTTGACGCGCACGCGCAAGAATCGCCTTCGCGTCTTTGATTTTGCTGGCGCGGTCTTCGCCGTCTGTCACCAGCACCAGTACGCTGCGACGCGTCTTCGCATCACCCGAACGATCCTCTTCCAGGTACGTTAGCGCCTTGTCGAGGGCATCGTGAACGGCGGTCTGTCCACCTTCAACGTAAATATCGTCAAGCGCGTCTGCTACTGATTCGAGATCATCCGTCATCGGCTCCTTGATCTGAAACGTATCAGTCCCGACGAAGCGCGCCACGAAGGCCTCGTCACCCGGCTTCATACCTTCCGCCGCGAGCTTCGCCGAGTCGATCAAGTAGTTTAGAATGCGCCGCACGGATCCAGAGGCGTCAATCACAAAGCCAACCGTCAACGGCCGCTCATCTCGGGCGAAATGCGTTAACGTTCGCGCCGAGCCATTTTCGGTAACCTGCAGGTCTTCCTTGCGCACATCATCTACCGCACGATCCAGGCGGTCAGTAACGATTACATTGAACTTAATCAACGTTTCGGAGGATGGCGCTGCGGGTGCGGTTGGTGCGATTTGGGCGAAAGCGGCTGACACCGAAAAAACAATGATTGCGAGTAGAAAGAGTGGCCGTACGACTCGATAGACGCATTGAGTTGCCATGCTCATTTCGCGGCTGCCGCGCTTGCCGGCATTTCGACTTCGTAGCCGGCTTTGATCCACGCGTTCGTTCCACCCGTCACGTTCAGCAGGTTAGTAAACCCGAGCGGCTGCAGGATGCTGGTCGCCGCGCTCGAACGATAACCGCCCGCACAGATGACGGCGGTTTTTCTGGATCGATTCAAGTTTAGCTTCGGCAAAGTATCGCGAAGATTTGCCAGCGGCGCCGTCACAGCTCGTGGCGCATGACCCGATTCATATTCACCGCCTCGGCGCACGTCGATCACCTGAAGATCCTTGTCGTTGTCGATCAGCTCTTTCAATTCCGCCACCGTAATTTGCGGAACGGCCGCGACCTCGAATCCAGCGGCGCGCCAGGCCTGAATCCCTCCGGCCAGATATCCTTTCACGTTCTCAAGACCGACGCGCGCCAGGCGACATTGCCCTTCGTTCGCTTTATCTTCTGACTCAGCCACGATCACTACGGGCGCATTGAACGAAATCAAAGTTCCGGCCCACGAAGCGTACTGTCCGCCCAGTCCAATGTTCAAAGCTCCGGGAATGTGACCTTCGCCGTACTCACCAGCGGATCGGACGTCAAGAACAACATCGCCCTGCTTTGCTTGTTCCAAAACTTCCGCCGGCGATAACGGCGCCAACGACGGGAGTTCATTCAACGACGACGCGCCAGTGCGGTTGATCTCAGCATCCTTCGGAAAATAAGCCGGCGCTTCAGGCAAGTCTGCCGTCATCATGCGCACGAATTCATCCTTTGTCATCGGCTGAAGCGCGTAGTTGAACTTGCGCTGTTGGCCAATGGTCGAAGACTTTTCATTCGACAAGTTTTTTCCGCACATCGAACCGGCGCCGTGTGCCGGATAGATCTCAACTGCGTCATCCAATTTCAGAATCTTGTTGTGAAGCGTGTCGTACATCATCGCCGCCATCATCTGCGACGTGTAGCCTTTGCCGCCGGCGAGATCAGGACGGCCTACGTCGCCGACGAATAACGTGTCCCCGGTCAACAGCTTCGGTACGCGCGCGTCCTCGCGGGTATTGCTGGGATTGGCGCCCTCGCCCGCATTTTCTTCCGTTTCCGTGACCAGCACGCAAATACTCTCCGGCGTATGCCCGGGTGTCTCAATCACGCGCAGCTTCACGCTGCCGAGACTCAGCTCGTCGCCGTCTTTCACTGCCCGATGCCGAAAACTAGCACCGGCTTCTTTGCCGAAAACAATTTCAGCGCCGGTTCGTTCAGCCAGCTCACGATGGCCGCTCACAAAGTCAGCATGCAGGTGTGTTTCTATGACGTACTTAATCCTCAAACCCTGCACCGCCGCTTCATCGATGTACTGATCGACGTCGCGTTGCGGATCGACGACGGCGGCTTCACCGTCCGAGCCAATAAAGTAAGACGCGTGCGCGAGACAGCTGAGATAGAATTGCTTGAAATACATTTTGACTTTCTTGGTGGCGATGCACCCTGATCGAGATGATTATTCTCAGAATCGCGCAGAGACGCAATGAGCGAGGGCCGGACTAAGGACGGTCAGGGGTGGGAACAAAGTGCACTTGTCGCAGCCGATTGCTCTTCCATTCGTAGTAGTAAACGCCGGGCGGTCCCCATTCTTCATAGGCGCCAAGGCGCGGCGACCCGAAAACCTTCAGCAGCCGGCTGTTGGTTCGAAAGGTTCGCACGTCTTCACCTTCGTCGGGATACCCGCCGAGCCCGACCGACCAGCCGTCGAGGACTGGCGGAAAATACGCGCGGCCATTTCGCGCGTCTACAATCGCCGTTGTCGAGCAACCCGTTCCGCAGCCCATCACCGCAATTGTGTAGTGCCCGGCGAAGTTGATGCCTTCTTCGTGCAGCTGCTCACGGATGCGCGTGCGAAACATGCGCGCCAGCGGGTGACTGCGCAGATTCAGCGGCGCGGGCTTACCCGCATAGACGTCAGCGGAATAGTCTTCAAAGCGCGGCGGGTTGCTCCTTCTCTGTGCCGCTAATAGAGAGACGCAACAAGCAAGAAGCGCGAAGCTGGCGAGCGTCTTTCGAAGATTCGGATTCATGCTTTTGTTGAGGCGCGCGGCGGCAGCTTATAAAATTCGCGTGCCGGTTTCAAAGGCCGGAGCATCCAGTAAGGCCGGCGCTCGCCGTTTGGTGAATATCGATCAGCGGGGCGCGTCTGGGCCAGCCATTTTTTGTAAACCTCGCGTGACTTCGCGGTATCGACGTGAATGTCGCCGTAGCTGTCCGCCGGTTCGGCTTTGCGTACGCGCACTACCTGGTGCCAGCAGTGCATTCCGGAAATCGGATCGGGATGAACCGGAAAAGTCAGATTCTGATGCACGCCGACATCGTTCCACCAGATACGCAGGGTGTCAGCGTCGCTGGATTCATACGGCTCCGCGCCACGCTCGCGTTTCATTCCCCATCTGGTTCCGTCGCGATCGAGTTTCACCGTCGCCATCAACTGGCGTTGGCCATTCTCGTGAACTTTCCAGCGTCCCATGTGATGGCTGCACGCGACGATGCCCGGCTTGATACCTTCAGTGACCCACGCCCGTACGACGAAATATCCAATCTCAGTTTCCACCCGCACCAGGTCGCCAGTGCGAACGCCTAACTTCGCCGCATGGCTCGTGTGCAGCCAAAGCGGATTCGTGTGCGCGATTTCATTCAGCCACTTCGCGTTCGCGCTGCGCGTGTGAATCTGAATGGGCAGCCGGAACGTTGAGATGAGAATGGTCTGATCAGCTTCGAGATTCTCAGGATGAACGTGACTCACGACGTAAGTTGGAATCGCGCACTCCGGCCAGCCCCAATCGACGAGCATTCGGGAAAAGAATTCCAGCTTGCCGCTCTGGGTCGGAAAGCCGCGTTTGATTTCACCATCGAGACGCACGCCCACCAGGCGGCGGCCATCGGCATCGCCATCGGGACTGGGGACTGGCACGACATTAGGCGAAGCCGGCTTAGGCGCGCGCGTGAATATGCGCCCAAGCTCGTCTTCCCGTACATCGTCGAGCTCTTCCTGCGGTACGGTTTGCTCGTAAAGCGGGCCGACTTTCTTCGAGATTTCAAACGAACCGTAGCGCCGCATGAATTCGAGCGGCGACAACTTCTCGGCCGCTGCCTTTTCAGGCAAACCCGGAACTGAGTTTTCAAACATCCAGCCGTAGTACTCATCAATGCCCAGACGCGTGCCCGGCTTCTTTTTCGATTCCACGAACTGGCGAATACCTAAGCTTCCATCGCGATCGATGCGCCAGGTCAGCTCCATCCAAAATTCGTTTTCTTCCCAGACGTCACCGGGATTCACTTCGCGTGTGTCGGTGATGTCCTCGCCATTTCGTTGACGCGCCGCGCGCATTACCGGTTGGCGAAAGCCAAGCCACTGCGCATCGTGCGTTTCGTAAGAATGAACGTCGTGACGCTCTGGCCCCAGGCCCATCGGCAAAATGTAATCCGCGAAGTAACTGGTTTCATTCCATACAGGTGTCAGCGCAACATGGCAACCGATTAAGTTTTCATCCGTGAGCGCTTCAATCCACGTGAAGCCATCAGGATTCGTCCACACCGGGTTGTAGACGCGCGTGAAATACGTGTCGAGTTTGCCGCGGCCGTCCTGCAAAAGATGAGGCAGCAGGAAAGACATCTCGTGCATCGAGAGGGGAAATTCCTGCGGCCAATTAATCTCGCCCCACATCTTCGGATGCGGCGGCGTGTGAATCGGCTTTGGCACAAACTTGTTCCACGCGTTGGGAAACACTCCGCCTTCGGTGGCGACTGCGCCAAGCAGCGCATTGAGCATGAACAGCGCCCGCGCGCACGACCAACCATGACTTACTCCTGAAGTCACGCTACGCCAGTTGTGACTTGAGAATCGAGTGCCGGCAGTCGCAACTAGCTTTGCAATCTCTTCGATCGTCTTTGCGGCGACGCCTGATTCTTGTTCGGCGAATTCAAACGTGTATTCCGCGTAGAGCTGTTTTAGCTCTTGCGCGAATGCTTCGAAGCTTACCCGGTCCCTACCGCTCCCGGTACTGACTTCACCGCGCTCGACGCGATTAATGCCACTACGTGCTTCTGACTTCTGACCTCTGACCTCTGACCTCTGTTCGAGGTATTCCTCCCAGTTCCACCACCTCCGCACGAACTCTCGATTGTAGAGATGGTTCTGAATCAGATAGTTCGCAATCGCCAGCAGAATCGCCGCTTCCGATCCGGGATAAGGAGCGATGTAATGATCCGCATGCGTCGCGGTGTTGGACAGCCGCGTGTCCATCACGATCAGCTTGGCGCCGTTTGCCTTGCCATCGATGACGCGTTGCGCGTGCGGATTGAAGTAATGGCCTGACTCGAGGTGCGCGCTAATCAGCAGAATGACTTTCGCGTTCGAGTGATCGGGACTCGGCCGATCCAAACCCATCCATAACTGATAACCTTCGCGCGCGCCTGACGAGCAGATGTTTGTGTGTGAGTTATGACCGTCAACACCCCACGCCGCAAGAATGCGTTCCGTGAATCCATCTTCGCCCGGCCGCCCAACGTGATACATGATTTCCTGACGGCGGTTTTCGACAATCGCTTTCCGAATTCGTGAAGCAAGATCGTCGAGCACTTCGTCCCAACTGACGCGGTCCCATTTTCCCTCACCGCGCTTACCACTCCGCTTCAGCGGATAAAGAATTCGATCCGGATCGTTGACTTGATTGAGCGTCGCCGGACCCTTCGCGCAGTTGCGTCCGCGGCTGCCTGGGTTCTCGGGATTGCCTTCAAACTTCTGGATCTGATTGGTGTCTTTGTCGATGTAAGCCAGCAGCCCGCACGCCGATTCGCAGTTGAAGCAGGTCGTCGGCACAAGCTGATAACGCCGCTCTTTCCGCCGCGGCCATGCCTGCGAATCCAGCTCAGTCCAATCATCCCAGCGCTCCTTGGGCGGGAACGCCGAGAGATGAATGCGTGATGGGCCGGGATAAGTCATAGATTCTATTCGTCTCTTACTTCCAACGACTGGATTAGCTGTTCAAGCAATCCAAGTTTGGGTTGGAACTGGCTCGCATCCAGTGCTTCAAGCTTCGCGATCACTGGTCTTAGATATGTCTGATATTTTTCGGAGCGGTGGAGGACGAGATGTTTCTTTTCATTCCATGCCACGACTTCTGAATCACTGTCGCGCGGCAAGCCCGGAGCAGTCACCGCGAACTCAGCATAAATCCAATACCGCCCATCATCAGTGATTCCCTGGAAGGCGTACTCGAGACCGTCGTTCGTAACCTGACTGGTCTCCGTGTTCCATTGAGTTAGAAAGAATACTCCTTTGCCATTCTTGAAATTAATGTACTTGAGGTGGGCCACAAAAGCCTGCGTCGCTTCCCACATCGGCAGAAAGGGCATCTGAGGGTAATCGTTTCCCATCGTCGGAAAATGCGGATCGCGCGTCCGGCGTATGAATGATTTGGCGTTCGTGAGGTCGGGCCGCCTTTCTAACAACGCTCGTAAGACACGAACCTCTTCATCGAGCCAAAGCGCCCAATCGTCGTGGCTTGGAGGGACAGTCGATTTGCCCATCTCGACGCCTGCCAGGTGCATCGCTTCCCTGAATTTTGGAGTCGAAAAGACCCTGATCTGAGGTGTGCCTTCGGACAGCGCGCGTGGACTGGGATAATTTGCCAGTATAAAGGAGGGATGCTCAGGGACAATATCGCTCGGCTTGCCCTCGGTCACTTGCGGCCGTGTTTCAGTCCTGACTTCGGAAGCTAAAGTTGGTTCGAAGCTGAATGTAACGCCTTTGTAGCTTACGCTGTGGCTCGATGCCTGCGTAGACGACTGACTCGCGGGTTGTGTCGGTTGAAGAGTGGCACGACATCCACTAAGAAACGCAGCGACAACGAAACCGCCGAGCAGTAGGACGAGCATCGATCGGGTAAAGGACGAATTATGCCGCGACTTGTTCATAAGAAAACCGCGGAAATGTCTGCACGTTGGCTGGCGTGCTCAACGGTTATCCCGCAGATGTTGCCGTGCTGATCCAGATCGAGAATGGCGTTCTCATCCAGGCCTTTCGATTCGGCTATTTCGGCTGACTTGAATTCGATGTAGAGCGTGTCTGTTTGGTGAAAATACTGAACCTTCAAAACGCACCTCAGTAGTTTTCAATCAAGATAACTGATTCGGCCAATGCTGTAGGTTGAAGCGCATCAAAAAGTTTCCGGTCGTCCGTCATGAGTTGGCATCCTTCTTTATGCGCTAGCGCGAGGTAAAGTGAATCATAGACACTCCGCTTCGTCTGCAGCGCAATTTTCAAAGCGTCATTGAGCAAGCCGGCTGTATAGTAAAGCCCAAGCGGCAACTCTTGAACGGCAGACACGAGCGTTTGGGCTTCACTCTCGGAAATCTCGCCGAGCAGCGTTGCTTTCTTCCAAACAACGTTCGCGACTTCAGCAAGCATGAATTCCGGGACGATCAACTCATGCTCATCTGAAAAGAAACGAACCGCCTGGGCTGAATGGACCTCTGGTACGTACAGCTTAACTGCTATGCTGGCATCGACGACGTAGAGACTCATCGCTTGCGATCTTCGCTGATAAGGATTGTGCTGTCGCTGTGTTCTCGTCCTTCAAGGCTACGCCGGATCTCCTCAGCTCTGCGTAGGGATTCCTTCATCAGCTCGTTTCGATGATGATCGGCGATTGCGTCGCGGCTTGTCGTACTTGAGTTATTAAGCTTTTGAGCCATGGCATTCTAATTATTACTTCAGCCCGGATGGGCAAAATCCAGAGCCGCTAACACTGCTTCCCGCGTCAGACGAGGATGGGCGTCGAGAATTTGTTCAATAGTCTCGCCCGCCGCCAGTTTCTCCAGAATGAGTTCGACTGTAATCCGCGTGCCGTTAATTACGGGCTTGCCCATCATGATGGAAGGATCAGATTGGATTAGTTGATTGCCCATGCCCGCCATTATACAACCTTAACCCGCAAACACTCTTTTCAACTCCGAAATCCGCGCCAGGTGATGATCGTCGTGTTCAGCGATGAAAAATGCTAAGTCGATCACGCGAATCTTTGTCTTCAAACGCGGGTGCAACGCCGTGCGTGAAACGAACGCTTCGTCGTATGAATCGAGACGCGCGACGAATGCCATTCTTTCTCTTCGAAAGTCGCTGAGAATCTTCTCGATCGAATTCGCATTGTGATTCGCTTCGTGCGACTTTTGATTCGTCATGTCGGCAGCGCTCAGCGTTTCGCGTCCGGCCTCGAACTCGTCGAGCCGCTTCATTTCGAGTTCTCCAATATCGAGCAGATGCCCGGCCTGCTCCTGAATCGACCACTTGTCCCCATCACGCCGCGTCAGAATTTCCGCCGCCAGGCCGCGCGTCAGATCCTCCAGACGCGCCGGAGTTCCGCGCACCCGCTCGACGACATTCCCGTACATGCCGAGCGGCAGCCCGAACGTGAATTGGCGCTCAATCCATTGAAGACGATTCACCATGGGTACATTCGACCGTAACTCAAGCTGCTGCCGCCTCACTTGCCGCCGGACTGTCACCTCCATCCGGCAGCGCGTTCACCGCATCGCAGATTTTCGCGATCATGATTGTGCCGACAACCATATTTGCTGCCACCAGTAACCAGCCCACAAAAGGTATAAACGCGCCCAGACACAGAATTATGTAAGCCACAAAAATACCCTCAGGCAGGCGACGCAAATCCAATCCATGCCGATCGAGATAGCTGTTGTAGTCCTTCGCGAATCCCCAAAGCGCCTGGAACGCCCAGTAGATATTGAAGAACGGAATGAAGAGAAAACCGACGGCGCGGCCCGGATCGGTGCGCGCGTGACCATCCTGAATCGCGGCCCACATTCGATAAATCACGATCACGAACAGCACCGACGCAATCAGTGCGAGTACTGAGGCAAAACCAAATATCAGAAACACTCCAACTGTTTCCGTGCCAAAAGTCGCAGCTCTGCTGGATCTCTGACTCAGCTCCCATCTCCCCAGCATCAGCAGAAGCGCTGTGTTAGCAAACAGAAACCAGGCGATGCCCGCCGTTACCGCCCAAATTCCGGCGTAGAAGGGTCTGCGCAAACGAGGCTTGGGGGCTTCTGCATCACTCGCCAGAGATCCACTGAGCCACAATGCCGCCCAGAAAACCAGCGCGAACAAGACTGCGCTAAGTATGCCGAACGGCAGCGATCCAACGATCAGGTTAATCACCGAGCTCAGAATCCCGCTCCCGGGCGACGTGGTCACGCTTGATGAAAACAGGTCAGTAATTTGACCGGTAATCAGATAAACGAAGTGGCTAAGTACAGTTCCGACAATCGAACCGGCAAGAAGCGCGACCAGAAGATTCTTGATCAAACGCAGCGCGAGCATTAGCGCGCCCACAAAACAAAGAGCGTAACCAAAGGAATTAACCAGCGAATGGACGATGCTGGTCAGTTCCAGACGCCAGCCGCTGCCGAGTACAATCAGATCAACGATGTTCCGGGTCGCCACGTTTAAAAACGGATAGAGCACAACCAGAACAACCAGAGCCACGACTGAGTTGGGTAAAAGTCTAAACGCAGCCGTCGCCAGAACTGTCAGAATGATGTTCGCAATGATTACCGAGACCCAACCCCACGGATGGTAAACTTCGAACAAACTGAAGTGAAGACCAGTCTGTGCCGACCAATGAACCTCGGGGCCGAGCTCCATCCAAACCAAATCTCCAACAAACAGGGCCGCAAAGAAAAAGAAAGGCCGCTCCCATTTGATCGGCTTTCCGCTAATAAGATTGGCGAAACTGTAATCTTTCATCGGGGGGGATCCTCCATAGGTGAGGTTTGAAATGGTTTTAAGCCAGCGGCACTGATTGTCCCGCCTGCACGTACGCGTGCTCGTAAAGCATCATTCCAAGTAGCGCAGGTATTGCACCGGCAACGCCAATTGGCGTGCCGACGAAACCGAGAATCACCAGGACAGGAATGAGCCCGCCCAGCACCGACAAGCCTGTGCCTAACCAAAAAACTCGTGCGTACCGGCCTTGCGTCATTTCCCAAACTGCGACCCGCGCGTGCGCCGTCGAGTGGGTCAAAGATGTTTCACCCCAGATCATCAACAGATGAACTAGTGAAGCGACTGCCAAGCCCCAAAGCAGCGCTTGCTCGCCCGCTTTGCCGTTTACGGTAAGCACCAAGTCAGGAGCGCCCCCATCCAATCCGGCACTCAGCAACAGAATCGTCGCGCAGCCCAGCAGCACCGACTGGATCAGCAAATGCGGCGGCAGCAAAGGATTCTGCCAGAGGTCCCGTGCTTTGGCTTGAGCAAAAAGGTAGGCCGTATAAACCGCCGTTAATGCGGCGAGCGGAATACCCGGAAGCATCAGCCACCATTGAACAGCCATCGAGCCAAACCAATTTGCCATGAAATGAAGTGCGAGTATCAGCGTGTATCCGGCTATGATAAACGCGCCTTTCACCAGCCAACTGCGCCATTGTGCGCGCGTGAAGATCATGTAAAAGCGCGCTGGATGTTCCAGGTCCCAAATAAGCAGAGCCCCGGTGATTATGAGGAATGTCCCAGCTATGATCGGCGTAAGCCCTAGCCAGACCCAGTTATCGGAACCCAAAAATCCGAACAAGACCAACAGCGCGGCGACTAAATAAACGCCGCTGGCAATCCCTTTCGTCCATGTGTACAAACTCACGCGCCAGTCCCACGGAATTGAATGCGCCACGTCGTAACTCAACAACGCAGCCGCCGAACTGTTGCTATAAGTGGGATTGCCTGAGACGACCTGCTCCGCCGACTGCTGCTGCTCACTCCACATGAAGAGGCCGGCTTCTGGACGCCGTGCCGCCAGCGGATCGAGCGTTGCCTGATGCGCCCCCTTGTAGAAAAGCTTCGGCAGCGTCTCTTTCTCAGGCCGGCGCACGTTCACCGCCTCGCGATTCACAATCTGCGCGACGTATGAAGACTGATCGTTCATGTCTCCGATTAGAATCGCTTGCGTCGGACATACGACAACGCAAGCCGGCTCGAGGCCAACGTCGATGCGATGCGCGCAGAAGTTACATTTCTCGGCTGAGTGATCTTCGGGATTGATGAAGATCGCATCGTATGGGCAAGCAGCCATGCAGGCTTTGCAGCCGATGCAGATCGACTTATCGAAGTCGACGATGCCGTCCGCGCGTTTGAACATCGCGGCCGTCGGGCAAGCAGTAACACACGGCGCGTGCGCGCACTGATTGCAGCGCGTTACCTGATGCGCGCGGCGCACTTGCGGCCAAACGCCGAGGTCAACGTGCTTAACGTAAGTTCGTGTGACGCCGACCGGGACGACGTTCTCGGACTTACAGGCTGTCGTGCACGCGTGACAGCCAATGCACCGAGTGTGGTCGATTACCTTCGCCCACTGTACGCGATCAGTGTGAGCTGTTTCTGGCTCAATCATGTTTGCGAGGCGGCGAATATATCACGGAACGTACCGCAGTCAGTCCGGAAGTAGCGGGTTGACGTGCTCATCGGCACATCTTTTGTTGTAAACGTTGAGGTTCCTTCTTCGCGGACGGATACAGTACAAACTAAGCCAGTTGAAAGGTATTCATATGGAAAATGCAGACAGAGTACGCGCCAACACGTCTGATGAAATTAACCGCCGACTCGACCGTCAGTTAGCGGCTCGTGTTCGTGGATATGAGCAAAAAAGTTCTGGAGAGATTACCGGCCGTATTAACGAGCTTGACCGTGAGTGGGACATGGAACGTTGGTTGGAAACCAACGCTTCAGCGATAGCTTTCACCGGACTCGTGCTTGGAGTAACGCATAGTAAGAAGTGGTTATTCCTGCCCGGAATAGTCTTGCCTTTCCTGTTCCAACACGCCGTGCAGGGATGGTGTCCGCCGGTCCCGGTGCTGCGCCGGCTGGGCGTCCGCACCCGCGAGGAGATAGACCGCGAGAAATACGCTTTAAAAGTTCTGCGCGGCGATTTTGAGAAATCTGAGTTAGCGCCGAGCTCTGATCGAGCATTAAGAGCGGTCGAGGCTTAGCTTGAAAAAGACGTGATTCATCGATAGAGGCCGAAGCACGTCCTGACACGGAGATTCCCCGCCAAAAACTAAATCATTGACGCGTTTTCGGCTGAACCGCTAAGATGATTCAGGTCCCTCGCCAAGGCGTTTTAGCCTGACCGATTCAGTCCAGTTCTTGCCCAGACCTCTCCGAACTTAAACCGAAACCCTCGGCAAGGATTAATACAGCCATATGTCTGTCAAAATCGACGACCTGCTCGTCACTGCTACCGCGCATTTCGCTTCTGACCTGCACTTGAAAGCAGGCTCGTTCCCCGTCATGCGCATCGGCGGTGAACTATATCCCGTCGCCGACGTGGCGAAGCTTTGTCCCGAAGACACGCTCGACATGGCGTTTTCGATGATGTCGAATCGCCAGAAACAGAAGCTGAAGGAAGTTTCTGAAGTCGATATCGCGTACAGCGTTAAGGGTCTGGGGCGTTTTCGCGCGAACATTTTTCAACAGCGAGGCACAGTGAGTATCGTTCTGCGCGTGATTCCCGATCAGAGCAAGACCTCAGCAGCGCTCGGCTTGCCATCGGTAATCGACCGAATCGCCGAAGAACGACGCGGCTTGATTCTCGTAACCGGCGCCACCGGGTCAGGCAAATCGACGACGCTCGCGGCGATGATCGATCGCATCAACACGACGCGCTCTGGTCATATCGTAACGATCGAAGATCCGATTGAATTTCTACATCGCGACAAGGTGGCCTTTGTCACTCAGCGCGAAGTGGACGTTGATACGCGTTCGTTCGCGGAAGCTCTGCGCGGCGCGCTCCGCCAGGACCCGGACGTGATTCTGGTGGGTGAGATGCGCGACCTGGAAACGATCAGCACCGCGCTGACCGCGGCTGAGACTGGACATCTCGTGTTATCGACGTTGCACACACTTGACGCGACCGAAACGATCATGCGCATCGTTTCATCGTTCCCTTCGCATCAACAGAAGTCTGTGCGCATTCAGTTGGCCGGAATTTTGAAAGCGGTGATTTCGATGCGACTGGTGCGCGGCGCAAAAGGCTCGGAACGCGTGCCGGCCGTCGAAGTGATGGTTTCGACGGCGCTGATTCGTGATTACATCGTCAACGAAGACAAGACTTCGTCGATTCGCGAAGCGATCGCCAATGGCGCGTCGCAATACAACATGCAGACATTCGATCAGTCTCTGTTTCAGTTGCTTCAGTTGCGCCAGATCACTTACGAAGAAGCGATTCATAACGCGACCAATCCGGACGAATTCAAGATGCGCGTGTCGGGAATTTTCTCAACCGATCAAACGACGATGGAAAATTCGAGCGCGGTGAACTTCTCTGAGCCACCTCCGGAAGAGTTCGAGCCAATAGTGAGCCGCTAGTGCATCGAGGACGGAGTACAAGCCTTCAGCCTCAGCTTTGCCAAAGGTGAATTTATCCGTTCGCGCAGCGAACGAATTTAATAGCCGGTGGCAACGCCACCGGATCTGAATCAACCATCGCATCCGACCCTGAAAGGGTCGAATTCCACAAGGCGGATTATTTGACCCTTTCAGGGTCAGAGGCATGTTGACGCTCTGACCGTGGGCGCTGCCCACGGCTATTTAATTCAACCGCTTCGCGGTTATCAGATTTAATCACACAGCGTCCGAACTCGTTCCGACTTTCTCGGCGAAGCCTCTCACGCTGTCACTTAATCCTAAGTTCTGGGTTTCAAGGCCGGCGCGTTCGTGCTAATTCAGAAGAACTACAAAATTTGCCTGGCCCCCTTGCCTAACGGCCAGTGCTCTAAACCAAAAATTGCGCGCTCACCCCTGATTACTCACCATTGGCCACACAACCTCGAGTTCCGAAGGGGATTTGTTTTTGGTTGCAATCGAATCGGCGCTAAGCTTAGCGCGTCATGCACCGCGAGCGCGCACTTAACTCAACCTTATCGAAGTGGACTCTGATTGGTCTGGGATGGGTGGCGTTCGCTCTTTTCTTCGCCAGCGAACTCGTAGTCAGACGGGCTTACGCCGGTTTTCCACCGAACATTCTACGCGCTCTGGTGATATGGCTGATTTGCGCGGGCCTGTGGTTCGCTGCCACGCCATTGATTCTCCGCTTAGCGCGCGGTTTTCCGATTGACCGGCAAAGATGGGTACCGAGCAGTCTTATCCATCTCGCCGTCAGCGGCGTCCTCTCATTTGTTCTGCTGGGAATCTATACCCTGATCATGTCGGCACTCGGACTTACGGACGCGAGGCAGTCGTTGTGGCAAGCATTCCGCGCGCAGCTCGTCGGGAGTTTTCATGCCGAGGTGCTCACCTATTGGATGGTGATTGGCCTCAGTCATGCGATCGATTACTACCGCAAATATCGTGAACGCGAGTTGCGCGCTTCGCAACTGGAAGCCAGGCTGTCCCAGGCGCGGCTCGACGCGCTGCGAATGCAGCTCCATCCGCATTTCCTCTTCAACACCCTGAACTCGATCTCGGTTCTCATGAGTGAGGATGTGACGGCAGCACGCCGGATGCTGACAAGACTCAGCGATCTGCTGCGAGCGAGTCTCAAAACGGCCGCGACTCATGAAGTCTCGTTAGGAGAAGAACTCGAGTTTCTGAATAACTATCTGCAAATCGAGCAGACGCGCTTTCAGGATCGGTTGACGGTCAGAATGAATATCGATCCGGCAGTCCTTACCGCGACGGTGCCGAATCTGATCTTGCAGCCGCTGGTAGAAAACGCGATTCGACACGGCATTGCGCCACGGGCGCAGCCGGGAGTGATTGACATCTCCGCGGCGCGCGAGAACGGCATGGTGCGACTGAAAGTCTGTGATAACGGAGCGGGTCTCGACTCCGCCGGAGCGGCAGGATTGACTAAGGGAATCGGCCTCGCGAACACGCAAGCGCGACTCGAACAGCTTTATGGCGCCAATCACAGTTTCGAGATGAACAGTCCTAACGGTCGTGGCTTGGAAGTAACGATCCTCATTCCATTTCGCGACGACTCAAGCGCGGCGGACGAGACTTAACCCATGCACAAGATTCGCACGATCATTGCCGACGACGAGCCGCTCGCCCGACGTGGAATTCGTGCTCAGCTCAAACACGAAAAAGACTTCGAAGTCATTTCTGAATGTCGCAATGGCCACGAGGCCGTGAAAACGATTGAGATAGAGTCGCCGGATCTGGTTTTTCTTGATGTCCAAATGCCCGAACTTGACGGCTTTGGGGTGGTGGAGGCGATTGGGGCGGCGCGCATGCCCGCCGTGATCTTTGTGACCGCTTACGACCGTTACGCTCTGCGCGCTTTTGAAGTCCACGCCCTGGACTATTTGCTTAAGCCTTTTGACGACGAGCGCTTTGCCGGCGCGCTGCAACGAGCGCGGCGACACATTGAGCGCAAGGACATCGACGACCTGGGCCGTCGATTACAGGGCTTGTTGGACGATCTCCAGCCACGGCAGAAATTCGTGGATCGGCTGGTCATTAAATCGGCCGGCCGGATCTTCTTTCTAAGCGTGGCCGAGGTTGACTGGATCGAAGCGGCCGACAATTATGTGCGGCTGCACGCCAGCAGTGGATCTCATCTCCTGCGGGAAACAATGAACAACCTTGAAAAGAAGCTGGATCCGAACCAATTTCTGCGCATCCACCGCTCGCGCATCGTCAACATTCAAAGAGTCAAAGAATTGCGTCCACTGTTTCGCGGAGAGTACGACATCATGCTCAAGGACGGGACTCGACTCGAAACGGGGCGTGGCTATCGGGATCGGATACAAAAGCTCATGACCGAGGCATCATGACAAGTATCCGCTGATCTTCGCCACCACCCACCCCCTTTTCGCCGCGCGATCTTGGTCGTTAGCCACAAAGTAGTTTCCCAGACCTGCTCGTGGTTCTAGGCTGTGGCGATTCTGAGGATAGTTTTATGAAACCGATCACTGCTCTGATTTTTGCTGACGTTATCGCTGACCGCAGCTGTCGCTTTCACTCAGGAGAACCCGGCAGACGCGGTCCGGAAGTTGGAACGCGCCTGGCTGGATGCATGCGAACAACACGATGCCAGACGCGAACGCTACACAGACACCTACGTCAAACGAAACGGTCGCTGGCAAGTCGTGGCCTCGCATCTTTCAAACATAAAATGAAAGCGAGTCAACCAGGTGAAAGGACGAGTATGAAAAGAATCATCGCTATTGTACTTTTGGTTCTGTCGGTTTGCTGCGCCGGAGTTTCCGCCCAGGAACCAACCGCCGACAAGGAGCGAGAGGCGATTAAGCAAAGCGCGCTCGACTATGTTGAGGGATGGTACGAAGCGAACGCCGAACGGATGGAGCGAGCGCTCCACCCGGAGCTCGCAAAACGGATCGTGCGCAACAGTCCGGAAGGACGCAGCCGTCTCGATCAAATGAGCGCTATGGCGCTCGTGCAGGGCGTGAAGCGGGGTGGCGGCAAGGACACTCCGAAAGAGAATCAACAAAAGGACGTGATCATCCTGGATGTGTTTGAGAACACTGCCAGCGTGAAAGCAGTCATGTCGGGCTGGATCGACTACATGCACATGGCGAAGTTCAATGGACGCTGGGTGATTGTAAACGTGTTGTGGGAACTCAAACCGCAGAAGAAATAAACGATTTAGGAGGAAGGAACATGTACAAAATCCGTGGCATTCTGCTCGGGGCCGGCGTTATCGGTCTCACGTTGCCGTCGGTGGCTGTCCAACCAACGAAAAGTCAGATGGAGTCGGCGGTAAGCGTGGAACCGCAACAAACTCTGTCGCTCGCGTCGTTCAGCTCTGTCGAATTGAATGGTGGCGTCAAGGCCATGCTGCAATACGGATCGCCACAGCGAGTGACGCTGTTCAAAGGTAGTGAAGATGTTTCCCTGATAACGGTCACACAGGAACGGCTGGTCATCGACAAATGCCGGGACAAGTGCCCGCGAGGATACGAACTTCACGTTGAGATTGTGACTCCGCTTATCAATGCTATTTCCGCTGCCAACGGCGGCCTGATCGAGAGCCAGGGGAATTTCCCGCTTCAGACAGCAATGAGTCTCGCTGTCAGTCACGGCGGTACCGTTGACGCCCGCGCGATTCTAGCGAACAACATCACTTCTGCGGTAAACCAGGGCGGCAGAATTCTCGCCAAACCGCAGACGACAATGGTCGCCAGCGTTTCCAACGGCGGCGTGATCACTTACTGGGGTAACGCGCACGTCACTTCATCGAGCCAACATGGAGGGGTGGTGACTAAAGGCGCGGCTGACGATGCCGACAAACCGCTGTCTGATGTCGAAGCGCCCGACTCATGTCCTACCGTACATCCTGCGCGGCCCACTGGTTCAAAACGCTCGCGGACAGTTTCTATCTAGCGTTGGCATGGCTCCGATCTGTGCCAGCCCGTTCAAGCAGGGTTCTGAGGATGAAAAGATCAAGATCGATTTTGATCGCAAGCTTTTCGCTAGCGGTTTGCCTATCGATGTGTGTTCGGGTGGCGGGCCAGGGCGACCTCGTAAAAAACGACGGCATCACTAGTCCGCTGCACAGAGCGAACATTGGGAAGATCATCTTCACGGCGAAACCGGCCTCGGCCGAGGATCTTCAGGAAACAGACTTTCTCCAGGCCGTGGAATTAAAGGAAACAGTTAACCTCAATTTCCGGGCGTTCATGGCGAACTCTCTTACAAATTACCTTCATAGGCTCGCGCCGGCGTTGATTGTTGATGAACTTACACGGCAAGGGAACTATCAGTTTTCTTTTTTTGTGGACGGTGTGCTCGTTCACCAGGAAAACCTCAATCCATACTGGGTGCGCGCGGAAAACAAGAACAAGCAGACTATTTTCGGGGCTTCGCTCAGCGATGCTGCCGATCCGGATCGTCCGAGAATCTTTAAGCTCTTCCTGTTTAACGGCGGAGCCGGGGCGCTAACTCCGGGGAAACATTTGTTCAAGATTGAGTTGCGCCCCTACATCAGGACCAATCAACAATCAAAAGTCGGAGATTTGATTGCCACCGGCGAGATACAAGTCGTCGTGCCGTCCAAACCAGACATCGATGAGCGGTTAATTGCGATTCAATCGATCCGGCCAAACAGCGGGTGGCAGATCTCAAACGCAGCGTACGACACGACGAGAATTGAGCAACTCAATCAGAGGATCGCTGAAAATCTCTTCAAAGAAATCACGAGTGTCGTCGTCATCAAGGACGGCCGATTATTGATCGAGGAATACTTTAATGGAGCGTCCAGAGATACCTTGCACGACACGCGCTCGGTCGGAAAATCCTTCGCCTCGACGATGATGGGCATCGCTATCAATGACGGCCACATTAAGAGCGAGAATCAGACTCTGAAAGATTTTTACGATCTCAAAAAGTTCGCCAATTACTCTCCGAAAAAAGAGGGCGTGACGCTTAAGAGCCTGCTAACGATGAGCTCCGCGTTTGACGGCAACGACGATGATGAGAACTCGCCCGGTAATGAGGAAAAAATGTACCCAACTTCTGATTGGGTCAAATTCACGCTCGACCTGCCGATGGACGAGAAAAGGAATAGCGGGGAAAGATGGGCTTACTTCACCGCCGGCGTCGTGGTGCTGGGTGATGTCCTGAACAAATCGGTGCCCGAAGGACTTGAAAAATATGCTGTCAAAAAACTGTTCAAGCCGCTCGGCATTACAAAATACGACTGGCCCTTAACGCCACAGAAAGTTCCAAACACCGCCGGCGGTCTGAGACTGAGCGCGCTGGATTTGGCAAAGTATGGACAGCTTTATCAGCAGGGGGGCAAATGGAATGGAAAGCAGGTGCTTCCCGGAAAATGGGTGGAAAAAACCTTTACCCAACAAATACCGTTGGGCGACGACTTCTACGGATACCTTTTTTGGTACCGCACCTTCAACGTCCGGGGCAAAAAGTATGAAACGTTTTATGCCACGGGAAACGGCGGCAACAAGATTTTCGTCTTCAAAGATCAACCTCTCGTTGTCGTGATTACCGCGACCGCGCACGGCAAATGGTATATGCACGCTCAAGTCTCCAGCATGATGGAACGATACATTTTGCCGGCAGTCATCAACCGGTAATTTTCTTATTCACCCGAGAAGCAGAAGCAAGTGGTGACGCAGCTTAGATATCTTTGTAGCAGCCTGCGGTTAGCGGCCTCTTCAAGGTCGTCGCACTGATGATTGTGGCCGGCGGCGCCAATTTGCCGCGCCGCACCGGCTTCAGTACATAAATAAAAATCTCGAAAGCCACGTGCTTGTCGCTCGCGATGACTTTCCTGGTGCTGGGTGGTGCGGTGGGCGAACGTAATACGGTATGAAAATCAAACTCACACTCGTAGTTGTTCTTCTTTCGTTAGTTCAGAACGGCTTGGCGCAAGAGAACCCGCCCGTACCTGAGGTTGACCGTATTCGCATTGCCGAGGCCTTCAGGATCGGAGAGAAACTCGGCAACCTTTTATGGAAAGACTGGGGCAAAGCTCCTTTTGCTGTCCTACTGGTTACTCCCGAAAACGAATTCCTGATTCGCCACCCAAAGCCTTCCCAGGACTTTTCCTTAATCGGTTACGATTCGCTGCTGCGAAGTGAGGTCTACTTCCGCAAACGGTCGTTCAGCCCGAACCTGTTAGCAACTTTTCCAGCGGTTGGTGGCGTCCCGACAATCGTCATCGGACAGGCAGAAAACACCGCTAAGAAGGATTCGACCGCGTGGGTGGTGACACTGCTTCACGAGCATTTCCATCAATTACAGTACTCCCAGCCGAATTACTACGCGGACGTTAACGCATTAAATCTTTCGGGCGGCGACGAAACTGGCATGTGGATGTTGAATTACGCCTTCCCTTATTCCGCGTCGGAAGTCGGGCAACAATTCGTTATTCTTAGCAGGTTGCTTGCCGAGGCGTTACAGACAAAATCAAGAAAAGAGCTTCGCGCCAAGGTCGCGGCTTATCTTGAAGCACGGAGCAAATTTGAAGCGGCGCTGAAGCCTGAAGATTACAGATACTTCTCTTTTCAAGTCTGGCAGGAAGGGGTGGCTAGATATACGGAATACCGCGTGGCTGATCTGGCGGCGAAGAGTTACAGGCCGAGCAAACAGTTTCAATCCTTGAAGGGTTATAAGTCCTTCAAGTCGGTCGCCGATGAAACGCTGAAAAATACTCTAAAAGAACTGGAGACGCTTCAACTGGACAAGTACCGACGAGTTGCGTTTTATCCATTAGGGGCCGGCGAAGCGCTGTTACTCGACAGGGTCAATCGCCGTTGGAGGGGACGGTATTTTACGGATAAGTTTTATCTCGAAAGACACTTCGGCGCAGGCAGGTGATTGTTGTTTCATGAGATCACAGACGCATCAGCGTTAACTCCGTTGTTTTGCCTCCTGCCAAAGTTCTTCCAAGTCCACGATTGAAACATCTTCGAATTTGCGATTCTGCTCGCGCAGACGTTTCTCGATGTGCGCGAAGCGCTGCCGGAACTTTCGATTCGCTAGCTTCAATGCCGCTTCCGGTTCCACGTTCAAGTGGCGTGCGATGTTTGTGACGACGAACAGCATGTCGCCGATTTCTTCTCGGATGTGAACGTGATCGGCTTCATCGGCTGATTGCTTGTGCTGTTCAATTGCGACACGAAGCTCTTCAACTTCTTCCTGAAGCTTCGCGAAAATCTCGTCAACGCCTGTCCAGTCAAAACCGACGCGCGCAACTTTAGTGGAAATCTGATGCGCTTCCATTAATGCCGGCGCTTTCGTGGACACGCCATCCAGAATAGATCCATCCGCTTCCCCCGACGCTTTGCCGGCGGCGCGTTTCTCTTCAGCTTTGATCGCTTCCCAGTTGCGCAGCACTTCCGCGGAATCGCCCGCTTCAACTTCGCCGAAAACATGCGGATGCCGCCGCACCATCTTCGCGTGAACTTCTTCGATCACGTCATCGATGGTGAACTCATTACGCTCTTTCGCGACCCGCGCAAAAAAGGTGATCTGGAAAAGAAGATCGCCCAGCTCTTCGCGCAGTGGATCAGGCCGCCCCTGCCGCGCTTCTTCCAAAGCATCGAAGGCTTCGTAAGCTTCCTCGAGCAGCATCGGCGCCAGCGTCGCGTAAGTCTGCTCGCGATCCCACGGACAGCCGCCCGGAGAGCGTAGTCGATCCATCAACTCGACGAGATCGGCGAAAGTTTTCGGCATGCGAGCTAGTTTCAGGTTTCGAGTTTGAAGTTTCAAGTTGCTGGGAATGTGTCAGTACCCGGAGCGGTAGCGACGGGATCAGAGACTCGACTTGAGATTATGAGCCGGTCGCAACCACCACCCCACGCGGGCTGCCCGCGTGGGGACCCCGGTCCGCTCTCGGTACTGACACCGCTTTGCGATCAGTCAAAAGCGAGTGCTAACATCGGCGCGTCCTAACCCAGATTCATCGGCGCGCTGGCGGCTTGAAAAACCGCGGATGCATAGCTTTTTAGAAAGTCATGGCAGAAGAACAACCCACATTCAAAGTAGTTGACCGCCGGCCTTTCAATCCTGACGGAACCCCACGCGAGCTTTCAGCGGAAGAGAAAGAAGCGCAGGAAGCTGCCAAAGCGAAAGCCGCGGCTGAACCACCGCCGGAAGCTTTACCGGCACCGCAGCCGGAAACTGCACCGCGGCCGCAGCCACCGACAGCGCGGGTGGCTTCTGAACCGCACGCAGCGCATGAAGAAGCGCGACCGACCGGTCGCGATCCGCTCGACGATCCGGCAAGTTTCATCAGCTTGATCATGTCGCTGGCCTCGAACGCCGCCTCTTCACTGGGAATGATGCCGCATCCGGTAACGGGTGAAACGGGGGTCGACTTGAAAACCGCAAAGCATTGGATCGACGTGCTCGGTATGCTCGAGAAGAAAACTGCCGGCAACCTGGATCCTCAGGAAGACCAAATGCTCGAAGGCCTGCTCGCGGACCTGCGGATGCAATACGTTTCATTTTCCGGGGCGCCAACGCCGCCGCCTGCGAAGTTCAGCGCCAGCGATATCACCGGAAGCAAGTAACTGTCGGTTGTCAGTGGTCCGTTGTCAGTTGTTCCTTGGTACTTTGAACTTGGTGCTTTGTGCTTTGTTGTGGTTTCGCAGGTGCTCATCCAATCAGACCGAACCTCCCGGGAAAGACATCAAAGCACTAAATACAAAGTACTAAGTTCGAATTAAGCGCAACTGACAACGGACCACTGACAGCTGACAGCTGACATAATGAAACTTACCTTCCTCGGGACTGGCACTTCGACCGGCGTTCCTTCCATCGCCTGCCACTGTGAGACGTGTACATCTGATGATCCTCGCGACAAACGACTGCGTGTCTCTGTTCTGATCGAACATGCCGGTCAGACTGTTATCGTTGACACCTCAAGCGACTTTCGTCAGCAGGCTTTGCGGATTGGCCTGAAGCATCTCGACGCTGTGCTCATCACACACTGTCATGCCGATCACATTTTCGGGCTCGATGACATAAGGCCTTTGAACTTTCGTCATGGCGCGCTGGGGCTGTACGCAAACGATCGCGCGTGGAAAGACATCCGCCGGATTTTCCAATACGTATTCGAGCCTTCGCACTTTGGCGGCGGATTGCCGCAGATTGTTCCCCACACGGTCGTGGCCGGCGCGCCGTTTTGCTTCGGACCAGATTTGCACATCACACCACTCGAAGTAATTCACGGACGTTTGCCGGTCATCGCTTATCGCTTTAATGACTTCGCATACGCAACCGACCTCAGCGAGATACCGCCGGCGACGCTCGACGGCTTGCGCGGCTTGAAAGTGCTGGCGCTCGATTGCTTGCGCATCCGCCCGCACGAAACGCATCTGTGGCTCGAGAAGGCGCTTTCGTATGTCGAAGAATTGAAGCCGCATCGGACCTTCTTTACGCACATCACGCATGACATCAAGCACGCACGCGATTCGAAACTGCTGCCGGATAATGTTGCGTGGGCTTATGACGGACTAGTGGTAAGTGATGAGTAATGAGTGATGAGTAATCATCACTCATTACTCATCACTTACCACTCATTGCTCTTTATGCGTTTATTCCACGGAACCGAAAACGCGGATATCTCACGGCCCACGGTGCTGACGCTCGGAGTGTTTGATGGGTTGCACCTGGGCCATCAGCTCATCATGAAAACGGTCGTCGAACGCGCGCGAGCAGTGAATGCCGTGCCGACGGTTATCACGTTCGAGCCGCATCCGCGGGCGGTACTCCATCCCGCGTCCGCGCCGCCGTTGCTGCAAACTCTGGATCAAAAAATTGAGGCGCTCGGTCTGTTGGGTATTGAGCAAGCCATCGTCATTCACTTCGACAGGGCGTTCTCGGAAATTCGAGCTGAAGATTTTTTGCGCAATGTCATCCGTGAGCGTCTGCAAGCCAAAGAGGTTTACCTTGGCCGCGGATTTTTCTTTGGCCACAATCGTGAAGGCAATATTGATTTGCTGCGCAGCGTCAGCCAACGGCTCGGTTTCTTTGCTGATGAAGTGCCGGAGGTGAGACTGCGCGGCACGCGAATCGGCTCGACGCGCATTCGCGAATTGCTGCAACAGGGGCGTGTGAATCTTGCGCGGCGAATGTTGGGACGTCCGTACGGTGTTGAAGGTCCGGTTGTGCGCGGCGCCGCGCGCGGTGCGAGCCTGGGCTTCCCCACCGCAAACATCCAGCCGCACAATCGCGTGATTCCGCGCGCGGGCGTTTACGTCACAGCCACTTTGATCGAAGGTCAATGGCGTCGCAGCGTCACCAACCTTGGCATGCGGCCGACTTTCGGCGACGCGATTGAACCGTCGGTCGAAACCTTCGTATTGAATTGGTCAGGCGATTTGTACGGAGACGTGCTGCGCGTGAGATTCCTGCACCGGTTGCGCGATGAAACGAAGTTCAGCTCGGTTGACGAGTTGAAATCGCAAATCGAGCGAGACGTCGGGCGTGCTGAACGGTATTTTGCGCGCGCGGGCGTGAAGCGATCGCTGGCAATTGGGTGACGTTATCACTGGGAGCGCGGGCGCCCTCGCCCGCAATGAGCGCGAAGCGGGAAACTCATTTACGGTTTCGGAATCTCGCGCTGCTAAAGGGCCAGTCCTCAGACCTCTTACACAGCCCGGCTTTCACTGGATTGTTCTCAATGTACTGAATTGTCTTGAGTCGTAGAGCCGGCACGTTATGAATTGCGGAATCTCGCGCCCGTCGAAAAGAGGTAAGTATCCGCGACTGTGCCAACCTGCAAGTCTGAGGTCCTCATGCCGTGAGAGTTGTTCGTACAGCATCACTAACTTTTCGCGCTTCGCGCTCACTGCGGGCGAGGGCGCCCGCGCTCCCAGTTAGCGTCGGCTGATGGCGTTGAATAGCAACGGGTAAGTCGCCAGAGACTGAGCACGATACTGAGGCCGGAAGCCAAACAGGATGATGCGGCCTTTGCTTAAGGCAACTTCGACGAGGGCGGCTTTGCCTTTGATCCGGTCGCCACCAAGCAGCCAGCCGGAGAGCAACGGATCGCGATCTTTCGGATACCACGCGATGATCTTCACTGGGAGCGCGGGCGCCCCCGCCCGCTCTTTGCGCTGGTTGCGGACGAGGGCGTCCGCGCTCCCAGTATTAATTACCTCAAACACCGGCGAGTTCTCAAACCACGCGATCGATTCTTTCGGCATTCCTTTCGCGATTGGATGGTTTGTGTCGAGCTCGATCCGCAGAATGGATCCCGGCACAAAGAAATCGGTGCGCGGCAATCCATCGACGACATTCTTCACCGGGAGTTTGAATTGCTCGATGGCAAAGTCCGACGCGCGATTGAGAAAGATGAGCGTGCCACCAGCTTCGACAAACTCGCGCAAGGCCTTCACGCCCTGCTCGCCGATGCCGCCGGTGTACTCATCGGGCATCGCGCCTTTGCGGTGGCCGTTGATGATGGCGTTGGTTGTTTGATCTGGGATGATGATGCTCGCGTAATGCTCCGCAAGTTTCCCACGTCTTATTCTCTGGTCATCCAAGACATCGTAGTGATGCCCTTCATCGTCGAGAATCCATTGCGTCCATCCTCGATCCATGGACGGCACATGCGACTTATACAATCCACGACGCTTTTCATTGGGCCCTAACGGCGCCGGTGCGCATGCGTTCGCACTGCCGATAGTAACTTGGAGCGGCCGGTTGTCACGCGGATATCGGAAAGGCGAGTAGACTGGCTCAACCATGGCACCCATCAGAAGCGGCAGAGTGTGGGCAGTTACGTCGTATGGTGCTATGGGAGTTCCTTCTGAATTCCGAAGATTTGGATAACTCTGCCGTTGCAGTAATGCCCTTCCGAAAGCCCCATAGGGTTGATCCATTCTGACGAGCACCGTCCCTTCCGGAAGTCTTCGACCGTTGGCAACGAAGAAACTTTCCGGTCTCGGCTCTTCGTGCTCCACCTGCGCCCGGTCAAGGATTTGAATCAAGCGTCCGCTGTTCGTTGAATCGGGAATCAGAAAACCGAAAAGCTCACCCTTCTTCCTCGGCCGCACCGCTTCTTTCCCAATCTCATAAAACCTGGTCAGCCATCGCTCACGATTCTGCGACGCATGCTTGAGCAAAGTGAACGCGCCGGTCGTCATGTAGTTGGTGATGTCGCGGAGTTTCCATTCGCCGCCGCGCCAGACGGGACCGAAATTCGCAGACTCTTTTTTCGCATCAAAGCCTTGGCGCGAAGTTAACTGCTCAAATTTCACATTGATGGGCGTGGCGAGACGCGCCGAAGCCGTCTCAGACAAGATGCGCACGCCGCCGTGATAATGCGAATACGCGCGCGCCGGCGTCCATGCGTCGTAAATCGAATTGGTGGTGATGCCTTGAAAGCCGGTCTTGCGCATTTCGCCGGCCATCCAGTTGCCGAGTTCCGTGTAGCCTTCGACGATCTGCTTTGGCACGTTCGGTTCGACCGGCGGCATGTACGGCGGCAGAAACAGACGCGCGCCGGTCGCGCCCATCTGATGAATGTCATGAACGATCTGCGGATGCCAGACGTTATGAATCTTATCGACGGTCAATTGCGTCTCAACCTGCGTGAACGCGTACCAGTCGCGGTTGTTATCGTGCCCGACGTACTTGTGGTAAAGCTCCGGCGGTTCCGTGCCTTCGTAAGGCGTTCCCAAAGTCTTGTCGTACCAGTTTTTGACGATGTCCACGCCGTCAGGATTGAGTGAAGGCACGAGCAGAATGATCGTGTTGCGCAGAATTTCCTGGATTTCAGGTTCATTCGATGAAGCGAGCTGGTGCGCAATCAGCGTGCTGGAAAGTGTCGAGCCGACTTCGGTTGAATGGATGCCGCAGGTGATCAGAACGACAGTCTTGCCGCGTGTGATCAATGCGCGCGCTTTGCGATCGGCCATAGAGGGATTCCTCGGCGAGCCGAGAATACGCGGGTCGGCGAGTTGACGCTGAATCTCTTTGAACTCATCGAGCCTTCCAAAATTCTCAGGCGCGCTGATCGTCGCATAGACAAACGGCGCGCCCATTGTTGACTTGCCAATCTCTTCAAACTTCACCCGATCGCTGGCGGCGTCGAGTTTTTGAAAGTACTCGACGATTTTTGCCCAGCTTGCGAGTTTGCGATCGTCGCCGGGACGAAAACCGAGAACATTCTCGGGTGCGGGAATGCCTCTCTGTGCGATCGATGGGTGAAGAAATGCGTCCGATTGAATTGAAAGCGCAATGAACAGAAGCGAGACGAGAATTAACGGCAGTCTCTTGTGCATTGATTTTTCCTCTGAGTCCTCTGTGGTCGGAGCGATTCTTTTACCACGGATCACACCGCATGCCAGAACCGCGAGCGGTAGCGCCGGATCAAATTGCATCTTTAATGAGTCAATCTCGTCTGCGTTTCAAAGCGGGGCCTTACGATCCGGTCGCTACCGCTCGCGGTTCTGACACGTTGTCGGACGAATCAAATCCCATGGATCCGCAAACGAAACTCATCATTGAAGGCCGCGAGGTCGGGCAAGCGGCCTGAGAACGAACGCGATTCCCTCAACAACATTGGCAAGCCCCCGTGCGCCAGCGTTAAGCCATACGCCGGATTCGAAAACATCGAAGCGATTTGCGGATTCAAACTTTGCGCGACGCCAAACTTTGACGCGCGCAAACCTGCCGGCGCAAATCCGGCGGTGCGACGCGCGTTAACGATGTCAATCGCACGATCGAATATGTGAATGCGCGTGGAAATGTCGCGTAAAGCCAGGTCGCGATGAATCAACGCATTCGCAAGCGCTTCAGAAATCGATGCGCGTTGGTAATTCGCGCGCGCGGGCAAACCGGAATGATCTTCAGCAACCGTCCTCGGTAGATTCGGCCGCGCGTCCCACAGGTCGGCGTACCGGCTAACGAACTTCAACGTCGATTCATAAACCGTCGCGAGGTTGCCCTTCAGCTCAACTCGATCAACGATCGGCGCCTGAGGGTTGTCCCCGCTGAAACGCGTCGCCGTAACCGAAGAGTGCGGCAGCAACCGCGCGACGCTTTCATCGCTACCGAACAGCAAGAGACCCGCAAACGTGGGCACGAGTCCGCGTCCGCTATTCGTCGCCAACAACAAGTACCGCTCCAGGATCTCTTCCGTCGGATAACCTTTGACTGTTGATTCGTCGAAGGCGCCCCCGGAGAACCCGCGCATGAAGCTCCAAAGATGAGCTTCGTCGATGTCTTCAATCTTCGCGCCAATTGCCGCCAAGCTTTCGTAATCAAACGGTTTCGTGTCGTCGAGCAGCGCCGACAGCTCGTCATCGGTAGCTTCACGCTTGTCGGCGCCGATTCGCACAAAGAACTTTCCGTCGCGCGTGCGATACGGCCTCTGCTTCCCTTGCACGTCAAGCGCAACGATGCGCCGGCCGTTGTCGAACGCCAGCCGATCGATAAATGGAATCAGTGGCGGCGCTATCTCTTCATGGCAGATGCGCACTAACTCGTCCTGAACTTCTTCTGGATGATCGAGGCCTTCGACGCGCAGTTGATCGTTAACGCCGAAGATGATCACGCCGCCGCCGGTGTTCGCCAACGCGACGATCCCCTGCGCGATTCGTTCAGAATTCGAAAGTTTTACTTTAAGTTCGAGGTAGGTGTCTTCGCCGGCGCGCACCATCCGCATCAGCTCAGTGCGCGAAGTCTCCGGCGCGCCGCTGGAATAAAGATATTCCTGAAAAGAGCGTTCGGTGACCGGCTCGTGCCGCTGGTTGCTGCGAAATCTTCTGCGAGCCATTTTGTAATGACGGGGACGCTTGGGCCCGCCCGGATGCCAAGACAGCATCCCTGGAATCAGAATTGGTGCTTCACGGGGTAACGATGCCAGTGTAGCATAGCGCGACTGGGAGCGCGGACGCGGGTGGCACAGACTTCAGTCTGTGTTACCGGTCCGAATCACAGACTGAAGTCTGTGCCACTACTCTGAATGTTCTCGCACCGGAATCACGCAAAAGCTTACGTCGGATTGGGATCGAATCTCGGCGATCGCGCCGGCAATTTATTGCTGGCCGTTCGGGGAATGATGGAAGCGTCGTTGTGCGTGACGCGCGTATCCTCGATTTATGAAACTGAACCTGTCAGCGAAGTTCGACAGCCACCGTTCCTCAACATGGCGGTTGAGATCGGCAATACGTTACCAACACCTGAGCAAGTGATGGCGCGTTTGCTGCGCATTGAATTCGCGCTGGGTCGAACTCGAGAAGTGAAAGACGGGCCGCGCACGATCGATCTCGATCTGCTGCTTTACGGAGACGTCCAGAAAGATACGGAGTTCCTGCGGCTGCCGCATCCGTGCCTTCATGAACGCCGGTTCGTGCTGGAGCCGCTGGCGGAAATCGCCCCGGGTGTTATTCATCCGAGATTGAAAACGAGCGCGGCAGAATTATTGGAAAGCGTTACAGACAAGTCGGCGGTCAAAAAATGGACGCCGTCTTGAACTTATGAGCACGTTCAACGAGCCATCGAAGATGGCGCCAGAGTGTAGCCCCGGGCGTAAGCCCGGGGTTTTGCTTTTAGAGACCGTAAGCCCGCGAAGCGGGCGACAGACGATTACAAATTTTGTGTCGCCCGCTTCGCGGGCTCAGTCATTTCTTGTGGTTCGATCCACGGGCTTGCGCCCGTGGCTACTAATATACCGCCAGCTTCGCAGGCTGGTTGAGTGCTCTACCCCGCTCGATTTGGATCAATCCAACTTCGCCGTCTCCATGAACTTCGGCACTTGCCGCGCCTTCGTCGCTTGCTCGAACGCGTAAGCGTAAGTGATCAGTTTTGGTTCGCTCCACGCGCGGCCAAAGAATGAAATGCCCACCGGCAATCCAAACACGTAACCAGCAGGCACAGTGATGTGCGGATAGCCGGCAACGGCGGACGCACTCGAATATCCACCCGTGAAGTGGTCCCCGTTAACCAAATCCGTCGGCCAGGGTGGCCCGCCCGTCGGCGCGATGATGGCGTCCAGCCTGTGCTTGTTCATCACCGCATCGATTCCCTCTGTTCGCGTTAGCCGATGATTCCTGGCAAGCGCCATTCGATACTTTCGCTCGGTCAAAGGTCCTTTCGCCTGCGCCTTGATCATGATGTCCTGGCCAAAGTAGCGCAGCTCGCGATCACGATTCTTCTCGTTAAAGTCGATGACCTCTTTCAAGCTCTTCACCGGCGCCCGCGGGCCAAGTGAAGCGAGATACTTATTCAAATCAGCTTTGAATTCGTAGAGCAGCACTTCGAATTCCGAGTCGTCGAATTTGCCTTGCGTGGGAATGTCGGCCGGATCGATCACGATCGCGCCGAGTCGCTTCAGGACGTCAATGCTGTCGTGCATGAGCTTATCGACTGCGTCATTGAAGCCGTGCGATTTACGCTGCACGCCGATGCGGGCGCCGCGCAAGCCGTTCGGATCAAAAGCCTTCGAATAGTCCTTGATTGCTTTCCCGGCGCTGGTCTTTGTTATCGGATCACGCGAATCGATTCCTGTCAGCGCGGCGAGCAGGATCGCTGCGTCTGTCACAGTCCGGCACATCGGCCCCGCTGTGTCCTGGCTATGCGCAATGGGAATGATTCCCGCGCGGCTGACCATTCCCAGCGTCGGCTTGATCCCGACCAAAGAGTTCGCGTTCGAGGGACAAACAACCGATCCGTCAGTCTCAGTGCCGACGCCTACTGCCGCGAGATTCGCCGAGATAGCGGCGCCTGTGCCGGAACTCGAGCCGCACGGATTGCGATCGAGCACGTAAGGATTTTTTGTCTGGCCGCCGCGGCCGCTCCAACCGCTGCTGGAGTGACTTGAGCGGAAGTTCGCCCATTCGCTGAGGTTCGTCTTGCCGATTATTACGGCGCCGGCGTCGCGCAGTCTCTTCACGACGGTAGAATCCTGCGGCGGAATCGATCCGGCCAAGGCGAGCGACCCTGCCGTCGTCATCATGCGATCGTGCGTGTCGATGTTGTCTTTGATCAGGACCGGAATTCCGTGCAGCGGGCCACGCACGCGACCAGCTTTTCGCTCGCGATCCATCTCGGCAGCGATTGACTGCGCGTCAGGGTTCAATTCGATGATTGCATTGACGGCCGGTCCGCGCTTGTCGATGTCGTCGATGCGATCAAGATACTTCCGCGTCAGCGACTGCGCGCTGAACTTGCCGGAAGACATGCCGGCTTGCAGCTCGGGGATGGTCAACTCGTCTAATTCGAAAGCAGCGGGTGAAGCGTGGGGGGCGAGTTCGCGTGATTCCGATCGGGCACGAACAGAAACAGTCGCGGCGGCGGCGCCGGCCGCACCGGCGATGCTGCGACGCACAAAACTCCTGCGATTCATGGCGGACTCCTGGAAAGAAGTGTTGGAACGGTGTCCTTCTATTCTGGCGAAGAAGAAAAGTCAAACCAACATATAACTCGCCGTGAAGCAATGATGAATTAGTGACAATGGAAATGTTACAGAACCGCGAGCGGTAGCGAGCGGGACGAGGACTCAACGCTGAACTGTGGCGATGCATGGATTGGAGTCATCGGTGGCCTCTTTGCGCTTCGACCCGCAGTCGAGTCTTTGTCCCGCTCGCTACTGCTCGCGGTTCTGTAACCGTCAGCGAACGGCACAGTGCGTCAGGTAAGAATTTCTCCCGCGAAGAACTCGCGCAGAAATGGCATAGTGGGACGATTGGCAAACCTAAGATTGAAGCTGACCGGCGTGCCGTTGCGAACACTTTCCGCAAGTCGCTTCGCTTCCGGCAGAACGCTGATGGCGCGCAAAGCCTGCGGATCACTTTCGAGCAAAACCCTCTGACCTTCGTCCGCGCCGAACGCCGCCGTGACTACTTCGTCTCGCAGGCGCAGCTTCACGAAATCCACGTCCGCGTCGATTTGCGCGTCGCTCAAGCGTCGCGCCGGATCCTTCCGCACGAAATTCTTGAATGCTTCGATTACGCGATCCGTGATCGGAAAGTCAGACATCTTCGGACTGCGATCGTATGCAACCTTGTCGATGCGATACGACTCAGCGCCGGGGACCAGGCCGGCGGCCAGTTCCCTGGTGAAGTAGAACGCCGCTTCCATGATTCGCGCGCGCACGGGCGTCGCGGTCAGCGGCCGCGCTTCGATGTCCGGAGTGATGCCGCCCCCGCCGTAGAATACTCTGCCCGCCGCGGTGCGAAATGCCGGCGCATTCGAGCTACGGGGCTCGGATGACTCTGTCGGCGAAGGCTGGCCGGGTTGGATAACTTGCTGTTCGCCGCTCTCGTCATGCCGCACGTAATAGTCGTAGAGCGAGCCACTGGAATAATCGCGCTGCAACGATCGACCGTACGGCGTGTAGTAACGTGCCGTCGTCAGCGTCAATCCCGTGGTGAAGGGCAACTGAAATACGTGCTGCACAAGGCCTTTGCCGAAACTGGTTTCACCGACAACCAGGCCGCGGCCATGATCCTGAACTGCGCCGGCGACAATTTCCGATGCCGAGGCGCTGTTGCGATTAATCATCACGACCAGCGGTAAGTCTTCCGGGTCGCTGCCGGTTGATTTGTAAACGGCCGGTTTGGTGTATTCGCTGCGGCCTTTAACTGAGACGACAACTTTGTCGCGGGGCAGAAACTCGCTCGAGACATCGATCGCCTGATCGAGCAGGCCGCCCGGATTGTTCCGCAGATCCAGCACGAGTTGCCGCATCCCATCCTTCTTTAAATCGGCGATTGAATCGCGCAGCTCTTCCTGGGTCGTGTGCTGAAAGCCGCCGAGCAATACGATGTAGCCCGTCGCCGGAGCGATCATGAAAGCGTTGCGAATAGAAGGAAGAGGAACCGCGTCGCGAACGATGCGGAAGTTCGTACCGGCTTGCTGGCCGGCGCGTTCGACTTTGATGACGACTTCCTTGCCCCGTTCGCCGCGCACGTTTCGCGAAACTTCGTCGCTGGCCCAACCACGCGCATCTTTGCCGTCAACCTCGACGATGCGATCGCCGAAACGCAATCCGGCGCGCGAGGCCGGCGTGTTCTCGACGACCGATTGCACATAGACGCCGTCATCATGGCGCAGGATCTGAACGCCAATCCCGTAGAAGCTCGACGCTTGATCCTCTTTCAACTTCTTGAATTCAGCGGAGGGAAAATAAAGCGAGTGCGGATCCAGCGTGAACAGCATTCCCTGGATCGCTGCCTGGGTCGCTTTTTCGTAATCGATTTCGCCGGCGTAGTTCTGTTCGACCGTTTCGATCGCTTCGCTGTAGTCGCCTCCGATTTTCTCGGCTTCGTACTTGTCGGCGGCGGAAGCCGCCGTCGAGGGGCCGAGGTTCAATGCCTGGCGTCGGCGCGTCGAGCGCGAATAAAGGCCGCCCGCGAGGGTGGCGGTAACCAGAATCAGCGAAGCGGCGATGGCGAAACTGCGAGTCATCACTAAACCAGTGGGAAAAATATAGCACAGCGCGGAGGCACACCCCGAGCGCGACAGCTACAACGCGGCCCCCTGCCCGAAGGTTTCGCGCGTCCTTAAGCCTGCTTTGCGTGTCTTTGCGGCCTTGGCGTGAAGTCAGAACCGCCTGCGTAGCGGGGCCCCCGCGCGGGCAGCCCGCGTGGGGTGGTGGTGGATGCGGGCGAGTGATCGTCCCATTAGCGGGGACTGGTTTCAAAGGTCAAACCACCCGCTACGCAGGTGTTACTGACAGACGCAAAGTCGCAAAAGGATCGCAGAGCGAAAATACGAAACCAGCCTTTCGAAACGCGCGCTTGTGTGCCTGACCGTCTTCACGGACAATGCGTTTTCCATGGCGCCCCAATTGACAGTCGTTGTCCCCGCCTACAATGAAGCGGCGCGTCTGGGCCTCTCGCTCTCAAAGATTGTTGATTATCTGAACCAACATCTTGAATCCGCGGAACTGATTGTGGTGGATGATGGTTCAACAGATGACACTGCCGGTGTCGCGGAAAGGGCAGTCGATAAAGCGCAAGGCGTGAGCACGCGCGTAATTCGTTACGAGCAGAATCGCGGCAAGGGCTATGCGGTGCGGATTGGCTTGTTGTCAGCCGCCGCGGACGTGGTGCTGTTTACCGACGCAGATCTTTCGACTCCCATTACTGAGACTCCGAAGCTGGTTGATCCGATGCGAAGTGGCGAGTTCGATATGACCTTTGGCTCGCGGGCTTTGGATCGTTCCCTGATTGGAGTTCATCAACCGTGGCGACGCGAACAGGGCGGGCGGCTCTTCAATTTGCTTGTACGCGCGGCGACCGGCTTGCCCTTTTGGGACACGCAGTGCGGGTTCAAAGCATTTCGCATGAGCGTCTGCCGGCCTTTGATCGAAAGCGGACAAATTGATCGATTCGGCTTCGACGTCGAACTAATCTACGTCGCGCAACTTGCGGGGATGCGGTTAAGCGAGATCCCTGTGCGTTGGAATAACGACGCGGCCAGCAAGGTTTCGGTAATTCGTGACAGCTTCCGAATGGTTGATGAAGTATGGCGGATTCGGCGCGCCGCCTCGCGGGGTGATTACGACGCCGGAATCAAAGCCGCCCGAGCGGCGGCGGAACCCCGACCGTAAGGGCGGGTGCGTTCTAAGTCCAACGTCCAATGTCCGATGTCCAAAGTTTAACGTCCATTCGAACAACGACTTTGGACTTTGGACTTTGGACTCTGAAGGTGGTTAATTGAACTTATGAGCGCCAGACTCAACGTCAACATCGACCACGTCGCCACTGTGCGACAGGCGCGCCGCACGATTGAACCAAGCGTGGTCGCCGCCGCAATGGTCTGCGAACAAGCCGGCGCCGACGGAATCACGGTGCACATTCGCGGGGACCGGCGTCACATTCAGGATGCTGATCTGTTCGTGTTGCGACAAGCCGTCACGACTTACTTGAATGTCGAGATGGCGGCCACGGAAGAGATGTTAAAGATCGTGATTGACGTTAAGCCTGACGCAGTCTCCCTGGTGCCCGAGAATCCGCGTGAAATCACCACGGAAGGCGGGTTGAATGTGCGGACGAATATCGCCATCGTGCGCGCCGCGGTGAGTAAGCTGCGCGAATGCGGCATCCTGGCGAGCCTGTTCATCGATCCCGATCCCGAACAAATCGAAGCCGCGCGCGAGGTCAACGCGCAGCAAGTCGAGTTATGCACGGCCGCCTACGCAGAAGCTACATTAGGCGCCGCAGGAATTCATGGCGAAGGGGCCGCGCGGGCAAATCATGAACTGCGACGCCTGAGTGAAGGCGCGGCACTCGCCGCTCAATATGGCCTACACGTCGCCGCGGGTCACGGATTGACGACGAGAAACGTCGGTGGCGTCGCACAAATAGCCGAAATTGCCGAATTCAATATTGGCCATCACATCGTTTCGCGAGCAGTGTTTGTTGGATTGGATCTAGCTGTGCGGGAGATACGCGACGCGATCGCCGCCGCGCGGCAGTAGCCCGACCAAGCGGGGTCCCCGCGCGAGCATCTCGCGTGGGGTGCTCGACAGGGAGGGCGTGAAGCTTTAACTGCGGCTGGAAGCGAGTTGAAGTCTCACCATCGATCGCTCCAGCTTAACCCGGGCCTTTTCGAAATCTTCTTCAGTCCCGCTCCACGCAGTCAACTGCTTTTCACTATGTTCGCGGGCGAGTCGGGCGCGAGCGGCGTCGATTTCTTCCGGCCGTTCAGCGATTTCGGCGAGTACTGAAACGCGATCGTCGCTGACTTCGACGAACCCCCCGGACACGTGCAATTGCTGAGTTGTTCCGTCCTGAGTGTAGGCGAGCACGCCGGTTTTGAGTTCTGAGATCAGCGCGGCGTGGCCGGGCAGAATCTGCATCTCGCCGCTGCGCCCGGGGACAGTCACAGAATTCACCGGCGCAGAAAGAACCCGGCGTTCCGGCGTTACTACTTCTAATTGTAACGATTGATCCATTTACTCATTGATCCATTAAATCATTGGTCCCTTCGTCAGTCGATTCAAACTAAATGAATCAATGAGTCAATGGATCAATGAATCAATTCTCTTACTCCATCTTCTTCGCGGCTTCGACCACTTCATCGATCGTGCCGACCATGTAGAAAGCCTGCTCCGGAATGTCGTCGTGCTTGCCGTCGATGATTTCTTTGAAGCCTTTGATCGTGTCTTCCAGCTTCACATACTTGCCTTCGCGGCCGGTAAATTGCGAAGCGACGTGGAACGGCTGCGAGAAGAACTTCTGGATCTTGCGCGCGCGTGAAACGACCAGCTTGTCTTCGTCCGACAATTCGTCGAGACCAAGAATCGCGATGATGTCCTGAAGGTCTTTGTAGCGCTGCAGAATCTGCTTCACCGCCATCGTCGTGTTGTAGTGGTCCTCGCCGACAATGCGCGGGTCGAGAATACGCGACGACGAAGAGAGCGGATCGACCGCCGGATAAATTCCCAGTTCGACGATCTGGCGCGACAAAGCGGTGACCGCGTCGAGGTGCGCGAACGTAGTCGCCGGCGCCGGATCCGTGTAATCGTCGGCCGGCACGTACACGGCCTGAATCGAAGTGATCGATCCGGTTTTTGTTGAAGTGATGCGTTCCTGCATCTCGCCCATTTCGGTGGCGAGGTTCGGCTGATAACCCACCGCCGAAGGCATGCGCCCCAACAGCGCCGATACTTCGGAACCTGCCTGAGTAAACCTGAAAATGTTGTCGATGAAGAGCAGAACGTCCATGCCCTGGTCGCGGAAATATTCGGCGACGGTCAGTCCCGAAAGGGCCACCCGCAGACGCGCGCCCGGCGGTTCAGTCATCTGTCCGTAGATTAGAGATACTTTCGAATTCTCAATGGCCTTAAGATCGGCCTTGGTCATGTCGAAAACGCCGGTCTCCTCCAGGTTCTGATAAAACGCCTCGCCAAAATCGATAACTTTCGACTCGACCATTTCGCGCAGCAGATCGTTTCCTTCGCGGGTGCGCTCGCCAACGCCGGCGAACACGGAAAAGCCTGAGCGCGCCTTCGCGATGTTGTTAATGAGCTCCATCACGATGACGGTCTTGCCGACGCCCGCGCCGCCGAACAAACCAATCTTGCCGCCGCGGAGAAACGGCTGAATCAGGTCGATGACCTTGATTCCCGTTTCGAACATCTGGAGTTCAGTTGACTGCTCGTCGAAAGCCGGCGCATGACGGTGAATCGGATAGCGCTGCTCGTGAGGAATGTCACCAAGGTTGTCGACCGGATCGCCAATCACATTCATGACACGGCCCAGCGTGCCTTCGCCAACGGGCACGGTAATCGGTCCGCCGGTGTCGGTGGCATTCATGCCGCGGACCATGCCGTCGGTGGGCAGCATCGATACGGCGCGCACACGGCCTTCGCCGAGGTGCTGCTGCACTTCTGCGATGACGTTGATCGGAGCGGGGACGTCGAAGCCTTCGGACGTGATCCGCAGCGCCTGATAAATCGGCGGCAGGTAGCTTTCTCCAAACTCAACGTCGACCACCGGGCCGATGATTTGCACAACTTTGCCCACGTGACCGTTCGCCGCAGCGCCGTTAGACGTAGCCATATTTATTCAGTCAACTCCTTCGAATTAAAGCTGAAGCCTTACAGATCGAAAACTGGAAGGGTTTTAAAGAAGGGAGAGGTTAACACAGCCAATTCCCGCTATCAAATGCTTGATGCTGGGGAACTGGACGAGCCGGTCGAATAGAAACTCTATCTGACATTTGGCATTTGAGATTTTGCCAATTGGTGATTTTCGAACGACAGCAGCTCGCTTTACAGCTGATTGAAATGACCAAATGGCAGATATCAAATACCAAATGTCAAATAATTACTCTTCAGGATCGATCCTAATCTTCATCGAGCGGAGAATCCGCACGTCTTCCTCAGTCAATTCCAAAGAGCCGTCGCTCGGCTGACCGGTCGCATCTTCACTTTGCGGACGCAAGCCGATTTCGAGCTTCAAGGTCAGTTCCATATCGAATCCTGCTTCGCGTAAACGCTCGATGGCCGCGGCGACGGTGGGCGAGTCCTGAACGGATTCGTTGATGGCTGTGCCCACCTGCTCAGCCAATTCCTTCACATAATCGTCGAGTTCCAAAGTTATTACCTCGTGCTGTGGTTCAATTTCACTCGTTCGCGCCATCCTGAACGAAGGTGGCGGCCTGGTGAAACCCACCCGCATCCTGCACCCACGCGGGATGCCCACGCGGGGACCCCGCTACCGCAAGTGGTACTGACTCAATTCCGGAGGCTTGCGGGCAATCAGATACTCCGTGTCATGATGATGGCCGCCTTCGTCTGATTCGCCTTCGCGATAGTACGTGATTTCCCAATCTGCAAACAATTGTTTTAGTTCGCCCGGTTCAAGCAGGAAGGCGGGATTCGCAGGTTTCGCGTCCTCTTTCCCGTCATTGAGATGAATCGCGGCGACGACGGTGCCGCCCCGCTTCACACCTGCGCGAATCGGCGAAAACAGATCGCGCTGGAGATAATAGAAAAGGCAAATCAGATCGTACGCATCAGGTTCGATTTGAAATTCACCTCTTTCGAGATCCGCTAGCCGGGCATCGATTGTCGGCAGGCAGGATGCCTGCGCTCCGCACGCAGGGATGCGTGCGCTCCTTTCGCGGTCTTCACGCGCACGCTGTTGCAGAATCTCAATGCCGGCGCGCGAAGAATCGACTGCCGTCACATGCCAACCGTGTTCCGCAAGAAAGATCGCGTGCCGGCCCGCACCACAGGCAATGTCCAGGGCGCGGCCAGGCTTCAGACCCTTGATCGCTTTACGGAGGAGCGGCGAAGGTTCTTTGCTGGTGTGCTCGCCGCGAAGATAGCGCTGGTCCCAATCAGGCATGCTGGTAGACATGGGATGAGGTCAGAACCACCTGCGTTAGCGGGTGGGTTAATCGATCAGAGCTTGACTCATCCACTGACGCGGATAATTCTGACTCCATAACGGTAATGGGCCATCAAGCAGCAGCGGTAGATACCTCAACAAGCGCCGCACGAACGTGGTCGCGAACCGTTTCAGGCGTCAGCTTCGACGCCGCAAGCTTTCCACTGCCGTCGCGAAACTTGATCGCCGATGCGAGTTCGCTGTCGTCGATTTGCCAGCGACCGGTGGTGCTTTTGTCGAGGTCATTGAACTCACGAACGAGCGAACTGAAATCTCGGCGCGCGATCCGCGGACGCACAATGGTTTCGGCCCAGGAGTAGTACGGATAATCGATGCGGTAAGCCCAGCCATCGCCGAGCGGCGTTGCAATCAGGAAGAGCTCGCCACGCGCGTGGTGCGAAATCGCTGTGAAAGGCGCTGAATGAAGATACGGGTCAAAGCCGATGACTCCAAAAACCTCTGGCGCGAGCGTTACCAGCGACAATCCTGCGTTGGTGTCTTCTTCAACGCGTGATTCGCCTTTCGCAAAACTGTCCAGCGCAGCTTCGATGCGGGTCCATGATTCGCGCCATAATTCTTCGAAGGCATTCGGGTCGGTAATCACACGCTCGACGTGTGGCAGAACCAATTCATAAGCGCGCGCTTCGTCAGTGATTTCTTCGCCTGTCAGGTGCCGCGCCAATGGCGACCCCGACTTATCAGTCGGCGAATCCGAACCCTGAATGACGATGCTGGCGCGCACGCCGTCCGTCGTGCTCAGTTCGCAGAAATCGCCGGCCTCCGCTGCGGAAATCAACTTCACGCGCAACTCGAGCGCCCGTTCGCGGTTCAACATCGACCAGACGGACAACACGCCGTCAGTATCGAAATGATTGTTCGTGACGAGATCGATCTTTTGTGTCAGTTGATCGCGATTCGGCGCGGCGACGACATTCAGTGCAATCTCAGTCGAAGTATCGGCCTTCACTGACGCCGGTGTTTCGTTTCCCTTCCAGTGCGAAAAGTGAATCGCGTTATCAACGGTACCGTCAACAGAGAGCTTCGCCTCGGCGGCGATCGCGTCGCTATAGAACTCAAATCTCATTTTCTTCATCTGGGCCGGGCCGCCGGAGGTACGTGGCGTCACGCGGCGGATGCCGTGGCGCACTCACGCTCGGAAAGGAACTCGTGAACAGTTTTGATCAGCGTTTCGATGTCGGGTTTGCAGACGAAGGCGTCGGCCCCCGCGGCCATGGCCTGTTCACGATGCACTTCGTAAACATCGCCCGTGTAAACGATGCTGGGGATACCGGGCGTTAATTTGTTTAGCTGCTTGACCAATTCCAAGCCCGAGCCATCAGGCAGACGCTTGTCCACGACGTAGAGGTCGAACTCAATCCTCGAAGCCATTGCCAGCGCCTGCTTGACCGTGCGCGCGGATTCAACTTCATAATCCACGTCCGCGAGCACGAGCTTCAGCATCTCAGCGCTATCTTCGTGATCATCAACGTAAAGGATGCGGCATTTGTAGTCGGGCATACTGACCTCCTACGGGGTCCAATCTTCTCAGTTTCAGAACGAAGTTAGTCCGGATTAGCGCGCCCATTATAATCGAAGGATGTCATCCGCGGCGAAGCCTTTTTTGGAAAAACCCCGCCCGGCTCGTTAGGCCCGCGCCCATCATGCTATTATGCGCCGCAATAGGATCATCTCATGCTGTTTCACCGAACGAATCTTCACCCTGACACTCACACTGGAATGCCCAAAATCGGGTTTTTGCTAACGCTTGTTTTGCTTGCCGCTGTGACGGCGGCGCCCGCTCTCTTTACTGGCCGCACCGCCGGCGCTCAACAACCCAACGGCGCGACTTATGAAGAAGAGATACAAACCGGTCGCAATTTCATGCGCCAGCGGAAATGGGAAGACGCGCTCAAGGCTTTCAAACGGGCCAACGACTTGAAGGGTAAGATTTCGGCCGAAGCCCACTTGTTGATGGCGCAGGTTTATATGGCTCTGGAGGCCTACAAGAATGTTGCCCAAAGTGCCGACAAGGTGGTTGAGTTCGCCGCCAACGACGTGGCCTTGCAGGCGCAGGCTTATAACCTGAAAGCCATTGCGATTCAGAAACAATCAGACGGAGGAAAAGATCAAAAGAAGCTGCAGGAAGCCGAAGCAGCCTTGCGCCTGGCCGTTACGGCGAAGGCGGATTACGCTGAGTCGCGCTACAACCTGGGAATCATACTACTTCAACAAAACCGCGACCCGGAAGGAATAGCCGAACTGAAGAAGTACCTGGAGCTGGCGCCCGATCAATTCAACTCTGCTGATGCGCGAAAGATTATCGAGAATCCGCGTCGGGCGCGCGAGCCGTTCGCGCCGGACTTTTCCATTATTACTGCTGAAGCCGAACACATTTCGCTCGACGATCTCAAAGGCAAGGTTGTGCTGCTGGATTTTTGGGGCACGTGGTGTCCGCCGTGCGTCGCGTCTCTGCCTTCGCTGCGCGAGCTGAATAAGAAGTTTGTGAAGAGCGACAAGTTCGTCATGCTGGGCATCAGCTCAGACGGTGACGAAGACAAGTGGAGTAACTTTATTGTCAGAGAGAAAATGGTTTGGCCACAGTTTCTCGACCGGCAGCGTGCCGTGCAGCGCGCATTTAAAGTCAGCGCGTTCCCGACCTACATCGTGCTCGACCACGAAGGCGTCATTCGTTTCCGCTCAAGTGGTGCGAGTTTCGATAAGGAAGCCGCACTGTCTGAAGCCATCAATAAACAAATAAAGTTATTGCAGAAGGCCGCGCCGTCTAACTAGCAGCCCGGCAGACGCAATAAAAGGTGTAACGGCCATTTCAATGACCGTTTAGAGGGTAATAGCATACTTGACGCACCATCAACGGAGTTAGCTAATTAGAGCCGGGTCTGCTTTGAAACTCTGGGTAAGGGTGGCGATATTTGCTCGCAACTCTGAAGGAGTTGCGACCGTTGGTGATAGCGAGACGCGGGGCAACTCCTTCAGAGTTGCGAACCCATAGGTCAATGGGCCCTCAGGGTTGCCAAAGCGCAACCCTGAGCTGAAATTTGCGAACGCCTTCGGCGTTGATGCGTCAAGTATGTCATTGCCGTTTAGAGGCGGGCTACTGCCCGCTTCTAAACTATTCGTCGCGGTCGTGCGGAGTTATTGATCATCGGACTCCGCGCCACCGGGTCGTCTCGGAGCCGCCGGTGCCGGCCGTTCAGTGTTCAGCGAATCGAAGTTGAGCGCGGCATTCCAAATCAAAAAGAAGCTCCCGTGATTCTGATGGCGCCACATCGGATTCGTGGCGAACATGACGATGTGGCCTTTGCCGACCGGGACGTCGATCACGGCCGGCGCATTTGCCAGCTCTGATCCACCCGCGAGCATTCCGCTAATCAAGAGGTTCTTTTCGTCGGACGCAAAGCGCAGAATCACGCGCGGCCGTTCTGCCGGCGGCACGTAAAACGCGCCGAGTTGTTGACGCTGTTCGGCGGTCGGCTCGCCCGGAGGTCCGGCCGGTCTTTGCGCCGGCGAAGCCTGCGGCATTGCCTGCACGATGTCCGGATCAGTCAGAGTGCCGCGTCCCGTCGGCCTGCTTCCGGTACCGCCTTCGCCGCCACCACCGCCAAATCCGCCGCCCCCGCCACCGCCGCCGGCAACTTGAAACACCGGCGCCTGATTGAAATAGATCGCCAGCGTCTCGTCATAGCCGTACGCGATGGGGCTCTTGCGATCGGTAAAGCGCGCATTGAAGATCGATCCGCGCGCCTGCAACTGCCGGGTTTCCTGGATCGATACGCCGGTCGTTAAACCATATTCGATGGGAAGCTGCGCGGTGTTGGCGACGGTGATGAAAAGGCCTCCGTCCCGCACGAACTTTTGCAGGTTCGCCACGCCGGGCAAGCCCATGCCGCCGCGAATGTCGTCGGATTGATCGGGCGAGAGCCCCATATTCGGCGTTAACTCCGAACCCTTCCAGGGAATCGCATCGCCGCGCATCGGAATGCCGTTCACGATCGCCTGTGCTGAACCGCCCAGCGGCGGAAAGATGATCACGTCGAATTTTTCGCGCAGGTTCGGCGTGTTGCGCACGACTTGATCCGAAATGTAGGAATACGGAATCTGATAACGATCAAACTCAATCCGATACCAACCGTCGTTCTGGGTGTTGGTCCACGTGTGCAGGATCGCGATGCGGGGAACGGCCAGTTGATGTGTCTTCACTTCCGGCAGCTTATCGACGGCGATCGCCGTCAGTCCCAACTCTTTCACCGCCCCATCCAGGCGTTGCCGCACATCCGTGGGATTGCCTTCAGTCCTGATGACGAACGAGCCGGCATTGAACTGCTGATTGCCGATCTTGAATGAGTCTTCGGCCGAGCTCATCTTCACGTCTTTCAATTTGAAGCGCAGCGTCGCCAGAGTGTTCTCGGTGTTGTGATTGATGATGTAGCCGGCCGGCGAAGATGCACCGGTAATCTTCCCAAGCGCCTTTGCGTCGGCGGTGAGCATAGTCATCGGGGCTTGCAGAACTGCTTTGTCGGTTACGCGCACCGTCTTAACGTTGCGCAAAGCGCCCAGCGTCCAGCCGGTGTCGTCATAAGGTCTTGGATCGTTCACGTTGTAGTACTGCGTGTCCATCAGCATGTCGGCCATGCGCGAGTACGGTTGATCCATTCGCACGACGTACGAGCCGGCCGAATACTTTTGGTCCTTGACCGTGATTTCTTTGTCAGCCTTGTGAACTTCCACGCCCATCAGTCGCAGCAGATTAATCATATCCGCGGCTTCTCCCAGTCGGGACTGATCGGAAGGAACCACGTAAGCAGCCGGACCTTCATTCGAGGCTTTCGCGACGGCGCGTTTGCTCTTCAGATAAAAGTTCTGGAGAAACCTTTCCTTGTTGTTCGAGACGAAGTTCATTGCGAGCAGAATTGCCGACTGCTGCATGTTGACGTTGTTCCGCAGAGACCACCTGACGCGGGGCTGCGGCGGATTGGGCCGGAACCAATCACGGTTCGCCTGCGCGCCGACTGTGCGATCCATGGTGTCCGCGCCGCCGTTCCCGAACGTTTCGTAAAAGCGGCCGATGGCGTTGTGCCCGTTCGCGACGTAGAACATGTAATTTGGCGCCCACCCATCATAGAAGCCGTGCGTCCACACACCCGGCACGCCGCGTTTCGTCATCTCTTCGACTTCGTGATAAGCGAGCAGTTGCCACTCATTCACCGTGATCGGATCGAGCCACGCGTTGTAAGGCCCCGTGCCCGTCGAGGTGTAAAGAAACGGCACAGACTCATGCAAGTCGTGAAGAATTTGAGGATGGTATTCGAGGAAGGTCCTCATCTGATTGCGTGAGAGTGCGAGGGCCATTCCCAATCCGTCGCGATTGTTGTCGTGCGCGACGTACTTGCCCCAGAAAACCAGGCCGGGGGAATTTTTGCCGGGGTTCGCTTTGCGATAGTTGTACAGATCGACCATGCGATCGCGGCCGTCAACTTCCAGGGTGGGCGTGATCAGAACAATCACATTTTTCCGGATCGCCTGGATGAACGGACTCTCTTCGACCGCCAGCCGATACGCGAGTTCCATAAGCATCTCTGGCGAGCCGGTTTCGGGTGAGTGGATTGAACCGGAAGCCCAGTAGAAGACTTTGCCTTCGCCGATCAGCTTCTGAGCTTCGGCATCATTGATCTGGCGCGGATCGGCGAGCTTGGCGGTGATCTCTTTGTAACGATCAAGTCTCGCGATCGATGCTTCGTCACCGACGGCGATCAAAAGCTGCTCTTTGCCTTCTTCTGATTTTTCCGCCGCAGTGAACGCGCGCACGCGGGGGCTCGCGTTGTCCAGCTCGCGATAGTAGCGATGCTGATCCTTCGTGTACGTAAGCTTATTCGGCGTCCCGACGACGTAACCGAGCACTTTCTGCGGAGACGGAATCGTGTCCGAAAGCGGCAGGTGATCGACTAACTCAGTCGAAAAGTAAGTTTCGGTCGTGTACTCCTTCACTTTCTCTGCAAATACGGGGTCGGGATTCGGCGCGCTGGCGCTTGAGAAGAGAGCGTCACCGTTCTTTTCGACCGACTTTGTTTTCGCGTCAGGCTTTTTCTGGGCCCACGCGTGCGGCAGAGTGAACGAGAGCAACAAGGCCGCGGCGCAGATCACGACGAGCGCGAAATTTCTGGTTCGATGCATGGCTACCTCCATCCGAAAGACTGGCTTGAAGTTGGACTAAACCCTGGCGTGCGCGGGCATATTACGAGGGTGAGTTGAAAGAGTAAAGGTCGATATAGATGTCAGTGGTCAGTTGTCGGTTGTCAGTCCTCAGTTGTCAGTTGTTCGTTCTGAGGTAACTGACGATTGGTGATTCGTACAACTGACCATTGACCACGGGACAACTGACTACCGACGACTGACAACTGACCACTGACAACGTGTTATTCTCTTGCCTCCTTTCGCGGAGATTCCAGACATGTTTCAAAAGTCCATTCTGACCTTCGTCACCCTCCTTTTCGTTTCAACAATTCACGGCCAGTCCCCTAACCGTCGGATGATGGCATCGGTCGATCCGTCGTTCTTCGTAGGGTTGCGTTATCGGCTGGTCGGTCCTTCGCGTGGCGGTCGCGTTACCACAGTAACTGGCGTGCCGGCGCAGTCGAAGACTTTTTACATGGGCGTGGCGAGTGGCGGCGTCTTTCGCACGATCGACGGCGGCGCGAGCTGGATTCCGATCACCGACGGCAAGGTTCCGCTCGGCTCAACCGGATCGATTGCGGTTGCAGATTCCGACCCGAATGTCATTTACCTGGGCACTGGTTCTGATGGAGTACGCAGCAATGTCTCAACCGGCCGCGGCGTCTACAAAACGACAGACGGCGGCCAGACCTGGAGCTTTGCCGGGCTCTACGACGCCGGACAGATTGGCGCGGTGCGCATCCATCCGACAAATCCAAACATCGTTTGGGTTTCGGCCGGGGGCGACATTTTCAAGCCGAACTCGGAACGCGGTGTATTCAAGACAACTGACGGCGGTAAGAGCTGGCGCAAAGTTTTGTTCGTTTCCGATCAACTCGGCGGGATGGATGTTGAGCTGCAACCCGGCAATCCGAACGTCGTTTACGCATGGATGTCGCGGCTCGAGCGCAAGCCCTGGACGATCATCAGCGGCGCGCGTGAAGGCGGCTTCTATAAATCGACGGATGGTGGCGAACACTTTACGAAGATCATGACGGGGCTGCCGAGCGAGCTAATCGGCAAAGGCAATCTCGCCGTCACCGCGGCAAAACCGAATCGAATCTACGCGCTGGTTGAAGCGAAGCCCGGTGGCGGTTTGTATCGTTCGGATGATTCAGGCCAAACGTGGATGGCCATGAACCCGCAGCCAAGGAACGTCAATGCGCAGATGATTCAGCGGCCGTTTTACTACACAACGCTGGGCGCTGATCCGACGAACGCCGATGTTGTTTATGCGGGCGCCGAAAGCTTCTTCAAATCAACCGACGGCGGCAAAACGTTTTCGGTGCTACGCCCGCCGCACGGCGACCATCACGACATTTGGATCAATCCTAAAGACGGCAACACGATGATTCAGGCGAACGACGGCGGCGCCAACGTGTCGTACGACGGCGGCCGCACCTGGTCAAGCCAGATGAATCAACCGAGCGCAGAGATTTACGGCGTCTGGGTGGACAACCAGTTTCCCTACAAGCTCTACGGCGCGCAACAGGACAACACGACGCTGATCATCTCCAGCCAAGCCAATCCTTATAGTGGCGACGATTGGCGCAGCGGTCCGGGCTGTGAAACCGGTCCGATCATGCCGCACCCGCGCGACCCGAATATCGTCTACGGCTCATGCAAAGGCCAGTACGGCGTGATGAACCTGAGAGTCGGACAGGAGAAGAGTTACTGGGTCGGCGCGCAGTCACTTTACGGAAATCCCGCGAGCGATCTGATTTTGCGGTTCCAACGCGTCTCGCCCATGGCGACGTCGCCGCATGATCCGGATGTGCTCTACTACGGCTCGCAACACGTTCATCGCACGCGCGACAAAGGCGTAACGTGGGAAAAGATCTCGCCGGACCTAACTGCGAAGCCTCAGTGTTGTCAGGGGATCAGCGGCGAACCAATTACGCGCGACATCACGGGCGAAGAGTTTTACAGCACGCTGTACGCGATTACTGAATCGCCGCTCGAGAAAGGCGTGATTTGGACAGGTGCGAACGACGGGCCGTTTCACATCACCCGCAACAACGGCAAGACCTGGACGAATATCACGCCGCCTGACCTACCCACCGGCGGCCGCGTACAGTTCATCGAAGCTTCGCCGCATCGCAAAGGCTCGGCCTACTTCGCCGTCTTTCGCTACCTGCTTGGTGACTACGCGCCCTACATCTATCGCACGGACGATTACGGAAAAACCTGGACGCGTTTGACGGATGGGAAGAACGGCGTCCCAGCGGACTGGCCGACGCGCGTCGTGCGCGAGGATCCGGATCGCGAAGGCTTGCTGTACGCCGGAACTGAATTCGGCATGTTCATTTCGTTCGACAACGGCGGGCACTGGCAACCGTTTCAGTTGAACCTGCCGAACGTCCCGGTCACGGACATCAAAGTTCACCACAAGGATTTGATTGTTTCGACGCAAGGCCGCGCGTTTTGGATTCTCGACAACATCAGCTCGCTGCATCAGCTTTCGCCGCAGAGTGCGAGTGGAGACGTACATTTGTTCGACCCGCGCGAGGGCTATCGCACCCGGGTCGCGCCGGCGAATCTCGGACCGGCCATCGAATACTACTTGCCGGCGAACATTCCCGGCCCAGTCACAATCGAGTTCGCGGATGCGAAAGGCGTCGTGCTGAACTCATACACAAGTGAAGTAACGACAAGCACCGGTCGTGAAGGCCGCGCCGGCATGCCGGGCTCCGGGGGCGTGACCGGAGACACGGACGATCCTGAGGCGCCTTCCTCGCGCAGAGGCGGCGCGCCGCCACCGCGGGTGACGAAAACTCCGGGAATGAATCGCGTCGTATGGGATTTGCGAAATAAAGACGGCGTTACGCTTCCGCCCGGACAATATCAGGCGCGGCTGAAAGTTGGCGATAGAACTTTCACCGAACATTTTAACGTCCTGATCGATCCGCGCATCGCTGCGGATGGCGTCACTGTTGCTGACTTGCAGGAGCAGTACGAACACAACATGCGCATGCGCGCGCTCGTAAACGACATGAATCGGCTGGTCGCGCGCGTGCGTGAAGCGCAGCGAAACGCAAACACAACCGCCGGGAATGGCGAATCAACCGCACGGCTGAATGCGCTGGCGGCGAAACTTCTGACTGAGCCCGTGCGTTACGGCAAGCCGGGTCTGCAGGCGCACATCACTTATCTTGCAGGCATGACCGCGAACGTCGATCAAAAGATCGGTCGTGATGCAATCGAAAGATACGCGGTATTAAAGAAGGAGTTCGATGCCGTTAAAGCGGAAGCCGATCAGCTGTTGGGGCGTTAACGAAAGGCATCCGCGAAGCGGATGAATTTAATAGCCGGCACATGACATACGGACCCTGAAAAGGTCGCACCTGATTTGTTCGACCCTTTCAGGGTCGTATACCTTGTCTTCCTCTCTGATCCGTGGGCCGTGCCCACGGCTATTGAATTCAACCGCTTCGCGGTTGTTCCTATTCCTCGCTCGAACCGGCGCAGCCAACTCTAAACGACCGTCAATGCGCTGTCAGATTCCGCCGCGCAGAGCCACCTGGCCCTGGCGCGAAAAGTTGATCGACTCGCCGAGGATTCGCGCCGCTTCCTGCGGCGCGTGAAACCCATTGGAGTTTTCCGACTCGATAAAATCAAGATAGAACTGCGCGCGTCGTTGAAAGTCCTGGGCCTTTGCGATCGCGGCGGGGTCGCGGCCTGCGGTGCGCGCGCCCTTGATGTCATTGATCAAGTCGACGAGCGCATCCATCGCAATGTTGCGCAGCCTAAAGGTGCGTTCCTGAATCGTCTCGACACGGGATTTCAGTTCTTCTTCTGACCAGCGATGACACGTCTGGCACGCGCGATTGATGTTCAGTAAAGGCGAACGCACGTGATGGTCGCTAATCTTCAACGCGCCTTCCCGCTTGTAAGGCATGTGACAGTCAGCGCACGCGACCCCGGAGCGCGCGTGAATTCCCTGGCTCCACATCTCGAATTCGGGATGTTGAGCTTTCAAGACCGGCGCGCCCGTCTCCGCGTGCTCCCAATCCTTGAACTTCGCTTCGTCGTAGAACGCGAGGATGTTTTCGATGCGCAGGCCTTTTGACCACGGATAAACCAGACGTTTCTCTGGCCCGCTGAAGTGATATTCGTCGTGACACTGGCCGCAGACAAACGCGCGCATCTCCTGGCGTGTCGCCTGTTTGTTCACGTCGTAATTCTGAATACCCTGCGCCGCTTTGTAAGCGCGCATGCCTTCAATGAACGCGGGCCGCGTGACGCGCAGTTGCATCGTTTGCGAGTCATGACAATCGATGCACGCGACCGGGTGCGTGACCGTCTTGCGCGCGTCGAAGTAGGACATCTTATTCAGCTCTTCAAAGCCCTTGATGATGTCGCCGCCGCCAAGCTGCTTGTAAACGACGTAGGTGGACGCGTGGCAGTTCAGACACGTGCCGGGCTGTCTCGCAACCTGCTGACGCTCAGTGAAAGTTTGATCGGTCAGCATGTAAGCGTGGCCGCGCTCTTCGCGAAAATCTTTTGAGAAAGCATAGCCGGCCCACATCGTCCGGAGCCGCGGATCTTCTTCCAGGCGTGACTGGGCAACGACCGAACGCGGATCAGCCTGCGTCGGCGTGCGCGGCAGCGCGTCGCTGCCGCCATAGCGCGTGCGCACCTGATCGACCGTCTTCAGATAATCGTCGTATTGCAGCGGAAAGTTCTTGCCCCACACCGCCGGATCGACTGTGTCATCGGTCAGCTCGACGACGCGGAAGAATGGATTGCGCGCTTCCTGCTTGCGCTGAAAGATGTTGACCAGCAGCGCCAAGCCAAACACGGTCGCGAGGATCGCCAACCCAACGACTGCCCAAAACTTCAGCCGGCTCTTCTTGCGCGGTTTCCCTGTCGCCTCAGTGGTTTCCTTTTTGTTCTCTTTGCTCATGGTCACTTTCCCTCAGCGTTGATGACTTCTTTGTGTCTCAGTGTGTCTCTGTGGTGAGCTCCCCTTGGCTAAGAATTCACCGCAGAGCCACAGAGTTCGCTAATGCAGATGACCTACCGAACGATGACACCGGATACAACTTAATTGTGAATCCTTCGCTTCAGCGTGCTGTCCTTCAATAGCGTCCACGATTTCCTGATGACATTTCCGGCAGGCTTTTTCGGTGACCTCAAAGCCGTGTGCGGAAATACGTATGTTGTCTTCGAACCAACCGGTAGTGAAGTAGTAAGAATGCCAGAATCCGTTGCGCGCCTTGGTCATGTACTTGCCGACGAATTGCGGCGGCGTGTGGCAATCGTTGCAGACGGCTGCGTTGCGATGACTAGACTTCAGCCATCCGCTGTACTGCTCGTTCATGACGTGGCAGTTCGCGCAGGCCGCGGGATTGTCTGTCAGGTACGAATACCCCTGGGCGTAAACAAACGTGTAGGCTCCGACACCGATGGCAAGTCCCAACGCCACGCCGAGGATGATTCCCTGAGTAAGGTGAAGTCGCTTCACGGCTACTCGATTATGATCTCGTCAACAAATATCCAGGCGTCGCCGCCGGCGCCCGGATGCCACGCGGGAAGCTTGCCGAAAGTGCGCACGGTGATTTTCACATAACGGGCTGCGTATGGCTGAATGGTCCGGTGGAATTCCTTCACAATTGCGCCGTCCTGTTTCTCTGACACATCGTTTGTAAGCGAGACCAATGGAACGAAATTCTTTCCGTCGTTAGACGCCGCGAAGTCAATTCGACGCGGCATCCAGATCCACGAGCCGACGTCCTGCAAGAAACCGGCGCCCAGTTTTGAAATCTTTTTCGCCTCGCCCAAATCTACAACTACAGACAGGTCCTGACCCTGATAGCCCTGCCACGCGCCGTCGCTGAAGTTCGTTGTTCCGCGAACGCCGTCAATCAAAGCTAGGTGTCCGCCGCCAGTGTATTGGGGACTGTATTTTGAAATCAGCTTGATGTTCCAGTTGCGCGGAATTTTGTGAAAGTTCGCGGTTGCCACAAGACTGTTTTCGCCCGTCGAACTAATGGAGAATGCCTTGATCTGTGTGGTGCGATCGATGAAAAACGGGCCGGCAAATAGTCGCGAGTTGCGATTCGGCTCGGTTCCATCTGTCGTGTAGCGAATCTCCTGAGCCCAGGCGATGCTTGAAAGACTGATTTCCAGACGGTTTTTGAAGGTTTTTCCCACGGCGTTAATGATCGGGGTCGGGGCGATCGGGTCAGCATTGATCTCTGAAACCGGCCTTTCATCGGGCAGATTTCCCCAGGAGCGATTTGGCCGCGGCCCCATCTTGAAAACCAGTTCGCCGCCGGCCATCAGATCGTCATGCGTCAAAAAAGACTTCCGATAAGGCTTCCCACTTAATGTCGCTGATTGAATGTAGATGTTTGCGCTCGAAACGCCATCGGTCTTGATTACAAAATGTTTTCCGTTCTCGAGGTTGAACCGCACTTCCGGAAACAGTGGCGTACCGATCGCGTAGACCGTCGAGCCCGGCGTCACTGGATAGAAGCCCGCCGCGCTTAGAACGTACCAGGCCGACATCTGTCCGCAGTCTTCATTGCCGATCAATCCATCAGGTTGCGGCTTGTATAAGTTGTCCATGATTTGCCGCACGCGATACTGCGTCTTCCATGGTTGGCCGGCATAGTTATAAAGATAGGCCGTTGCGTGGCTCGGCTCGTTGCCGTGCGCGTATTGGCCGATCAATCCGGTGATGTCAGCCTGTTCGCGACCCGTGGTCTTGCTTTCAGCCGCGAACATTTGGTCGAGCTTGCGAGCAAATGCCAGGCCGCCACCCATAAAATGAGCGAGGTAACTAATGTCCTGGGGCACAAAAAACGTGTATTGCCAGGAATTCGCTTCCGTAAAGTTGAAGCTCACTTCGCGCGGATCAAATGGCGAAAGCCAGCCGCCGTTGCTGCGCGGTCGCATGAAACCTGTTTCGCGATCGAATACGTTTTGATAGAACTGAGCGCGCCGGATGTAGCGCCGGTAATCATCAAAGCGGCCGAGTCGCCGGGCCACCTGCGCGATGCACCAATCGTCGTAGGCGTACTCGAGCGTTTTCGAGACTGATTCCCGCTCGTCTTCCATCTCGATGAAGCCTTTCGTCGTGTAAGCGTTCAGGCCAGCCTGATTGCGCTCGGCGCTTTGCTTCATCGCTTCGAAAGCAAGGTTCAGATCAAAACCGTCGATGCCTTTCACGGCGGCATCCGCAATCACGGGTACCGCGTGATAACCAATCATTGTGTCAGTCTCGTTTGCGGCAAGTTCCCAAACCGGCAGACGGCCACCCTGCTGATACTGCGCCAGAAAAGTCTTGATGAAATCTACAGTGCGCTTTTGATCGACAATCGTGTAAAGCGGATGCGCGGCGCGGAAAGTGTCCCATAGCGAGAACACCGTGTAGTAATCAAAATTCTCGGCCTTGTGGATTTTGAAATCGCGACCGCGGTATTGGCCGTCAACATCCATAAACAGGTTGGGCGCAATCAGCGAGTGATAAAGCGCCGTGTAGAAAACCGTGCGCTGTGCTTCACTGCCGCCGCCGACTTGAATTTTGTTGAGCTCAGTATTCCAGGCGCGGTCGGCGTCATCTCTTACTCGATCAAAGTTCCAGTCGTTGATCTCGGCGCGCAGATTTCGCAGCGCCCCGGCCACACTCACTGCCGAAATACCAACGCGGACCAGAAGTGGCGCGCCACGCGTCGCGTCAAAAGTGAAAAACGCCTTGAGATTTTTGCCGCGGACGTTCCTTAGGTCGGTAGATTGATGATCGTCGTGGGCAATTCCCCGGACGTTGAACGGCTGCGAGAACTCTCCGGCGAAATAAACGATCTGATCTTTCGCCCAGCCTTCCGATCTTCGCCAGCCGACGAACGTGTTGCTGCCGGTAATCGTGATCTCCGAGTCAATGACTTTGTCGCGGTGAGTGAGATCAAGAACGACGTTTGCCCGGTTCGTCGCAGGAAAAGTGTAACGATGAAAGCCGGCGCGCTTAGTAGCCGCCAGCTCCACCAGGATGTTCTCATCGTCCAGTCTGACTGAATAAGAGCCAGGCCGCGCCGTTTCCGTAGCATGGCGAAAGCGCGACGCATAGCCTTTTTCAGGTTTGCCGTCCGGCAGTGCGTTCAGAAAAACTTCGCCGACGGTTGGCATCAACAGAATGTCGCCGTAGTCAGAAATTCCGGTGCCGCTCAGATGCGTGTGACTGAAGCCGTAGATTATCCGGTCTGAGTAATGGTAACCGGAGCAGCCGTCCCAACCAGTCAGACGCGTGTCGGGGCTGAGCTGCACCATGCCGAACGGCATCGTGGCGCCGGGATACGTGTGGCCATGCCCGGCCGTCCCTATGAAAGGATCGACGTGGCGAGTCAAACTCGGTTGCGCGCCAATCGCGAAAAACGAACACAGCAAAAGGCAACAAGCGCCAGCGGCACGGAGATTGGTAGCAGCTTGCAACATCACTAGTCGGCAGTGCCGAACTTTAATTCTCAATCTATGAATTGGACAAGGCCGGCTCAAAGGCAAAGAACGAACTTCGCTTGCGCAACCGGCGTATAATTCTGCGCGATGGACTTCATTTCCACACTGGCAGTCAGCCTGGGCGCCTCGTGGGTGTCGGGCATCAATCTCTACGCCACGGTAGCAACGCTCGGATTGTTGAGTCGTTTTGCGAATTTGAAACTGCCGGGCGAACTCGATGTGGTGACTAACTGGTGGGTGATCGGAGTCGCACTGTTTATGTTCGTCGTCGAGTTCGTGGCCGACAAAGTTCCCGTCGTCGATAGCATCTGGGACGTCATTCACACCTTCATCCGCATTCCCGCCGGCGCGGTGATCGCGGCGACTGCGTTCGGCGAGTTCGATCGCAGCGTGCAAGTGATCGCTCTGCTCGTGGGCGGCGGGTTGGCGCTGAGTTCTCACGGAACGAAAGCCGCGACGCGTGCGCTCATCAACACGAGTCCCGAACCGGTTTCAAATGTGGTCGTCAGTCTGGCGGAAGACGCACTGGTGATCGTAGCGATTGTGCTGGCGCTGTTCCTGCCGGTGCTGGTGTTCTTTGTGATTGGGGCGGGCTTGGCGGTGTCGCTTTGGCTCTTGCCTCGAGTTATTCGCTTCTTCCGTCAAGTTTGTCGGAAAGTACGCGGGTGGTTTAGACCGGCGACCGCCTGAACAAAAACGACCGACTCTGGTGCGGGCAGCGAGCGTTATTTCTCTTCAGTAATTAGCACTGCGTCGCGCGTGGTGTTGCCGAGCGAAAGCGCAAGGTTTTTTCCATCTCGCGAATAAGCGAAGTAATAGATGAGATCCGATTTGAAATTCGTGATCTGCGTTGGTGCTGCGGCGTCTATTGGCAGCCGCCATAGGTTCGACATGCCGCCCCGCACGTCCGGATAGATGAGCGTGAGCGAGTCGGACGACCAGCCGAGAAGACTTCTCGCCGTCACGGGCAGATCGAACGTCTTAACTGGCGCGAGATCGTCGAGACGAAGCACAGTGAGCTGCAGCCGCTTCGTATGCGGGTTCAGGCCGCCGTAGGCGAGGAGGCTACCGTCGGGCGAGACGCCCATCGTCCAGGCAGAGGCGTCGGCCACCTTGATCGGGCTTCCGCCTTCCGCGGAGACCTTCCAGATGCTCGGCTCGTAGAGGCTGTAGACTAACCCGCGCCCGTCGGGCGTGAGCGCGAAGGACTCCACGCCCGTGCCCTCGGTCAACTGCTTCGGGTTCGAGCCGTCGCCGTCCATGCGCCAGACCTGCGGGTTCTTCGAGCGGGCCGACCCGTAAAACCGTCCAGTACTTTAATAGCCTGACCGCCCGACGTTGGAAGGCGCCACACCTCAGCCGGCGCGCCAATCGCCTGCACTCGGCATGAAGTAAAGGTACATTCCATCCACCGACTCGTGAGAAAGCCATCCGCCATCCTTCGTCACCTGCACGGCCTGGCCGCCCGACACCGGCACTTTCCACACTTGAGCCTGGCCGCTCCGGGTTGAGCCCTTGGCTATGGTTGATCCTTCCACTCGGGAATCCGTCCCGGCGTCCAGGGAGCGCCCGCGGCCTCCATTTGCTTCTCCAACCTCTGAAGATCGGATTCGATCAATTGACGTAGCCGCGTCAGCGTCCCTTCAAACTCAGCGGCGGCGGCGGCGTATTGATCGAAATGAGTTTGCGTCGGCCGCTGAGTCGACAAGCGCTGGCCGCCAACGATGCCGTTCACCCGCTGGCTAATCGAGGGTGGCAAATTCATGTTGCGCGCGCGCAAGGCTTGATCCCCACGCAGAGCACGAAGAATGTCGTTCTTCCGTTTCTCCAGCTGCGCGGCTTCGTCCAACAGGGTCGCCGGAGCGTTCGGAGTCTCCAACAACGCGCGTCGAATTGCGGCGAGGCGTGGGGTCAGGGCATTCGTGGCGTCGAGCGCGCCCTGAACCGCGCGTTGCAGGCGCGCGACTTTCGTTTGAAATTCAACCAGGGCAGCGCGGTCAGCCTGCGTCATGCGCTCCTGACCTTCCACCGTAACCTGGAAAGTCTGCGGCTCGCCCATCGAAGTGGTGACGCTGTTCACTCGCTTCGAGACTGACACTTTATACGCCCCGGGCATTACCAGGGGCCCGCCGGGCGGTTCGGCAAAAGGATCTTCCGTATCAGGATTTGGCGGTGGCGACAGGTTGGCTGCCGGATAGCGCAGGTCCCACGTCACCCGTTGTACTCCGGCGGTGACTGGCCCGGTCAAACGACGAACTACGCGACCGGATGAATCTGTAATCGTAAAGATGATCGTCGGCGCTTCTTCTTCTTCTTCGGCGCTGAGTTCTGCGCGGCTCGGCAAAGCTATCGCGGCGCCACTGCGGGTCGCGGCGCGCTCGGCCTCCTGACGCTTCGCTTTCTTTGTCTTTAATTCTTCTTTTAAGTAATAGGTAAACGTTGCGCCGAAAGGTGGATTGTCAGCCGTGTAGAACGATTCACCCTGAAAACTTTTGCCCCGGCCGCCGAGTGGTTGCGACTGGATGTACATCAACGTGTTTTTAACTGGAAACAAAGCGTCGTTCTTCAACATCTCAGGCGTGATCAAACGGAGCGGCGCGTAGTTATCCAGGATGTAAATGCCGCGTCCGAATGTTCCCAGTACGAGATCGTTTTCGCGTCGCTGAATCACGAGGTCGCGCACCTGGATTGTCGGCAGGCCACCCCGTAACTGAATCCATTTCTGCCCGCCGTCCACCGTAAAGAAAAGGCCAAACTCAGTTCCGGCAAAAAGCAAATTGGGATTCACATGGTCCTCAGCGATTCCCCAAACCGGCCAATTCGCCGGCAAGTTACCTTTGATCGAAGTCCAGCTCCTGCCCGCATCCGTGCTTTTGAAAAGATATGGCTTGAAGTCGGCGTTCTGATGATTCTCAAAAGCGACGTAGACGGTGTTCGCGTCGTGAACTGAAGTGATGATGCGGCTCACGTAAGCCAGTTCCGGCACGTCGCCAATCTTTTCGACCTTGCGCCAGTTCCGCCCACCATCTTCAGTTATCTGAACCAGTCCGTCGTCCGTACCGACATAGATCAGCCCTTCCTTTTTGGGCGATTCAGCCAGCGCCGAAGCGTTCCCAAAGTGAGCGGTTGAAGCATTCTTTGCGACGGCGTCCATGCTCCATACTTTCCCCATGACCGGCAGCTTGTCGCGATCCAGATCGCGCGACAATTGGCCGCTGATTAACTTCCAGGTGTCGCCGCGGTCATCGCTGCGAAACAGTTTGTCGGCGGCAAAATAGAGACGCGTGTGCAAGTGCGGACTGATGATGAAGGGCGAGTCCCAGTTCCAACGCAACGGATCGTCGTTGCGACCTTCCTGCGGTTGAATGCCGACGCGCTCGCCAGTGCGTTTGTCGAAGCGCACCAGTCCGCCCTGCTGGCTCTCCGCATAAATCGTATTCGGATCTTCCGGATCGACCTGACTGCGAAAGCCATCGCCGCCCTGGGTCACAATCCAGTCGGAATTCACGATACCCGAAGCGCTGCGCGTGCGCGATGGCCCGCCGAAACTGTAATTGTCCTGCGTACCGCCATAAACGTTATAAAAAGGAGTCGCATTGTCTGTGGTGATGTCGTAGAACTGGGTGATCGGCAGGTTACTCTTGAAATGCCAAAAGGCGCCGCGGTCGTAACTTTCATAGACGCCGCCGTCGCATCCCACCAAATAATGATCGGTATTCGCCGGGTTGATCCAGAGAACATGATTGTCAACGTGCTTGGACCGCTCGCCGAGCCGGCGCAACGTCCGGCCACCGTCATCTGAGACCATCAAAAAAACGTTCATTACGTAGATCCGATCGACGTCCTTGGGATCGGCGAAAATCTTTCCGTAGTACATCGCGGTGGTATCAAACTCGTTGCGCCTTTCCCAACTGCCGCCGCGGTCGGCAGATCGAAAAATTCCACCGCGGCGATCAGTGGATTCAATCGTTGCGTAAATCACGTTCGAATCGACCGGCGAGATAGCCAACCCGATCCGGCCCATATCGATGGTCGGTAAGCCGGCGCGCAGACGCGTCCAGGTCGCGCCGCCATCGGTTGACTTATGAATTGCGCTTTCCGGCCCGCCGTTGATCAGCGTCCACATATGACGGCGCCGTTGATACGAAGCTGCGTAAATCGTTTCCGGATTGTTCTGATCGATTACTACATCGGTGACGCCGGTGTGCTCGCTGAACTTTAGAATCTGTTTCCAGGTTTTGCCGCCGTCGGTGGTTTTGTAGAGTCCGCGATCGCCGCCCGGCCCCCACAGCGGTCCCTGCGCTGCGACGTAAACGATGTTGGAATCCTTTGGGTCGATGGCGATTTTCCCGATGTGCTCTGAGGTCTTCAGACCCACATTTTTCCAGGATCGGCCGCCGTCGTCTGAACGATATAACCCGTTTCCGTAAGAGACACTGCGCTGGCTGTTGTTCTCGCCGGTGCCGACCCAGACCGTAAGCGGATTCTTAGGGTCGAGAACTATCGCGCCAATCGAGTACGAACCCTCGCGGTCGAATACCGGTGTCCAGGTCGTGCCATTGTTAACTGTCTTCCAGACGCCGCCCGATGCGGCAGCCACGTAATATTTCGCCGAGTTATTAGGATCGACCGCAATTCCAATTACCCGCCCGGAAGTGAACGCCGGGCCGATAGACCGAAAGCGCAATCCATTAAAAGTCGCGGTGGACATAGGATCGCGCGGACGGCTTTCGTCTTCACCCTGCGGTTGATCAGTTCCCCGCGAGGGTTCCGGCGACGGACTTGGCGATGGAGTCGCTTGAGGCTGACCCGGTCTGTCTGTTTGAGCAACCACAATTGGCGCGGTGAGCGCGATTAAACAGAGGGCGATGGCGGCAATCAGCAAACGGTTTGGAAGAGTACAGGGGCGCATGCGAATTTTCTTCTCCTCACGAACATCTGGCGGCGCGCTTCATCAATCGGGGTCACGTCAGCAAATCCGCCGGACCAGTTAAAGCGCGTCAGTATATGCGCCGCTGCTGCCGGTGTGAAGTGGAATTACAGCGCGGTGGTCAGCCCGAAGGGCTGAAAGAAAGTAGCCGGGGGTTAATCGCGTCAGCGCGATACCCCCGCTCGCCTCTATATGAACCACTGACGCTGAAAGGGTCAAAGAACTCGTCTTACACCCCTTAGGGTGCGGATACCACATCGACGTTTTCCGGGGGTCTACGCTTCGCTGCGACCCCCCGGCTACTTTCTTGCAACCCTTCGGGTTGCGAACCTAATTGATAGGTCGAGCATGTTAATGCCACGTGAACTACCACCAGCGAAGCGCCTTCCACCAGAGCGATCCCAGCACGGTCCAGATGAGCAGATTGGCGACAGAAGCAACGAAACCGATCCACCACCACGTGCGCTGCTTTACGTAACCGGCGCCGAACCAAATTGGCGCGGGCGTCGTGCCGTAGTGCGTCAACGAGGCGTTCAGATTTGAAGCGTAAGCGAGCAGCAGCACCGTCAACGCCACGGGTGCGCCCGCGGCAATAATTACCACCAGGAACGGAATGTACATCGCCGACACGTGTGCGGTGATCGACGCGAAACCGTAGTGCGCGTAAAAATAAACGAGTAGTAAGACGGCCAATGCAGCGGCCCAGTGCCAGCCGACCGTGAAGTTGGCGGCTACTTCAGCGAAGCGCTTTGTGAGGCCGGTTTCACCAAGTGCCTCGGCCATTCGCACGAGTCCGCCGTACCAGATGAACACGTCCCAAGCGCCGCGTTCGGTGATGACGTCTTCCCAGTTAAGAACTCCGGTCAGCAAAAGCACACCGATGCCCAGCATCGCTACCACGGCATAGTTGATTCCATGAAATGCCGTGGTCATCCACAGCGTCGCGACCAGCGCGAACACCAGCAGCATCAGGATCTCATGACCCGAGACCCTTCCCATTTTCCGAAGTTCGGTGCGCGCAAACTCGGTGGCGGCAGGCGTGTGTTTGATCTCGGGCGGAAACAGGCGGTAGATCAGCGACGGAACGACGGCGAGCGAGACCAGTCCCGGCACTAATCCGGCAATCGCCCAGCGCGCGTAGGTCAACTCGACTCCGGTAGTCTCTTTCGCGAACTTCGCGATAATGACATTCGAAGCCTGGCCGGTCAGAAACATCGCGCAGATGATTACGTCGGCCTGGTAGAGCAGCGTAGTGAGGAACGCGCCGAGCCTGCGCGCCGTTGGTCCCGGCCGTGACTCGTAAGTTTCGGCAATCGACTTCGCGATCGGAAAGATAATGCCGCCTGAACGCGCGGCATTCGACGGGATAATTGTCGCCAACACGAAATCGGTAGAGATGAGCGAATAACCCAGACCAAGTGATCTCGATCCGATTGCCTTTACGAATAGCAAAGCGATTCGTCGACCCAGGCCGGTTTTGATCATGCCGCGCGAGATGAGAAAGGCCGCGAGCACTAGCCAAACGATTGGGTCGGCGTAGCCGCGCAATGCGTCAACCGGCGACAAAGCGCCTGTCAACATTATTGCGGTGACGCCGAGCAAAACGACCGCGCCACCGGGAATCGGACGCACTATGCCGCCGACGATCGTGGCGACGAAGATCGCAAGCAGACGCCACGATTGTGGAGTGATGCCTGCCGGAACCGGCAGCACGAGGATAAAAAGAGCCGAGGCGAGGACCAGCGCCCATTTCAGGACGCGGATCAGAGTCGAATCAGCCTGGCGGGAATCACTTGCCGCAACCCTTTCGGATTCAGGTGTCGCGGGCGGGGCGTCAGGTTGACGATCGGTCATAAGTCAGAGCCGGTGGGACGCCAGAGTATATGCGCCACGATTCGCTGTGTGAAGTCTCTTACTACTATCGAAAGAATGTTGCTCGTCGTTGAGGCTCAACGCCGAATATAAAGGTAAGAACAACGCCGAAGGCGTTCGTTAATTCCAGCCCAGGGCAATCGCCCTGGGGTCCGAGTATCGTCACAGTTACGAACTCTGAAAGAGTTCGCAAATCTCCACGCCAACACCTGCGGAACCGATCGGAATTCGAACTCCCTCAGAGTTCCTAATTGGTTTACATCTTCCGAACCCCAGGGTAGAAACCCTGGACTGGAATCGCGAATGCCTTCGGCATTTGCTAAACGGCTTAATTCAGCTTGTCGTATTCTTTCCTTGCTTCGATCAGAACGGGCACGTTCGCGTCCGCGTCTTTCCACAGCGCAAAGAAATCCTGATAAGCCTGGCGCGCCTTTGCCGTGTCGCCTTGCAGTGCGGCGGCGCGCGCCAGGCCCAGGTGCGCCACCACATAGATCGGTGAAGTAGGTTGCGAGCCGCGATGGTCGAGAATCTTCTGAAACTCCGTTGCAGCCTCCGCTCCCTTTTGCTGTTTCAGGTATGCCTGGCCGCGGAGATAGGCAATCTGGAAAAGAGCGTAACCTTCAAAGGGCCTGGTGGTTTCCAGCAATTCGATCGCCTGCGCCGCATTGTCCCGCTGCAATTCCCTTCGCGCCTGGACCAGCGGCGCCAAAATCTTGTTAAGAACCGTGTCGGTCTGAGAACGCCTGGTCAGTTCCGCAATGAGGTTTTGTGCCTCGGTGAACTCGCCGCAGCTAGCCAGTGCATTGGCGGCATTGGCAGTCGTCACTTGCCTGTTCGTGAGGGCGAGTGCTTTATCGGTCTGCGCTTTCACACGCGCGCAATCACCAAACAGGGCGTCCCGCGCCGCGGCCGCTACCGCAATCTGTGCCGCCACGTCTTTCTGATCGCGACGTTCGGCTGATTCCAGCGCGCTGTCAGAAAACTCTTGTGACTTTTTCAGTTGGCCCAGGAACGCCGCCGTCTCTGATTGCCAACCCTGCGCAAGATGGTCGTCCGGTCTTCCCCTCAACCAGTCGATCTGTTGCTGCATCGTCGCGCTATCGTGCTGGACAAAAGCAATCCGAAACAGAGTCCTGCGCATGGCGGTACTGTCCAGCTTTTGTCCCTGGGCCTGATTAATAGTCTGCTTAGCATCGTCAAAACGATTGAGAGCTAATTGCGCCGCAGCCAAAAGCGAATAGCCGGAGGTCGATCCTGGATTGAGACGAATCGCTTCACGCGCCTCCGCGGCCGCCTTATCAAACAAACCAAGCTCGTTGTATTTCACCGCCAGGTTATTTGGCGGTGACGCATCGCGCGGATAGGTGCTCTTCCACTGCTCAAGCGTTTGCAGATACTTCTCCAGCTCGCCCGTGACGTTGTCGTAGTAGGCCTGGGTGATATAAAGCCTTTCATTTTCACCGACGCGATCGCGCAGTTCATACGCTTTGCGCGAGGCCTCAGCCGCCAGCTCGTACTGCCGCGTGTTGTAGTACATGGACGACATCGCAGCGTAGGCGCGGGCGAAGTTCTGATCGATCTCCGTCGCTTTTTTGAAGGAAGGAATGGCGTCCAGGTAGCGGCCCTTGAGCTGCTGCTCGATCCCGGTTGAATAGTATTTAAGAGCTTCGAGCGATGACGTCGTCGCCTGATGGATCGGCTTGTCGTACTTCTGAATTGACGCTAAGGACTCGCCCAGTTGCTTGCGCAGGTTGGTGGCGACCGTTCCCAGCGCCGCAAGCACTTGCTCTTTGCTGTCCGCCTCGGCCTGTTCCAGCGCGATCGTGTCGCCGGTTTGCGCGTTCGTCGCTTCAAGCGTGACGACGTAGTGGCTGCCGATGTTAGAGATCGAGCCGGTGAGAAACGCTTTGAATCCCTGCCGCAGGCAAATCTGGCGGGCGATCTCTTTCGTCACCCGTTCATCCGGCGAGCGATCCATCATCCGCAGCGCTTCGCGGGCACGACTGGCTGGGAAGATGCTGAAGAAGGGTGACTGCTCAAGTTGCGAACCCAAAGCCTGCTTTAGCGTTCCATCGAACACCGGATCGCCGGTAGTGTTGATGAAATCGGCAACCACGATCGTGTCTTCTTCAGTCAGGGGAGCAGCCGAATCCGATTTGAAGTACCAGAGCAAACCCAACGTCACGGCCAAAGCCGCGAGGCCTGCTGTAATCAGGACAGTGCGTTTTTGAAGTCGGCTTCCAGCGCCCTGCGAGTCACTGCTCGCCGCCGCGCTCGCGGCCGGAGGAATGATTGAGGTGACGGTTCCAGGTGTTTCTGTCTTGAGGGGCGCGGACAACTCAGCGGTCCGCAGGGCCGATGGGACAGCTTCGGGCGGCAACGTGCGCTGTAGTTCTGCATCAATCTCGAGCCGCTTTTTCAAACTCCGCAGGTCGTTCAGCAAATCATTGGTGGACTGGTACCGGTCCTCGCGCGGTTTCGCGAGCGCCTTCGCAATGATTCGCTGCAGCTCGTCCGGCGCTTCGGGCGCATACCGCGCCAGCGGCGGCGGTTGGGCATCTCCCAGAATCGACATCAGAACGTCGACTCGATCCGAACCCTTGAACGGCAAGCGTCCGGCCACCATTTCGTAAAGCACGATGCCGAAACTAAAGATGTCCGTCCGCGCATCCACCGGCAGACCGCGCGCTTGTTCAGGCGACATGTAAACGGCCGTTCCCATGACGACGCCCGGTTCAGTCTTGATATTGATCGAGGTGGGCGCCTCGCTGTCCACAAAAACGGGAGATGGCTGCTCAGAGAGTTTCGCGAGGCCGAAGTCCAGGACTTTCACGATGCCATCGCGGCGGATCATAATGTTGTCGGGCTTGATGTCGCGATGGACGATGCCGGCTTCGTGAGCTTCAGCGAGGGCACTCGCCGCCTGGATCGCGATATCGAGCACGTCACCGACCGTCATAATTGAATTCGCCGCGCGTTCGCGTAGCGTCTGTCCATCGATGTACTCGATGGCGATGAAATGGCCCGACGCAGTTTGATCGATTTCGTAGATCGTGATGATGTTTGGATGATTCAGTGCCGACGCTGCCTTCGCCTCTTGCACGAACCGCTCCATGCGAACGCGATCCGCCGCGACATCGGCAGGCAAAATCTTCAAGGCCACGTTCCGGCGCAGGCGCGTGTCTTCGGCGAGATAGACTTCGCCCATGCCGCCCTGCCCCAGCTTTGACAGGATTTTGTAGCGACCGATTTCTGTTCCGGCAGTTAGGCTCATCCTTTGGAAGTGGCGGCGATTTTATAGGACTGGGTGACTTGAGGCCAGCGGTTTGTACGAGTGTTGAGCAGCGGATGACGCGCTATTGGCTAATTCCCACGCGTCGTTCCAGGGCATTCCAGCGCGGGTCACTTTTCAAAGGTTCCATTAACGGTTCCAACCTCAGGAAGACCAGAAACGGACTGCGTCGGGCAAAACCCTTTTCCAGCCACGCGAAGGCCTGGTCTTTGTCAAAAGCAGAATAGACTATCGCCAGGTCACGGCCGTCGGCGGCATGGTTCCCGTATCGTTTCTCGAGCTCTCTAATTACGGCCTCGGCTTCACTTCGCTGATCCAGACGGGCATGAATATGTCCCAGCAAAGCGAGCGACGCATTGCCTCGGCCAGAAAGTTCCATGCTCTTTTTTGCTTCCACCAGTGCATCATCATAACGCTCCTGCTTAATCAGCACGATGGCGAGGGTTTGGTGCCCCGCCCAAAAGCCATAATCGAGCTCGATCGCCCTTTGGCATTCGCGTGCGGCCGCCGTCAGGTCGCCACGATCAATATAGCTCTCAGCTATGTTATTAATAATAACGAGTGACAAAGGATCAGCTTCTTCGGCCCGTTTTATCTCATGCCATGCTTCATCCATCCGCCCGAGGCCGCGAAGATAACGGGAATACCAGTGATGCGCGGTTGCGTAGTTCGGATTGAGTTCGATGGCCCTGAGGAATTCCTTTTCCGCTTCCTGCTTATTCCAGTCCAGTAACCATGAGGTGAACCCAAGCGTTGCGTGCGGTTCCGCCAACGTTGGATCGAGTTCGATAGCCTTGGCGGCAAATGTTTTTGCCAGGGGCATCAATTCGCGAGGCCGCTCGCCAACGTAGTAGTACGAAACGGCGTAACAATCCGCCAACCCGGCATATGCGAGCGCAAAATTCGGATCCTTAACAGTAGCGGCTTTGAATAGCTCGGCAGCCTTTTTCAGATTGCCGGATGAGCGCTTGTTCCAGAAATAACGGCCTTGAAGATAAAGCTGATACGCCTCATTGCTCGAGGTGTATTGCTTGGTCATCCCGTTAGAGTCATTTTTAGAAAGACGCAGCTGAAGCTTGTCCGCAATTGCCGCGGTGATCTCGCGTTGAGTGGCCACCAGATCAGACATCTTTCGTTCGAACTGCTCGCCCCAAAGCGTCTTCTTGTTTCGCACGTCAATCAGATCGACGCTGATAGTCAGGTTGTCACCGCGTTGAATCAGCCGCCCGGTCATGACCGCATCGACACCGAGCTCATTGCCGATCTTCTCTGCGTCAATCTCCTTTCCTTTGTAACGGAACACTGAGCTGCGGGGCGTGACCTTGAGATTTGCAACCTGAGACAGACGGTAGATTAGCGACTCAGCCAAACCGTCTGAAAGATATTCCGAATCGGCGTTCCCGCTCTTGTTTTCAAATGGCAGGACCGCTACCGATTCGATCCCGCGCGCGGTCGTTGAAGCGTTGAATCTCTTAGCGATGAGGATTCCTCCGATGACCAGGCCGAGGACCGCGGCTGCACCAATGATTCCGAGCAAAGCTTTACTCGGTCGTGCTTTACCTATCTCGCGGGTCGCGCCGGCGGCCGGTTGAGGAAGCGCAGTTGTTGGTCCGGTCACGCGCTGGGGCCCGGGCTGGGTGACATGCGGAAGAATGCTTGTATGAACTTCGCTGGCATCGGCTCCGAGTTGTGCAGTGCCCTGCTCGTCGCTCACGCGCGACGATTCAGAGACGAGCGTCGCACCGTCCACACGACAGAACTTCAGCGCTTCATCAGTCTCGACGCGATCGCATTGGGGACAACGTTTCATCTTGGTGCTAATTTGCGCGCGCAACGCGCCTTAGCTGAGCCCCGCCGATGGTTATCGCCTCAACTTCACCAGATACCGAATTCAATTGAAACGATACCAGTCCCTCGCCCAGCCAGCGCCGGTGCCACTTTGCCTGGAAAGTGTCGTGATGCCAGTGTTCAAGATCGGCGGTGCGGGTTTCGCCTTTGCCGATGCTTAGTCGCAGCTTACCGTCTGTGACCGTGACCTCAATCTCGCCATAGAACGGATCGGCATACTTGCCCGCGTAAGCCGTGAGCGCGAGGCTCGGCTTTGTGTCTGACTTGCGACGGGCCTGCTGGGCGGCAGCTTGCCTCTTGCCCTGCGCATCGAGGCCGTCATAGAGCGTCTTCATCTCTTTCGACCAGTCGCGGCCGCTTCCGTCGCCAAACGCGAACACATCGAACGCCTTGTACATCAGCGCATGACGCACCTCTGCATGATCGACGTTTCCGAAGATGTAAATGCCAATTCTCTTGTCCTGTATTAAGCCGATGATCGCGGTTCGCCCGGCGAGGCTTCCGGTATGAAAGTTCACCATCTCGCCCCGATAGTCGTGCTGAAACCAGCCGAGGCCGTACGTCGTCCAGTGAGGTTTTGTCAGCGAGACCGTTGGATAGAATTGTCCGGGCGGCACGATCGCCTGCGGCCGCAACAGTGCTTGATGGGTCGCGGGCTTTAGTAGTTGTTTCCCGTTGACGGTCGTATTTCCGAGCATGAAGTCGATCCATTTGGCAATGTCATTTGCGGTCGACCAGACAGCCCCGGCCGGGGCGATCGGGTCAGCCGTCTGTTCAGGGATCACCGTGATCGTGCCGTCAACATTCACATGCGCCGCCGAGCGGTTTTGATAGCCGCTCGAGGCGCCGTAGGTGGCAAACGTATTCTTCATTCCCAGAGGCGTGAACAGCCGCTCAGTCGCGAACCGCTCCCACGGCATTCCGCTCAGCTTTTCGATCACCTGACCGGCGACGGCGTACATGACGTTCTGATATGTGTAACCGCCGCGAAACGGATACGCCGGCCGCGCGTACTGCATTCGCTTCACGATCTCGGCCGCGGTCAATTCCGGCGTCCAGGCCCACAAGAAATCGGCGTTGCCCATTCCGCCATTGTGAGTAAAAAGGTCGCGGATCCTCAGCTCGGAGGTCACGTATGCATCGGCCACGCGAAAATCCGGCAGATGCTTAATCACCTTGTCGTCCCAGGAGACCTTGCCTTCGTCGACGACCATTCCCATCGTCACCGCGGTCATCGCCTTGGTCGTGGACATCGCGCCAAAAAGCGTGTCCGCATCAACCGTCGAAGCCTTGCCCGTCTCGCGCACACCGTAGCCCTTTGCCAGGATCACCTTGCCGTCCTGCACGACCGTGATCGTCATTCCCGGCACTTTCCATTCCTGGCGTGCTGCTTCGGCGTATTTATCAAACTCCTCGACCTTGTCTTGTGCGACCGCGGACGCGGCGACCACAAGGATCAGAATGCTTAAGACACCTATTCTTTTCATAAAGTGATCCCCGGGGAGATTCATCTATTTAAAATCGCTCATCATGACGTCATGCGTCCAGCGAACCAGATAAGATTCCGCCCTGCCCAAGCTTTGACAGGATCTTGTAGCGACCGACTGTCCCGGCTGGAACGTTCATCGTTTTCGGACGGCGGCGATTCTAGCGGACTGGATGACGTGAGACCAGTCAATGTTGCAGATCCGGGTCGCTGTTTAGTTCTTATTGCGACCAGAGCGCAGGTTTGCGCACCCACCGATGAGCGTGGAGTTGTTCTCGCAATTCCTCGGGCAACGGACCGGCATCGCTCGCTGCAAGGTTAGCTTCGACATGAGATAGCTTGCGCATGCCGGGAATAATCGTGCTGACAGTCGAATGCGAAAGAATAAAGCGCAGCGCCAGTTCAGGCATCGTGATTTTTGTCGCGTGTTCCTGGTTCCAGACGCGCAATGTTTCTTTTATCGCTTCAGCTCGATCAACGCTCGCAATCAAGTTCTCAGGCACAAAATATGTGTTGCGCCAATCGCCTTCGGGCCAACGGCTGTCTTTGGTCAGTGTGCCGGTCAACGTTCCTTCATCAAACGGGACGCGCGCAATCACGGCGACATTCATCTCTTCACACGCCGGAAACAACTCGTCTTCGGGATTCTGATCGAAGATGTTGTAAATGACCTGGACCGCATCGATCTGCCCGGTGCGCACTGCACGTATCCCATTCCAGGGCTCCCAGCGATTGATGCTGATTCCGATCGCGCTGATTAGTTTTTGGCCACGCAAGTCGTCCAGTTTGTAGAACCAACGATCGTCGCGCAGCCACTCGTCATTCCAGGTATGGAACTGGATCAAATCGAAGCTTTGCAGATCCGCGTTCTTCAGACTTCTGTGGACGTATTCTTCGATGTGATCGGGCGGGTAAGATTCCTTAAGCGTGGCATCCGCGCGCGCCGGCCACTCTCGATTCATCGGGGGAATCTTTGTCGCCGCGTAGAGACGCTTCTGCGGATTCGCCCGCACGGTTTGTCCCAGCAACTGTTCGCTATGCCCTTCGCCATAAGCGTAGGCCGTATCGAAAAAGTTGCACCCGAGATCGACTGCGGCCTGCAGCGATTCCAAAGACTGTTGGTCGTCCGAGTTGGACCAGCTCGCCATGCCCCACATGCCATAGCCTATCTCGCTGATCTGCCAACCGGTGCGGCCGAAAGTTCTGGTTCGCATTTATTCTTGTTAAGCCCGATTAGTTTCGCTGCCTAAAGAGCACTCTTTCTATGAGAACAGCGCAGCGTTACAGCCTAACTTGCTAACTCTGACCGATGCAAAAAAGCGTGTTTTGTCCACGTAGAAACAAATTATCACCGGCGATCACGGGCGTGGCGATGAACACTTGATCGGCCAGCGTGTTGGTAGAGATCACTTCAAACTTTTCGCCCATCCTGAGCACTACCACGTCGCCATCTTCGGTAGCCAGGTAAAGCTTGCCGTTGGCGCCCACCGGCGATGCCTTTAAGTTGGCGGTCTTTGGAAGACGGACCTGAGCAAAATGTGGTTCGCCTGTCGTCGCATTCAACGCAGTTATCAGCCCGCTGTCAGTCACAAAGTAAAGCCTGTTTTCGTGCAGCACCGGCGATGTGGTGTACGCCAGCCCGCGCGTGTGACTCCAGAGGACCGAGTCGCTGCCCGTTAGGTCTCCTTCTTTTCCTAACTTGATCGCCATCAGTTTCGGGTCGCGAAATCCGCTCATCACGTAAACGATTCCATTCTGGTAAACAGGCACCGGAACCACATTCCCCCCAAGGCCGGCTACTTCCCAAATCACTTTGCCGGTTTCAGGATCGTAACTGCGGACTTTCTTGGTAGCAGCCACGATGATTTGCCGGCGGCCGCCGTGATCGATTGCCAAAGGCGTACTCCACGACGTGAGTTCATCGCGATCGACTCGCCACAGCTCTTTTCCGTTTCGCTTGTCGAGCGCGACCATGAACGAGCCGGCCTCGTGATCGAAAACCAGAAAAAGCCGGTTACCGTCGAGCAGCGGGGCGGTGCCTTCGCCGAAACCCAACTTGATCTTCATCTGTACGCCGAAGTCTTTTTCCCAAATGAGCTTGCCGTTGAAGTCGTAAGCATAGAGACCGCGCGATCCAAAGAACGCATAGACGTTTTTACCATCGGTAACCGGCGAGTTCGAGGCAAAGCTGCCATAAACCCGATGATAGCCTTCGTGAGGCGCGGTAATCTTCGCGGTTCTTTGCCAGATGATTTTTCCTGACTTGCGATCGATACAGAGCACTTCGAACTTGTGCTCGGCTTGAGGAGCTGTGTCGCCGCCGGCGCCGCGACCTCTTTGTCCCTGGGCCTGACCGCTGGATTCTGAAGGAGCGGCCGCGGCTGGCGCCGGCTTGCCGGTCGGGATCGCTGTGGTCAGGAATATCCGATCACCCCAGACAACCGGCGTCGAATGACCTTTCCCCGGAATGTCCGTCTTCCATTTGACGTTGCTGGTGTCGCTCCAATTCGTGGGGCCATCTCCGCGCGCCATGCCGTTAAAGAACGGTCCCCGCCACTGTGGCCAGTGCGCCTGGTTAGAGACCTGCGCTGGGATTAGCGCGTAAGCGCCGACCAACAAAAGTGTCAGGTGAATTCCGTTGACGATCCTTCTCATTTGATCCTCCTTTGCGGTGTAGCGGCGGAATGAATGTAGCCCGGCCCAAGGGCAATAACATACTTGACACACAAGGTTCGCAACCCGAAGGGTTGCTAGAGAGTAGCCGGGGTCGCAGCGAAGCGTAGACTCCCGGAAACGTCGGCGTAGAATTCGGCACCCTGAAAGGGTGCCCAGACGAGTTCTGTGACCCTTTCAGGGTCAAAAATCATAGACACTCGATCCGGGGGTATCGCGCGGCGCTCAACCCCCGGCTACTCTCTTTCAGCCCTTCGGGCTGACCGAATTCCATAATCGCCGTGAAAGATGCGTCAAGTATGTTATTGCCCTTTCAATGCCCGGATCCGCCAGCGCCCCCAACGTCGTCGCGTTAGCGACGGCTGAGCCTTTCTCCGGCGAACCGCTTATCTTTGCGACGGATCGAATAAAGCCGGTGTTCTGTCCTTATCAACAATCGTTCGCCCACCAGGGCCGGCGATGCCAACGCCATGTCGTCCAGGTCATTCACGTGCAATAACTTGAACTCTTCGCCCGCCGCGATGACAAACGTTTGGCCCTCTTCGCTTAAACAAAACAGCCTGCCGTTGTAAGCCCAGGGGGAAGTGGTGAAAGCCGTGGCGGTCGGATCGATTCGTGTCTTGTAGGTTTGCTTGCCGGTTTTGGCGTCAAAGCGAGTTAAGATTCCTGTCTCAGTCAGCGAATAGACGCCGCCCTCATAAGCCAGGGAAGAGGGCAAATACGTTCCCGCGCGCTCCTGCGACCAGGCGACAAAGGAATTCGAGGTCTGGTCTTTCCCCAGCGAGATGTCACCTTTCGCTCCCGGACGGATGGCGAAGAGCGAACGTCCTCGCCCCGCGTTGATGTAAAGCATTCCGTCATAGGCAAAGGGCGTGGGGATCGGCGCTCCCCCCATTCCGGACATCCGCCACAACTCTTTTCCGGCCAGGTCGTAGCTGATCACTTCGACCGGTCCGACCGCGACGATCTCTGTGCGCAGCGCGTGCCGCCAAACAAATGGCGTCGAGTAAGCCGAGCGTTGTGGTGGCTGGCTCTTGCCGCCGAGGTCGCGATTCGTCCGCCAGATTTGCTTGCCCGTTTGCTTGTCAAAGGCCGCGATGAATTGCTGCTTCTCGTTGTCGCTGACGATCACCAAAAGGTTTCCGATCAACGTTGGCGAGCTTCCGGTACCGAAGTCCAGGTACATTGGATTCGCTTCGAGCGGCGTGCTCCACACCTGCTTACCCTTCAAGTCGAATGCCCATAACCCCAGATTCGCGACATAGACGTAAACAAACTTTCCGTCCGTCACCGGACTCTCTGAGGCAAAACTGTTCTTGCGATGACGCCCGCCAGGAGGACGGCCGGTGTTGAACTCGCTCTTCCACTCGACCTTGCCGCTCTTCAAATCGAGGCAATAGACGAAGTAGTGCAGCATTACCTCTTTCGGCAGCTCAATGTCCCGCTCAGTCACCTTCTCGATAACTTCCTTCATCGAGAGCCCTTGCTTTTGCAGCTCAGCCACGTACTCGTTGCTGTACTCGGTCCCGGTTTGCGGTGGCTTCGACTTGCCGTCGGTTGTCACGGTGGTCACGTACACCTTGCCGCCGGTCACGATTGGCGATGACCACCCACGCCCGGGAATTTCCTGCGACCACTCAACGTTTTCGGTCTTCGACCAGCGATCTGCCAGTCGCGCATTCTTGCCCACCGGATTTGATTCCGGCCCGCGAAACTGCGGCCAATCCGTGGGCCGCGGCGCCTGTGCCTGGACCCGCGCGCCGGCAATGAGCAACAAAAAAGTGAGACTAGCGGCGGTGACTAACTTCTTCATTTGATCCTCCGCAGATAATGTTCAAAGTTGGTCTCCGCCTCGACGCGAGACCTTCATAGAAGACTTACAAGCGACGTCATATCGTCATTGTGAATCCGCCATCCGGCGTCAGAGTTGTGCCGGTAATGTAACTTGCTTCTTCTGAACATAGGAACAAGATAGAGGCGGCTATCTCTTCAGGTTTGCCCACACGTCTCGCATGAACGCGCGGCACCAGGACATCATCGTAGATCGCGTCGCCCAAGAGGCCGCGTGCCCGATGATGCATCGGCGTATCAACAAAGCCCGGGCAAACGATGTTAACCCTGATGCCGTGCGGTGCCAGTTCGGCGGACGCGCTTGTCGTCAGGCCGATCTGCCCGTGCTTCGAAGCAACATATGCCGCACCTGACCCAAAACCCAGAAAAGAATTCACGGACCCGACATTGACGATCGCTCCGCCGTTGCCCCGGTCGAGCATCGCTCGGGCCTCATATCGCAGGCAAAGAAAGTTGCCTTTTAGATTGATGTCGAGGACCTTGTCCCACTCCTCCTCGGACAGGTCGACGATGTTCGCCAACCGCCCCTCAATGCCGGCATTGTTCACGGCAAAGTCGAGCCGCCCAAAGGTGTCGATCGCATGGGCGACCATCCGCTCGACGTCCTTCGCTTGGGACACATCCGTCTTGACGGCGGTCGCTTTCCCTCCCTGAGCTTCGATCTCGCTCACGATCGACGCAAGCTCATCTTCCCTCCTCGCGGCCAGCACCACCTTTGCACCCTTCGCCGCGAAGGCCTCGGCGGTTGCCCTTCCGATGCCACTGCTCGCTCCAGTGATCAGTGCAACTTTATCGTGCATTGAGATTTGCATTCCCTTCGTTTCCGCTTAACGTGAAAGACCCGGACTATTTCACGTAGTTCCTTCTCCTAATCTCTATCGACGAACTACTTGATCGCTATTGGATTGATGATCGCCTGCACGCCGCCCGTGATCCGCGCCGGGCCAAGTGTGAACAGAAATTCCCACGCCTGATCCCGGGCCATCTCTTCGGTATTCATGTTCTCAAGGATGTGAATGCCGTTAAGTGCCAGCAGAATCTGGTGAACCTCGTAGATGCCGGCGTCCTTCTCGAACGGGATCACTTCGAAGTTCGACGTGTCCGCGCCCACCATCGCTACACCCAGCGAGGCAAGATATTTTGCTCCTTCACGGCCAAGCCCCGGGTTGACCGAAATAAAACGCTGGTTGTCTTTCCCCAAAAGCTTTTGCCAGCCGGTATGGAAAAGCACGACGTCTCCCTTCTCGATTGATTTAATGCCCTGCCGCTTCATCGCGCCTTCGATTTCCGCTCGATTGAACGCCGTTCCCTCTTTCACAATATCGACACCGAAGTAAGCAGCCATATCGAGCAGGACGCCACGCGTCGCGACCGCCGGCACTTTCTCGATGCCCAATTTTTTCAGGCCGTCGGGCATGGTGAAATCGGCAGCCTTGTTGCAGTTGAAATAGAGATTGTCGATTCCGGCGTGGCCGAAACCGTCAAGCTGTGAACCGATACCCACCCAGCCGTTGATGATGTCGTCGTTGTAGGTCGTCTTTGTCGGCCCGAAGCTGCCGCCGCCGGCCTGGCCCGGCTGTAGCACTGTGATCGAAAAAGTACGCGTGCCGTAGGCCGGCGTATTCTTATTTGTCTCGATGCCGAGCCGATAAGCCTTGCCGCGCGTTATCAGCTTTGAGGCGGCCAGCGTTTTCTCCGGCGTTAAATAGTTAAGATTGCCGATCTGATCGTCGGGCCCGAACTTCGAAGCCGTTAAGCAAGGCTTTTGCTGGGCGTGCGCGCCGACAGCGAAGACAACGACAAAGGCACCCTCCGCAGAGAGCCTTGCCGCCTTACTCATGATCTTTTTTGCTGCTTGCATGAAAGTTCTCCTGGCTGGTTTAGTGTCGATCGAAGACAGGACTACGCGCCAATCACGTCCGGACGCGCATGTCCGCTCTTTTCACACTGGGCACGGTAAATCTCCAGTACGGACGCGGCGTCGAGCACGCTTTCCACGTTCCCCGCCTCGTCCAGGTTGAGATTCGCGCCGCGGATGGCGAACCAGACATCGGTCACCTCTTTATTCGTATCCGGCACGTGCAGCGTATGGATCGATTCGGGGGGCTCATAAAGATATGAACCTGCCGTGTTGACCTCGGGGTATTCCAGGTAGTGCCACGAACCACTGATCGTGAACGCGAATACCTCGCCGGTGTGCTTGTGGCGCTGGAGGCTAACGCCCGGCTGAAAGCGTACTCGGACTACCCAGAGTCCAGCCTCAACGTGGGCGTGGAGCAACTGGAAAACGACGCCCTCCTGGTACTCGACAAAGGGCAAATCTTTCTCTGCCCGGTGAAATGCTGCGGGGATTTCTGGGATGGGTGCAAAAGCGGTAGTCATTTTTGATTCTCCTTCTAATCTAGTAGTTACTTTTCAACTTCATTCGGGCAGGTTCAGGCGTTTGAGCATTTCCCTGAAGCGCGGATCGTCGCGGATTGAATTCCAATACGGGTCAGCGTTTAATCGATACAGTTCCCAATCACGTACCTCAAAGGCTTTGTTGAGCTCCTCAAACGCCTTATCCTTGTCCCCCAGCGCAACGTAGATACCGGCGATCCGGCAAGCCGGTATATATTGCGTCTTCGCGATCTCGCGGAATTTATTGATCATTTCTTCCGCCTTATCCCGCCGTCCCGCTTTCGCGTTGGCAATTCCGGCGTCTCGCAGCGCAAATTGGTTTGTTGGATCGGTTCGCAGCCATTGTTCGGTGAGTGAAATGGCCTCTGGGTACATTCCTACATTCGTATAGGCCTGGCTCAACATCCAGCGGCCGATTGGGTGAACGGGATCGAGATCGTAAGTTTTCTTCGCTTGCTCCAAAGCTTTGTCATTTTGCCCTGCAACAAAATAGCCCCACGCCAGAGTTGCTCCCATGTTGATATCGAGCGGTTCCAGATCCAGACCCCGCTTTATTTCGGCGAGGGCTTCGTCAAGCCGTCCCGTCGACCCGAGATATATCTGCCCGTAACGAAAATGCGCGGCGGAATTATTTGGATCAAGTTCGATCGCGCGTTTGAAGGAGCGCTCGCCTTTGACCCAATTCCAATCGTAAATCACCAAAGAATAGGCCAGGAACGTGTGGGCCTCAGCCAACGTAGGATCGATCTCCAGAGCCTGCTCCGCCGCGGCCTTCGCCTGAGGAAAAGCTTCATTTGGCGACAGGTAAGGATAGGCCGGCATGCTTCCATACGTTTCGGAAATCCTCGCATACGCCAACGCGAATTTAGGGTCGAGTTTAATCGCCTGCCGGAAATACTCGATGGCCCGCAGCATGTCGTCGCGTGTGCGCTTGGCAAAGCTGTATCGGCCTTTCAGATAAAGTTGATACGCTTCGTTGCTGTCCGTGTAGCGTTTGGTAATGCCTTTCGCTTCGTTGCCTGATAGTTTTAACTCGAGCTTTTGGGTGATGGTGGTGGCGATCTCACGCTGCGTTGCCAGCAGATCAGACATCTTGCGGTCATACTGTTCGGCCCAAATTATTTTCTTAGTCCTCACGTCGACCAGTTCAACGCTTATCGTAAGGTTGTCGCCGCGCTGCGAAACACGGCCGGACATCACCGCGTCAACCTCAAGCTCTTTGGCGATCTGATCGATGTCTGTGTCCTTTCCTTTGTACCTCAGGACCGAACTCGTCGGACTGACTTTCAGGTTCGGCAGTTGTGACAAACGATAAATCAGCGATTCCGCCAGGCCGTCGGAAAGATATTCCGTGTCCGCGTCCGAACTCTTGTTCTGAAACGGCAGCACCGCAATTGAGTCGATGGCCACTTCGCTTTTGCCGGCGCGCAGGTAGTAAGCGAAGAAGATGAGGGCGCCAATCGCGATCACCAGCCCGATCGCGACGCCGAGTTTGTGCCGCTTGAGTCCCTGGGCGACGAATTCAGCGCTGGAGAGCGCCGGCGGGAGCGATGCAGATACGGCGGCGGTTGAGTTGACCGTTGAGCCACTGTCGGTGCTGAGAACGCTTTGCATGCTAACTGGCGGCGGCACCGTCGTGTCAAAGTCGCCGCCTGTTTCCAGGTCACGCCGCAGATGCTTTAGTTCAATCGCGACTTCTCTGATCGCCTGGTACCGGTCGTCCGTATCTTTCTCTAAACAGCGACGGATGATGCGCTGTAAGTCGGCAGGCGCTGATGGATTCAGATCTTTGATCGACGGCGCGGGTTCATAGATCAAGCTGTGCAGCGACTTAACGATTGAATCACCTTCGAATGGTTTCTTGGCCGTGGCCGCCTCGAACAGAATGCAGCCGAACGAAAAAATATCTGAGCGCTGATCGATTTCACTCGTCTTGCCCTGGGCCTGCTCAGGCGACATGTAGCCGACCGTGCCCATGATCACGCCGGGCGATGACTGCTGTTGCATGATCGCGGTCGCAGCGTCGCCGGGATTATCGCCTGCGCTGGTGTCAGTCCGTTGCGGCTCAATGAGTTTCGCAAGGCCGAAATCCAGAATCTTCGCATGACCGTCGCGCGTGATCATGATGTTGTCGGGTTTCAGATCACGATGCACAACGCCTGCCGCATGAGCTTTCGCCAGTCCTTCGGCGACGTGTTGCAGGTAGCGCAACAGCTTTCTAAGTTCGATTCGCTCACGGTGAATCTTTTCGCGCAGCGTCACGCCTTCAACAAACTCCATCGCGATAAAGTTCGTCCCGTCGCTCTCGCCAATCTCATAGATATGCGCGATGTTCGGATGGTTGAGCGCCGCCGCGGCCGTCGCCTCTTGTTTGAAGCGGCGCATACGATCCTGGTTAGCAGCCATTTCCCGAGGGAGTAGCTTCAACGCCACTTTGCGATGAAGCCTCGAATCCTCTGCCAGATACACCTCGCCCATTCCGCCTTCCCCAATTTTCGAGACGATGCGGTAATGCGAGAGCGTAGTGTTGGCTTCGAGACCTTTATTCATTTGTCATTTGCGGTTTCACAAATACTGCAGCGTGACTTCGTTTTATCTACGAACGCCCGTGCATCCTGCATGGCGTTCTTCGCGAAGGCAAGTACTGGAGCGTGGATGCCGAAGGATTCTAACGCCTGTAAAGAACTTTTCCCGGTCGCGCCGCCGTCATCGCGCCGGACTGAAAAACAATCTCGCCGTTCACGATTACAAGAGAGAAACCTTCAGCGTATTGATGTGGCTTTTCGAAGGTCGCCTTATCGCGAACGGTGGCCGGATCGAAGATCGCAATGTCGGCTTTCATCCCGGGCCGGAGCAGCCCGCGATCGGTCAGACCGAGGCGCTGAGCCGGAAAAGACGTCATCTTCCGCACCGCTTCTTCGAGCGAGATCACTTTCTTCTCGCGCACGTAAACGCCGAGCACACGCGCGAATGTGCCGTAGCTGCGCGGGTGGGGACTGGCGGTGCCGAAGATTGGGATCTCGCCGTCAGACCCGATCATCGTCGCCGGATGACGCAAAATCCGTTTCAAGTCTGCTTCGCTAATAGCATGAAATATTCCCGAGCATCCGCCTTGCTCCACCAGCCACAACGTCGCTTCGGCAGCGTTCGGAATCGTCAGCGTCGTTTTTCGTAGACGCGTGATGTCGGAAAGGTTTTTGCCGGCCAGCGACGCGTCCCAACTGCAACTTGCAAGCTGCACGTTGCGCGGATCACCGCCGCCGCGTTCTTCGCGAATCAGCCTCGCGGTCTCAGCTTTGATCCTCGCGCGAGTGGCTGGATCTTTGAGCCGCTTCAAGAGTTCTTGACGGCCACCTTCCTGTGACCACGCCGGAAGCAACGCTGCCGTGACACTCGTGCTCGATGCGGTGTAAGGGTACGAGTCGATCGTCGCGTCGACACCCCGGGCACGCGCTTCGTCAATCAGACGCAGCGTCGTGATGCTCTTGCCCCAATTTTTCTTGCCGATAATTTTGTGATGCGTGATCTGCGTCGGCAAACCGCCACGTTCGCCGATCGCAATCGTCTCTTTTACGCTGTCAACGCTGCGCGTGGCTTCGTCGCGCATGTGCGAGATGTAAATGCCGCCGTAACGCCCCGCTACTTTTGCCAGCTCAACGACTTCATCGGTTTCGGTGAACGTACCCGGCACATAGAACAGTCCGGAACTTAAGCCGAACGCGCCGTCGTCCATTCCCTGCTTCACGAGGGCGCGCATTTTGTCGAGTTCTTCCGGCGTCGGCTTCCGATTCACGTCACCGATGACGGCCGCGCGCACTGAGCCCTGACCGATGAACATGCCAAAGTTCACGGACTTCGGCAGCGCTTCAAGTCCTTTGAAGAACGGTGCGAGCGGCACCGGTGAGCCGCCGTCCGGGCCTTCAATCAAAGTCGTCACGCCCTGTCGCACATAGTTGTCCGCCGTCGGTACCTTGAAGATTCCTCCACGCGCGTGCGTGTGAATGTCGATGAAGCCCGGCGCGATAACCTGACCGTTCAGGTCAATGGTGCGTTTCGCGGGTTCGTCGATTTGGGGCGCGATGCGAACGATCGTGTCGCCCTTAATCGCGACGTCGGCGCGATACCATGGACTACCGCTGCCGTCGACCACGCGCCCGTTTCGCAACAGGAGATCGTAACGTTCGTTCTGCGCACTTGGCGCAGGAGAAAAGCCCAGCACCGCAATCGTGGCGATGACGAAGATGATTAGTTTCCGCACCAGGATGATCTTGTCGAATCCCGACTCGTCGGGATAGCGGTTGGTTGATCTCTTCTTGTCAGAACCACCTGCGTTAACGGGTGGTTGATCTCGAGACAGCTAAAACAAAAAAGTTTCTAATGCCAGTTCTATCGGACGGGCGAGATTCTACTTCATATGCTGCATTAACGAATAGCAGTTCGCGGTCGTCCTCCTACTTTGCGTTTCTGTGCGTCTTGGCGCCTTTTGCGTGCACCGACTACTTTCCCGAACGGCATTTCATCGCGGAGACGCAAAGTCGCAAAGGATCGCAAAAAGCGCTGAGCCTCTTTACTGCCCGCTGATGTTCCTGTATTTTTTGCTACTCCAAACGAACCACAAAGCCTTTCGAGGAACCCACGGAATGCGAATCAACACGCGCTCGCTAGTTGTCGTCACTATCGCCCTTTTCGCTTTGCTCATCGCGTCCGCGCTCCGGAGCAGCGACGCTCAGCGGCGCACCGGCACGGATACTTACGCCATCACCAACGCGCGCATCGTGACGGTGTCCGGCGGCGTAATTGATCGGGGCACAGTCGTGTTTCGTGAAGGGTTAATCGTCGCCGTCGGAGCCAACGTCGCGGCGCCGGCCGACGCGCGCGTGATCGACGGCACGGGACTGACGGTTTATCCCGGCCTTATCGACGCGAACACAACGCTGGCGATTCCGCGGCCATCGCCAACACCGGGCGCAAGTCCCGGCGGATTCGCTGGTTTGTTCGGGCAGAGCGCCCCTTCGGCCACTTCGCCAAACTCAGCCAACCTTCCGGGAATGCAGCCTGAGATTCTCGCATCCGATCTGATTCGTCCCGGCGGTCCGGAAATCGAAGCAGCACGTAACGCAGGTATCACGGCGGCGCACACCGCGCCGCGCGGCAACGTGTTCCTGGGACAGTCTGCGCTAATCAATCTCGCCGGCGACACACCGCAACAGATGGTCGTGCGTTCGCCGGTCGCGCAATACATCGGGTTGCAACCGCTTGGCGGCGGTCAATATCCAGGTTCTCTGATGGGCGTGTTCGCGTCCGTGCGGCAGATGCTGCTCGACACGCGGCGCTATCGCGAGATGAACGAGATTTACGAACGGAACCCGCGCGGACACAAGCGGCCGGCACAGGACAAATCTTTGGAAGCGTTGCTGCCGGTCGTGGCTGGACGAATGCCGATCGTCATGCAGGCCGACAGTGAACGCGAGATCGAACGCGTGCTTGATCTCGCGCGCGAATTCAATGTGCGCGTGATAATCAATGGAGGACGCCAAGCTGATCGGGTGACGGCACGCTTGAAGTCGGCGAACGTTCCTGTGCTGCTCTCATTGAATTTTCCCCGGCGTACCACCGCTGCTTCACCCGAAGCTGAACCTGAGCCGCTCCGCATTTTGCGTGAGCGCGTCGAAGCTCCCAAGACCGCCGGACGGCTCGCCGCGGCCGGAGTACGTTTCGCGTTTCAATCCGGCGGCATAGCTTCGATGAACGACTATCTGGCGAACGTGGGAAAGACCGTCGATAACGGTTTGTCGCGTGAAGATGCAATCAAAGCGTTGACGATTTGGCCGGCCGAGGTGCTCGGCGTTGCGTCACAGCTTGGCACGATCGAAGTTGGCAAGATTGCGAATTTGACCGTCACGCGCGGCGATCTGCTCGCCAAGGATCGTCGCATTGCGCATGTCTTCATCGATGGCAAACCAATCGATCTGCGACCGCCCACAGCTCCAGGCGATCGAGGCGCAAACGCGTCGGGCACATGGTCTTTGACTGTTAGTCTTACCGGGACGGGAAACGAAAAGCAGGAACTAACTGCCACCATGAGCCTGCAACAGGAAGGCGAGCAGCTGACGGGATCACTTCAGGGACCACTCGGTTCGGGAAGTATTGCGACCGGATCAATTTCAGGTGCAGAAGTGAACTTCACAGTTCCCATCACGCTGCCCGCGCCGGCAAGTCAGACAACTGACGCGATGTTCGTGGGCACAGTTAGAGGCAATCAAATGAGCGGGACCGCGCAGGTTGTCGGCCGTGGCTCAGGAACATTCACCGCGACACGCGCCGGCAGACCAGAACCTGCTGCGTCACCGAGTCCACCGTCTCGGTGATGTGTGATTTTGAATCTGTGTAATCTGCGTGATCTGTGGATGAGTTCGTGAGGGTGTTCTGTTTGTGCCCTTTGTGCCTTTTCGTGGCTGTTCCTCTTTCTGCGTAATCTGCGTAATCCGTGGATGAGTCGGTGTCAGTACCGCGAGCGGTTTTCTCGTCTCCCTCTGGGAGAGGTTGGGTGAGGGTGCGCAGAATAGCGACCGGATCGACATCCCCAGCGCAACGCCTTAAGCTCTAGTTTGCCGACTTAATCTGTGTAATCTGCGTAATCTGTGGATGAGCTCGTGTCAGTACGGCGAGCGGTAGCGACCGGATCTCCCGCGCTTCTCACGATCTGAAACCTGAACCCGAAACCTGAAACCTGAGGTTGAAACTCGAAACTCGAAACTGTATTCTCCGATTCGTGGGGCAGTAGCTCAGTTTGGCAGAGCGCCGCGTTCGCAATGCGGAGGTCAGGGGTTCGATCCCCCTCTGCTCCACCAATTAAATCAATAACAGAAGGCAGGGCTGCGACCTTGCTTTTTCATTTGTCAGCCACTCGTCGCCACTTGACCCGCAAATTGGAAATCGCCTATCTGAGATCTCCTCTATCGCCGCTTCGCTAACAATTATTTTGGGTTTCCCATCCGGGCGCTTACGCCCCAGGGTTTACGCTGTCGTGCCCTTCGCGCACTGCTTCGCTCCCGGGGATCGACATGTTTATAGCCCTGCAATCAATACAGAGAACATCGCCTCTCAGAAGTGGCCATAGCTACTTCCGACTGGCGAAAAGATTTAAGGCCATCCCACGCTATAACATCTCGTCCCTACGGGACGAAAGCTCGACCCTCAATTCGCCGTTCGCAGACTTTGTAAGTGCGCCGCCGTCTGCGTCATCGCGATCACCAAGACACTATCGAAAACAGACTATCTGCCGCGCCGGGCAATCCATTCCGTCCCGGCAGCATTCTACCGTTGGCGGAATTTCCCATCAGCAAGCGAACCATGCTGTGGTAAACTTGCTCGTGCCTGAAATGCGGGTTTGCATGTTTTTCGCTTCGGTCTGCGCGCACTTTCGTCACGTTTTTCGCAACCATTTCACTTCGCTAATCATCAACTGCAACAGCAGTGCTCTCCTCGATTTGCGTGGCGCGAATCGGCAAACAAATTCTTTCTTTCGTTGGAGGTCGCTATGAAAAGGCTTTTGCTGCGCTCGGCCATCGTCGTGGTCGTAGGTTTGGGATTGACCGTGCCCGTACTGGCCGACACGGTTCGTTTGAAGGATGGCAGCGTCATTCGCGGCGAGATCGTCAACTTCCGTAACGAACAGTTCACGATCCTGGTTGGCAGCGGCGCGCGCGGACGTAAGAGCCGCATAAACGTCTACATGGAGGACGTCGAATCGATCGAATTCGACGGGGCGTCGGCGGACGAAGCGGGCAACACCTCCACGACGCCGACGCAGCCAACGTACCAGCCACCGGCCAATACGCGACCTTCGAACAATCCGCCGGCAACACAGCCGACGAGCAATCCAAACACCTCGTCGAATCCCACCTTCTTCCCGGTGAACGTGCGCGTGCGTGCGGATAATTCGACAAACGGTTGGACAAACAGCGGCTTGGTTGTCAGGCGCGGTCAGCGTCTGCGAATCAATGCGACGGGACGGGCAAACCTTGGCGGCAACCGGTTCGCGACGCCGGACGGACTGGCAAACATTCAGGACCGCGAGAAGCTCATGCGCACACAACCGACCGGCGGCTTGATCGCCGTGATTGGCGATGACAACGACGATTTCATATTCGTCGGCAGCAGCCGCGACTTTGTGGCGCAACGCGATGGCGTCCTTTTTCTCGGCATCAACGAAGGAAACCTGAGCGACAACACGGGCACTTTCGAAGTTGTGATCGAAGCCGAAGCCGGAGGAAATCCGCGGTAAAGTCGAGGGTGTAAGGGGGTTGGGGGTAGGGTGTAGTGAGAGGTAAAGTTTAAAGAGTAGGAAAGCTTACCTAACTTCGTTTCTTAGCGTCCGGGCCAAACATCCGGCGCACCCCCGACAGAAAACCAGCTACACCTACTGCCTACCCTCCAAATCCTATCTCTTCGGGGTAAACTCGAACGCCCCTCTCAGCATCACACCCCTCAGACCGCTCAGCAAGCTTGACCCGTTTTCGGGCGCAACCTATAGTCCAATCCCAAGCGGAACCGGCCTGCAGTTGAAAGGTACGTAATGATGAAGCTTCGTTTTTCCCAACGATTGGCAGTTCTCGTCGTTCTGGCAACGCTCGTTTTCGGCACTCACCCGATTTCGCTTTGGGCGCAGTCACGCCGCCAGCCGCCCACATCCGATCAGAAAAAGAACAAGCGACCGCCGCAAGGTCAGGAGACTGGCGAGAAAGAGCAGGAGCCCGTCCCGACCGACATCGCCGGCAAGGAGACCGAGACGGTTAAGGTCAGCACCAGCCTGGTTAACGTTGACGCGGTCGTTTTCAACAAAAAGTCCGGTCAGATTACGACTGGATTGAAGAAAGACAATTTCGAACTGTACGTTGACGGCGTCAAGAGAGACATCACGAACTTCTCGACACCTGAAGCGCCCATCACCATAACGCTCGTTGTTGAGTACAGCAGGCTAGGTCAGTTCATGGGGCTATACGGAAGCGGCGGCCAGGAGGCCGGCCAACTTGAAGTAATTCGTCCGACCGCAATGTTTCTTTCGCAGTTCATCACACCGCAGGACTACGTTTCGGTTATCGCTTACGACATGCGGCCGACGCCGCTGACGGATTTCACGAACAATCCGCAACGGATTCAGCAGGTGATCAGCCTGCTGCTTCGCAATACGCCGGCCTTTATCGAAACCAACATGTACGACGCGCTAAAGCTGACGCTGGTCGGCGGTCGCGCTGATTCGGTTGTGCTGGAAGAGGCCAAGGAACCCACGACCGAATATGGCGGCATGGTCACCGTCGCGAGCGATCGTCGCAAAGCTGTGCTGTTGGTCGCGTCCGGCATCGACACTTTCAGCAAGATCAATTACGACCAGGTACGGAAGATCGTTCAGAACTCCGGCATTCCGATCTACATTATCGGCACCGGCAATTTGTTCATGAAAAAGTACGGCGACATGATGGATCCCGGCCGCGGCGGCAACATCATGGGCGTGCCGATCGATCGGATGACTTTTCTGCAAGCCAACAACATCCTGAAAACAATTGCCAAAGAAACTGGTGGCACCTACTTTCCCGTCACTTTTGAAGGCGAGTTGCCGAACGCGCTCAGCTCGATCAATTCCCTGCTGCGTAATCAATACAGCCTGGGATTCAGCCCTGGTGACATCCGGGACGGAAAGAGCCATAAGATCGTCGTCAAAGTTGATGTTGATGGCGACGGGCAGACTGACGAAAAGGTTTACGTCGTGAAAGCTCGTGAAGTGTTCATCGCGCCAAAGGCGGACACAACGAAGCAGTAAGCAGAAGGCGGAACCAGAAAGCAGTAGGCAGAAAGCAAAAGGCAGAGAGCCCACAAAACAAAAGCGGAGATCGGATTCAATCGATCTCCGTTTTCGCTTACTGCCCTCTGCTTTCTGCTTTTTGCTTGCTGACTACTGCTTTCTGGTTTCTGGCTTCTTCACCGAAACGCTCAGCCGCAAGAGTAGTTTAAGTGCTTGCTCTACCGCGTTCGGCGCGTGTAAAGTAGCGGCGGACAATCCCTTAACAATCTCTCCGCTTTTGCAAAACTCGTTCGGAGGTCAGAACTGATGCCGAAGGAAGTCATCAGCCCCGAGGAAGCCGCCCGTGCTCAGGAGTTTCCGGATCGCGTCGGGTTCAAACCGGACAATCCATTCCTGGCGTCGTTTCGTCCGTACATCGATGCGCGGACAGTCATTCCTGAATTCACCGCGCGCGCATTGATTGTCGGCACGCTGCTCGGGATTGTTTTCGGCGCTTCGTCGCTGTATCTGGTTTTGAAAGTCGGCTTGACGGTCAGCGCTTCAATTCCCGTCGCCGTCATTTCGATCAGCATCTTTGCCTTGCTCTCACGGATGCGCATCCGTAACGCGACGATCCTCGAAAACAACATCGTTCAGACCGCGGGTTCAGCGGGCGAGTCGATTGCCTTCGGTGTCGGCGTCACGATGCCGGCGATCATGATTCTCGGTTTCGACCTCGAGCTGACGCGCGTGATGCTGGTGGCGGTCCTCGGCGGCTTGCTGGGAATTCTCATGATGATCCCGCTGCGGCGCGCGCTGATCGTGGCGCAGCACGGACAGTTGAAATATCCGGAAGGCACGGCCTGCGCGGAAGTTTTGAAAGCCGGGGCCTCGGAAGAATCGCGTACGGCGGCCTCGGACGAAGCGAAAGCCGAGATGGCGGCGCGCGACGAAGCCGGCTCGCACATCGGCGCCAAAACGATCTTCACTGGTTTTGGCATCGGCGTTCTCTATCAGGCAGCGCACCGCGCTTTCTACACTTGGAAAGAAGCGCCCGAAAAAATCTTCGGCGCGCCGTTCAACAAGGGCTCGGTAGCCGTTGAGGTGAATCCGGCTTTGCTCGGAGTCGGTTACGTCATCGGTCCACGCATCGCCTCAATCATGTGCGCGGGAGGCGTACTGGCGTACCTGGTACTGATTCCGGCGATTGCCTATTTCGCAGGCGGCGAAACTACCGGCGCGGTTGCTCCCGGAACGGATCCGGTGCGCGGTATGAGTCCCGGCGACATTCGCAACAACTACATTCTGTACATTGGCGCCGGTGCGGTCGCTGCCGGCGGCATTATCAGTCTGTTTCGCTCGCTTCCAACCATCTGGCACGGGTTGAAAGGTGGATTAGCCGATTTGCGAGGTGGCCAGGCCGCTAGCGCGCGCGCACCGCGCACCGATCAGGACATCCCGATGAAGTTGGTGCTGGCGGGCATCATCGTGCTGATTGCGATGATTATGCTTTTCCCGCAGCTCGGGCTGCAGCAAAGTATTCTAACGGCGTTTCTGGGCGCGATCATGATCGTCGCGTTCGGTTTTCTGTTTGTAACAGTCTCGTCGCGACTAACCGGGGAGATCGGGTCGTCTTCGAATCCGATCTCAGGCATGACCGTCGCGACGTTGCTGCTAACTTGCCTGATCTTCCTATTGTTGGGTTGGACCGGCCCGCCGTATTACGTAACGGCACTAACCATCGGCGCGATCGTTTGCATCGCGGCATCGAATGGCGGAACCACTTCGCAGGATTTGAAAACCGGATTCCTGGTTGGGGCCACTCCCAAGTATCAGCAGTACGCCATTCTGGTTGGGGCGCTTGCCTCGGCGCTGATCCTGGGGCCAATTCTGATTCGCTTGAATGACAACGGAACGATTTACGCGCGTCGGATTACCTTTTCGAAAGTTGACGACCGCGTGCCATCACTTCCTGCCACGGAAGCTGGCGCGTTGCCGGCTTACACTGAAGACCTGAAGCCGCGCGCGCCGGGTAACTATCGCGTGCTTACCCGCGACGCCAAGAGTCCGAAGGCGGAAGGCCTGGGTGAAGGCGAATACCTGGTTAATGACACCGGCAAGATCGTTTACAAAGTCGAGCGCAACTTCAAACCCGAACTGCGCGCAAATCTGTCAGAGTTGGGTGCTTCAGAAACCCTCAAGGGACCACAAGCCGCGGAGGATCAAAACACCTATCGCGTCTGGCAAAAGACGAGCACCGAAGGCGGACGGGAGGGCCGTTACCTGGTCGACGCCCAGGGCGTCCCGCAATACATCGTCGATCCAGCCATTAACGGAAAAAACAAGATGCGGCCCGACGGATCCACGCCGGAAAAGTTCGACGCGCCGAAAGCCACCCTGATGTCCTACATCATTAAGGGCATCCTAAATCGCGAATTGCCATGGAACCTCGTCTTGCTTGGTGTAATGATTGCTATCCTGCTCGAGATGGCCGGCATTCCTTCGCTCGCATTCGCGGTGGGCGTCTATCTGCCGTTGTCAGCTTCAACTCCGATTTTCATCGGCGGGATGGTTCGTTGGCTAGTCGATCGGCATTTGCGACGCAAGCATGCGCACCTGGCTGAGGAGCAAATCATCGCTGAGACCGACAAGAGTCCGGGCGTGCTGATGGCCTCGGGTTACATCGCAGGCGCAGCGATCGCAGGCATCATCATCGCGTTCATGGCGGGTTACTTCGACGAAACATCTCGTGCGGTTAAGGTATGGATGTTGGCTCACAATCCTTTCTTCGACGAGCCTCCGGGCCACGTGAAGGGTTATGCTGAACTGTTATCGCTGATCCCATTTGTCGCGATTACAGCTTTGCTCTACGCGGTGGGTCGTGAATGGGTTCTGGCAAGCAAGAAGAAGCGCACTGACTAATAGGCCGGGTAAGGAAACACATGATTTATCTTCGTAGAGAGCTGAGTCTCCCACGCAGTCTGTTCGTTCGTTTGCTCCTGACGACATTTGCGACGATCGCTTTGGTAGGTTCGCCCGCAGCGTGTACGGCAAAGACTTCGTCACCCAGTCTCGCCCAGCCGCGCACGCCTACTGATGTCGTGCGGGAATTTTACAAAACGATGCGCGAGCACCGCTTCCAGGAAGCATTCGCGTTGACGATCTACAAACCTGCCGTTGAAGGTCTGAATGCCGAAGAGATGGAGATTCTGCGGCCAGGTTTTGAAGAAAAAGCGGCCCAGATTCCCGCCAGTGTTGAAATTATGGGCGAACAGATCAGCGGCAAGAACGCGACTGTCTTTGTAAAGGTTCCGGTCGACGTTTCGTCGCCGCAGGTAACTTCGCAACCGCTAAACCTTACCAACTTGAGCGGCAGTTGGCTGATCGGCACTGAAGCCGACGCGGCTGAAGTGAAGAAAGCCGGCCGCCGGTATTTTCTTGACGCGCTTATCACTGAGCACGAAAGTGATGTCGAGGACATCCTGAAACGTCTGGTCCTCTGGCAAGGGGTTTACAGCCAACAACACGGCGGACAATACGGAGATTTTCCGGCGCTGATTAAAGCTGGCATGCTCGGCGCCAATGTGATCGACCCGAAACTCAGCGGCTACAACTTCCGTATTTCAGTCGGCAAGGACGGCAAGAGTTATGTTGCCAACGCTGAACCGTTGAGTCACGGCAAAACCGGCAAGCTGTCCTTCTGGATGGATCAAACCGGACTGATTAAAAGCGTCGATAACGGCGGCAAGCCATTCAAACCTTAACTCTCTCTACGCGAATTTTACCGGCCATGATTGATAGGAACCGCACCCGACTGCTGCGACTTCTTGTGCTTTCCCTGTTTGCGCTGGTTCCATCCGTCGTAGCTGCACAGGAAGTCGATCCAAGCGACGTCATCAGGGTGAACACCGACCTGGTCGTTCTCGACGCACAGGTCATTGATAAGAAGACGCGGAAGGTTTTCGGCCCCCTTCGTAAAGATGACTTCGAAATCCTGGAAGAAAATGTAAAGCAGGAGATCGCTTACTTTGGTCAGGATCAGTTGCCGCTTTCAATTCTGTTGCTGCTCGACATCAGCCGCAGCGTGCGTCCGGTCATCGCGCAAATCGGCGAAGGCGCGAACAACGCGCTGCGTCACCTGAAAACTGAAGATGAAGTTTCCGTGATCGCTTTCGCTGATTACCCGAAGGTTATCCAGACTTTCACGAAAAACCGAGCGCTGACTGCGGTAAAGATAACCGAGGCAAGCAACACTAACTTAGGCGACGGAACCATTCTGGATGATGCGCTGTTACTCGCTACCGACGAGATAAACAAAAGCACAAACCCGTCGAACCGGCGCACGATCATAGTCATTTCAGACAACATCACGTGGTCTGTCGGCGATGACGCGCAGAAAGTGCAGAGAGAGTTAGCCGAATCAGGCGCCGTAGTGTACGGCCTAATCGTGCGTAGCGGATTTGCCAAGGTTTTCAACGCTCTGACGTTGGGTCGAATCCGGGGCATCGATCCCTATGCTGAAGAGACCGGTGGCGAGGTTCTCGGCGCCAACCGCAGCGAAGTCGATTCACGCTTGGGCGAGATGTTCACGCGCCTGCGCACGCGCTACACGATTGGTTATCGGCCGCCTGAGACAAACGAGGAAGGCGCGTTTCGGCACGTCAAAGTTCAGTTGGTTCCCGCGATCATGAAAGCGAACAAGAAACTTGTGGTACGGGCGCGGCGCGGATATTACTTCCGTAAGAAGCCCAGAACGACCTCGTTTACGCATCGTCAGTGACGAATTAGTCTCATTCACACCTCGCTTAAGGAATCTGTTCGAAAAAAAGAACTCTGTGATTCTCTGGGTGATCTCAGTGCCTTGTGGTGAGGTTTTTCTACGCAATTTCCCCACTAAGACACGGAGGACCACAGAGTTAACACAGAGAGCCACTTTTTCCGACCGGCCCTGAACCAAGGTGTTAATGAAATTTTGCCCGCCGCAGTTTACTTTTTCAGTGCGGCCTGCACAACAATTTCCACCTCGGCAACGCTCTCTTCGCTGAAGCCGATGAAGTGCTTGATGATCCGGCCATGGCGGTCGACGACGAATGACTGCGGAATGTTCTGATTAACGCCGAGGTAACGGTCGACGAAAGCGTCATCGGGAATCGCGAGCGGAAACGAAATCCCAAGCTCCTGTTTGAACGCCGGCACTTCTGCGTAGTCGTCGTCGCCGCCAACGTTCAGCCCGACGATTTGCAAACCCTCGGCTTCGTACTTCCGATGCAGCGCCATCAGGTGCGGCATCTCGATCCGGCACGGGCCGCACCACGTCGCATAAAAGTTCAGCAGCAAAACCTTGCCGGTGTAATCGCCGACACTGGCGCGCTTTCCATCTTCGAAAACCCACCCCGCCGGTCCGCCGGTATCGGGCAGAGGTGTGAAGTTTGGGCGACACGCGAACCCGGCGAGCGTCAGGAGGGTTATCGCGAGCAGGCTAAACCTAGCGGGACGGATTCTCTTCATCAATTTTGTCGGGTGGCGGTGGCTCAGAAAGTTCGGCCGCGTCAATTTCCCGTCCCGGCACGCGATACTCCTCTTCCGCCCAGCGGCCGAAATCGATTAGCTGACAGCGCTCGGAACAAAATGGCCGCCACCGATTGTCCTTCCATTCGACGGGTTTTTTGCAGCTCGGGCATTTGTGCACAAGGCAAAATTACGGGAGTCAGGACTTGAGCGCAACCGTCCGACTGCCCGCGGTGTCTCACCACGAAGGCACAAAGGCACAAAGTTCGAATAATCACCAATCGAAGACTAACCTTCCCCTTTTCGCCTTTGTGACTTCGTGTCTTTGTGGTGAAGTGAGGGCGAAACCTGAGCAGACTCAATTTGTAATGAACTCAGACTCGGTGCTGGGCGTAGAAATAAGTGGCGCAATTTGTAAAATTGCGCTAATTCACAGCGCCGCAAGTTAGCAACTTGCGCTACATAACTCAAATGGCCGATTACAAAGAAAAACTTGATGACCTGCAACGCGCTGCGAAACGCAAAGCGCAGGAGCTTGACGAGAAACTAGGTGTTAGCGGCATCGTCGAAGACACCGCGCGCGTAGCGGGTGATGCCGCGCGGCGTGGCGCCAGAACGATCGCCGACGGCGCAGGCCAACTGAAAGGCCAGGCAGAGCGATTCGCCGACGACCCGAAAGTGCGCGAGACTGCGCGTCGCGCCGCCGACGAAACTAAGCGACGCGCGAAAGACGCGGGCCGCACCATTCGCGATGTGGCGGGCGACGCCGGCAAAATCATTCGCGACACAGCGGGTCCCGCCGGCAAGAAAGCTGAGAAGGCATTCGACGACGCCGTTAGCTACGCGACGACCGCCACGAAGGTGGCCGGCACCGGCCTGCGCGCGACAAAAGCGTCAGCCGCGGCGACGGTAGGAATTCTCAAGGCGAAAGATTGGGTCAAAGAGAATCCGGGTAAGGCTGCGGCCGTTTCGGTTTCGTTAGTTCTCGGAATTCGCGCCGGCGCGAGCTTTCCCGGCATAGACGCGGTTCTTCTCGGCGCGCACCCGCACTGGCTAACGCATTCGGCACTGCCGGTGATCGGATTAAGAAAGCTTTACGACAAGTTCGACGAGTACCTGAAGAAACAGGAGGCGTTAATCGCGGCTGGCCAACTCGATGAAGCCAAACGCGAACGCGTTGAGTTTCAGCGTAAGGCCGCAAAGTATGTAGGCGCGCCTTTGCTCGGCGCTTTCAGTTGCGCAGCGGGCGCGGCGATGTTCGCGCAAATCGGTTCACCCACCGGCATCGTCGGCGGGCCGGTAAGCTGGCTGCTCGGCGGCAATCCATTTCTTGACGGCGTGTGGCTGTTCGCCAACGGCGTGATCTGCTTTCATCAGGGCTACAAGTTCTTCATGATCGCCCTGGCGGATCAGGAAGACGTGAAGAAGGTGGTGCGGGAGATTAAGGGACTGCTGCCGGCTGCGACATCGTAGCTTCCCGATTCACGGCACATCTTCGATGGCTGGCTCCTTCGATCGCGCTCCCTCCGTGAACTGCTTTGAGTTCGCAAGGAGCCGCGTCTCTACCTGAACAAACTCAGGCGCGGTGGTTGACACTTGCTTTCCGTCTTCACCAATCCACCTGATCAGTTTGTCGTCTTTGAAGTAGTAGCGATTCTCAGTCGTCCGGACCACTTTACCTGTTAGGTGGCCGCTGTAATGCGAGTGTTTGCGAAAGACGAAGATGAGTTGGTCATTCGAGTAATAGAATTCGTCGGTGGCCCGGCCCATCTCACCATAAAAAGTCGCGCTGATCTTAACGATTGAAGGACCGCTGAGATAGGCTATTAACTCGCCGCCTTCCGCTGAGAACCCCAGCAATTCTTTCTTAACCTTTTGATATTTCGCGGTCTTGCGATTGATGCTCGCGTACTGCTGGCGAATCGCCGGAATCGGATCTGGACCTTGAGCCTTAGCTTCAGGCGACGCTAAAACTCCGAACAGTACAATCACGACGACTGCTGAGATTCTCTTCATTCATGTCTCCTGGTGTCTGCGATTTAGGTAATCGTAATCGGAAACGGCAAAAAGCACAGTCCAAAAACGATCAGAGTAGCCATGGCGACGATGGTGCGCGCGAAGCCAAGCGGCTCCATCTGGTGCGGCTGCGGATGACGCACGCGCAGCAGAACCGCGAGCAGCACGACGTAAACAAAGCCGCTCGGACTGCCATGCCAGAACCAGCCGAGCACCGAAACGATCGCCATGCTAGCGAACGCTACGCGTCCAATCCACCAATGCGCGCGCTCGCCAAAAACTGAAAACGTTCCGTGGCCGCCGTCGAGTTGCCCGACGGGCATCAGGTTTAGAGCCGTGACCAAAGCGCCAAACCACGCGGCCAGATAAAACGAGTTCACGATGCCGTCCGCCAACTCAATTCCAAACGCCCAGCCAATCAGACGAAACAACAGCGGGTCATTGAAAGTTATCCCTGAGGCTCCCGGCGGGACGACTTGATGTTGCAACGTCAGCAATCCGGCGAACGCCATCGGCACCATGACGATGAATCCGGCCAACGGTCCGGCCAACCCAATGTCGAACAAGGCGCGGCGCGAAGGGATGGTCGACTTAATTCTGATGAAGGCGCCAAACGTTCCGGGCACCAACAACGGCGGCTGCGGAATGAAGAATGGCAAAGTTGCGTCAACGCCGTAGTAACGGCAGAGGAAATAGTGTCCCGCTTCGTGCGACGCGAGAATCGCCAGAAGCGATCCCGAGAAAACCACTCCTTCTTTTAGAATCGCAGGATGAGCAAACGCGTAACGCATCAGCTCGAAGACTGCGAGGACGTAATACCACGGGATTAGCCACAGCGTGCCTACGAATCCACCGGCGTCAGCCGAAGCCGTTGGATCTCCGCTCGCCGGAGGCAGCGCCATTACGATTCCGCAAATCGTCGTGGTCACAAACGTAACGAGGAGTAAACCGATGTGCAGCGCCCATTGACGATGGGTGAGTTTGGGCAAGCGACCCCAGGTTTCTACAGTCTGGGCACCGCGCGAGTCGGCAGGTTCGTTCGAATCAGGCAACATGCGAAATTTACCCGGTACCACAGACTTATCGTGCCATTAGGCACAAGATGTTTATAGCCCTGCTGCCCTCTTTAGAACTAAGCCCGGCGGAATGAAAGCGGTGCTTTCATTCCGCCGGGCAATCTCTCAATCTGCGCATCCCGGCTATAAACATCCCGCGCCTAACGGCGCGATCGAAAGTTCCAATAGCCTACCTACGTATCCGCCAATCCGTCCTCATGCGCCTGCAACTCTTTGCCCGGCTTGAACCGAATCGTCTTCCCCGAAGGAATCGCCACTTCCTCGCCCGTGCGCGGGTTACGGCCGATGCCGCGTTTACGTGGTTTCACCACAAAGACGCCAAAGCCGCGGAGCTCGATTCGGTCGCCACGCGCCAGTGCGTCTTTCATGGAATTGAACAGCGCGTCCACCGCCTGCTCTGCTTTTAGTTTTGGGATTCCCGTCTGGTCGGCGAGACGATTGATGATGTCCAGCTTAATCACTTTAATGCCTCCGTTGCGGCGCGCGCCGACTGGTTCGATTCAGGTTTGAACAGTTCTTGAACGCGTCGGATGATAGAAAGCGGTGGCACGGACTGTCAAGTTTTCGCCGTCTAACTATTGCAGGAACGCGCGCCAATCCAAGGTTTGACACACAAGGAACCGAGGGCTAACCTCGAATTTGCGTGCGTTGAGCAGCAACTCGCCGGCGTCGCGCAACTAAGTAAGACATGTTTGGCAAGCAACCCACAGTTCCGCCCTTCGGCACCGTCGACGTCAACGACGACACGGACATCGAAGTGCAGCGTCCGAAAGAAGTCGCCCGCAAACACTTCTGGCAAGAGTCGCGCCTGCTGTTTCGCGATCTGCTTTTTGCGCTCATGGTACTGGCGCTCGTGATGGTCTTCATCATTCAACCGGTTAAGGTTGAAGGCACCTCGATGCTCCCCTATCTGCACGACGGCGAACGCATCTTCGTTAACAAGCTGATTTACTACGACGAATATCGCTGGGCGCCGAAAGTCTATCGCGGCGACATCGTCGTGTTCTGGTTTCCCGAAGACCCTTCAAAGAGCTACATCAAACGCGTCATCGGATTGCCCGGCGATACGGTTGAGGTCCAGGAGGGTCACGTGCGCGTGAACGGCAGAGATTTAGACGAGGGTTACCTCGATCCGCAGTTCAACATGTCGCACGCCAGCCGCCCGCCGACATACGTCAAGCCGGGCTACTTTTTCGTGATGGGCGACAATCGCGACAACTCGAGCGACTCGCGCATTTGGGGCCTCGTGCCAAAGAAATATGTTTACGGTAAGGCGCTGTTTCGGTATTGGCCGCTCAGCACTGCAACTGTGATTAAGCGCGACATGCGCAACGGCGCGGTGCCCCCGGGCAGTTATCGCGGGGAATCGGGCGACGAGAGATGAAGTGTGTCAGAGTTCAGCCTGTGATCCGCCCTGTGCCACATACCCCCAGACAAAAATCTGGGCCACATAATGACTGACTGGCTGCGATTCATTGGGATGGTTTTTTACGCGCCGCTGCGCGGGATACGCGAAGTGCGCGATCGCGGCGGGTTGCTGCCGGCATTTATCTGCGCCTATCTTTCGCAGTTGCTTTATCTCTTCGCGGTGCAATGGCTGAGCGGTGACCGGGCTTTTCTTGCGCGTCCGTCAGTCATTTTCGCCAACCTGTTCCATGCGGCGACAGCGCTGTTGCCCCTCGCGATTGTTTTAGTGCCGCTGATTGCGCTGATCGCAAACCTTTTCGATCGTCGCGGCAGTTTTGGACTGGTCCTGCAACAGGAATACGCATCATTAGCTTCGGTTATCTTCTATGTTTTGATCGCGGCGAACCTGATGACGATTCTGATTGCCACCTTCTTTCACTTCAGCGGCGTGCAGGCAGCTTACGTGGCCAGCTCGATGCAGTCGGCTGAGCAAATCAAGTCGCTCTTTAACTTGCCTGCCGAAGTGCGCGCGCAACTCGATCAGGAATTACGCAATCCGGCATTCATCGCCGGCAGCTTGTTCCGCACGGTCAAGATCGCTCTCTTCACCATCGGCGCGTTGGAAACGGTACGCAAAGTTTTCCGCTTGTCGATTTTGCGTTCCCTCGCGGTCCTCGCGTTGACCTATGCGGCGGCGTTCGCGTTATCGCCGGTTTGGACGCTGCTGTTTACGACGATCGTCGGGTCGCCGTTCATTCTGCTGATGCTGTTCTTTCTGCTACGCGGTTATTTCGGCGGCGTCGTCAGCACGCAGCGCGCGCGCGGGGCTTTCAAGCAAAATCTGGAAGCGGCAACGATCAATCCGCGCGATTCGTCGGCGCACTACAACCTGGGTTTAATTCACCAAACCCGTGGCGAGCTTGACCAGGCGCGCGAGCGCTTTCAACGCGCGATCGACATTGATCCGGACGAAACTGACGCGCATTATCAGCTCGGCGGGATCGCCCGCTCACAGAATCGTCTGGCTGAGGCAATTAGCCACTTCGAGCAAGTCGTACAACGCGACCAATACCATGCGCAAAATGAAATCTGGCGCGAAATTGGCGCGACGTACATTGCAGCCGGCCAGTTCGCTGACGCACGCGAGACTTTGCAGAAGTTTCTTGAGCGCCGCGAGAATGACCCGCAGGGTCTCTACCTGATGGGCCGAGCGCACGCGGGACTGGGCGACCAGCAGGAAGCCGCGAGCTCAATGCAGGCCTGCATTGACGCGGTGAAAACTGCGCCGGCTTACAAATATCGCGCTGAGAAGCGTTGGCTGCACGAAGCGCAACAGTTTCTGAAGGGTAAGAAACGTGAAGCGGTGAGTAGCGAGCGTTAGGGACGTTCTATAGTCGATCGTCGAAAACATATTTGACACTTGGGATTTGAGATTTGGCATTGGTCATTTGAATCTGTAGTCAGCAACAGTTCGCCGGACCATGTCGCCGGCCAACCGGTTCTGGTTGCCAAATGCCAGATGTCAAATCTCAAATGCCAAATAGCTCTTCCGATTTTAACAACAAGGACCCGAACATATGACTTGTCCTAATTGTGGTGCGCCTGCCGTGGCAGGCGGTTTTTGTGGGGGTTGCGGCAAGCGGGTCGAAGCTGGTCAGCCGGCGCAACCCGGCACGATCAATCTAGACATGGACGGTCAGGGCACCGGCCGCGGCTACACCTATCACATCGAACATCAGCCCGCGTTTTCGCTCGCCGTGCTGGCGCTTCAACCGGAACAGTCGATCATGGCGGAAGCCGGCGCAATGGTTTCGATGTCCGCAAATGTCTAGTTGCAGTCGCAAATGAAGGGGGGTCTGCTCGGCGCTTTGAAACGAGCGGCGGGCGGCGAGTCGGCCTTCGTCTCGACGTTTACCGCGCGCGGTGGACCCGGCGAAGTCACGCTCGCGCCCGGCGCGCCTGGCGACATCGCTGCGATCGAGCTGACCAATCAATCGTTCTTCGTGCAGTCGAGTTCTTATCTCGCGGGCGACTCTAGTCTGAATGTCGATACGAAATGGGGCGGCGCAAAATCCTTCTTCGGCGGTGAAGGCCTGTTCGTCTTGCTCGTACAGGGACAGGGTCTGCTACTCGTCTCTTCATTCGGCGCAATTCATCGCAAGCGTCTGCAACCAGGCGAGCGTTACGTCGTCGATACCGGCCACCTGGTCGCCTGGGAAGGCACCACGCAATACACTCTAAGGAAAGCTGCGGCCGGCTTCTTTCGCAGCATGGTCAGCGGCGAAGGCATCGTCGCTGAGTTCACCGGTCCCGGTGAGTTGTTAATTCAGACACGCAATCTCGCCGCGATGGCGGGATTGCTAAAACCTTTCTTCCCCTCGCAGGGCAGCGGCGGCAGCGGATTCAATCTCAATCTGGGCGGCTAAGGAGATAGTCCACAGATTACGCAGACTACACAGATAAAAGACAAACTCAGCCAGGCAGCTTCAACCCGACCTGGCAAGAAAAAAGTTCTAGCAGATCGCTTTTAGACTTCCTACTTAATTGACTTAATCTTAATCTGTGTAATCTGCGTAATCTGTGGATAAATTCATGCACACGAACTCAGCGATTCTCGCTCTTGAAGACGGTCGCGTCTTCCGCGGTCGCTCGTGGGCGGCTGAAGGCGAGTCGTGCGGCGAGATGGTCTTTAACACATCCATGACCGGCTATCAGGAAGTGCTGACCGATCCGTCTTACGCCGGGCAAATCGTCTGCATGACGTATCCGCTGATCGGGAACTACGGCGTCAACAAAGAAGATTCCGAAAGCGCGCGGCCGTGGGTTGAAGGTTTCGTCGTCCGCGAAGCCAGCCGCATGCATTCCAACTGGCGTGCGGAAGAATCGCTTCCCGATTATTTGAAGCGTTGGAACATTGTCGCCATCGATCAGATCGACACGCGCGCACTGGTGCGGCACATTCGTGACAAAGGCGCCATGCGCGCTTGCCTCTCAACCACCGACGCCGAAGCCGATAGCGTAATCGAAAAGGCGCGCAACTCGCCGCCGATGGAGAATCGCGAGCTCGCCAGCGTCGTTACTACGACCCGGCCTTACGAATTTCCCGCTGCGGGAGCGGAGCGTTTTCACGTTGTATGCTACGACTTTGGCGTGAAGCGGAATTCTCTGCGCGAGCTATCGCAAGCCGGATGTCGCGTGACCGTGGTGCCGGCTTCGACGCCCGCGGATGAGGTGTTCGCGATGAAGCCGGACGGCGTGTTTCTTTCAAACGGTCCGGGCGATCCGGCTTCGATGAACAAAGAAGTCGAAGAGGTAAAGCTCATCGCCCAATCAGGCACGCCCACCTTCGGCATCTGCTTCGGTCATCAACTGCTCGGCCGCGCGTTCGGCGGAAAGACTTTCAAGCTGACTTTCGGTCATCGCGGCGGCAATCAACCGGTGAAAGACTTTCGCGATGGGCACGTCGAGATAACTTCACACAATCACGGCTTCGCGGTGCAGGCTGATTCGTTACCACCCGAAGTCGAAGTCACCCATATCAATCTCAACGACCAGTGCGTCGAAGGCATGCGTCACAAGACGCTCCCCATTATCTCAGTCCAATACCATCCCGAAGCCGCCCCCGGCCCACACGACGCGGAACATCACTTCAAGCGATTTATTGATTTGATGGAGAATAAGCCAGCCACAGATGAACACAGATTAAAAAGGACTCTTTGAGTTCTGATCTGCGTGTATCCGTGTAAATCTGTGGCTAACTGTCTTCTTTCGGTATTTTCAATTCGCCGGTGAGCAGATCCGGACGGGCGCGGGCCATGTCTTCGGGTGTGGTCGTCGCAGTGGGATGGAGCGCTTCTTCTTCGGTCGTCTCGCCGTCCAAGGCCGCATCAACAACAGCTTCTTCGATAACTTCCGCGAATGTTTCGCTGCCGCGATGCTCGAGCCAGTGGCGATACGTCACCGTCACAATTGCGATGACCGGGATCGCAAGGAAGATGCCGGCGACGCCGGCAACCTCGGCGCCGGCGAGAATCGCGAGAATCACGGCGAGCGGATGCAGGTGAATGCCGGTCCCGATGATCCGCGGGTAGGTCACATAGTCGTGCACGATGCGCAGCACGCCCAAAAACAGCAGCACGATGAACGCTTTCGCAAACCCAAACTGAAGCAGGGCGAGCGCGGACGCCAGAAGAGCGACCACCAGCGGCCCGACCAACGGCACGAACTCAAAGACGCCGGCAATCAGCCCGAGCACCAACGGACTCGGCAAGCCGAACAGCCAAAAGCCAATGGTACAGATGACGCCAATTAGCAAACACGCGATAAGCTGCGCGCGGATGTAAGCGGCCAGCGTGCTGTTGATGTCCTGAAAGAATTCGTCGCCGCGCCAACGCAGACGCCCGCGCGGCAACATTGCGAGCACTGAACGTCGAAAAGCGTCAGCGTCCTTCAACATAAAGAAGCTGAGGATCGGAATCAGGACCAGCCAGGGAATGAAGATGACGTATCCGAGCATGCGCTCGGCCGTGATCGTGACCAAATCGCCGGCGCGTGCCAGCAAGCTATCTACATAATGCGCGACGCCTTCAGGCATGCGCCGTCCGCGGAACCAACGGCTGACAATCTCAGTGCTGCCGCGGATCTTCTGGTAGTACGCGACCGCCTGTTGCTTGAATTCGGGAAACTGCGCACTGAGTGAGGGAATCAGCAGGTAAATCGCGAGGCCAATGCCCACGAACAAGATGACGTAGACGATCGCAATGGCCAGGCTGCGCGGAATGACGCGCTCGCGGCCGCCGATTCTCAGCGGTTGCTGAACCAGATCGACGAGGGGCGCAATCAAATAGGCGAAGAAGATCGAGAGAACAATGAGGAGGATTAAGGGCGTTAGCCGATAGGTGATCCAGAGCAGACCAGCCACCAGCAGCAACAGCACGAGAATTCTCAGCACGGCACGTGTCTGCAGCCACGTTTGGGCAACATGCTCAGGAGGAACGGACGTGTGCTTGGGGTCAGTCATTTGCTCAAGTAGTTGGCGGGGTCATTGCAATGTCAGCGCCCTCGCTCACGGTCGCGCTACAACCCCGCACCTCGGACTAGTGCTCGGCTTACAACTCGTCGTCGTCGAGTTCGTAGTCGGCTTCATTCATCTTGATCATTGCATCATGCCAGACGACCCCGCGCCATTCATCGGTTTCACCGACCAGTTGCAAAGCCGCCTGCGGATGCGCCGGGTTTCGCTCGATGCGCAGCACTTCGGCGATCACACGCAACTTCTCGCCATCGTCGCCCATCACCAGTAGATTGACTGTGCCGCCCACCGGCGGTAAGTCGCGTTGAAAATGAACCAGCGTGCCTGCGGGACCGACGTTTTCAGTCTCACCTTCCGAGATCACGTGCGTGCCATCGGGCGTGTCCCATTCAGCGCGAATCGGAAATGCAGCAACGTATCTGGGGCCAGAGCGGTATTCCGCCATTACTGTGTCGGGCATCGACGACTCCTCTTTGGGTGAAGCAGGATCCAACGGCTGCATGATACAAGGAAAAGCGGGATTTGCAGAGAGGAATGTAGCGCAAGATGGCATCTTGCGGCCGCTAACAGGAGATTCTGGGAAGAGACGCAAGTTAACAACTTGCGCTACCGCTACTCTTCGTCGCCGCGAAGTTTTTCCAAAACGGAAAAATCTTCCAGCGTCGTGACGTCGCCCGCAACTGATCCGCTGGTAGCAATCTCGCGCAGCAGGCGTCGCATGATTTTGCCGGAACGCGTCTTTGGTAGCGCGTCAGCGAATCTAAGATCGTCAGGTCGTGCCAGCGCGCCAATCTCTTTCGCAACGTGCTGGCGCAGCTCTTCCTTCAAAGGATCAGAAGGTAGCCGACTGCCTTCGAGGGTCACGAACGCGACGATCGCCGATCCCTTCAGATCGTCGGGCTTGGCTACGACCGCAGCTTCCGCCACGGCACCGTGTGAGACCAGCGCGCTTTCGATTTCCGCAGTTCCCAAACGGTGACCGGCCACGTTAATGACGTCGTCGATGCGGCCCATAATCCAGAAATAGCCGTCTTCATCTTTCCGCGCGCCGTCGCCGGCAAAGTACACCCCGGGAATCTGTGACCAGTACTGCTGTTGGTAGCGCTCGTCGTCGCCGTAAATCGTGCGCAACATTGAAGGCCATGGCTTTTTGATCACGAGATACCCGCCTTCATTCGCTCCGACGGGTTTGCCGTCGCGCGTCATCACGTCAACCTCGATGCCGGGGAAAGGCTTCGTGCCCGAGCCGGGTTTCGTCGGCGTAGCGCCGGGCAACGGCGTGATCATGATTGCGCCCGTTTCCGTCTGCCACCACGTATCGACAATTGGGCAACGCTCTTTCCCGATAACGCGGTGGTACCACATCCACGCTTCGGGATTGATCGGCTCACCGACGGTCCCGAGTAAACGCAGCGAAGAGAGATCGTGTTTCAAAGGCCACTGCTCGCCCCATTTGATGAACGCTCGGATAGCCGTGGGCGCGGTGTAGAGCGTGTTCACTTTGTGCCGCTCGATGATGTCCCAGAAGCGATCCGGCTCAGGCCAGTTCGGCGCGCCTTCATACATCAAAACCGTGGCGCCGTTCGAAAGCGGACCGTACACGACGTAACTGTGCCCGGTCACCCAACCGATGTCCGCCGTGCACCAGTAAACATCTTCGTCCTTGAGGTCGAACACCCATTTCGCGGTGAGGTGAGCTTGTAAAAGATAGCCGCCGGTCGTGTGCAGAATCCCCTTTGGTTTTCCCGTGGTGCCCGACGTGTAAAGAATAAACAGCGGATGTTCGCTGTCGAGTTCTTCCGCCGGGCAATTCGCGTCAACTGTTGGCATCAGCTCGTGCCACCAATGATCACGCCCCGATTCCATGTGAATTGCGCTGCCGGTTCGTTTGACGACGATGCAGTTCTTCACTGACGGCGTCTGTTTCAGCGCTTCATCGACCGCGGGTTTCAGCTTTACTTCATTGCCGCGTCGCCAACCACCATCGGCCGTCACGACCACATTGCACTGGGCATCGTTGATGCGATCGATGAGGGCCGTGCTGGAAAAGCCGCCGAACACAACTGAGTGAGTCGCGCCAATACGCGCGCACGCGAGCATTGAAATCGCCAGCTCAGGAATCAGCGGCATATAGAGCGCGACGCGATCGCCCTTCTTCACCCCAATCTTTTTCAAGACATTCGCGAAGCGACAGACTTCTCTGTGCAGTTGCTGATAAGTCAGCGTGCGCCCGTCGCCCGGCTCGCCTTCCCAAATCAAAGCCGCCTTATTACGGCGCCAATTGGACAGATGACGATCGAGACAATTGTGCGAGATATTTGTTTTGCCGCCGATGAACCACTGCGCGTGCGGAGCTTCCCACTTCAAAACCGTGTCCCACTTCTCGAACCAATCGAGTTCACTTTCAGCCATGTGCGCCCAGAACTTTTCCGGATCGGCGGCTGCTTCGGCACGCAGCGCTTCCAACTCTTCTATCGATTTGAAGTGCGCTTTGGCTGCGAATTCAGGGGGTGGGGGAAAGACTCGCTCTTCGTGTTGCAGTGACTCGATGTTGGTGCCGTTAGCCATTCGGTTTGTCTATCACAGTACTGCGTGGAACAACAACTCTCGTCAAGCCAATTTTAACCGAAGCCTGTGAGCACTCACTCGTCTTTCGCGTCGGTCTTTAAATTTATTGGCTGCTCGGTCGCCAGCCATCTCATCACGCCAATTCCGATAATCGTAAAACAGAAGAGAAAGACAATCGACACCTCAATAAACGTCGGGAATGCTTTATGGTCTTGTGTCTGTTCAATCAGGATGCGGCGAACCGCCCAGAGGCTCACAAAGTAGGTCAGCAGGGAAAGATCCGGAACGGACGTTCGCGCTTTTACGATCAACGCTATTCCCGATGCAAAGCCGAGCAGCAGCAAAATGATCGCCAAAGCTTTCAATCCCGTGTTTCGTTCAAGACGCAACTCCGAATCGGTGCCCGATTGCACCAACTGGTAATCGCTGATCTCATTTACAATCCAAAGCTCAGCAACAGGCGTCGGATCGAGCTGCACACTTGAATTAAAGCACTGTGTGTGAAAACGGACATCGAATCGAATGCTGTCGAAAGGAAACTGACGGAGGTCGGTTTCGAAATGGAACGCCCCGCTGCCCGTGTATCTTGTATGCGCAGATGCCGGCTGTTCGCGCGACAAAAGTGTGTCTCGTGGCACCTCACTCAGCGTTATCAGCTCCCTACTCATACCTTCGGTGGAGGACGTAGCCGTATTAATCATGTAGCCCACCCAAAGGCATTTCGCTACTTTTTGTTTTCCTTCAGGCAGATTCACGCTGAGGTCGTAGCCAATCTTTTTAGCCTTGTAATCGACTTTCGTCAGTTTCAGATCGTACAGCACCCCCGCCGCTCCGGCTTGCTGGTCAGCTTGCTGAAAGACGATTTTTTGAGTGCCGAGGTCGCTGGCTCTGAAGATGCCGAGTGCCAGCATGTAAGAGAAGCCGCCAGCGAAAAGGACTATCACCACCCAAGTCGCCGTAGACAAGTTTTGCAGGCGAAACAGTAGATCAGTTCTCGGGGCTTTCTGAGTCATTAACCCAACTAAACATCCGTCAATTCCTTCACAATCTCACGCATGACTTCGCGACCTCGCTCAACTTCGTCGGGGGCAAGCGAAATCGCGCCGACGACTGCGTGTCCACCGCCACCATACCGCTCGCAGATAGTCGCGATGTTGTGACGGCGCGGGCGCGGCGCCCAGGGGTTTGAGCCGACGGAGATCTTCGTGCGCTTGGGCGCGCGCGTGAGCGCCACTGTGTAAGTCGCTTCGGGAAATAAATAGTACGGGATGAACTTGTTGAAGCCTTCGAAGCCCTCTTCCACCAGATCGAAGTGCACCACGTCGTGCTCGCAGACTGCTTTGCATTTAATGGCCTCAAGCGTTTCGCGATGCAGTTTCAGAATCGGCTGAAACCGCTGTTGTATCTCCGGGCTGGTGGCAACTTCGTTAAGCGGTCTGACCGTGAGGTCGCGGATGACTTGTTCGATGACGGATTCATCCGACGTGCCTTCGATCACCTGCATCAGTTGCAGCGCGGACTCTTTCAGCTCGACACATTGCGCCGCCGATTCGTAAAGCGCCCCGTCGATTATGTGCGCCCAATGAATCAGCTGGTGCAAAGGCTCAGGATTGAAGCCAAACTTAGTTTGCGCCACATCCGCGATGAATTCCGTGCAGGACTTTCGTGACGCATCGAGAAATTTTCTGCCGGAGTCATCGGCGCGAAAGTGCGCTTCATCTTCGGGAGTGAGAAAGGCGGATTGATGATGATCGAACCACCAGGTCAGCTTTTCAGACGGTGAGTATTTGAAGTCGACGATTGCGTTTTCGTCGCCGTCGAACATGTCCCGGTCGAACAATAGATTGTTGGGGCGATGCAGCAGACCGCCGTAACCGATCTCGGCGCCGGCGTGAATTCGCTCTCGATAAAAGCGGGTGAAGGTCGCCGCCGAGGCGACGCCGTCAAAACAGTGACCGTGGTAAAGGACGCGAAGTTTCATAGACGCAAAAAGTCGGACATCTTAACAACTGCCCGAAACGGAAGCAGTTTGCTTATCGTCCGCGCAGCGGACGGTTAAGAGTAGCCCAGCGATTTATCGCTGGGAAATTAGCCGCCCTCAGAATTTTAAGCCCGCGAAGCGGGCGACAGAACAGAACCGCGACCGATAGGGAGCGGGATAAAGACTCAAATTTCGCCAATTAATCTTACGAGTCGTTAAGAGCCGCTTCGATTGAGCCTTGACCGGCGATGATTGCGCCCTTAACCCGCTCGCTATTGCTCGCGGTTCTGTATCTGCCGCCCGCTTCGCGAACTCTGTCTTGTCTTCCTCTTTTTTCCCTGAAGCGCTGGGCTACTCTCAAGCTGTCCGCTACGCGGACGCTCCTTGGCTCAAGACCAAGGTATCATTCGCGCGACGCGCTCGGATAATCAACAGAATCAGCGCGCCAATTCCCACGACGATGCCGATGATTTGCGAAGTTGAAAGCCCCGTCAGCGTCGTCAGCCCGAGAATGTCGCCGCGTGGATCGTCGCGGACAAACTCAATCAGGAATCGCACCGTTGCATAAAGGATCGCGTAAGCGAGAATCACCTGCCCGCTAAACTTTTTCCGCTTGTGCAGCCATAAGAGAAAGACGAAAACGATCAGCATCGAAAGCGATTCGTAGAGCTGCGTCGGATGAAGATGCACTCCGGTGGGGACGCCAGTGACTTCATGTCCCTCGGGTGGGAAGCTAACGCCCCACGGCAAAGTCGTCGGTTTGCCCCAGCAACAACCGGCGAAAAAACACCCCAGCCGCCCCAGAACGCTTCCCAGCGCGATGCCCGGCGCGCACGCGTCGGCAGTCTTCCACCACGGCAGCTTCCCACGACGCATCAGAATGTAGCCGGCGATGATCGCTCCCAACAGTCCGCCATAGAAAACTCCGCCTGAGCGCAGAAAATCGAGCGAGAAAAGCAGCAGCGGATTTTGCCGGTACTCAGGCTCAGTCAGGAGCATCAGGAGTTTTGATCCGACCAGTGAAGACAGCAGAAGCCACAAACAAAGATCGTAGATCTTCTCTTTCGGCAATCCATCGCGCACCGCCAGCCTGACGGTCACAAAGATCGCCGAAAGAAAAGCCAGCGCGAGAAATACGCCATACGCGTTGACCGGAAAGTTACCGACGCGGAAAAGAATTGGATGCATTGAATCAGTGAGCAGTAAGCAGTGTGCTGTGAGCAGTTGTCACGACTCTGAAGGCGCGCCCTCTTTTTGTAGTGCCGGTTTTCGCCCTTTGCGATGCGCGAAAATCATGTCGTAGGCCAAAAGCAACGCTCCACACGTGATGCTCGCATCGGCGACATTAAACGTTGGCCAATGGTATTGCCCCGCGTGCACCAGAATGAAATCGATCACGTAGCCAAGGCGGACGCGGTCAGTCAGATTCCCGAGGATACCTGCAAGCAGCAACGCGCAGGCACCCAGAACGCGATCGTCATTCCGTGGCGTGCGGAAAAAGTAGAACAAGACGCCAAGCGCTGCCGCCGCCGCCAGCACCGCAAAAAACCATCGCCCAAACGCGCCGCCTTCCTGCAGTTGTCCAAATGCGATGCCGGGATTTTCGGCGTACGAGAAACTGAAAAAACCAGGGATGACAGTGACGTCCTGGAAACGCACGCTTCGAACTGCCCATGCCTTGCTCGCCTGATCGACAAGATAAATACCAAGCGAGGCAACAAGATAACCGATGCGCCAGCCCACTCGAGATTTAGAAAACGTTTTCAATTCGCTCTTAGGTCAATGATTCAGAAGTTCGCTCCGTCGGAGCGGGATGTTTATAGAACTCTTCACGAGAAGAACGTTAAAGCTCCGGAGGAGCGGAATATGTCGCCCATAAATGGGCTTGCCAACAAGTCGGAGTTCACCGGGCTATAAGCATTCCGTGCCTAACGGCACTTCAGGATAATTGCGCGCTCGCCTCGATCTCCTCCAACGCTTCAACGCACCGCTCGCACACGCTCGAATACTTTGAAGACTCGCCCACCCGCGTCGAGTAGTTCCAGCACCGCTCGCACTTTTCACCATGCGCACGCGCGACGCTGACTTCGATTTCGTCGGCGTCCATCTCTACGTTTGCCGCAAGCAACTGAACTTCAGAAACGATGAAGATGTAGCGCAGATCGTCTGCGTGTCGCTTCAGCTTGTCATACGCATGTGCGCCGGCCGAGATTTCCACGCACGCTTCGAGCGAGCTGCCGATCCGTTTTGCGATGCGCGCATCTTCCAATTTGCCGAGCACCGCGTCGCGATAACCAAACAAGTGCGCCCACGAGGTCAACAATTCGGTATTGTCCGCGTCGCTGGCGGCGGGCAGCAACGCGAGATGCACTGACTCCGCGCGCGGCTCACGCACATCCGCGGGCAAGTTCTCCCAAATCTCATCAGCCGTGAACACGAGGATCGTCGCCAGCATCCGCGCTAACGAATCGGCGATTCGATACAGCGCGGTCTGCGCAGATCGTCTGGCCGCATTGCGCGGCCCAAACGTGTACAGACGATCCTTGATGATGTCGAAATAGCGCGCCGATAAAGTGACGGTCGAGAATTGATGCAGCCTTTGATAGACCACGTGGAAATCGTAATTCTCATAGGCTTCGCGCACGTCCACAATCGCTGAATCCAATTCCGCCAGCGCCCAGCGATCGACTTCGAGCATCTCGTGCTCGGAAACGCTGTCGCGGGCCGGATCGAAACCGTAGAGATTGCCGAGCGCGAAGCGCGCCGTGTTGCGCAGCTTGCGATAACCGTCGGTGACGCGCTGCAGGATCTCGTCTGAGCAGCGCATGTCTTCCATGTAATTGGACGACACGCACCAGAGTCGCAGAGTCTCTGCGCCAAGTTTCGGAATGACTTCGTCAGGCGAGACGGCGTTGCCTGCGGACTTGTGCATTGCTTTGCCTTGCGCATCCAGTGTCCAGCCATGACAGATCACGGCGTCATAGGGCGCGCGGTCATGAACGGCGAGTCCCACCATCAGAGACGAGTTGAACCAGCCGCGAAACTGATCGCCACCTTCGAGGTAAACATTGGCCGGCCAACGAAGATTCTCACGGTTCTCCAAAACAGCGACGGAAGATGAGCCGCTGTCGAACCAGACATCCAGGATGTCAGTCTCCTTCGTGAACTCAGTCGCGCCGCACTGCTCACATTTGAAGCCGGCGGGAAGCAACTCGGAAGCTTCGCGTTTGTACCATGCGTCGGCGGTTTCTTTTTCGAAGATGTCGGCAACGTGCCGGATGACATCTGCGTCGGCGACGACGTGCTGACAATTCGCACAGTAAAACGCGGGAATCGGCACCCCCCAAACGCGCTGACGCGAAACACACCAGTCGGGTCTGCCTTTGAGCATGTTGCGCATGCGCTCGCGGCCCCACGCCGGAATCCATCTGACGTGCTCGTCAACTTCGCGCAGCGACATGGCGCGGAGCGAGTTCTCATTTGGCTGTGAGCCCTCCCTCACGATCGGGCTAATGCCCCGATTCTCATCGCCCTCAACCGACTGCCCGCCCTCGTCCATCGAAATAAACCATTGGGGCGTCGCGCGAAAGATGACCGGGTTCTTGCAGCGCCAGCAGTGCGGATAACGATGATCATAGTCCTCGCTGAACAGGAGCACGCCCGCTTCGCGCATGAAGTCAACGATCTTTGGATTCGCTTCGAACACGGTCAGGCCGGCGAAGTATTCGACGTCGGAAGCAAAGCGGCCGGCGTTATCGACGGGACAGTAAATCTCAAGCCCGTACTTCTTGCCGATCACAAAGTCGTCGTGACCGTGTCCAGGCGCGGTATGCACCAGACCCGTTCCCGCCTTTGTCGTCGCAGACTTATCGCGCGCTTCGCTGACATCGAGTTCGGTTTCCGCGTCAGCTTCGCCGCCCAGAGTCACATGCTCGCCCACCATAAAAAGTGATGGTCGATTTATCCAGGGGTGCTTAGCTTCCAGCCGATCGAGTTTCGATCCGGAAAAACGCGCCAGCACTTTCGGCTCAGCGAGGTTGCACCGTTTCGCGACAACGTCGAGTAATTCGGCGGCGACCAGGTAAACTTCTTTGCCACTTTCAACCGCGACGTAATCAAAGTCCGGGTGTACTGCGATGCCGAGGTTGGCAGGCAACGTCCAGGGCGTCGTCGTCCAGATCAGCGCGAACACGTTGCGGCCGGCCAGGGCCGGATCGATTTGCGCCGGGTCACTCTTCAGTGGGAACTTAACGTAGACCGAGGGGCTGGTGTGCTGATCGTACTCGACTTCGGCTTCGGCGAGCGCGGTCTGATCGTGTATGCACCAATAAACCGGGCGCGCCCCTTTGTACACGAAGCCGCGCTCAACGAAGCGCGCGAACAGCCGCGCTGTCTCGGCTTCGTAATGATCGGACATCGTGATGTAGGGATTTTCCCACTCGCCCAGGATTCCGAGCCGCTGAAAATCCTTCGTCTGACGTTTCAGAGCATTCGCCGCAAATTCACGACAAGCGCGACGAATGCTCAACGGCGGCATGTCCTTTTTCTTCTCGCCCAGCTTTCGCTCAACGTGCAATTCGATCGGCAGTCCGTGACAGTCGTATCCGGGCACGTACGGCGCGTCATAGCCCAGCATCGTGCGCGACTTAACGATGAAATCTTTCAGAATCTTGTTGAGCGCGGTGCCCAGATGAATGTCGGCGTTTGCGTACGGCGGCCCGTCGTGAAGAATGAACTTTTCGGCGTCCAGGCGCGCTTCGCGAATCCGCTCGTACAGCTTCATGTCCGCCCATTTCTTCAGGCGAGCGGGTTCGGTCTGCGGCAGATTGGCTTTCTGACCGAAACTCGTTTTCGGCAGATTGACAGTCTTTTTTAGGTCGAGTGTGGCTTCTTCGGTGGCCATGTACGCGTGCCTGTCAAAATAGTAACAATAGATGCGTGGACGAAACCGGTCAATGAGCCACCAAAGGTGGCGGCAGAACGTAAGCCCGGGGTACAGACCGAAATTTAATTTATCGAGCCCCGCAAGGAGCGATAGGAATTGACGAATGCTCCGGTAGTAGGAACACGTCGATCGCTAGGGTCATGTATCCCGTTCTGTCGCCCCCTTCGCGGGCTCGGACATCTTGTGGCAAGTGACCTCGGGCTTACGCCCGGGGCTACCCTCTGCCGCCATCTTCGATGGCTCGTTGAGCTCGCCCGGCGCGATTTGTTTCGACCACGACAAAAGCCCGAACCACTTGTCCTTCGACGATGGTTCGGGCTTTCAAGCCTTCTGATGTTCTCTGCGTGTTTAGCCGATAAACATCTCATCGTCTCCATAGCTGCGGTCAATTGGGCTGGGCGACGGCGCGACCAGGACCTCAAGGCCCCGCCGCAAGCCCGCAAGTATCGCCGCGAGTTCCCGTGCCGGTTCAATTACTTTCCGTTGCAGGAACTCAGTGGTCGTCGCCACGCGATCGTGAGTCGTATCAATTGCGCGACTGACCAATTCGACCTTCTCTTTTGCCATTTCGGCGGTGTCGTCGACCAGCAGTGTCAACCCCCGCACTTCTTCTTTGATCAGCGCGGCCGATTCCGATAGGTGCATCGTCGCGGTCGAGAGATGGCCGGACATCACGTTAACCTGCTCGGCAATCTGACGACCCTGCACGGCGATCTTCTGACCCTCTTCCGTTAACGCGTTCGCGCGCGCAATCAACGGATCGAGCTTCTCCTCGACACGATTGACGGTCTTGACCGCCCGCTTCACGGACACGGCAATCGCGATCATCGCCACGGCAATCACAAGGAAAGACACGGCGATGATCCCGGTAATGATAACCAACCAAAAGAGCGGATCGTTCGCGTTCATACTTACATCGACTTCTCAGGCTTGTAGGTCGGCGCGGCTTCCGTACGGCCGGAAAGTTCGGTCTTGCGCTTCTCTTCGACGTACGCTTTCTTTCCGGCTTCAACGGCTGCGGCCAGTGAACCCGCCTGCGACGACACGGTGTCCTTCGTCTTGGCTACGACTTCGCCGGCTTTCGCCGATGCGGTGTCATACAACTCAGTGGCGCGTTCGCGCGTCGCTTCGTAGTACTCGCCCGCGGTTTCCCGCGCGGTGTCGTACATCTCAGTCGCCTTGGTGCCAAGTTGCTGAGCGGCCTCTTTCGACTTGTCGATGCCCTTGCGGGTCGCGTCGGCGATGTCGCTGCGCAGCTCTTCACCTGACTTCGGCGCAAACAACAGCGCCAGCACGGCGCCGATGCCCGCCCCCACCAGGAAATACGTTAGGCGGGTCGAAATCCCGTCCCCATAGTCACGATCGTTACCCATAACAATATCCTTTCTAGAGAGGCGAATCCCTGTGGAATCCGCCCGTAAATTTCAAGTTTTTAGGATGATGACTGCTCGCGACTATAACAAACATCGCGGAAGGTGCGCAAGGAAACGGTCGCTTCGCCTCTTCATCGCTGCTCCGCAACGGGAGCAGATCAGCGGCGACAGCGCGAGCGAGGAGGAAGACTGAATGAAGAACGGTGCGCGCGAAGCGCGACAACCTTGCCGCTCTTCGCGCCTGTTCGCCGAACGAGTAGGCGCGGAACCGGCCTCGACTCGGCGAAGCAATCCCTATCCTTCCTCCCCGAGAGAGGTGTCAGCGAATCTTGACAACCGTTACCTTCCCCTCTTCGATCTCCACAACATAGCCGATTTGCCTCCCGGGCCGTATACCTCGCCTGTATTCCAGGATTGTCTTCTTACGGTCATAGGTCGTGGTTATGGCCTGGGGTTTCCCCAGGAGCCGAACGACCTCCTTTTCTTCCATACCGAAGACGATGAGTTTCTCATTGTAGAGTTTGAACAGAGCCCACCTGGCGCAGTCTCGGATCCGCTCGTCGGAGTGACGGAGAGCCGCATCGACATGTTCCCTTCCATAAACCTTGCCAATCATCATGAGGAGCTGGGTCGGGAAGGCGTTCGAGCGATCGTACCAGAATGCCTCGAGAAAAGGGGCGTGTGCTGGATTTGTGGGACCTCCGCTGGTTCGCGCGGGCGACCCATCTGTGATTCCGGAAAAGTTAGTGCTATAGGTCGCTGGTGTTGACCACTCCGATTCGCCCGTCGGCACCAATACCATCTTTCCGACGACCTCGGCTGAGAGGTAGAACACTTTGCCGGTTGTCTGTCGGGTGACGCTGTACGGGCTGTCGGGTAGCAAAGGCTCCTGGTAATACCTGGCACCGATAGGAGTTCCCGCGGCTGTAATAGTGAAGGTCAGGTCGCTAGGCCCTTCTCCATCGACGATCTTGAGCCCGGCGGCAGAAAGAAATTCTTCAGCTAGCGCTACTAGTGGCAGATTGACATTTGCTCCATCGGGAAGTTTTTGACTGACGGCGATGCGAACCGTGGTAGCGGCCCGAAACCTCTCGAAACGACGTTCATCAAAGTCCTGGCCCTGAATTGCCAAGGGGAGAAGGAGAAGAGAGAGAACGACCAAGGCCGTTTTTGTCCGTAGAACCATCGCTGCCCTCCAGCCCGCAGGGATAGGGATTTTCAATTTTCGGCTAACACTACCTCGATTTGAAAAACAGCGTCACGTGCGCGGCAGTCTACCTCGTTTGGGCCTCGGATAGAAGGCCTGTTCGCTGAGGGTACGACCCACCGCGAGGGGCGATTACATGAACTGCAGTCGCGTGCTGATAAACCAAATCACCGTACCGGCCACGACTATCGAGCCGAACAAAATTGTCAGGAGAAACGCCGCGATCCCGCCCACAAACAGCCAGTCGGTGACGCGACCTTGCCGCAAATCCGTAGCCGAAACCGTCGCGCGGGCGCGCAGCAAATTCAGATTGCGAATGTTCGGCTTCCACCAAATCGCGAAAAGGTCGCCGGCCAGGGGAACAAGCCCGCCGATGAAATAGATAGCAATGTTAAGCGCCATCCGCAGCAGCGTAATCTTTGGCACCCGATAACGAACCGCGGAAACCAAAAGGTAGAACGCGATGATCGAAGTCGCCACATCTCCAATGCCCGGGACCAGATCGAGGATCGCATTCAAGCCAAACCGCCAACCCAGTACGGGCACCCGAAACTGGTTGTCCATGAACTGGCTGAAGACTTCCAGCTCACGCTCGACTTGAATCGTTGTTGGACGAAGAACTTGCCGACGCGAAGTGACTGGTTCCAAGTGCTCTTGAGCGGTCATTTGTACTTTGTACTTGGTGCTTTGTGCTTTGTGCTTCGATGTGACTATCGAGGGAAATAGTTTTACTGACCGGGGGCGAGGAACAACGTCCAAAGTACAAAGCCCAAAGTACGTTCTATCTTATCCGTGTCATCTGCTGCCAAAAAAATCTACCGACGCGAGAGAATACGTTGCCACCCGTTTTCGGATCTTTCACGGGCAAACCCAGCTCGGCGGCGAGTTTTGGATCCGGCGGCGCAATGTCTTCATCGCCATTCTTACTCGACAACCAACGATCAAAAGTACGGCTTACGGTTCGTCTTTGTTCGACCGAAGCTTCCCCAACCACGGCGCCGCGCAAATCGTCCATCTGCGCGATTTCAAATCTGTTTGCGGCGTAATACTTGGCCAGCGCGGCAAAAAACTTCTCGTCACCAATCATTTTCCGCAGCGCTTCAAACATCAGGGCGCCTTTACCGATAACAATGGCAGCGTATTGGAACGAATTTCGGTACTCGCGCGCCGCGCGATTCGCCTCCATGTCTTCGCCGCCAAAAGTCCGGTAGAGCTTGTAAACGCCGCGCAGCTGTTCCTCCAACGCGACTTCAGCTTTCTTTTCCCCATGAACTTCGCGGTAGTAAAGCAGAGCCGACCAGTTGGCCAGCGCTTCATCGAGCACCGGTTCGCGGCTTGGATCGTTGCCGACGGCCGTTCCCCACCATTGATGTGCGACGACATGCGCGACTGTCCATTCCAGACTCTCTTCTACCGACGCCCGCTGTTCACGAATGATGTCCGGCATGCTGCTGACCGCCGGCGAATCAAAATCCAGGTAAAAAGCGCTGGCGATGGCCGCGAAGCCAGAGAACTCCGCGTTGCTCAGCGTGGCTACCAGCGGCGCGTCAACCAGGCTAATCGTCCGCAGCGGCAGCGGGCCGATGCGCCGGATATAAACATTGACCGCGTCGGCCGCAATGTTTAGGGCCCGTCGCGCAGCCGTTTCGTGCTCGTTGCGATAGATCGAACGAATCGTAATGCCGCTGATGACGCGCTGCTCCGCGCGCATGTTGCTGCCCGCGACGACTACAAAGTCGCGCAGGCTCTCGGCGGAAAACGTCGCGGCTGTTCGTCCCTCCTGGCTTGTAACCTTCGATGCCTCGACCGGTGTGAAGACCGAAACGCCCTGTGGACCATCGATCGTCACCTGGTAATCAGCGACGTCTGTGACGACCGAGTCGCCGATGCTCGGTTCCATGCGACGCAACCAGTCGTCGCCGGCGCGGGCCGCGAGGACCGGGTACCAACTGCCGAGCAACAGCACGCCCCGACAACGAAAATTGATCCCGCGGGCGCGTCGCATCTCGCGCGCGCTGCCGATCGCGGCGCTGACCTGCTGCATGACATGTGCGACCAATCCCGTTTCTTCCGGGTCGATCTCCGGCACTGAGCCTTTGAAGGTGATCACGACTTCGGTTGCCGCTTTTGGCGCGACCAACTCGCCGAGGTTGACCCGCAAGGTTGTGTCCTGCTCCTCCAGTGTAAACGGGACGGGAGCGTTTGTGTTTGCCGTGCGTACTTCCAGAACTTCGAGCCGAGGTTCGTCGGAAACCGCTTCACCGCCCTCTGTCTTTTTCGGCGGCACATAGCCGGGCACCCGCAGATTGGAGTACAAATGAAAGTACAGGGTTGAGGTAGCGCGAGTCCCTCGATTGACGAAGCGCACGCGTTCCGTTCCGGTGTAGTTGCGTTTGTCGAAGTCCAGCGTGAGCTGAATGTCGTAGCGGTGGCGTTCGTTCGCAGCTTGAGCTTGCGGCTGCGTTTGCGCGAACGAAGTTTCACCACAGAGAACACAGAGAAGCGCAACCAAAACCCAAAAGGATTTACCACAGAGGACACAGAGAAGACGCCAAGGGACAACATACGGATCCCCGCTCTTTATTTGAATCGTTCTTCCTCTGTGTCCTCTGTGGTTCAAATTACCTCTTTCCGCTTAGCTCTTAGCGGTTCTCCGTATCCCTGTGGTAAGTCTATCTTTCATTAACAACTACCCGCACGATTCTATCGCCGCGCGCGATCCGATCGACAACTTCCATTCCGCGGATGACGCGGCCAAATACCGTGTAGCCCCCGTCGAGATGTGGCTGCGGCGAATGCGTCACGAACCACTGCGAGCCGCCCGTGTCTTTGCCTGACAGAGCCATGCCCACAGAGGCACGTTCGTAAGGCACTGCATTGATCTCGCAGCGAATCGTGTAGCCGGGCCCGCCGTTTTGATCCCCGCGGGGATCGCCGGCCTGGACGACAAAGTTCGGCACGACGCGCGGAATCGTCTGGCCGTTGAAGTAACCTCGCTTCGCTAGCTGAAGAAAATTATCGATGTTCAGCGTAGCGTCCTCCGGCAAGAATTCGATCGTGAACGATCCTTTGTTGGTCACAACAGTCGCCGTCGGTTTCTTTCCGATGCGGGCGATCGCTCGTCGATAGTCCGCTTCAGTGTTCCGTGTTTGCACCGTCCCGATGCGATCCGAAAAATCGCCAACCGCGTTCGCTTTTAACAGCGAGGCAGCTCTGCGTCTGAGCAGATGGTCTCTCGAATCCAGCGCTGTCTTAATCGCGTCATTCGCTTCTTTGTTCTTCTGCTTCGCGAGCGCATCAAGAATTGCCAGCGCGGCGTCATTGTCTGCGTCGCGCATTGCCCGCGGCAACGCTTCAATCAAAGCTCGTATGTTCCCTTCGCCGGACGCTTGGCCGCCGAGAATCTCTGCCGCCGTGGCCCGGACGATCACGTCGCTGTCGGCAAGAAATCTCCTGGACAGCTCGTTAATGTCCGCTGGTTTGTAAACCGCATAGGCTTGCAGGATGCCCGGAATAGCCAGCGTCGGCGTTTGCGAACGGCGCAACATGTCGAGGAGTTCCGTCTGCGCATCTTTCAACGCGCGGTCGCCGGCACTGCCGTTCGCGGGGCCGACGATCACCTCATTGATCGCGGCTAGTCCCTGCGCGCGTCTTGAAACTCTTCTCCAACTTGACCGCGGCATCTTTGCCTCAGACTTAAATGCAGTCTGTTGAAAGGTCGCCGGCGCCATGCGAGCGAACGCCACTTCAACCTCGACAGCTTCGCCATCGGTGAGTTGATGCATTCGCTTTACAAAATCGATGGCCGATGGGTTTGCCGTATTCGGCAGTAGACGCCCGAGCGTCGTGGCGATTTCGAGCAGTTCATTTCGCGGCTCGATCGAAAACTCCCGGCTGACCTTGGAGAGCTTTAATAGGTAGTCACCTCGTTCGAGCAGAGGCTGGACTGCGCGCGCATCTTTTAAGCTCGCCAAAGAGCGAATTGCGCTAATACCCACACGTGAATCCGAATCGTGCAGCGCGCGATCAAGCAGCGCGTCGAATGCCTGCTTGTCTTCGGTTGCCCCAAGCAAGCGCGCAGCGTTCGCGCGCACGATTGGATCGTTGTGCTTCAGCAACGCGCGCGCTTTGTCGTTGCCTTCCTTCAAACGTAGCCGCGCCAGCGTGTTCAGCGCGTCGGCCACGATTCGCGAATCAGAGTAATCAAGACATTGCGCGACTAATTTTCCAACGCCATCAGGCTTTGCGCGCAGCACGGCAGTCAGTGCCAGCAGAATCGTCAATCGATCGGATTGCGCAGGACGACTGACTTCAAACCTCAGCGTGTTAACTATCGAGGCACGAACGGTGTCCAACCAATCGTCGTCCGGCTTTGCGGCTGCGCCCGGACTGGTGACCGCAACGATAATTTTTCCCAGCGCTTCAATCGCCCGCGCTCGTACCAGAGCCGTAGCCGTTTCGGCGCCGCGGACTTTTAAGACCTCAGTCAGCGCGTACGCCCCGCCACCCGATTCAATCTCGCCCAGCGCGAACGCTGCCATTTGGCGCACCTCAACGTCGCGATCAGTCAAAACCCTTTCGGCAAGCGGAGGCACGGCGCCTTCGCTGCCAATGCGGCCGGCCGCCAATACCGCGCGCTTTCGGATTTTCGCATCATCGTGAGTGAGTAGTTTCTCGAGGTTTCCGTCCCAGCGACGGGTATCTTCCGCGCGGATGATTCGCAGCAGAATTTCCGAGTCAATTCCGGCCTTAACCGCGCCCGGTGCTCGCGCGCGCTGCGCAGAAAGAGGCGGAGCAAGAAACAAAACGGCGACTGTCAGGGCAGACAGTTTCAGGATTCGATGGCTCATCATGGTTTGTGTCAGGGGGCGTGCCCAAATTGTACCTTGCGACAACTGATTGTCGTGAGTCCGCGACGGCGCGGCAAACAAAAAGGACGGACAATCTGCCCGTCCTTACAAAGTTCAGTTTGATTTGGAGTCGTTTTTAGCTTGCGGCAGCGATGCTCGCCACTTTGGGCGCGTCAGCTTTGACTTCAGGCTTGGGCGTGTCGATCACGTTCTCTTTGCGCTCGACGCGGGCCGGCTTTTCGGACGCAGCCTTCTGCTGAATCATCTTGCTGCTTCCTTCAAACACGGCGCCCTGCTCGATCATCAACGCCGGAGTCTGTATGTTGCCGTTCAATTTTCCGGCGCGGCCAAGTTCAATGCGTTGGGTGGCAATAATGTCGCCATTGACCGTGCCCTGAATCGTAGCGATGGACACCTCGATGTTCGCATCAACCACGCCGCCTGCGCCGACAATCAACGTGCCGGTCGGTGACGCCACGCGTCCCGAAAATTTGCCATCGATGCGCAACAGCGATTTGAACGTAGCTTCGCCGGTGATGGCCGTGCCACTACCGACAAAACCGCTCAACGTGCCGTCCTTAATCTCGCGCGCGATAGTTTCGCTTTCGCTTGATGCCCTTTGGGCCGCGGGGGGCTCGGGCGTTTTCTGTTCAGACTGATAGGGTGCGTATGTGCGCTGACCGTAGTTGTCGACGCCGGATTGCGTTTGGGTCGGGCTCTTTTCTTCGTTAGGGTTCTTTCCCATCCTGAGCATATGACTAATCCTCCGTTAAGTGTTCAGCGGAAACTAGTCCCGACCGCCTGGGGGGCGACGAATACTCACTCCGCTGCGAACCTGGATACTGACCGCGCCGGTCAGCCGCTGTGGGGAGCCGCTCGGCGTCGAGCGGGGCAGGAATAATAAACAAAGGAGGCAAGGCTGTCCAGCAGTTAATTTCCTCGGTGGGCCAAGTCCGAGCGTAAGCCGATGGTTGGCCCGGCGGCGAGCCTTACTTCGGCAGCAAATTCTCGAGAATGAGGCCTTCGTGAAAGTTTTCCAACAGCGGGAAGTAGGCGGCGGCGCGGTCAAGGGCGGCGCTGGGCACGAGCCCAACGATCTCCGCTCCCTGGACTTTTATCTTCAGGCGCGTGGCTTCCTCGCGCACGGCGTCAAACGCTCGCGCGATCGAGGTCTGTTCGTAATTCGTGAGGTTCATCGACACCTGCACGATGCGGCGCGACTCTAAATCAAATCCCAGTGCTTTCACGAACGGCAGGCCGCCGTCGCGCTCGCGCACGACACGCGCAATCCGACGCGCGATCAGAATGTCATCGGTTTGCAAGGTGACGTTGAAGGCGATCAGGAAAGGTCGCGCGCCGACGGCGACTGCTCCGGCCGTTTCGTGCAGTCGCGACTCGCCGACGTCTGGTTTGCGATCCGGATTTGTCGCGATCTCTTCGCGAAGCGCTTCAAACCCTTTGCCGCGCACGTGTTCCAAACGCTCTCGGTCTAAGCGCAGGGCCGCGCGTTCGTAGAAATAAACCGGAATGTAAAGCTCGCGCCAGATTCTTTCTCCCGCTTCATGCGCCAGCGCGATGCAGTCTTCGATCCTGACCCCGCTCACCGGCACAAACGGCAGCACGTCAGTCGCGCCGATGCGCGGATGCTCACCCCCATGTTGTCGCAGATCGATCAGCTCAGTTGCTTTCGCGACCGCGCGCACCGCCGCTTCAACGACCACTCCAGGAGGAGCGACAAATGTGATCACGGATCGATTGTGATCAGAATCGATGTGACGATTGAGAACGGTTGCGCCGTCCACCGCCCTGATCGCTTGCGCGATCAGTTCCACCACCTCGGGCTTGCGGCCTTCACTGAAGTTTGGTACACACTCAACCAGCATTGCCGATTTTTGATTGCCGATTGTCGATTGGTCAGCTTGCATTGGCGATTGGTTACTCGTAACAAGACTCTGAACTAAAAGCAAATCGAAAATCGGCAATTGGCAATCGGAAATGCCGCTGGATCGTTTCATCAACCAACGCAAGAACGCCTGGCAGCGTTTAGAGCAACTGTTGGAGCTGCTCGATCGGATGACCATGCGACGGCTGCATCGCGAAGAGGTGCGCGAGCTTGGCCGCATCTATCGCCGCACAGCTTCCGACCTTGCGATCGCGCGCGCTGAGTCGCGCGATCCGCGGCTCATCAATTATCTGAACAGCCTGGTGATTCGCGCTCACGGCCGCATTTATCAGGCAAATGCACAACGCGGGCGCCGTCTCGGGACGTTTTTCGCGCGCGATTTCCCCCAAACTTTTCGCCGCACGTGGCGGTACACGGCAACGGCCTTTGGCGTCTTTCTTTTGTTCAGCGCGGTGGCTTTTTTTGGCACCCGTCATGACCCGAATTTCTCGGAATTTGCGGGAATTACGGCCTCCTGGAAGGCCCGCAACACAGACCAGAAAAACCGCTGGTGGGAACGAATCAATCGCGAAAACCAGGTCGAGTCAGCCGGAATCCTCACGAACAATATTCGCGTCACGTTTTACGCGTTCGCGCTCGGAGCGACGTTGGGGTTGGGTACGTTATATGTGATGGCGCTAAACGGTGCGCTGTTCGGTTCGATCCTCGCGCTCACGTATCGGGCGGGCTACGGCAATGACCTGGTCACATTCGTCGCGGGACACGGCGTCATTGAGCTGACGTGTATCTTCATCGCGGGTGGCGCAGGCTTGCTCATCGGCACGGCGCTGGTGATGCCGCGCGATCTCACACGGGCAGACGCTTTGAAATCGAGAGGCATGGAAGCCGTGCGCCTGATTGTTGGCTGCATACCCTTGTTGGTGATTGCGGGAATCATCGAAGGCTTCATCTCGCCCGCGCCGATCAATCCATTGATTAAGTTCACCGTCGCCGGCGTGACGGGTATCGCTCTCTACTCGTACCTCCTGCTGGCCGGCCGAGAATGAACCTTAAGTCTTGCATGGAGGAGAAAATGAATGCGCACTCCTGATGTGATTCTCAACCGATGGTACTACTTCCTCGAGAACTATATTCGTTTAGAATACATCCTGTACCTGTTCTGGGCTCTGTTTTGGACGTTGAACGGCTTAGATAAATTCTTTAACGGCACGATGCGACAGACGCCGGCGGGACAGAAGGAATTTGGCTGGTTTGGCGTAACGAGAGATCAGAAATTTATCGACTACTTCGCCAAGCTCTTCCTGCCTGAGGGGGTGGCGCTCACTTTCCTCTACATCTTTGCCGTCGTCGAGATCATAATTGGTTTGACGTTTTTGATGCTTCTGGTTTACCGAAGGATGCCGAAGGTTTACCGCCGCCTGGTGTTCAAGGCCAGCATGTTTATCTTCCTGTGCTTCTCAGTGGGTGACATCCTGTTCGGCGATCGGATGGAGCTTTGGGAACACGGCACGTTCATGGTTCTAACGCTGGTGACTTATCAAATGTACATTGGCCGCTCGCAAGAGCGCGCGGACGTGGTCGGCTCTGAGTTCGAACGATTTGATGCCAACCGAAATCGCCGGCTCGATACTTTTGAATACAACGCGTACTTGCGCAGTCAGAAGGGCTCGGAGAAGCCTGAGCCTTAAGTGGCTACAACAAACCTCGCTCTTTGACGCGCAAGTAAGTCTCGAGCAGCTTCGGCACCAGCGCCGCGGCCGTCACATCCAACGCCAACCCGCCCTGCGATTCAACCAGACGCAAAGCTGCTTCGCGCTGATACATAATTTCTTCAGCTACTGACTGCCTGAACAAATCGTTTTCCGTTTCGGGGGTCTCGCGCACGACTGCCCTCAAGTCTCGATCCGCGATCGTGACGACCAGCGGTAGATGCCGTGGCCGTAGCAGTTTTAGCGAGGTCAGCAATTCAGCCGATCCTTCTTCGTCAACCAAATCTGTCAGCACGACGACCAGCGAGCGGCGCCGGCTGTTGGCGGAAATGAACTCGAAAGCGCGCGAGTAGCTCGGCTCGATCATCTCAGGTTCAACAGCGTGCAGAGCTTCGAGCGCCGCCTCGAGATGTTCAGCCCCTCGCTTCGGCGGCAGAAACGTTTTGATGCGCCGGCCGAACACCAGCAGACCCGCGTTGTCTCCGGCGCGCGCCGCTGCTGACATCAGCGCCAACGTTGCATGCACCGCCAGATCAAGCTTGGTTTCGTTTTCCATTCGGCCGGTCATCAAGCGGCCGGCGTCCAGCGCGACTAAGATCGTCTGGTCGCGTTCCATCTGATATTGCCGCGTGACCAACTTGCCGCGTCGTGCTGTAGCGGTCCACGAAATATGTCGCATCTCGTCGCCCCGGACGTAATCGCGCAGCGACTCAAAGTCGCGGCCTTCCCCACGCCACTGCGATTTGCGGCGCGCGGCGACGAATGAACGAGTGCCGAGCGCTTTTAATTCAGCTTCGCGCGCCCGTCGCATGTTCGGGTAAACCTTAACGGTGATCGGATCGCCAACCATCGTCTGACACCACGACAGTCGCCAACGCGAAAGATAACGAACGGCAATTCGGCCAAACGAAAATTGACCACGCTTGGGTGGCTTCAGGCTGTAGATGAACGACGCACTGGTTTGGGCCTCAACCTCAAGCTGCGCTTCGCGAGTGCCCGTGAGTGTCATCTGCGGCGGATGTTCATCCTTCAGAACAAGATCGATGTCGCGCGACGTGTGATTCGCCACCTCGATGCGCACGTCCGTTTCCGCCCCAACTGCAAACCGCCCGCCGAAGTGACGGTCGATGCGCACGCTTTGCGGCAGTTTGCTGTTCCACGCGTCGAACAGCGCGGCGGCGATGATGATTAGATCGTAAGCGAGCGCGAGCCAACCGAGAATCGGCCGTCCCCACGACAGAGAGATGGGGACCAGCCCGACCGCAAGTAAGGCGTAGAAGAGTTTGCTGAATACGAACCTCATCGGGGTACTTCGGAGGTCTGCAGGATGTCACTAATCACTGAATCGGGCGTCGCGCCATCCAACTCAGCCTCCGCGCGCAACGTCAGGCGATGACGCAGCACGGGCCGCGCGATGTCGCGCACGTCGTCGGGTGTCGCAAAGTCGCGTCCGCGAATTGCCGACAGCGCTTTCGAACACAACAACAATGCGACGGCGGCGCGCGGACTGGCGCCGTAGTGCGCAGCGGCGTGATCGCGCGTGCGCCGCACAATATCCACTATGTAGCGCTGCACCCCCGGCTCGACCCGCATATTTCGTACTTCAGCGCGGCAGGCAGAAATCGCGTCCGCCGCCAACGGCTGAATCTGAATCTCGTTCAGGCGACGCGCGTTAAAGCCCGCATCCCAACGGGCTACGACCTGCTGCTCTTCTTCTGCCGACGGATACCCTAAAAGAATCTTCAGCAGGAAACGATCGAGTTGGGCTTCCGGCAGTGGATAAGTGCCCTCGTACTCGATGGGATTCTCGGTCGCGAGCACCGTGAATAGCGGCGACAGCGGATACGATTCACCATCGATGGTCACTTGTCGTTCTTCCATGGCTTCCAACAATGCCGCCTGCGTTTTTGGGGGTGTGCGATTGATTTCGTCCGCCAGGAGAAGGTCCGTAAACACCGGGCCGCGACGCAAACTGAAATTTGACGACGCCACGTTGAATACATTTGTGCCGGTGATGTCCGATGGCATCAAGTCCGGTGTGAACTGAATTCTGCCGAAGTCGGCATTCAGAATCCGCGACAGCGTCTTGACGGTCAGCGTTTTGGCGGTTCCGGGAACGCCTTCGATCAAGGCGTGGCCTTCGGCCAGTAGCGCCACCAGGATCTGTTCGATCGGCTCGTCCTGGCCAATGATAACTTTGCGCAGCTCGCCGGTAATGTGTGCGATGGTGTTCGAGACGTATTCTGGCATTGGTTTAGATGGTGTCTTATTTAGCGTTGACGTGTTAGAACTTGGGCACTCGGTAATTGGTACTTTGGGCTTTGTACTTTGTACTTGTGCTTCGGCCTGGTACTCGGAATGCCTGATCAAAGTACGAAGATCAAAGTACAAAGATCAGCTTTTCTAGTCCGCTTGTTTCGCGTCGCGCGATCGGGTGCGCAAACTGAGCTTCGATTCGATGTCCCGAAGCCGTTGCGCAATGCGCAGGACTTCTTTCGCGTGTGTCGGCGCACCATTGATCGTCTCTTCACAGTTTCGCATGAGCGTTTCAAACTCTTCGCGATTCAATCCGGAACGCATCGCGACGCGACGGGCAATTTCCGCGCGCGGCGTGCTGTTGCTCACACCGCCATATCGCACCAGCACGCGACGAACGCGGGCGTAAATATTTTCCAGCGCCAGATCGTGAGCGCGCGCACGTTGCTGTAACTCAGCCATCGACGCCACGAATTCCAATTTCGAACGGCGATCGACGTGCGGCAACGGCAGCGGACGAGCAAAGCGACGTCCCTGAGACCATACAACTGCGATGCCGATGAGCGCGAGTTGCGCGCAAATGGCCAGCACGGGAGTTCCGGAAAAATATTGAAACAGCTCGTTGTGCGTCGCCGGCCGGCCATGATGAAATTCGTCAAACGCGATCATTCCACCGCCTCCGGCCACCGCATTCAACGCCAGCAGCAAATTGTCGGCGCGGCTAATCCCGTTATTAGCGACGATGTAGGGGTCGGAAAGAAAAACGATCCGGCCCTTGCCGTACGGATAATCCACCAGCAGCGCCCCGCGCTTTTCGCGAAAGTGAACGACGGGAGCAAGTGAACCGCCGTTGGATTGTCCGGCTGGCTGCTCAGAATCGGACGCAGCCGGCGACGGGCGCTCGAAATAGTCTGGTTCTTCTTCCTCATCGTCAGCGCTTGCGCCGGTGTCTTCTGGGGCTGTAGGCGAATTCTCCTGGCGCGGCTCAAACATGATCGCGCCCATGAATCTCGAAGGCATCACGGACTCGACATTGCGCGCCATCGCGGTCGGCTGCGCCGGCTTTATCGGCGCTATTCCCGAAGTCATCTGCTCAAAATTGTTGGGATCGAGTTCCTGCCACGGATAGCCGAGCGGATCGATCGTCCAGTCTTCCCGCCCATCGAGCAGGCGCCGATCCGGACTCCGGTCGATTATGACCAAACGTCCACCTGACTCGACCCAGGTGAGAAGTTCCCGCGTCTCGCGTTTTGAGTAACCAACCTGCAACGGACCAATAACGATGAATGTCGCCGGCTTCGGGTCGTCACTCACGAGCAACGATGACGTGCTCTCGCGCCAGCGCATGACCTGTTGGCCCGACTCGTCCAAAAAATCGTAGAGGGCTTGTGTCCCGGTCGCCCCCGAGTTGAACGTCGAACGATCCGGTGAGACTTCGGAATCGCCAGCGTACTCGATGCGCACATACGAAGCCGCGTTGAGCGCGATCAGCACAACAATGACGGCGACTAATGTGATGATGATGATTAGACGTTGACGCATCGTGACCTTAGCGGGTCCCCCGGCTCGCCTCGCTCGAGCCTGCCGCTCTAACACCAAGCCGAAACGCTTCCCAGTCAGTGGGCGCGGGCGCGACAAAACCGTACCAGTGAATCTCAAAGCTGGCAGTGAGTTTGCGCAGCGGCTCGTAAAGCGCGCGCCTGTTTCGCACCGCCATCAGGTAATCGCGATTTGTCTTGTGCTGGGCCAACATAATGACTTTTCGATCGCCGAGTTCGCACAGTAGAGCGATGTATGCTTTGCGAATCGCGCCACGCAGATCCCCGGTGCGTGCCAGAGCTTCGGCCTGGTCAAGCAGATCGCTGGCTGTTTGATCCGGTTCCAGCCGCTCGCCCAGCACAATGCGCGGCTCGCGTTTCGCTTTCTTCTTTTTATTGCCGCGGTTGCGCAAATAGCGCGGCAGAAGTTTCCAGATAAGAAAGGCGATTAGCAGCACTGAAAAGCCGATGACCACGACCTGAGCCACGCCTGAGAGGGCCTGGCCGGTGCCGGGTTGCATTGGGCCAACTCTCGGAATGAATTTCGAGAGCCAGCGAATGAATTCTTCCCACAAACGTCCGATCGCGCTTTTTTCAGCGACACTCTTGTCGTATTCCTGACGCCGCAGGATTTCGGCAAGGCGCGCTTTGCTCGCATCTTTTCCGTCCGTCGAACTTGCCGACTTCATCTCGTCCAAACGCTCGAGCAGAGCGCGCAATTGCTCGCGGGTTCTGGTGAGGATGGCAGTCGCGCGCTCAGGCTGGTGGCCCAGTTTCTGATACTCGTCGAGCGCCTCGTGGAACCACGCGTTGTCCACGTCGATGTTCTGACCGTTGAAGAGAACGGACTCTCGCGCCGGCAACAGTTGTCGCAAACGCGTGAGCGCGTTCTGCATGACAGAATCGCGCTGCAAAGAATCGTCCGTGTAGTAATCGGGAGCTTCGAGTTGTTCGATAGCGCTGACTGCGCGAGAAACGCGAGCGCGGTAGTCTTCAAAGCTCGCGGCTTGCCCCTGCGCGCAAAGAGCGAGGACGAACAGAGTTGCAACGGCCGCGACTCTTAGCGAATGGAGTTTCGTATGCATCTACGGCAAACGATCAATGTAAGCCCAGCACACCTTGCGGCGGCATCGGCGCGGGCGGCGGCACAAATTGCGCTGTGCGACGCGTGACCAGCGCGGGCGCGAACGGCGACATCACACCAGGCAACTCAGGCATCGGCGGAAGCTGGCGCGCCGCCATCAACTCGATGTCGTAGCCTTCGTGTCGCACGCGCTCGTCCACGTACAGCAGTGACAGCCCCAGCATCCAGATTGGCGCCAGCAGAATGTGACTGCATTGCAGGATGACTTCGTATCCGATCGCATACCACGCCGGCCATTCACTTCCGAATGGCGACACGTCCACGCCGCTCGCCCAGCCATACCATCCGAGCGGAATAATCAGAAGCGCGAGCGCCGAGTAGGTCGCAAAAAAAGTAAACAGCGCCATCGCCATAAGACGACGCACGTTGCCGCTGGCAAGCGAAAAGCTGCGACCGATCGCCGAACCTACAGACCGTCCTTCAACCAGCATCGCCTGCGGTACGTAAGCCATGCGGCCGGCCAACAGAAAGAATAGGACGAGCGCGCCGACCACGGCCCCGATGATCCCGAAAACCACCACAATACCTGTGACGAACTCGGGTATTACCGAAGCGATCGCGACCACACCTACAAAAACGACCAGGAAGACAAGATAAAAGCCCATGATCGCGAGCCACGCGCAGAAGGTAAGCCACAAAGCGATCAGAACGCTCGCACCCAACAATCCCCAGAAACGCGATTTGACCGCCGCGTACGTCGAGCGAAAGCTGACCGGCTCGTCCCAGAGCAGATGCGCGACCAGGTTGCGCGCGGCGCCACCCATTACGATCAGGCTGAAGAGTGAGCCCGCGACGATCACAAGTACGCCAGCCATCAACACGAGAATGTAGAGAAAGAGCCGCAGGCTGCTCGGCGTGGCGCTGATGGCTCGAAAGGCGATCGTCGTCAGGGTTGAGCCAACCGCGGACACCAGTACCGGCGGCGCGGCGATGCGAATCAGCGTGAAAAAGTGGCGCCGGTACAACCGCACCGCCCGATCGATCAGATCACCCGCGCCCAGGGGCGCCAGCGCAAGCTCGGCTTGAGCAGATTTCATGCGCGCCGATGATGTTGTTTTATTAAACTGAAATCAAGTGATTTGAGGGAGACTTGTGAAGCGAGTTCAAGGGCCGGTGACGTTTGCAATAGCACGATCTATTGTCGCAACCACACTGAGCCGTCGGCGTAAGCTACGCGCACCAGTACGACAGCTTCGCTGAGACCTCGCCGTTCGCTCTTGTCCAGCGAATGAACGCTGATGGTCTTCGCCGGTGGCGAGGACACTTGAAAGGTCAATTCCTTGCTCTTGCCCGGGCCAATCTTCTCAACGCCGGTGAACTGGCGCCGGCCAATTTCGGCTCCGGTGGCGGCGTCAAAGAAAACATAATCCCAATCGAATTCGGTGATTGTTTTGTCGCTGTCGTTTTTGATCGCGACTTTGTAGACGAAAGCGTACCGGGGTGGTTTTGGCGGACGAGCTTTGATAACCTGCTCGGCGCGCATTTCGCGCTCAACTTTGGCCGCCTCGGCAATGTTGCCGCTGCCACGTGCTCTTTCCACGCGGCGCGAGTCGATCGCGCGCCGCCGGACATCCTCGAAACTTTCGATTGGACCCGCGAAAGGATCGGATTCCCAGTCAATGCGTTCCTTGGCCCAACTGTATTTAACGATCTCTACCGATAGATCGCTCGAAGGTGCCGATGATTGCGCAGCCACTCCGCTGCCGAGAGCGAGCGTGAGCGCGATTAGGCACAAGGTTTTTTTCATGACGTGTCTTCCGCGAAGCGCGATTGCGATCTACTCGGTTTTGCGGCGACCTCCCTTGGCTATTGCACCGTAGAATTTGGTTCCTGGTTAACTCTCCCAAATTGACCGGCAATACCTAAGCGATCCAAGGGCTGCCGTCAAGGAAAACGGGGGCTGAAGATTACTTCAGCCCCCATTTGATGTGGCCCGAGCCTGGGAGGCCCGGGGACGTTTGATTTAGAAGACCAGTCGAGCCCCAACGATGATGCGGCGGTTGCCGCCGTTGGTGGTCCACTGATTCAAGAAAGCGCCCGAACTAACCGCCGCCGTCGGAATACCGAAGTTGCGCGTATTGGTGGCATTGAACATGTCGGCGCGCAGTTGCAGCCGCGCGTTCTCGCCAATCCGCGTGTTCTTGATGATCCCGAAGTCGAGGTTCCCGATCCCGTCAGCGCGGAGGATGTTGCGGCCGGCACTGCCGAATCGCTGGCAGATGGTCGCGGGATTCGTCAAAGCGCCGTTGCATGTCAGCGGCGCGAAGAAATTACGCCCGCCAAGTCTAAATAGCTCTTCGGCCGTGGTGGTCGGTAGCGGAGCGATGGAGTTGGCCCGTATGGCGTTGCCCACCAGACCATCAATTCCGTTCAACGCGCCGGTTGGATCGGCGCCATTCAGTGGCGTAAACGGCGCGCCACTCTGGAAGGTGAAGAACGAGTTCAGCTGCCAGCCGCCGAGTATTCGTCCCAAAGCTCCGTTCTGCGCCTGGAACCAGGGCAACTCGTAAACAAAGTTACCCGACAGGCGCAGCGGTCGATCATAGGTCGATCTTGCTCGGTCGTTCGGTAGGTCGAATGAGTTTTGCGCCACCGCAACTTCTCCGCCCGATGGGTTGAAGAGTTCGGAAGCCGTGTCGATGAACGAACTCCAGGTGAAGTGCAGACCCGCGCTGAAACCGCGGCTCAACCTCTTGTCAAAACTGGCCTGCATCGAGTGATAGTCGGATTCCGCGCGGTTGGCGCGCAGTCTGACGAGGCCGCGCGTGCAGTTGGTCGCATCGATTACTGTCACGCGGCAAGGGTTGTTCGCGCTGCCCGGCGCCGCCGTCGAAATGAACGCATTATTCGTCGGGTTACGCGGGTTGCCGTCGACTGTCTGGAACAGATCGCGACCGCGGGTACCTACATATCCAATTCGGAAAACGGAATCGCGCCCGAGTTCACGTTCGAATCCAAAGCTGAATTGGTCGTAAACCGGCGACCGGAAGTCACCACTTACGATCGTCCGAGCGAACGTCGCCGGGTTCAAGCCGGCGGGCTGGGCCGTCGGTATCGCCGCAAACGCTCCGACCGGGGCCAGGTTGATGGCCGCCACGAACGGAAACGCGCTCGCAATGTTCAGGTTGATATTAATGAAGTTACTATCATGCGTGCGCGCATAACCGCCACGAATGACCAGCTTGTCTCCGCCGGTTAACCAGCCGATTGGCCCGTCACTGTCCGTTTGCGGATTCCAGTTAAAGCCAATACGCGGCTGCCAGTTATTCGTGTCGGCCGGCGGAACCGGCGTGAACCGGAAGCGACTGTCGTTTCCGGCGGCGGCGACGATGCGGTCATTAACCGGGACAAGATCGTCAAAGTTGTTGCCTGGACGCTCGTACCGCAAACCGTAAGTGAGCGTAAAGTGTGGTGTGATCTTCCATTCGTCCTGGGCGTAGTAGTAGCTGTCCCACCAGTAGTAATACTGAATCTCCTGGCCTCCGGGAAGCGGCCGATTGACTTGCGCCGCCAGATCCGCATTGTCATTGACAAATCGATGCAGGGTCGAATAGGCAAGCCGTCCGCGAATCGTGGGGACGAAGAAGCTCTTCACCTGGTTACGACGAATGTCCACGCCAAATTTGAACGCATGCGACCCTTTGATCCACGTCAGGTTGTCGGTCATCTGGTACGTGTTGTTATTACGGAACTGAGGCAGGTTTACCGCCAAACCGATCCCCGTGCGATTGGCCGCCGCGTTAAAGCCTTGCAGCCCAATATTCAGGATCTCGATTGACGGAATCGTTTCAGACCGCGGATCGTCTGAAGCGGTTGTCGTCGCCAATCGCGACCAGGCGCCGCGAAGTTCGTTGATGACGGTCGAACTTAACCGGCTCGACAACACGAGGTTGACGGCCTGCGTTCGGAAAATATTTTTCGTGGTTAGGCCCGCCGGGGTCACCTGGCCGTTGCCGCCAGAATCTCCGTCGTCATAGAGGTAACGGAAGTTAAGGTCGTTAGAACCGCTGATTCGGTGATCGACGCGCCATGAAGCCTGGTGATCGTCGAAGAACGACGATGCAGAGCCGGTTATTCGCCCGGTCGAGACGGCAAGGCATGACGCGGGTCGCGGCACGCTCGCGCAGTCATCAGCTGCGATCGGGCTAAAGAAAACAGTTGGGCCAGTCGCATCCGGCGCCGCGGGTAGGTGAGTCAGAAGCGCGGCAACCTGCGGACGGTTCCCGACGGCGGTTTGAAGAACCTGCCGTCCAGCCGCGTCAGGCGCACCAATCAGGGTAAAACCTGAACCAAGTTGGCGATCGCTCCAGCGCTGGTACGATCCGAAAAAGAACGTGCGATCGCGTCCGCTGATGATGGATCGACCACCTTCACCGAATCTGGGCAAGTGAAGCGGTCCGCCGATCGTGAAGCCAATCTGGTTTTCAATGCGGAAGGGCCGCTTGTAGGTCTGTCCGGCAGCGAGCGTCGAGCCGGACGGTCTACAGAAGCCGCTCGCCTTGTTGAGATTACTGCAGGCGTTAAGCGCGTTTGAGTTATGGAACCAGAAAACCGTGCCGTGAAAGTCATTACCACCGGCGCGCGTCACAACATTCAGCACTGAGCCTGAATTGCGTCCATATTCAGCCAAAAACTGATTCGTGATCAGCCGTACTTCCTGGACGATGTCCGGATTGTTGATCGACTGCTGGCCGCCAGCGACGCTCGGATCGTTGATGTCCTGGCCATCGATCATGAAGTTGTTCGATCGGACACGCCCGCCGTTGGCTGAGTAGCTGAGTCCGTTCGAGAATCCGGTCTGCCCCGAGCCCAGTTGGCTGACGCCCGGCGCCCCCAGCGCGACGTTGAAGACGTTGCGATTTGGGGCCAGCGGCAGTTCTGACACACGCCGGCTATCGAAGCGGGTGGAAACTTCCGCGTTGCTGGTATTGAGTATCGCGGCGTTCTGTTCGACAACATTCACGACACCCGAAACACCTTCCGGGTTCATTGCCACATCGACGACCGCAATTTGTTTCAAAACCAGGTCGATGCCCGTCTGGGTAAATTTGGCGAAACCCGATGATTCGACCGAGACCTCGTACGGCCCAACGGAAAGACCTTCAAACCGATACCGGCCGTCGTCGTCCGTCTGGGTGGTACGTGAGATGTTCGTCAGAGTATTGCGGGCCGTAACCGTGGCATTGGCAATCAGAGCATCCTTCGGGTCTTTAACCGTACCCGTAATTGTGCCGGTGCCCTGCGCGAATGCAGCACCAACGAACACGAAACCCAACCCGAATCCAATTGCTAACAAGCGAAGTGCGCTTCTCATAACCGCTTCGTCCTCCTTAAAATTTTTAGAACAGACCCTGCTTGTTCGAACGCGCATCCGACCTGATCGGGACGGCGGATGCGAAAAGGCTTTGCTGGTGGTAAGGCAAGCAATGTTCCCGTAGAGAAGGTTCGATCAACCCTCGGCTTTCTGGCCTCAATTTAGAGGTTTTCGAGTTTTCTTGGTGATTAATCAGGCAGATCTCCGGTCAAAAATTTGGTTATTACTCCGAAATCTTGGATGGCTTAGTTGGTTAGTCGAGAGGTGGGGTATTGATTGATCATAGACCGACGCATTTGCCGGCTTCGACTTTCTGTGTCGCCTCGGCAGAAAAGGTTGCGGCATTCCAACCGGGCCGCACCCAGGTTGTTCCTTCGGCATATTCGATCTTGTTGATAACTACGACGCCTTTCGAGTTACCCGGTTTTTCACTTGCGGTCGTGACGTCAACGACTCTCGACGGAGCGAGAGGAGTAAACAGATCAAATTGCTTCTTTTGGTTTGGCTTCGCGTTCACTACACAGAAGAAATGCCGGTCGGAAGGATCGGGAACGCCTCTGGATTGGTATTCCCACGCAAAGCTCTTGATGGCCCGGCTGCCGTTGTTCTTTACTTCCAGATGATAAAAGTAAAGTTTCGCGGCCTTTTGCGTGGAAAGGGCGGCATTAATTTCCGTGGTCCTCAGTTCTGCACGTCGTTCAGCCATGTCGCGGCTATTGATGACCTCCTGGGGCTCGTTACGACGCTCTTGATTGATTCGAATCGGCTCGTTTCCCGATTCGTCCGGCTCATGCACGGAACGAACCATGCTGCCGCGTGTTTGGTACTCGCCACAACTGAACTTCAGCACCGCCAAATCCGAGGACTGGGGGGACTCCGTTTGAGCCCGCGACGCGATGAACAGCAGACTCAGGGTTGAGAGCATTAGGAGTTTCATATTGCCTCTCTTGTACTACACCAGCGCAGCGATCCTTAACAGCCCGAAAAAGAGGATTGGCGGCTCCCAAACGTCGTCACTAGATCAATTTGGTTTTGGCGCTTCATTGCCGACCACAAACTCTGACGGATCAACCGGTGCATTAAACGTAAACTCCGTCAGATTGAAAGTCCAATTGATCAGCAGCGGTCGACGATCGGACTGAACCGACAGTTCAAATTTGTATACGTGCGGCAGATTCAGGCCACTCTCAGTCTTAAAGTCTGAAAATGTTTCGTATACGTTTAATCGTTGCGGGGCGCTGCGCGCCTCAGTGGCGGTCGGCAATCGGCCGGGTGCCGTGGCAATCCGCTGCTGGGCTGTTGAATAAACCGTCTGTTCATACTCAGTTCGCACATGCTGAAAAGTTTCGGCGTCGAAAAAGAGCGTGATGTTCAGCTCCGATCCCTTGCGCGGCCGATATTTGATTGCGTGTACTTGCCGGCTGTCGATCTTTTTCGTTCCGGCATATTCCAGCTTTGGGTTTTTCTCCGGAAGATTGAGAAGCGGCCAGGACTCAGACAGCACGCCGCCAATCAAGCCTTCACCGACGATCTCCTCGTTTTCCGCAAAGAAATGTTCCAACGCCGTGTGCCGTCCCGGACGAAATTGCGTGACCGTCGTCTTACTCCCGTCAAACCTGAACGAGGTGGAAGGTTCGCCCGCTTCGAAAGTCATGTTCACCATGTTCTGGTTGCCTTGCGAGGCTATGACGACATTGCCTGCTAAATTACCGGCCCCGCCAGCCTTAACGATCAGTTCAACGGTGCCTTTTATGCGCGTGCCTTTGACTCGCGCGCGCGCTTCGGCCGATCCAATCGATGCGGCGTGTTTTGCGACGACGTCAGCGGGCGTCAGCTTTTGTGAAGTGGCCGGCACGACGCATAAGCCAGCGGCGAGCAAGACGAAAGCGGAGGAGATGACTGCCGTTGATCGAAATATTTTCATCGCGATTCTCCCAAGGGTGATGCAAATAAAGTCGCCGGGCAGCGAGACGATAACTATTCACCGGTCTTAGGGCAACAAAGATTTCGTCTTTAAAAGAAAGCCGGGCGTTGCCTGGTTAAGACAACGCCCGGGAAGAACAACTTTTTCGCGGCTGTTAGAACACAGCCAAAGAGTGTGGCGTTAGAAAGTGAACTTCCACGCCCACTGTAGAATGCGGTTGTCGAACGTGGCGTTGATCTTGCCGAAGCTCGTGCTGTTGATGTCCTGCGAGTTCCCAACTGAGAAGTTGGTGTGGTTGAAGACGTTGAAGGCCTCCAGCCGAAGCTCGACACCGATGCGCTCCTTAAACCTCGTTCTCTTGATCAGGGCTGCGTCAACATTCCAAAAACCCGGGCCGTTGACCGGTGTCAAACTTAGCCCGCCAAAGGTCCCTGCCGCCGGATGTGTAAAGATAGTCGAGCTGGCTCGTCCATCTGATGCGATCCACGCGGGATTAAACAGCAATGGAAGACCCGTGCCGGGAGCGGCAAACAAACCGGTTCCGGCTTGCAGTTGAGACAGAGTCAGGGTCGTGTTGGGCGAGTTATTGCCTGATCGGCCAGCCCGATTGACCGTTCCACGTCCGGAAACAAACGTGATCGGCCTTCCCGTTCTCCATTGGCCAATGCCACTAATTTGCCACCCGCCGAGTAGTTTGCCGGCAACGCCGCTAGCGCCGCTCCCGAATCGCTTGCCCGGACCAAACGGAAGCTCGTAAACGAAGTTCCCTTTGATTACGTGCGAAACGTCCTGGTTAAGCCGCTTCTTCTCAAGCACGTCTCCCAACGTAAGATCGAGGTAAGGAGCGAATTCAGCCTGCGCTTGTTCAGCATTTGTGAAGGCTTTGCTCCACGTGTAGTTGACCTGGTAGTACCAGCCGTCGCTTAACCGCTTGCGGACTTCGGCCTGCAAGCCGTGATAACTGGACCAGCCACTGCTGCCCACATAGTCGGTAACAAAGGCGTTCGGGTTGGTAGGCAGGAAGAACCCAGTACTCAACGCGGTGAAACCGGCCGTTGGCGCATTGGCACCAACACTAAAGTTGGCTAAACAGCCCTGCACCGGATTCTGAATGAAGTAGGTGCAACGGTTTGACAGATAGGTCGCGGCTAGCTCACCCACCTGGCCTTGGGCTATGAGGTTTCTGATTGTGGCGTTGCCCAGATTGCCTCCGGCGGGCACCGCGCCAGCGCCGCTCAACCTCGGAAAGATCGTTAGCTGTTGACAGCCGGTTGCGGCGGCTTGCGCCGCAGAGCAGGCCGGATTACCAAACAGTGCCAGGTTGGACTGAGCTCGTAGAAAGTCCGCAAAAAACCCATTCTGGAAAACAATCACCTGGTTGGTGTCAATACCACGAGTCAACTGCACACCCCGATTACCGACATAGCCAACCGAGAAGGCAGTGTCTTTCATGAACTCGCGCTCGATGCCGAAGTTCCACTGAATGGCGTAAGGCGTCTTCAGATTGAATTCAGTAGTAAATAGCGTGGGTGTCTGACTAAGCGTCAGGTTCTGCTCTATTGTCCGGGATACCTGGAAAGCCGGCGTGGAAATGGGAACGATTCCGCCGCCACTCACGGTTCCGGTCAAGGGAACATTGGGCGAGGATGCGAGTCCGGCGTTTCCGTTGACCGCCGCGTTGTTAAGCACGGTGGCGTTGTTATCAATGGCGTAGGCGATCGAGAATCCTCCGCGGACTGAGGTCTTGCCGGAGCTAAACGGATCCCACGCGAAACTGAAATTGGGCGCAAAGTTATCCAGGTCCTTGGCCAGGAATGGTCGCCCCGTGCCCTTTCCGGCATAGTCGAGGATTGCTCTTGGATCGAAAAGGACGCCCAGCGAAGTATCCTTGGGCAACAAACCAAGACCACTTCTTTCCGTAAGCGGACCAATGTACTCCCAGCGGACTCCAAGGTTCAGGGACAAATTCTCTCGGGCCCGCCACGTGTCACCCACGTAAAGTCCGAGAGTGTCGTAATCCAAGTGCCGAATGGAACCGACTCCCCGGGTGAACCCTGAGGTGCGATCGGCGACGTTGAATGTTTGAGTCCCCGAACCGACGGCGCCCGTCAGCAGACCCAACAGGCCGGTGGCCGTGGTGAACTGGGTACTCGAAAGACCGCCCGGGAAATTTGTACTGTTATTCGCCAACGGCATCGGGTTGGTCGTGGTGTTGAACCCGACGGCGTATTGCGGCACGATGCCGCCATCATTGAAGTTCAGAATTCTGACCCAACGGGCGGTACCGCCGAATTTGATCACATGGTTGCCCTTAACCCATGAAGCGTTGTCAATCAAGTCATGGTTTCTCGGCGCACGACCCTGTTGGAGGAAGTTCTGAATCGGGCTCGTAATCAGCGGCAACGTCAAACGATAACCCTCTGCGAATTTCTCCCGATTAAAGAACACCGGCGTACTCGAAGAGAAGCCAAACCTGAGTTCGTTACTGATAGTCGACGTAAGGCTTGTGTGCCAGGCGAGGGCATAACGGGGACGACTGGATTGTTGTCCACCGCCGGGTAAACCCGGAAACTGCTCGCCGATGTTGTTCAACGCCACATCGTTTGGCAGCTTCGACAGAAAGTGCGAATACACGCCTTCGACTCGGTTCTTCGAGTTAATGTCGTAATCAAGTCGAAATCCAATGTTCCGCCCGGTGCTTCCGTTGGGCGTATTGAACCGGAATCCGGCCGTGTTGCGCGTGTCGCCGATGGTCGTGTTGTTCGACGCCGGTGTCAAGGCAAGCAACTGGGCGATTCGCGGATCGAGCGCACGGCCTGAGAGCGTCAAGAGATTCACCGTATTCAGTGCGCCATTGTCCGTTCGGACATAGGTGAAGTTGCCAGTTCGCGCGCCCGCCAGGAGAACTGTGCGGTTTGGCGTGAAATCCTGAGTATTATCGGTCATTTCGTAGAAGAAGTAGAAAAAGAGTTTTTTCTTCTCGGTCAAGCTTGGGCCACCTTCGCCGAAGCGGGGCAGCGCGAACGGCCCGCCAACGTTGAATCCATACTGATGCTGAAGCAGCTTCGGCTTCGGCAATCCACTTACGTTGTTGAAGAATGTGTTGGCATCAAACTTGTCGTTGCGATAGAAGTCATAGGCTTCGCCGTGGTAACTGCTGCCACCGCGCGGCGTAGTGAATTTGATTTGCGCAATCCCGAGGCCCTCATCGGGTCCCGCGTTCTGCGTGGTCACTTGGAACTCAGCGACGCCGGCGACGCTGGGCGTATTTACGCCAAACAGCGCATCTGTGCGCACCAGGTTGTCGTTGATCTCGATACCATCCCACGTGATATTCGAAAACGATCCGCGCATGCCGTTAATCACGGACTGGCGGACGTTGGTATTCGTGTTCACGCCGGCCATGCCGCCCGCGATATTGATCGGATTGCGACCATTGAGCGGGAGGTCCTGCACTTGTTTGACATCAATAGTGGTGGCGAGCTTCGCATCTTCGGTGCGAATCAGGCTCTGCGCTTCCGAAGCCGTTACGGACACCGTCTGGGTGATTTCGCCAGGTTCAAGATCGACGTTAATAACCGCCGCCTTATCAATGTTCACCTGAATATCAAGCACCTGGGCTTTCTTGAATCCGGTGCGTTCCGCGGTGATCGAATAAGGTCCGGCAGGCACATCCGGAAAGTTGAAAACTCCATCATCATTGGTTTCTGCCGTCCGCTGCTGTTTTGTTTTCAGGTCAGTCAGCACGACACTCACGCCTGGGACTACGGCGCCCGAAGTGTCTTTAACAGTGCCGGTGACACGGCTGTTCACCGACTGTCCAAAGACTACGGACGCCGCCGAAAACACGAAGACCGCTAGGGCGATAACACTGATTCTCCTCATGGTAGGCTCCTCCAAGGTAGGTCAAGTTGTAATCTGATCCGCGCGCGCCTGGTACTGAACTCACGCGGAACGCGCGATTGAAATGTTCAATTGTTCGTCGAATCACACGAGCCGTTGAACCCGTCAAACAGCCCATCGCGATAGTTTGCTAAGGTTATGAGCAAACAATGTTCCGGTGAATCGCAGTGCGGCCAAGCTTGTATGTTTGACCCATAAATAGCCAGTTTAGCGGCGCGTTTGTAAATTCGTCCTGGCAAACGGCAGGAGCACGCGCCAAAAAACTGGTTTTTCGTCCAAATTTTTGGATGGCGCGGCCTTGATATGACGGTATATGACGGTGCGTTTCGGCAAGGCCCGAGAGTTTCGATTTTGTCAAAAATTACTGGATTAGACGCGTCCCAAATCAGAGGGTCGGCAGTGTCTTGCAGCTATAGGAGATAGCCGCCAGGTTCAGAGTCCGAGGCATTGGCCGATGGCAACTTTCAGTGAACTCGGGGGAAAATGTGGACTGCTTCCAACCGGCACGCACTTAGGTGGTTCCGTCTGCGTATTCGATTTTGTTGTGGACTCTGGGGTTGACGGTTCAATGCTAATCGCGCGGCGGGTTATCCGGATCGGCAGGTTGCCAGAAGGTGTCGTCGGTGTAGTCGATCCTATCGATCGTTACGGCTTCGTCGTAGTTGGTCTGTTTGTCCTTCGAAGGCTTCGACGCGCTCACAACTCCGACTGGAGGATTCCTTGAACGCCCGACCAGGCTTCCGTTCTTTCCAGCACGAATCGTAACGTTGCTTCTAAACCGGTGGCGACCAACGAGGGCGCGCGTTTCTTTATCAAACAAGGTGTAGGTCCAAAATATCGCGCGAATTGTTTTCTCTCCGGTGTTCTTGACCTTCGCCTCGTAGATATAGCGTACGGAAGAAGGTCCCGCATCGGGCTGGGCCGGAAGATTGCGATTTCCCGCGGGTTCATCACCCAGAGGAGTTCCCATTGGCGTACTTCCGACGGGCGTGTTCGAAGCAATCTTCTTTCCGGGTATCGGCAGGGGCTCCTGGCCTTGTTTGACTCTGTCGGCGTTTGCTCTGATCGTCGCTCTTTGGTCGCGTACTAATTCTTGCTGATCCTGGTTAATGACCATTGGATCTTCGTAAAGAGCCGGGATGAAGACTTCCTTACGCGAACTGACTTGAGTAACCGTAACTGTCGGCGCATTGGTTGAGGTTGGAGCAGGTGAATCTTGCGCGCGGGCCGTTCCCGCGAACACCAACGCCAACATGAGAAGGTTGATTGCCTTCATGATAGATATCTTCGGAAGGACGAGTTGGCTGCGATTGTCCCACCTTGACGCCCAAGGTGCAAGCCAATCTTTACGGGATGAGGCATCGTGAACGATTCCTCGTTGCGTCATAGAGAGGAACTGACTGCGGTGGCGCTCAAATTCTTGCATCCCGCAAACACTTTGTGACATAACCTGGCGTCCTGTTCTTTTCCGAAAAGGCTTTAAGGAGAATTAGACCGTGAAAAACATATTCGCAAGCTCCTGCTGGTTAAGCATGAACATTATTCTGACGGTTTGTCTGACTTTAATCGGCTTTCCGGCATTAGCGTCAGACAAAATGCGGCCGGAAGATGTTGTGACTAAACACCTCGAGTCAGTCGGGGCGGAAGAGACACGCGCTTCAATTCACAATCGGATCGTGGCGGGAACCGTGGTGTTCACCGTAAGCGCGCCGAGCAATGCAAAGTTTGACGGAGATTGCATCCTGGCTTCCGAAGGAAACAAAAACATGATCGCGATGGCCTTTGGAGGCAACGCCGTTCAGGAGAAATTCGCCTTCGATGGAAGCAAACTTACGGCCGGCTCGCCGCGTCCCGGAAGTCGAGGCTTTTGGGGCGACTTTCTGTTGACGCACGATAACATCGTGAAGCACGGTTTGGTGGGAGGCGTCTTGTCAGACTCATGGCCACTCTTCAATTTATCCGACAAGAAGCAATCGCTTGAGTATCGCGGTACCAAAAAAATCGACGGCAAAACCTCTCATGAAGTCGCGTACATTCCTCGCGGATCTTCTGATTTGAAGATCGTTCTTTTTTTTGACTCAGAAACGTTTCAACATGTGCGCAGTGAATACACGCGAACAATCTCGGCTGGCTTGGGATCGGCTACAACCCTGGGGAGCGGCGTTCGAGCCGGTGCACAGGACGCTTCCGGACAACAAAGGCCCACGCGCTATAAAATGGTGGAGGAATTCGGCGACTTCAAAAAAGAGGGCGGCCTAAGCTTGCCTCACAATTACAAAGTTACGCTTGAATTCGACACTCGCGGCGGAACGCAGGTTGTAAACTGGGTTTTCACCCTAAATGGTTTTGCTTTCAATCAGCCGCTTCCGCCGGCGACCTTTAGCGCGAAGGCAAATTGAGTTAAAGCGGTCAAACCGGATCGCACGGGAAAGAACCTCGCAATATCGCAAACTGCGCCTCAGCATAAAGAACAAAAAGTAAGTGCATAAAGACTTCGGGCGTTGCTTCTTGTCGAAGCAACGCCCGATTGCTATACGGACTGAACTGGGTCAGACCGAAGATTAGAAGTCGAGACGGAACCCAAATTGAACGATACGAGCTCCGGTAGACGTCCCGTTGATGAGACCGAACGCGGTGCTGCTCACGTCCAGACTACCCGGTGAACTGAAGCTTGGTCTGTTCAAAACATTGAACGCCTCAGCCCTGATTTGAATTTGCCGAGTCTCACCCCATTTGAAATTCCGGAAGAATCCGGCATTCCAATTGAAATACCAGGGTCCATTCAGGAAGAACATCGGCAAATTACCCGTCGATCCGGGCGCATTGTGAAAAAACACCTGGCCCGGGAAGGGTGCAGTGCCGATGGGGCTGGCGCCGCGGATGACGAGCGAGGTGCGCGGGATGTTGGCTGGCAGCGGCTTGGTAACGTCATAAAATACGTTGGCGCCAGTAACAGTCGAGGTGACCTGCAAAACGCTGGGGTTGATATAGAAAATCCCGTTCGGCGTGTTGAAGACTCCGACCAGTTTCTTGATCTCGTTGTGGGTCAAAGTAGACGTCGCCGGCTGCAGACCGGATCGTGCAGCACGATTCAGTGTGCCGCGACCATCGCCAATTGTGAGCGGAGCGCCCGAACTAATGTTGATGATGTTCGTCATCTGGAAGCCACCGAAAATCTTGCTGGCCCAACCATTGTTCAGCCAACGACGGCCTTTACCGAACGGTAGTTCGAGGTTGCCGCTGGCATTGATCGTGTGCGTCCGATCAAAGGTCGGCCGCGCGTAGTTCAGTTTCTGATTGGCATTGTCCAGGTAGGGGTCAACGCTCTGCTGAGTATCCTGAAGCGAGTCCGCCAGGATCTTCTGGAATGTGTAATTCACCTGGTAAGAGAACCCGTCCGCGAAGCGACGACGAATCTCCAGTTGCATCGAGTTGTAGTTGTACAAGCCGCCATTGGTCGTAACGTTCGCGACGAATGCGTTTGGATTTGCCAGGAAATTCACACCCGTGGCCAGGTTGTTAACGATGTAGGTGACCGCCAGATCGGCAGGGACGCCCTGTTGAATCTGTCCGAGAATTGTTGAGTTAGTGAGTAGTCCACCACTCGGCAAAAGCGGAAAGACCGTTAACGGCTGACTCCCTGGGATTGCAGCGTTAAAGTTGGCATTGGTGCAAGCCGTGATCGGGTTATTCGGGTTCAGCGAGAGAGCTTGTAGCCGGCAGTTTTCGCGCGCTCGCACAAAATCTGCCAAAAAGCCATTCTCGCGAATGATCACCTGGTTTTCGTCGATTGAGCGCCAGGTCTGTTTACTTTGGCTACCGACATAGCGCGCTTCGATTACTGACTTCCAGCCGATCTCGCGCTGAATGCCGAAGTTGTATTCGTGAACCAGCGGAGCCTGGATGGCCGGATCAAAAACCCAAACCAAGCCTTGCTTAGCCGCTAACGCGTTGTTCGTTGCGTAAGTAATAGGCAGCGTCGGCAGAGCTGGCGCGACGAAGTTTGATGGTACTCCAGCGAAACTGGGCGCATCCGCCCGCGGTGTAATTACGCTGCGCAGGTTGGCGTTCCCAGCCTGGAACGCGTTAATGGTCTGCGATCCCAATCCGACCAACTGACCATAAGCGTTGTCGGGCGTTCGCACGTACTCCTGGTTGTTGTAGCTCATTCGGTAGCCACCCCGAAATACTGTCTTGCCCTGGCCGGGGAAAAGACTACTCAGAAGACCGTTCCCGAAGTTAGGCGACCAGGCAAGGCTGGTTGTCGGCCCGAAGTTGTTCTTGTCGGCTTTTGAGAAATCGCCCGGAGTACCAGAGTTCGTTCCGAGGGCTTGATACACGCCGGCCGGATTCAACGCGGCTTGCGTCGCTGTTTGCCCCGGTTCAACCCGCGATTCGAGGTACTTAAGCTGAGGATTGTTGAGTGGCGTGTACAGGTCATATCTCACGCCCAGATTTAGCGTCAGGGTCGGTGAAACTCGCCACTGATCCTGCACATAGCCTGACCAAACCGCATAAACAAACTGGTTGATCGCTGGGGCTCCGAGCCGGAAACCCGTCGCTAGATCGACCAGGTTCGCCCTCACATTCGAGGCGCCGATGATCCCAGCCAGTAGGTAACGTAAATTGTTGGCCCGGCCCAAGTCCGTCGTGTTGATGCCTCCGGGGAAAAGTGCACTCGTGAAACCCGGCGTATTCGGATTTGCGGTTGAGCTGATAGCGTAAAGTGGCGTCGTATTGGCAAAGTTCAACGATTGGATATCAAATCGGTCGCGATTGAATCCGAAGCGGAGCGAGTGGTTACCAAACGAATAGCTCGCGTTGTCCTGGATGTTGTGATACCAGGTGTTACGACCCTGCTTGCGGAATGCGCCGATCGGACTGGTTATAATGCCGGCCAGCGTATGCTGCGCTTGCGCATTGCTAAATACGAAGTCGGTGGGGACGCCGCCCTCGCCGAAAAGCGGATTGCTGTATTGCTTACCACCACGAACCTCGTTCGAAAACCTCGAGGTAGGTGTCCAACGCCATGCTCCGATGTAAAGCGCGGTGGTTGCGCCCTGGAAAGAGAACGGCCTCGATTGGAACCCATAGTTCAGGTCGGTGCGGGCGTTATCGTCGAACGTACGCTTGTATACGAAGTTGGCCTGGTGTTTATCATTAAACTGAACGTCAAACCGGCCCGTTTCCGCGTCGCGAAGGACTGGCGACGCGACTGGAAAAGTCAAAGTCTGCGTGAAATTAATGCCTTGGGTGGCGGTGACGTTGCCGGTCGTCGGAAGCGCGCTAAGAATGCGGCTTTGAATGACAGGATCGATACCGATCGTGCCTCCCGCATTATTGAAGACACCAGCGTTTCCACCCGCCAGGTTCAGGCCGGTTCCAGAGAGAACGTTGATAGTAACCTGCTGTCCGACTGCAACTCCCTGGGGGCCGCAGGTGGCGGCGGTGGTGCAAGCCACAACGTAAGTGAACGCGCCAGTGCGCGCTTGCGGTACCAGAGTGGTTCCGCTTCCGTTAAAACTCGAAGCCTGTCGAAAGATCTCCGTGTTGAAGAAAAAGAAGGCCTTGTTCCTTATGAGCGAGGCGCCTCCCTCACCAAAGCGAGGCAGCGGAGCGGGCCCACTTATGGTGCCGCCAAACTGATTTCGATTCAGGAACGATCGTTCCGACCCATTACGGTTGCCAAACCATGAATTCGCGCCGAACTTCGAATTGCGGTTAAATTCGTACAACGCGCCATGGAATTCTGATCCACCGCGGGGAGTTACGAGTTGCACTGTCTGTGAGCTGCCGAGTTCAGCACCAGCATTCTGAAGGATCGCTGTAAACTCACCAGTATCATCTACGGTCGGTCTATCCTGCACGAAACCACCCAACCGGATGAAGTTATCCTGCACGTTCAGGCCGTCGCGCGTGTAGTTAGTGACCGTGCTGCGCTGACCATTGATCGAGGACGTAAGCGGGTTTACACCAGCCATCGTGTTGAGCAGCGCCAGGGGATTACGCCCGTTGATCGGCAGCTCCTTCACGTCCTTTGCTGAAATCGTGTTGGACATTGCCGCATTGGTTGCATTTATGACTTCGGCGCCGGCGGTTACCGTGACGGTCTCAGTAATCTCACCGATCTCAAGCGTCGGCGTGATTTTATACTCCTGCCCAGCGTCGATTTTCAGGTCGGTGGCAGTGTGGGCTTTGAAACCCTGCGCCGTAACCTTAACCGTGTAAGTGCCAAATTCAAGCCCAGAGAACGTGAACCCGCCATCACTGTTCGTGACGGCAGTTCGTTCTCTACTTGTTTGGTTGTCGATGATCGTCACCGTTGCTCCCGGGATCACACCATCAGGTCCGGAAACAGTGCCGACCAAAGAACCCGAATTTGAGGTTTGGGCCAGCGCCGTGGCTGTAAACAGGCACAACGCCAGCACCGTAAAGATAAATCTTTTGATCATATATGAGACTCCTTCAAGTTTTTTGGATCGCGCCTTCCTCCAAAACCAGGCCGGAGGGGCGGGTACTTACCAACTGCAGCTTTAAGGTCTCGTCGCTCTGAGTCTGCCGCTTGGCTATGCCGAACATTCTAAGTCAGCGCGTCTGAGACTGAATTCACGCATAAAAGCCGGTTGTATGTTCAGTTGTTCGTCCAACCTCACGAGCTGTTGAACCTCTCGAACTGGCCTTTGCGTTTGTTAAGGCTTTAAGCAAACAATGTTCCGGTAAGAGGCGTCGAAACTTGCATTGTCGTTTTCGCTAATAAATAGGCACTATGCGCTGCTCTGGGTAGTAAACGAGGTTTCCACCGTCCCAAGAAATTGGTTTTCTTTCCGAAATATCGGATGGAGGCCTTGCGACGGGGTCAGTCTTTCTTCAGGCGCGTTAGCATCGGCTGACGCTACACGCAAATTTTTGGATTAGTGTCAATTTCATTAACGCTGTCTCTTGGATTCTTTATAGTGCCGCATCAAATCGTGGGATATAATCTGCGCCTCGACCAGCAACCCACGTTTCATTTTTGAAAGGCGTGCCATGAATAGAATTACCGCATTGAGTGTGATCTTCGGATTAACGCTCTCATCACTGTTCGCGCAAACACAGCCGAGCCCACAAAAACCCCAGCAGGAAGCTCAAGAAGAAATCCTGCGCATTACGACTGAGCTGGTTCAGACCGACGTCGTCGTCACTGACAAAAACGATCAGCTCGTGACTGATCTTAAGTTCGACGATTTTGAAGTTTACGACAACGGAAAGCGACAAGAGCTAAAGTTTATGGAACTCGTCAGTATCGGTTCGCCGCGAGATCGACTGGCGGGCATTGATAAAATCGCTCCCGGAATCGACACGTCCGTAGCTCGCGATGTGACAGCGAAAGACGTGCGCCGAGTCATGGCTTTCGTAGTTGACGATGTAACCATCCCCGCTGAAGACATGGCCCGGGTGCGTCAGATGCTTTCGGACTTCGTTGAGAACAAGATGCAGGAAGGCGATCTGGTTGCCATTGTGCGAACAGTAGGTGGCAAGGGTCTGCTGGAACAGTTCACTGCCGATCGTCAAATTCTGCGTCGGGCGATCGCACAATTGGGAGTGAGGTCCATTCCTCCCTACCTGTCGTTTAGCGGCGGCGATGCCGAACGAGTCGCCCCACCATCGCCGCTAGCCGATACGACTGCGTCTGAAACGCTCGCTTCCAACACCGACTTTGAAGGTCCAGGCGAGGGCGCGAACCAGGTCCCCCGAGCGATGCTGGCGCTGTCAGTTTCCAATTACATTATTGATAGCTTGCGGCAAATTCCCGGACGCAAAAGTTTGGTCCTGCTTTCCGGCGGTTTGCCGCTCTTTGATTTGACCCGCAGCGGATCGTACATCAGCGATATTGGCCGGCTTTTCAGAATCGTTACGGATAATGCCACCCGCTCGGGCGTGGTGATTAACACGATGGATGTGCGTGGGCTACAAGCGACTGGAGTGGTAGCCAAGTTCCAGGATACGCCGGGTCGGAGCGCACTCGGTGGCGGGACGTTCGCCGGTGGTGATGTGAGCACCGTAGGTCGTGGTTACAATCCGGCGCTGCTTGGCGAGAGATCTCTTACCGAACAGCTAACGTTGCGAGAACTTGCCGGTCGGACCGGCGGGGCCTCAGTGATTAACAGCAATAACTTTGGCGCGGGACTGGACAAGATTCTCAGTCGCAGCCGTGCGTATTACCGTCTGGCTTATCGACCGTCCGAACCATTTGATAACAAGTTTCACAAGGTAACGATCAAAGTTCGCCGCAGTGGAATACATACTTATGCCGCCGAGGGATACTTTGCGCGCGAAGACAAATCAGCGGGCTCGCTCACTAAAGAGGACGAGATAATCAGAGCGGCGATATCACCGCTGGCGAAACGCGATCTGGATATGGCGGCTGAGCTCCAATACAGATTTTTGCCGACAAACCAGGCGCAACTCGACATCAATACCTTCATCGATGCCCGTAAACTTCAATTCACACGTTCGGACGATGGCAAGTATCACGCCGCACTTGACGTGGCGGGATTCGTCTTTGATCAAGTAGGCCGTAACCGCGGCGGCATGAGCCAGACAGTCAGCGCAGATCTCTCAGAAGAAGATTATCAGCGTGCGGTTACTAATGGACTCAGCTACACGGCGAGCACCGAAGCGCCGCCGGGTTATTACCAGGTCCGTCTGGTAGTACGAGAAGTAAGCACGGGCAAGATTGGGAGCGTATCGAGATACTTTGAAGTGCCGGATTTGTCGAACAAGCAGCTTACCCTAAGCAGCATCATACTCTACGGAATGAATCCGTCGGGGAATGACAAGAATCCTCAGCAACTGGCGGCGACCCGAGTGATTTCGCGCAAGCAGGATTTGCGTTATGCCTTGGTCGTTTACAACGCCAAGCTGGATAACAACAAACCTCAGGCGCGCTCGCAGTTGATAATCAGCCAGGGCGGCAGGATGCTTTTCAAAGAACCGGAGCAGCCAGTACAAACGCCTGGGACCGCTGCCGGACAATTCATTAAAGTGGGTCAGCTCGGACTTTCGAAAGTGGCTCCCGGACGCTATGTGCTCACCCTTGTCGTCACCGATCCCCTGGCTGACAAGAAGCGCCAAATCGTTTCGCGTAGTGTCGATTTTATGGTGGTGAATTGATTGAGGGTTCTCAGGTTCCCTCATGGGTGGGGAAGGGAGGAATATTTCGATGCGAATCGCAATCTGTACGCTCATGGTTGCTTGCTGCCTGGCTGTTTCAGCACAAGAACCAAAATCAACCGCCGATCAGGACGTCGATGTCATCCGAGTAGATACGGATCTCGTTCTGCTGCCGATCCGCGTTAGGGATCGGCATGGAAAATTTTTTTATGGACTCGATCGGGACGCATTTCGGGTGTTCGAAGATGGCGTTGAGCAGGAGATTGCGTATTTCGACGCTCCGGCCGAGCCCCAGAACGAAGTCGAGGAAAATCCGTCGAAGCCCTTGACGATCGCCCTAATGCTCGACATCAGCGATTCGACCCAATTCAAGCTTCAGCAGATCCAAAACACGGCGCTGGCCTTTGTCAGCCTGCTGCGCCCAAGTGATCGCGTGATCGTGATTGCGTTCGATAAAGGGTTTTACTTCTTGTCGCAAGCAACTGCTGATCGGGCAGTGCTGCGCGCGGCGATCAGCCGGTTGAAATCAGGAGGCGGAACTAGTCTTTACAGTGCGCTTGATGCGACGATCACGAAGCTAAACAGCCTCGGCGGTCGGAAGGTAATTGTGCTGCTGACCGACGGAGTTGATACGTCCAGCACAGGCATCACCTCCGACAACACCATCCGGGCAGCCGAGCAATCGTACGTTTCAATCTATCCGATTCAGTACCAAACCTATGGTGATTTCGCCGATAATCCGTCGCGGGAAACTTATGCCGCATGGGAATTTGGAAGGACGGCGCACGTGACCAAGAGCGGTGAACCGGCGAGCGAAGCTTACAAGCGCGCCACGCGTTACCTGCGTCTGCTCGCCGATAAAACGAGCGGTCATTTCCAATACTCCGACGGCCCTAAAAACCTCGCTCGCTCATTCGAGCGCATTGCGGCAGAACTTCGACAGCAGTACGCGCTTGGTTACTATCCAAAGAACAAGTCGGCGACTGCAAAGCCGAGGACCATCAAGGTGACGGTGCTCGCACCGCAGGCTACTGTTGAAACCCGCAAGACCTACATCTACAAACGGGCGAAAGATTAGTTATCCACGCCGCTATAAGCCTGAATTCCAAAGTTGAAGAAGGCCGTTACTATTGCAACTGTTCATTCCGGCGCTGCTTGCGCGCGCTTTGAAGGGCGAACAAAACTGTCCGCCACGCGCGATGGTTGTTCTTAGCTCCGCCAGGAGCCGGATGTTTGTAGATTCGACGGATTGCAAAAAGTTCTTCAGCTCCGTCAGGAGCGAAATATGCCGCCCCTATCGGGGCTATCAGTGGAAAGGAAATGCGCTTGGGTCTATAAAGATTCCGTCCCTACGGGACTCGGGTGCAATCGATGCATCAAATGCCCTTTTCTATCGAACTTCCGAATCCACTAATTTCTCTACGCTGTTCTGTTCATCCTTAAATTGGCGTCAACCACGCCCAATTTAACTGTGGAACGGAATAGTGCTCATCTAATTTTCGGAATTCAAGAATAAATAAAAATGGGGAGAGTTTTTTTCAAACTCTCCCCGGTGATGGAAACTGCGGTGAGCAGTTTCAAGTTAGAAGATGATTTTAAGGCCGAACTGAACGCGACGGCTGCTTAGGCCGATTTCGCCAAAGTCGTTGAAGGTCCGTCCCGCATTCTCAAGGAAGAAGTCAGGCAGAGTAGCCCCGCCGGCAACTCCATAACCTGCGTTCGGGTGATTGAGGGCATTGAACATTTCAGCGCGGAATTGAACCCTAACTTTCTCCGACACCTTAGTGTTCTTGAAAATTCCAAGGTTCAAGTGGTTGAGCCTCGGCCCGCGTTCGGCGTTGCGCGAGATATTGCCTAACGGGTTACCAAAGCGTCGCGCGGCTTCGGGACCGTTGATGATGTAACGCACATCATTCGCGATGACCGGCACAAGTGTGCCTGTCCTGTTGAATGAATTGAGCGAGTAGAACCCAGTCGGGCTTGCCGTAAAGACACCGCTGAAGAACATGGCGAGGTCAACATCGGTGATCCCGACGGTCGTCCTGGGCGCGTTTGGATTTCCATGAAACGGACGAACGTTGTCAAAGCCAAAGAACGTGGCCGTGAACGCAAAATCCTGATAAGCAGGAAGACCGAACACGTTCACGAACTGTGACGGCGTGAAGGGGCGACCACTCGCCAGGGTATAGACGCCATTGAGCTGCCAGCCGCCGAGCAGATGCCCCACAAATCCCTTCTGCTCCTTGAACATGGGCACGTCCCAGATGAAATTCAAGGCAGAGGCGTGACGGCGGTCGTTGCCTGAGAGGCCCCGCTCGTTGTTCTCCAGGTCGAACGGATTAGATGCAATTGCGTTCTCGCCGAACGCAAAGATCTCCGATGCATTGTCTATCGTTTTGCTCCACGCGTAGGACGCGCCCAGCGTGAGCTGATTAAACATGCGCCCGTTATAGCGCGCTTGCAGGCCATGGTAGCTCGAAAAGGCCGTGTTCTCGCGCGAGCGAATCAGGCCACGGCCAGCGATAATTCTGCCATCATCGGCAGCTTCATTGTCAGGAGTTCCTGCGATGTTCCCGCTGGTGGGAACCGCGGTGACTCCCGACGGAACCAAGCCCGGAAAACCGGGGAAGATTCGCGCCGTACCACCAACCACGGTACAAAACCCGTTCAGGAGTCCGCCGTTCGTAAACTGTCCAAAACACGGGCTCGCTGGATTAGTATTTAGGGTTGTAGTACCGAGGAACGGGTTACGGTTAACGGTCTGAAAGAGCCCGCTGCCGCGGTTACCCACGTAACGCACCTCAGCCACATTGTTGCGGTTTATCTGCCGCTGCACGCTGAATGACCACTGTTGCGACATGGGCGAATGAAAGTCCTGGCTGACTTGCGTCTGGGCTAACAGCCTCGGGTCGAATGTGTTCTTCGCAAGAAATGCGCTTAACGCCGTACGTACGACGTCGCCGGTAGGATTAGCCGGCATGCGGAAGACCACAGGGTCAGTCAGCACTGCCGGGTTTCGGATCGTGTCCAGGAAAACCAACGGCGCTGAGGTGGAGACGTTAAGGAGGATGTTGTAGAACGCCGGATCGTAGGCGATCGAATAACCGGCTCGAATAACGGTCGCATCGTTTTCGCCGAACAACGCTCTCGCCAAGCCACCATTGCCGAAACGCGGCGACCAGGCAAATCCCAGACGCGGCGCAAAATTATTCTTGTCCGCCGGAATCTTAGGTAGAGTGCGGGCCTCGATCGGCAAACTCCGCCGCCACAGCGCGGTAGATGGATCGCTTTCAACTCTAAGCGATATATCATGAAGGGTGTTGATTGGCTGTCCCGTATATTCGTAGCGAAGACCCAGATTCAGCGTCAGGTTCTCGCGTATTTTCCAATCATCCTGAAAGAAGTAGAACTGATCCCTTTCTTTGTAGCTGATTGTCGGTTCGCCCGCGGCCAGAGTTAGAAAGTCCGGGGCATTGGCCACCAGGCGGGCGGTACTGGAAAACCGGAAAGCGCCGTTAAGATTCGGCAGGAATGGCACTGAATTTTCCAGGAAGCGGATATCAACGCCCGTGGTAAGCGTGTGACGTCCAAAGGTCGCCGTCAGAGTGTCTGCGAACTGCGTCACCTGAACCTGGCGTCCCTGCGGAAGATTGGTAGCCGGGCCGATAGTCTGCATTGTTGCGCCAGCAGACGAAATTCCCGTAAAGCTAATATTGGTAAACGCCGTGCCGAGCTCGGTGGCATGCGGGATGCACCCTTTGAGCGGGTCGCAGTTAGCGCCGCTGCCGCCAAAAATCACCGATAGCTTCTGTGTGGCGGCCTTGAACTCATTGACCGCTTGGCTGCTAATCTGGCGCGTATAAGCGCCGTTTAGGTTGCGGCTACTGAACGGGATATCGGCGAAGAATCCATTCCCGCCGGTCAGAAATCCGGTCTCGGGCGAATCCTGCCAGCGGTATTTTACGTTAAAGGCGTCCCGGCTCGTAGGATTGACGTCGCCCCGAATTCCATATGCTTTCTCGTCAAAGGGCAGCGGGAGCGGGAACTCGGGAAAGGCCGTCGGAACCACCAAAGAGTTGGCCACCACGGCGGGATCGGCGGAGAGAGGATTACACGCTACAAGTGGATTTCTCGGGAAGCACAGTGTGCCTCCTGCGCGATCTGCACGTGCGCGCGCTTGCGGCTGAATGGCAAAAACGCTTTGGTTGACCAGGGCTTGGATTGCGGGATTTCCCGGAAAAGCAGCGGCCAGCGTCTGGAGTCCGGCGGTCGTGACGACTGGATTGCCTGATTGGAAATTAAACTGCTGGCGCTGACGAATAAATTGGAGGTCAAAAAAGAAAAACGCCTTGTTCTTTACAATAGGACCGCCAACCGTACCGCCGAAGACGTTGCTTACGAACTTGTCGCGCCTGCTTCGAGACGGATTGCGGCGCTGAAGGTTTGTCATCGCATCAAGCGAACTCGAGTTGCGGTGAAACTCGAAGGCCGACCCGTGAAATTCGTTCGTGCCGCTTTTGGTCACGATGTTCACGACCGCGCCCTGATTGCGGCCATACTGCGCCGAGAAATTGTTGGTAATGATCTGAAACTCGGCCACCGCGTCCGCGTTATCCACGAAAAAGTTGGGTCCGCCAATGCTCAGATCGTTGTTGTCCGTGCCGTCAAGCGTGAAGTTGTTTGAACGGGCCCGGTTGCCATTAACCGAGAGGGTGATACCGTTACCGTTCACATTGCCGAAACCAGGAACAACGCCCGGAGCCAGCAGTGCGAGGGTATCGATGCCGCCGCCTGCCGAATTCGATGGCAATTCCTCAACCTTACGGGTCTCAAAGCTGGAAGAGAGTTGCGAAGTGGTTTGCACAATCTCTTCTGTGTTGCCCGTAACGGTTACGGTTTCAGTCGGAACCCCAATCTCCAGGTCAACCTTGATATCAGTTTCGCCGAGTTTTACGTCAACACCTGTGACTGTTTTGGTCTTGAAACCCGAAGTGGGCGCAACCGTCACTTTGTACTTACCGGGTAAAAGATTAGAAAAGGTAAAAGCTCCGTCTGAACCGGTAGTAGAAGCGACTTCAGCTCCAGTCCCTTCGTTCTGGACTGTGACACTAGCGCCGGCCACTGTCTGGCCATTGGGGTCAAGGACGGTGCCCTTCAATGTGCCAGTGGTGGCCTGGGCCATCACCGGCTCGCTAAAGACAAAAATCATTGTAATCAGCGAGAGAGCAACCGCACTGAACAGGGCTAATGATCTCGCCATGGATGAACTCCTCATTGTTGTGCCTCCTATGGTTGGTTTCGGGGAGCGCGCAGGCTAATAAAACTTTTTAGCCTGTCGCCTCAGATTACCGCAGCGCCGCAATCATCTTACGAACCTGATTGCCGTTAGCTGCGTTCGGGACTTCAGCCAGATAACGCTGAAGAGAATCTAGTGCTGAATTACGATTACCCCGATCCAAATAGATTTCACCGAGATAAAACAGCGCAACGGCATACTCTGCGCCGCCTACCTGATACGCGCTCTTAAAATTCTTCTCTGCGCTCTCCAAGTTGCCGAGCGCCCTCAGGGCCATACCGGAATAAAGCCGGGCAGCCGCGGAATTTGGTTGTGTGGTGATCGCTCGGCTGAGTACCTCCACAGCTTCGGCAAAACGATGAAGATGAACTAAAACAATCCCGAGGTTCAGTGTCGGATTAAAAGCATTGCGATCCAGGCCAACCGCGCGTTCCAGCGCATCCCGAGCTTCATCCAATCGTCCGGCGGCCAGCAACTGCACGCCGAGATCGTTGTAAGCCATGGCAAACTGAGGGTAAATCGCGACTGCGCTCTTCAGGTGCGCGATGGCTTCCTCTGTCAAGCCCTTATTGGCGGCGACACTCGCTTTTTCAAATTCTTTCTTCGCTTTCGAAGGGACATCGCGCGAAAGTTCAGTTACTGACACCGTTGAATTCTTGGTTCTCGCATTCGAGCCGGCTCGCGCTTTGACCGTTAGCGTCACGACTGAGGGCGCGCCTCTAAAAACCTGCACATCTTCGCTGCTGGTATCGAACCGACTCCGATCGGTCGGGTCAACTTCTATTTGGTAATTGCCCGGAACCAGCTCCGAGAATTCAAACTGACCTTGACTGTCTGTAAAAACTACAATGACCGTGCCCCGTATCGTCTGAAGCGTTATCTTTATATTGGCGTTGAACTGCCGGCCATCTGGAAGCAGAACGCGGCCCCGAATGCTTCCCAACGCTGACTTGTCACGCTCCGGCCGATTAGCCAGTTCAGGCCTGTCAGTCTGGGCTAAGACTGCCAAAACCGAGCTAAACACCACGATGGTTAGGGACAAAAACCTACGTAGAGACGCTGTCGTGCGCATTAAGATTCAATTGTCTTGAGGCAATGCCTATACCTATGCCCGCAAATGTAAATACACAGTTAGAAGGCGCGATTCGAAGCACAAATACTTGGAGAAACGACCCAAAAATTTGGATTTTCTCCGACTTTATGAATCCAGACTGGAGTTACGTTGTGAGTGTTTTCACTCAGCGGGTGCAGGTGGTTATAGTCACGAGAGTTCCAAGTCAGGTCACGCCGCACTTATCTAACTTTATTTAAGCGTCTCGAACTCAAACCGGAGTTCCTTCCCGCGACAAACTTGCGACAGATAGAACTCCCAGAATTTTCGGGTGAAGCGAAACGACGGCCAGCGCTGATCGAGATTTACCAGGAACTCCAGGCCAAGAGCGCGCCAGAGGTTAGCGAGCGAGACGTATGTGCGGATCGCTTTGAGGCGAACTTCTGTATAGAACGGAAAAAGTTGGCGATCGTCGATGAAACAATTGAAGGAATAGCTGTTGAAATGATTGCGGTGTGTCGGGTCCGTCGCCCAGTCGGGATTGGTGTAGTGCGGCGTGACGATCGTGAGGCGCGCCCCAGGTTTCGCGATCCGATGCAGTTCAGTGACCAGCGCCATGACATCCGGCACGTGCTCAATCACATGGCGGCAAACGATCTCGTCGAATTCGTTATCGGGAAACGGATACGGCACAACGCCGAGGTCATGGACTACATCGGCGTGCGCACGTGGATTGGAATCGATGCCGATCGCGCCGGGAACTTTGTTCCAGCCGCAGCCGACATCAAGGATCTTGCGAGCCAGATTTACTTTGTCGTCGGCGTTGGTCATGCGGAGGAGTCAATTCTTCTTATTGGCTTTGATGTAGCCTTCCAACTTCTGCCGGTCGGGAGAGTCAGGTTTCTTCTTAAGAAACTCCTCATACTCGAGGGCCGCTTTCTCTTTAGATCCCGCCGCGTCGTAGATCCAAGCGAGGCGCAGATGAGCTTGCGGATAACCCAGGCTGGCCGCCGAATTCAGGTGAGGAATCGCCTTTTGTCGCTGGTCCGTTTGCACGTAAGCGTCGCCGAGGAGCAGATTCGCTTCTCCCGAATCGGGGTGCAATCCGACTAGCTTTGTCAGAGGTTCGACTGCGTCAGCAAATCTCTTTTGTTTTAATCGCAGCCTGCCAAAATCGAGCAGCGCGGGCGCGAAGGTTGGCTTTGCGGATAGAGCGCTAAGATACGCCTGCTCTGCTGCATCATACTTTCCCTGGCTTCCGAGGAGCGTTCCCAAAATACTCTGGGCTTGATAGTCAGCTTTGTCGCTCGCCACCATCTGCTTAAGGAGAAAGATTGCCTGATCGTAATCGTTTCCGACGACCGCGTCTTCTGCCTTCTTGAAAAGACGCTTATTGGCCGAGGTTCTTTTATAAATATCGGCGGCCGAGATCGTCGGACCCTTCGTAGAATCACTTAGCGGCTCCCAATCGAACGCAATGTCGTGCTGAAGTCCGTACGGGCCATGGAGGGACGACAAAAATAGCCGGGTTCGCGATACTTCATGGTGGTCGATCTCGACAGCCAATTCATACTCACCTGGCGGCAAATCGGAAAAGCGGTAACGGCCGCCGTTAGTCACCGTCTGTCGTCCGAATTCGGGACCGGTCGGAAGCGCGAGTTCTTTACCGGACGGACGAAAGAGGATCACCGTCGCCTGAGGAGGCGTGGCGCGCTCGCCGGTCCCTTTGACCATGATCTTAACTTCACCAAATAAACTCGGATTGTCTCTTTGCGCCCGGCCCCAGATACTGGCCGTTAGAATCACAACGCAAACACCGGCGAGTCGAAAAAACTTAACAGTCATAATCCCACCGCACAGCAACGCCTCGACCAACGGTTGGCTGTGATTAAATCAATTTGGGTTCGCGATCATCGAGGCCAGGCCCTGGAAATCATAGGCGTACACGGGCACATCAAATTTGTCGCACAACTCCTCGAACCGCATGCCGTCAAGCATTACTGGTTCGTCGCTCTTTAGTGTGACTTTCGGAATAATGACAAAGTCGCCTGAGACGTGACGGCGCGCCGCGACAAAATCACCTCCGGTAAGCAGCCCCGCAACGCTCACATCGCCGCCAAAGTACTCGTTGGGAACCGCGAGAACCCTGACGTTGATTCCGAGACGCTGATTGATTCGGCCGACGAGTTTCGTCAAAACGGGCGCGAATAGCGTTCCGGTCATAATCGTTCCCGAAAGGGGCTTCGCCGACGGTCGGGCTGCTGAACCGCCCGCGCGTTCAAGCCTGCGCATCAGCGAGTCGAATTGGTTGTTGAAACTCCGCACCATGCCGATACCGTCTTCAATTTGCGGGTACTCGCCGTAGTGCTTGCGCGAAGGAATCGCGCGGCCGGCCTTGAGATAAATCTCGTCGCCAAGAAACGCGAACGTAGCTCCCAGTCGCGCGCGGAAGTCACGCTGCATCTCCGTGACTTCGCGAATCGTTTCGCGGCAGAACTCAGATGTGACCGGCGTCAATCGCGGATCGTTCAAGTATCTCGTTAGACCCAGCGGCACGATCGCGACGCTGGTGACTTTCGGATGCAGCGCGGCGAGATCGTTAACGGTGCGTCGCAGAACCTCGCCGTCATTGATCTTAGGACAAAGCACGACCTGCGCGTGAATCTCAATGCCCGCGTCCATCAACCGTTGCAGCTTCTCTGAAATGTCCGCCCGCGTTTTGTCGACGCCCAGCAGGTACGCGCGCACGTCGAGATCGGTTGCGTGGACTGAAACGTACTGTGGCGTTAGGCGCTGTTCGATTACGCGATTCATCTCGTCTTCGCTGATCGAAGTCAGCGTGGTGTAGTTGCCGTAAAGAAACGACAGCCGGACGTCTTCGTCGCGCACGAACAGCGAGGGCCGCGCCGTTTCCGGATTTCCTTTGCAGAAACAAAACAGACATTGGTTGGCGCATTGGCGCGGCACGATTTGCTCGAAACTGATTCCCAAATCCTCAGATTCGTCGCGTTCAATATTCAGTTCCCAATCCTCGCCGCTGCTTTTGCGGACGTCGATGGTCAGTTCAGTTTCGCCGGAGGTGTGGAAGCGGAAATCGAGATAATCGCGCACGGCGCGCCCGTTCACGCGCATGATTCGATCACCGCGTTCCAGTTCCAGTTCCGCGGCGATCGTTCCCGGCGAGACTTCAAAAATCTCGACACCGCGACGGCGGAGTTGGGTTACGGCCGGTGTGACTGCAAATTCGTACATGAAAAGTCTCTCCCCTCTCCCTTTGGGAGAGGGCTGGGGGTGAGGGAGCGAAGCTTAGCGACCGTAAGACCCTCACCCTAACCCTCTCCCAGAGGGAGAGGGAACGGACGCAATGAACCGCCGAGTATAACAAAGGCGCGACCGTTTCCCAGTTCGGTAAACCCGTTGGGTAGTGTTTCTACTTTAGAGTTCAAGCTTTAGCTTGCTCCAAAGGACAATCTAAGATTGAACTCTGAACGCAAACTGAACCAGTAAAACCCGTTGACAAGTCCGGAAGCGCGGCTTAATCTCGGATTTACTGAACTAAGTTGTTGTCTCACCTCTTTTCAAATCGCGGCGCCAATCATGAGTGAAGACGAATCATCGCCACTGCACGAGGCGGCGACCGGCGGCGCCGACTCGCAACCTTGCGTGCTGCTGGTAGAAGACGACCGATCGGTCAGACGATATCTGGAGGTCACTCTTCAACGATCTGGTTATCGGGTGCTGACGGCTGAGGACGGTTTGGAAGCAATGAAGGTGGCCATGTCTTCGGCGATCGACGTCGTCGTCACGGACGCAATCATGCCGAACTTAAGCGGCCAACAGCTCGCTGCGTTTCTCCGGAAAAATCCGAAGCTCTCGAGTATTCCGATCGTGCTGCTAACTGGTCAGGAGAATAAAGCAGACTCGGCTACTGCGGATTCGTCGATCGATGCGTTCCTCTACAAGCCGGTGAAGGCTGATGACTTGAAGAACTGCATCGGCAAACTTGTGAAGAGTCCCGCGCATGACGCGTCATAGCAAATCATCCAGCCGCGCGTCCTCCCGGTTCTGAGAAACCGCCACCGCTTCGGAAGCTGTTTTGCCCACGTAAGTTCACTTCCGCCCGCTTGCCCGACCGGGAAGCTCTGGTATATTCGGTGGGCCGTCTTGCCGAGCACGCGGCGGAGGAGCGAGGTAGAGCTATCGTGAGTGGAGTCGCATTGAGCAAAGTCGCACTTTCCCGCCGGGCTATTGAGACGCCGGCTTCTCCGATTCGACGGCTGATGCCGTACGCCGACCGGGCCAAGGCCCGCGGCATCAAGGTCTATCACCTGAACATCGGACAGCCGGATATCGAGACCCCGGCCGAGATGATGGACGGGTATCGGAACGTCGATATTAAGGTGCTTTCTTACGGGCCGTCGCAGGGCTTGAAAGAATATATTGACGCGCTGGTTCTTTACTATGGCCACGTAGGAATAGAGGTGCGGGCCCAGGACATTTTGGTGACGACCGGCGGCAGCGAGGCAATAATGTTCGCGCTGGACACGGTGGCTGATGCCGGCGACGAAGTCATCGTGCCGGAACCTTTCTACACCAACTATGCCGGATTCGCGTCAACCGCGAGCGTCAATCTCGTTCCGGTGACCTGTCTGGCCGAGACGGGCTTTGCCCTACCACCCAAAGCCGAGTTCGAACGGGCCATCACCAGCAGAACCCGAGCAATTATCTATTCCAACCCGGGGAACCCGACGGGCGCCGTTTACACGCGATCTGAACTGGAGATGCTTGCGGATTTATGCCTCGAGCACGGGCTCTACATCATCGGCGACGAGGCGTACCGGGAGTTCATCTACGACGAGGACACTGAGCACACGAGCGTCCTGAATCTCGCTGGAATCGAAGACCGAGCGATCCTGGTGGACAGCGTGTCCAAGCGGTACAGCGCCTGTGGCGCACGGATCGGCTGCGTCATCAGCCGGAACACCGCACTGATGAACGCGGTGCTGAAGTTCGGTCAGGCCCGACTTTGTCCGCCGACCGTCGACCAGTTGGCGGCGATGGCCGCCGTGAAGGTGCCGGATAGCTACTTCACCGAGATGCGCCGCGAGTATCAAAGCCGGAGAGACCTGGTATGCGATGCAATCGCGAAGATACCGGGCGCGGTCTGCCGCAAGCCCGGGGGCGCATTCTACGTTGTGCCCAAGTTACCGATTCGTGATGGCGAGGAATTCGCCATCTTCATGCTTGAAGAGTTTCAGCTGGAAAATGAGACCGTGATGGTCGCGCCGGCCGACGGTTTCTACGCGACCCCGGGCAAGGGCAAGGACGAGGTTCGCATCGCCTATGTACTCAACTGCGATGACCTGGCGCGGGCCATGAAGATCCTCGCGGCTGGGGTGGAAGCGTACAACCGGAAGTAGATGACCGCGTTAACTAATCTTACGGTTTTGCCTTTGGTGACGGCGTCGCTTTCGGTGCGGGCGCTTCGATCTTCAAACTGTTGCGCACTGCGTCCCACGTCGGCGACGCTTTCTTGATCGCCTTGTCCGGACCGAACAATGTCAGCACGACCAGGCGTTCGCCCACAGTCACCCAGTAAATCCCCGCCTCACCCGGGTCGCGATCGAGTATCGCCGTGATGCGCACGCCTTCCGCCTCAGCGCCTGCGATCTGCGTAGTTGCCGCAGCACGCTCCGGCTTTGCGCCCATGCCCACGAATTGTTTTTCGGTGTAACTCAGATACGGCTCGATGATCTTGGTCTTGGCCAGGGCCAGTTTGTCGGGCGTGTTTACCTTGCCGCGGTGCACGAAGAACTTGATCAGCGCGTCACTATCGGCCCGGCTCAGCGTGAGTTGCTGTGCGTCGGCGTTGCTTTCATCGACAATCGTCCAACCATCCGGATAGTCGAACGACAGCCCGTCTTTCGTAAAGTGTTTGTTGTTTTGAGCCGCGACGCCGACGACTATCATCAACGCGAACGCAAAAACACAGACAATTGCTCGCTTCATTTCTCCTCCAACTGCTGGTTCACGGGTCAAACTTTAGTTCGTTTTCGAAAAAGCGGCAACCGCCGGGTCGCTCTCGGACGGCTGGTGGCCTGATTGGCCTTTGCCTTTTTATCAGGCCATTGAATAACATGGCGCGCCTGGTTTCATTTGAGAATGCGGAGGTTCGGATGCTCTTCGTCAAACGTCTAACACTCTTCACTGTTTCAATCCTGCTCTTTCAAGTTGCGGCGCATGCGCAACAGGCAAGCGCCGTCGCCACAGTCGAAGTCACACCATCACACAAAGAAGCTGACGTCGGCCAACAGGTGAAGCTTACCGTGGTCGCGAAGGATGCGAGCGGCAAAGTCGTCAAAGAATCGCCCTCGACTTACTTTGCCGGCCCTTTTGACGCCGCCGTCGCTGACGATAACGGCATGGTAAAGCTCGTCGGACCCGGCGAAGTTATCGCCGGCGCCATCGTCGGCGGTAAGACGGGCATCACGACGATTCGCGTAAGAAGGGTGGGCGTCAAATCGATTGAAGTCAGTTCACTCAAATATCCTTTGATTGCCGGCAGCGTCATCCAACTCGAAGCGACGACACGCACTGCCAGCGGTGACCCCCGCCAGGGCGTGCCCGTAACCTGGTCATCTGACAAACCAGCCGTCGCCACAGTTGATGTGGCGGGCGTTGTCACCGCGGTCGCGCGTGGGAAAGCAACCATCACGGCAGCGGCAGGCGAAGTGAAAACAACGACTACAGTTACCGTCTCCGGAAATACTCTGAGTTCGATCAAGGTCGAGCCGGCATCGACCAATGCACGCACCGGCGACGTGGTGAGCCTCAAGGCAATGGGAACTCCAGTTGACGCTTTCACACCGCGCTGGACGGTGAGCGGCACCGGCGCGACGGTTTACCCGGACGGCGCATTCGTCGCCGAACAACCCGGCACGTATGTCGTCACTGCCACCGCCGGAAATGTTTCCGCGACTTCATCAATTATCGTTTCGCCGCGCAACGCGGAACGACAACTACAGATCGTTGGCCGCGCGATGTTCAAAGACGTTCAGGGCGCGGAAGTCTGGCTCATCGGGAATTACGCTTACTACTCGACCATTGGCGATCGTTTCTATGTCTACGACATTTCCGATCCGGCTAACCCGAAATTGACTGACACAGTTAAGGTTGACGCTCGCATCGTCAACGACATCAGCACAACTGCGAACGGAAAGATTCTGGTGATCTCGCGCGAAGGCGCTTCAAATCGCAAGAATGGCATCGCGTTCTACGACACGTCCGATCCCGCTCACCCCAAACTGATTTCCGAATACACAACGACAGTTACCGGCGGAGTGCACAGCGCGTTCGTCGATGGCCACTACGTTTACCTGACCGACGACGCGACCGGCTCAATGCGCGTCATCGATTTTCGCGACGTGAAGAACCCAAAGGAGGTCGCGCGCTGGCAGACCGAACCTCAACACGCGACGTTCATCCGCACCAAAGAAGCCGACACTACGGCCGGACGCTATCTGCACGATGTTCAGGTGAAGGATGGCCTGGCGTATCTAGCTTATTGGCATGACGGCCTGGTGATTCTCGATGTTGGCGCCGGCATCAAAGGCGGCAGCCCGGAAAATCCGAAGCTTGTCAGTCAACTGCGCTTCAATCACTACGAGCTTTACGGCGACGGCTGGCTCGCGGGCACGCACTCAGTTTTCCGCTATAAGAATTATGTCTTCGTCGGCGATGAAGTCTTCCCATCAATCTTCGACATTCAATCGCGGCGACGAATTCCAGTGCGCGGGACGACGCACGTGATAGACGTTTCGGACATTAACAACCCGCGCAAGGTTGCCGAATACGAAGTGCCCGAAGGCGGCGCGCACAACATGTGGGTCGAGAACGACGTCATGTACATGGGCTACTACAGCGGCGGCGCGCGCGTGGTCGATGTTTCCGGCGAGCTGCGCGGCGATCTCTATCGACAAGGCCGCGAGATTGGTCGGCTGTTCACCGCCGATCCCGAAGGCTTCCGTCCGAACCTCCCGCTGGCCTGGGGCGCGCAACCGCACAAAGGCCTGATCTATTTCAATGACATCAACTCGGGACTGTGGGTCGTGAAGGTTGGAGAGAAAATCGAAAAAGGATCGACGACCAGCCCGGGACAGTGAGTTTTGACGTTGAAGGAAGATGTCATGGCAACGAAAAATATAGGGCCTAAATTTGTTAGCTACTTTTGGCCGGTTAGGGATGGCGTCCCTCCAATTGAATTGGTTGATGGCGAAAAGCTCGTCACTATGATCGAACAGTTAGAACTAGGCCTGAATCCGATAAAATCTTTTAAGGTGGACGAGGCATTCTTTGACCAGTTCAAATGACATGGAACAAGAGTATCGGAACTATTTGCCTTGGCTAGAAGTGCGCCTTACTATCACTTCATGAGCTACCAGGACATCATCACAATCGAGCCAGGCAAGCGGGGTGGTAAACCGGGCATCCGCGGGATGCGGATCACCGTCTACGATGTCCTTGAATACCTGGCTTCCGGCATGACGCAGGAAGAGATCCTTTCTGATTTCCCTTATCTCACCAAGGAAGACATTCTCGCCTGTCTAAGTTACGCGGCAGATCGCGAAAAGCGGCTGATGGTCGTTGGACATTAAAGCTATGAGCACCATGATTGAACAACTTGCAGAACAAGCGATGACTCTGCCGCCCGAGTCGCGCGCCAAGCTCGCGGATCTGCTGGTTGAGAGCCTGGATTCGGCCGACCTCGGCAGAATTGAGCAAATGTGGTTGAGCGAGGCCAAACGTCGGCGCGATGAAGTTCGGTCTGGCAAAGTTAAAACTATTCCCGGCCCGGAGGGACTTCGCAGGGTCCGCGACAACCTCAAACGATGAACTGGGACTTCCACCCAGAAGCTTTAGCCGAATACGAGTCGGCTGCGGCTTATTACGGCGAGCACGATCCCGATCTTCAACTCCGCTTTGTCGAAGCGATCGAAAATGCAATCGATCGGATTGTCGAATCGCCCTCCAAGTGGCGCGTGATTGATGAGGATGTTCGCCGCTATGTTGCGCACGTTTTTCCATACGGGATTCTCTACACAATTGAACCGAACTTTGTTTTGATGGTCGCGGTTATGCACTTCAGCCGAGAACCTGGTTATTGGAAGGATCGAATTTCATGATTACGAAATGGATTACGATGGCCCTGCTTCTGAGTAATGGCAGTGTTATCGCGTCAGCGCAAAGTCCAAACCGCACACTCAACGATCTCTCCTGGCTCGCCGGATGTTGGGAAGCAAATATCCGCGGGCGCGAAGTTAACGAACAGTGGATGAAACCCGCCGGCGGAATCATGCTAGGTATGGCGCGGACGGTTGCTCAAGGCAAAGCGGCCGAGTTTGAGTTTACGCAAATCCGCGAAGACAAAGATGGTGCGATCTATTACGTCGCTAAACCGTCAGGTCAGCCTGAAGCTTCATTCATACTCCTGAAGCTTCAGAACAAAGAAGCTGTCTTTGAAAATCCGCAGCACGACTTTCCGCAGCGGATAATTTATCGCTTACAACCTGACGGCTCGCTCTTTGCGCGCGTCGAAGCGACGGTCAAGGGTCAAACGCGCGGAATCGACTATCCCTACAAGCGCGCGAAATGCGAGTAACGTCATGGAAATTCGCAAACACATTCACGAAGAAACTTTCGCTGCCGATCCGGAAACTGTTTTCAATCTACTGGTGACGCCCAGCGCGATCCGTAAATGGTGGGGCGCTTCGCACGCGATCGTTGATAAGAAAGAAGGCGGCATTTGGGTTGGTGTGTGGGGCGATGAGGACGCGCCGGACTTCATCACATTCAACCGCATGCGCGTTTACGACCCGCCGAACAGACTCCTATTCGCCGATTTCGAATATTACGCGCGCACCGGAGGACTGCCGTTTGCGCACCAACTCACCGCCGAATTCACGGTGATTCCGGACGGCCCCAACCAAACGAAACTGAGCGTCGTGCAGGATGGCTTTCCATGCGACAAAGCGGCCGATGATTTTTATGCGGCCTGCGAAGTTGGTTGGCGCGAGACGTTCGGTGGGATTCGACGCTACCTGGATTCGAGATAGTTCAGCTTTTCTTCGAGCGCGTTGATTTCACCGCGGTCTTCCTTACATCTTTTGCTTCGTAAAGAGCTTCCGGAGCGATGTCAACGCCATTCGGCCACGCAAGAGTTCCAGCATCGACAAAGAACTTCTTGAAAAACTTCGTATCCTTGAGCGGCTTAAAAACCGGACCGCGAAACCACTGCGAAATGTCGATGTGCTTTTCGGTGCCGTCGTCGAATCTTGCGGCAATCACAAAGCCTCGGACGCGCTTTGCTTCAGTGATTTGGGGTAGATAAGTCATCGTCTAGTCGAGCGGCTCAATTCTGTTTAGTGGCCGTCCTTCCTCAACGTTTCGCCAGTTTAGCATAAGCTCAAATCGATGCGTCGACGCCCAGTCGCGAATCAATCTCTTGGCCGTTCGAGACGAAATGTTGCCGGTGAGAAGATTTCCGTTGAAGTCGAATGTCGCTCGTTGTCCCCGATGTTCCGCGTGAAAGTGCGGCGGCGGATGATCGCCAAAATACATACGAATAACAATTCCGAAGAAAGTGGAGATGATTGGCATTCAGTTCATCCTCACTTCGGCGCTTCGGTCTTATAGAAATCAATTCCCGCTGCCTGCCGAGGAACTTCAACAGTCGCCACGGTCTTCAACGCTTTCAGATCGATTATCTCAACCGTCCCTGGTTCATTTCCGACACCTTCCACCGTGACGAAAGCATAAAGGTCGTCAGGCGAGACGACGACTCCGTGCAGCACCTTTCGTTTTGTCGGCAACCGCGCGAGTTCCTTCCCGCTCTTCACATCGTAGATCGATACAGACTGATCGCGTTTGTTCGTCGCGACTAAGCGCGTACCGTCGCGGGTAATCGCAAGGTTATAAACTCCTGCACGCGCCGGGATGCGGCGCACAAGCTTCCAGGTGTCCGCATTGATTTCGACGATTTCACTCGACGCATTACAAGCGACGTAAATCGATGACCCATCGGCCGAAGGTTGCGCCCAGGTCGGCTGGCACGACACGTCGCCAGCCTTTGGTGCTTCCATGCCATGGCCGCCTGAATGCTTCATCGGCTGATGGATTCCAGTTGTATGAGTCTGCACCTTCGGCGCGCCAGATACGCCGACTTCCTTCCCCCTGGTCGAGATGAAATGCCGGGCGATTTTGAAAGTACGCGTGTCGATCTCAACCAGCATGTCATCCATCATGCACGCAGAGTATTGCTTCGTGCCTTGCCCATTCAGCCGCGAACCATGCGGCATCGTGCAGGTTTGAATGCGCGCAACTTCCGTCATCGTCGGCGTTGAGACGACCGAAACAGACGACGGCACCATGTCGCCGTGCAGGTTGAAATTCACGACGAAGAGGAACTGGCCGTCCGCCGAGACGTCCATCGTCGCTGGGAAATAACCGAGCGTCGCTTTCCCCACAACGCTGTCGTCCTTCGTCGAATACTTCCAAACTAAACCGAAGGGGCGCCCATGTCCGATCGAGACGTAATAAAACTTCCGGTCAGGAGACATGACGATGCCGTGCGGCCCGTCGATGTCGATCGGCATGTCACCGGTGTCGATTTCGCGCTCAACGCGCGCGCCGTTAGAGCCGAAACGCACGAGCGCGATCTTGTCGGCGCCTTCCGACACCACGTAGAAGAGGTAATCTTTATCGGGTTTTGATTGGGCAGGCGCGAGCGACGCACAGAGGAGTATCATCAAGATGGCAACCACGCCCGCGCACAGATCGGGGCAGTAGCCCGACCGTAAGGGAAGGCGCAACTCGAATCGTTGTGACGCCCTCCCTAACGGTCGGGCTCCTGCCCCGTTGGTCATAGCTACGGTTTCTTCTGTGGCGTAGGCTTCAGTACTGGCGCGGTCGCAGGTTTTTTCGGCTCGTCTTCGGGAGGATCAGCGGGAAAATCAGTTTCGTCGATGTCGGTAATCTTCACTTCCGTGCCGAACTTGCGATAGCCGCGAAACAGAATGTCATTGCGCGTCTGCTCAGTACGTGAACCCAGGCGACTGGTTAGTTCGATCACGGCGCGCGACGGCAGCAGGTGCGACACCTCATTGATCGCTACCCATTCGTAATCGATGACGCTGCGCGCGGCGGTTATTGGGAAGTCCGGCGGAATCTCGACTGAAATGGTCTCGAGCCGCAGCACGCGATTGTCCTCGCGATCCACCCAGATGCGACCGCGATAGCCAACGATGGTCCCCACGGGACTGGCATTGATACCAGCCTGGAACTGCAAACTCTGTTTCGACAGTTCTCGTTTGACTGAGTACTCATAAACGACCGAGCGGCGACCGCGCAATGTATCCGTATCAACGGCTTCGAACTCAGCCTGCGTCCCCGGTTCAAACAACTGCACCAGCATCGAAACGTATTCGCCACTGGAAGTCGTTCCGCCAATTTTGTTGCCGTAGTTCGAGCCTTCCCCTTCATCAACACTGGGGGGCATCCCATTTACGGAAAGAAGTTTGTACTGCTCGCCCACGTTCTGCCGGTAACTAACGGCGATCGACAGCCGGTCGTACACATTCCAGTTGTTCGTCGTGCCGATGGCGCGCGACCGCGCGATTTGTTGCTTCACCAAATAGTCCGGCATCTGCTGCGTTGCGCCGAGCGTCGCTTTGCGCGTGCGCTCTAACAATTCGGCGGCTTCTGCCAGTGAAGGCCTCGCGGCGAGCGCCGGATTCAGACGCCGGCGATTTGCTTCTTCCAGAGTGTGACGCAGCAGCGTGTCGTTCCCACTCTTCGTCGCAGTCAGGCTAAGCAGACCCGGCGTCAGCTGGAATCCGATGCCCCGCTTTCTGATCTGATCAATCAGGCGGTCACGCTCTTCCGGGTGCTTCGGCAACTGATAAAGCAGCGCGACGTACTCCTGATTCGTCAGCGGCGGCCCCTGCTGGAGTTCGGTTGGTTGAACAAAAGGCGAATTGTTCTGCGCCGTGGCTGTCGCTGCGCAGAAGAGCATCAGCATCAACGCTGCGGAAAATAAGGTCGCCCCCAAACTTTGAGGTAACGAAGAAATGGTTCGCGACAAAATCGGTAACAGCATGCGTTGTATCGACAGCGGCTAGGGGCGCGGAAGTCTCTGAATCATGTCGCTGGTAATAATATAAATTAGCCCGGGCTTTGTCGTGTCAATCATCGGATCAACCCCAATAATCCCCACCGTGACTGACTCACCATCAACCCTGAGAATAAGAGTCAGGGTTAGATTTTCGTTTCCAGCCACAGTTACTTGAGTTACTAAAAGCTTTTCAAAACCAGGCGACTCAACCGCGATGTCATAAACACCCGGTCCGACTCCGCCTATCCCAAAACAACCTTCGTCATTTGAACTCACAGTGAGTGATTTCTTCGATTTGGGTTCGGTGATTTTGATTCGTGCTCCAACTACGACTGCACCGTTAGGATCAAGCACTGTGCCGGTAAGGGCGCCAGCCTCTGTGTCCGATTTCTTTCGACTGATGGTTACCTGCTGCTTACAGGAGGAGTCGGTTTTTTTTGACGGCTTCTGTCCAAATACGGAGGTGCTCAACGTGACGATGGTCGCAAAAACCGCTCCCGTCACGCGCGCAACGCGCCGCCGGACTGCGCGCAAGCCGACGGGACAATCTCTGGTGATAACAGTGCCATCGGATCGACGATAAATCCTCCCGCAGATTCGGCCCTCAGTTTCGCTGATTAGCGCCACGGCCTGCTTTTGCGTCAACTCCGCGATGTTGTACACGTCCAAGCTACACAGACTGCAAAAGCGCGCGCGATCATCACCCGTCATATGGTCCCATTGCATGGGACAGGGTGAGGCGATGCGGAGATTTTTCAGAAGATCCGATTTCATGGCTCGATCGACGAGAACGTCTTAGGCGGAGATTCGACTCCGCCGCAATAAATGAGGTTGCCTGCCGGTGCCAAGCTTACATGCAAAAATGGGCCACGGCTGCGCGCAAAATGCCAACGCAGCGGGCTAGTTCATCCGCGGGCACAAACTCGCCCGTGCGGTGCGCGACACGGATGTCACCGGGGCCGAAGACGACGGCTTCGGCGCCAAGCGCAATCATGCTGGGCGCTTCCGTGCCGAACGCAACGCTGCCCGAAGGTTCTCCTGATTCTTTTTCGAGAAACTGAACCAGCTCAGAATCGGCGGCCGTTTCGAAGCTGTCGTCAGCACGATCAGCGTCGATCTCACAAGCGAAGTCCGGATCGGCTTTCTGCAAATCCAAAACTGCGGCGCTAACCCGGTTCAAAACGTAATCTTCTGGCTGACCGGAAACAGTTCGCCACTCAAGTGTGAAGCGGCACTCGCGGGGAATGATGTTCTTGGCGCTGCCGCCGTTTATAACTCCGACGTTGATTGTTGTATACGGTGGATCGAATCCGTCGTGACGGTCGCCCTTAACTTCCTCAGCAATCGCTTCGATCTTTTCGATCAATTTCGCGGCGCGAAAGATCGCGGACGCGCCGAGTTGCGGATAAGCGCTGTGGGCTTCCCGGCCATGAACGGTCACGTGCGCTAGACAGTATCCCTTTCCCGCGCGCACCGGTTGCAGTGAAGTTGGTTCACCAACGATAGCGAATTTGGCCGAAAAGGGTTTTGCCTCCGTTAGCCGCTTCGCGCCCAAACAACCAATCTCTTCATCAGCGGTACAGACCATCGCGAGCGGTTTCCGAAGCTGCGCGATGTCGATAGTCTCCAGCGCGGTCAGCGCCGCGGCGATGAACGCCTTTGTATCACACGCGCCGCGCCCAAACAGTTTCCCATCACGTTCGGTCAGCATCAGCGCTTCCGTCCAATTTAGATCGTAAGGAACCGTATCGGTGTGGCCGACCAGCGCAAGCTCAATTTGGAGTGCGCCGTGGAGCGCGGCCATCTTTGGCCGCAAAGCGTGCGCAGCACGCTCAAGCTGTTCGCGCTGGGCGCTCAGGCGGGCAAGGATGCCCGCGCTCCCCTCAGGCATCGCCACTGCCACTAAATTGATCTTCTCGACACCATTCTCATCAACATGAGGAAAGGTCTGGATAGTTAATCCCAGCGCTTCGCACCGGCGCCGAAGATACGAAACGATCTCCGCGTTCGAACGCGTGGAAACAGAATCAATGGCGACCAACTCAGCCAATGTTTGTTCGACAGTCATTTCTTTTTGCGGCGTGGAGCGCGGCCATCTTGGCCGCCAGCGTGCGCAGCACGCTCAAGCTGTTCGCGCCACGCGCTCAGGCGGGCAAGGATGCCCGCGCTCCATGGCCGCGCTCCACGACGCGCTCCTACACCCACAAACGCTTCTGCAATTCACCAAAGCGCTCGACAACTTCTTCCTGAATCAAGTGCTGTCCGTCGGAAACGATCGGCTTTCCGCCGACTGCCACTTCGCGCACAGCGGCACGCGATGCCGAAAACATAATCGACGAAAGCAGATCATCCGGCGCCGCCCCCGCCACTGAAGGGTCACTTAGATCGATTGTGAAAAAGTCGGCGGGCTTGCCCGCGTCTAGTGTGCCGCTTGGAGAGCCGATGCTGCGCGCGCCGTTAACTGTCGCGCAGTCGAAGAGCAGCGCGGCGATCTCTTGAGACTTGAGACTTGAGACTTGAGACTCGCCACTCAGTACGGCCCGCTCCATCTTCTGCAAACGCAGGTGATACTCCAACTCGCGCGCCTCTTCGAACGGATCGATTTGCACGTGGCTGTCGGTTCCCAAACAGATCGGCACGCCATGTTTGAGATATTCATCCGCCGGCACCACGCCGTCGCCGAGGTTTCGTTCTGTGGTCGGACAAGCGCAGACCATCGCGCCCGTCTTCGCGAATGCAGGCATTGCTTTCGGCGTCACGTGAATCGCGTGAACAGCGGTGAAACGCTCGCTCAACAATCCTTCCGTCTCCAACAGGGCGATCGGCGTCCGGCCGTATTCTTCGACGCAAGCTGAAACTTCAGCCGGCTGTTCGGCGACATGCATGTGCACTCTAAGGTTAAGTTCGTTCGCGTGACCGATCACTTCGCGCAGATATTCGAGAGGGATAGCGCGTATGCTGTGCGGCGCGACGCCAGTCCAGGCCGTGTCAGAAGCCCGGTCGTCAGCAAGGGCTGCTTCGTCAGTCTGGCCCTCCCTTACGGTCGGGCTTCTGACACTACGCGCCAACGCTTCCAGATTTTTCAGATACGTCTCGGCAGCGACCTCGATGAATCGCGCTTGCTGCGGATTAGGATCAGTTCGAAAGCCTGATCGAACGTACGCGACACGCAAGAGTGCGATGCGCAGTCCGACGTCGCCCGCCGCGCGGATAACTTCTTTCGCCAACTGATTCGGATCGTCGTAAGGCTTTCCATCCGGCGCGTGATGCAGGTAGTGAAACTCACCAACGGCGGTGATCCCGCTCAAAGCCATCTCCAAGAACGCCATCCGCGAAGCGTCGTAAACATCTTCCGGCGTGAGACGCGTCGCCGCTGAGTACATCATTTCGCGCCACGTCCAGAAACTGTCGCGATCGCCGGTGCGGTATTCAGTCCGTCCGCGCAGCACCCGCTGAAACGCATGCGAATGCGCGTTGACCATGGACGGCAGCATTGCGCGATTCGACAGCCGAATTCGCTTTTCGTCACGGAGTTCTTCGACGCGCGGCAATCTCACAATCGTTCCGGAAGCGTCGCAAACGAGCGCGCGCCCGCTCTCAAACCGGCCGCCCGTGTAGATCAAATCCGGGAGCCAGGCGATGAGGCCATCGGTTGAAGTTGTATTCATTTACAGTTCAGGCGCAGGTTAAGGAGTGCTCTAGCGCTTTGTCGCTTTCGCGTTTCGATTTCTCGGACGAGCGCCCCCGAATGGCAGACCCACGGTGCGTCCCATGGCCACGCCACCTCGACCTGAAGGCGCGTGTCTTTCGGTTTCCAACGACGCCTCAGGACGGTTTCGTGGCGATTTCTTCGGTCGCTTCTTCTTTGTTGCCATCAGAATTTCCTCTGGTCGGCGAAGCATATCACACCGAGAATTCGTCGCGTTTGCGCGAGCCAGAGCGGTTGACTACTATCATTAAAAGACCATGGATGGTTTAACAGCATCGCTCGCTGTGCTGACAGCGATGATTACGCCGGCCGTTTTGATTTCCGCAAGCGGGACGATGATTCTCTCCTCTTCGGTGCGTCTGGGGCGCGTCGTGGATCGCGTTCGATCCCTCTCAGATCGATTGCTCGAGATTTCCCGGGAAAACTATGAAGAGGAGTTTCTCGAAGAGCGGCGCGCAATGCTTTACGATCAACTCGACAAACTCACCAGCCGGTCGCGTCTGCTGCAACGCGCGCTCACCAGCTTTTATCTCGCCGTCGGTATTTTCGTTGCGACCAGTGTCGCGATCGGCGTCGCCTCGTTCACTTCGACCACGAGGTTTGGGTGGATTCCCGTAGCGTTTGGCCTGGTCGGCGCATCCTTTCTTTTCTATGGCAGCATGCTGCTTGTCTTTGAAGCCCGGCTGGCGTTAAGCACCACGCACGCCGAGATGGATTTTATCTGGCGCACTACCAAACGCGTCGTGCCGCAGGAACTGGTCGAGCAACACAAGACGCATTACGTGCACTTCAGGAAGAAGAAGTCATGATTGAGATTGGGGCAGTAGCCCGACCGTCAGGGAGGGCGTAGATAACTGTGGTTTACGCCCTCCCTGACGGTCGGGCTACTGCCCCGTGGCCGATGTAATGATCGAACATCAACTTCTAAACGAGGCTTCTTACCTTCGCCTGCTGCGCACCGGCGAGTTGAAGCGCCGCGTGGAAGCGCTCGAAGCCTTGCTCGAACGTTGCACTGTCTGTCCGCTGGATTGCGGAAACAACAGGATGAAAGGTGAGTTGGCGAGATGCTTTTCCGCTCGTCTTCCCATCGTTTCTTCTTACACCGCGCACTTTGGTGAAGAGCCGCCATTGACAGGCACTCGCGGCGCCGGAAATGTCTTTTTCGGCAACTGCAACCTGCGCTGTGTTTATTGTCAGAACTATCAGATCTCGCAGGCGCACAAGGAACAGATCAAAAACGAAGTGACGCACGAGCGTCTCGCCGAAATGATGCTCGAGCTGCAAGCGCGCGGCTGTCACAACATCAACTTCGTTTCGCCGACACACTTTGCGCCGCAGATGGCGCGCGCAGTTCTGGTCGCCGCGGAGAATGGTCTGCGCCTGCCAATCGTTTACAACACCAACGCGTACGATTCAGTCGAAGTGCTACGACTGCTCGAGGGCGTCGTCGATGTCTATCTGCCTGATTTGAAATACGCGGAAGACGAAGCGGGATTCCTGTATTCCAAGGTCCGCAGCTACGCGTCGGTTTCGCGCGCCGCTCTGAAAGAGATGTTTCGCCAAACGGGTGATGAGATGGTTTTCGACGCAGATGGTTTGTTGAAACGAGGTCTCGTCATTCGCTTACTCGTTTTGCCGAATGACATCGGCGGATTGCGCGAGTCGCTGCAATGGGTTCGCGATGAGCTTGGCCCGCGCGTCGCAGTTTCTTTGATGGCCCAGTACTACCCGACCAATGTTGCGGGCACGAACCGGCGCTACACGCTTTTGTCGCGACGGATTAGCGAATCGGAATGGCTCCGCGCCGTTTCCGCACTGGAAGATTTTGGAATAGAAAACGGCTGGATGCAGGAGTACGACGGCTCTGCGTTCTACTATCGTCCCGACTTCAATGATTCCGAGACGCCGTTCCACGACGTCCGCGACTTCGCGCCTACTGCGTAGGAATTTGCGGACGTGTCGGTAAATCTATCTCAGGCTGGGCTTCCTGATACTGAGCGAGCACTTCGGCGTAAACCTTGATGTCGCCGTCCTGCTTCATCCGCTGCTGCACGCTGCCCAGATAGTCTTCGAAAACCTGGTTCTTGCGGTCATTCTGCGCAGTCTCCATCAACGTGTCGCGCTCCTTGGCAAACTCAGCCATGTCGGCTTCCGTGCGCTTAGTGACGCCAATCACCAGATAATTCTCATTGAGGAAGATCGGAGATAGCACGTCGCCCGCCTTTGCCTTGTTCAGTGGATCATCGAGGATAGTGCTCGAGCCGAGATCGGCCAGCGCCGTGCCGATTTTGTAGTTAGCTTCGGCCTTAGCTTCCAGCCCGTACTTTTGCGCCGCCACCTTCAGATCCGCCGGGGTCTTCGCACTCGCGATGATGTCTTTCGCTGTTTGCTCGAGCTGCGACTTCGCTTTTTCCTGTTTCACCGCGGCGACGACTTTGTCTTTCACTTCGTCGAACTCCGGGACGCGCGGGTCGCGTTTCTCGACGAGCATCGGGACGGCAAACCCGTTCTTGATCGGCGTGCGCTCGCCAACATCGTTCGGATTGTTCAGCGGCGCTATGCCTTCTTCGAACTGTTGTGAGCTGCCGATATTCGGCACGTCGTCGCCCGGTTTGACGAACGGAGTTTCGCGTACCATATCGGCCGGACTCATGTTCGCTTCCGCCGCGAGTTCTTGCGCCACCTTCTGCGGATCTTTGGTCGCCTGCAAACGATCCTGGGCCTTCTGTGCAATGCTCTGCGCGATCCTGTATCCGCGGTTGTTGCGGGCTGAAACCAGTAACTCGGGTTTCGCCATCTCGAAAGTCTTCGGGACTGATTCACCGCGACGCAGAATGTAATAAGCGTTCTTGTATTTGATGGGATCCGTCACTTGCCCGGGCTGCATGTCGAGCGTCGTCTGGAATGGATCGTCCGGGTTGGTGGTGCTCTTCTTCACAAGTCCCGCGACCCGGCCGCCGTTCTTCGCGGTCGCGGCATCTTCTGAGTTCCCTTTGGCGAGTTCGGCAAAGGCTTCCTCGGTCGCGGTGCCCGACTGGCCGCGAGCCTTCGTCACCAGCTCGTTGGCTTTCTTCTGCACCTCAGCATCGAGATCTTCGCGGACGACCCGCAAAACGATCTGCTGCGCTTTGACTCCCGCGCTCTTGAATTCCGGCTTGACGTTCTGGAATTCTTCGCGCAGTTCGTTGTCACTGACCTGAACTTTAGCGCCGGCCTTATTTTGATCCAGGAACACGTAGCGAATCTTTTTCTGCGGCACGTCGATGCGATATGCCGTCTTGTGCTTTTCGTAGTAGTCCTTCAATTCCTGCTCGGCGGGCTGCATCTTCTCAGCCAGCTTCGAGGGTGAAACTGCGACGTAAGTTAGATCGAGAGATGAATTCTTTCGTTTATAGTCTTCGCGCACTTCATCTTCTGAAACTGTGATGCCTGCGGTGACGAACGCTTCCAGCTTCTCGCGCGCGATGTCTCGGGCAACGCCGCGTTCGAAAGCAGCAACATCGCCGACGCGCTGCTGATATTTCGCCATGTCAAATTTTCCGGCAGCGTCCACCAAAAGAAATTTGCCCGACGGATCACGGAACAAGTTTGCGATGCGTTCTTTGATCTCCGATTCAGAGGCGCCGAGTCCGAGTCGCTCGGCTTCCTGCGAAGTTACGCGGCTCGCGATCAAGCCGTCGAGAATCTTTTCATCGCTGTACCCAATGCGGGCCAGGCTTATCTGGCTGCCGAAACGCGCGAATTGCTGCTGAAGGTTCTGTTTCTGCAACGTGAAATCGCCGACTGTGATTTCCTCGCCACCGACCACGGCAAGGACTTCGGTGCTCTTCGTCGGATCGAGGCGCCCTGCGTCGCCGCCGGGCCGGAAAAACAGGACAAGGCTGAGGGCCAGTACCGCGACAAAAGCCAAAATCAAAAAGTTTCGCGTGCGCTCGAACCGGCTGAGTTGTTTAAGCATAGATAAAACTTCTCCGTAGTAATGAAACGTCGAATTCTAAAGGACAGACAATCGGGCTGCAACTCGCGAACACCCGTTTCGGTTTTTGCGTGCGCGGACACGCGAATGATATTTTATCCACATCGATGCAAATTGCTGTTTCTACCCTGGCATGGATTGGATTCTGCCTTTTTGTCCTTTTGATGCTGGCAATCGACCTCGGCGTTTTTAATCGTAAGCCTCACGAAGTCAGTTACAAGGATGCGTCAATTTGGAGCGCCGTCTGGGTGACGCTGGCGCTCATCTTCGCGGCTTTGTTGTTTGGGCCGTTAGGCTGGGAATTGTTTGGCGAGGCCCGAAATCAGAAGGCACTCGAATTCCTGACGGGTTATCTGATCGAGCTGTCGCTGTCGGTCGATAACCTGTTCGTCTTTGTCCTGATCTTTTCGTATTTCAAAGTCCCAGCGAAGTATCAGCATCGCGTGCTGTTCTGGGGCGTGATGGGCGCGCTGGTGATGCGCGTCATAATGATCCTGATCGGCAGTGAATTAATCGAGCGCTTTCATTGGGTCATTTACATCTTTGGCGCATTCCTGGTGTACACGGGCGTGAAGATGTTCCGCCAGGAAGAAACGGACATTGAACCGGAAAATCGCGCGGTGGTGAAGTTAGTCACGCGGTTTGTCCCCATCGTGCGGCACTACGAGCGGCGCAAGTTTTTCACCGTCGTCAACGGCAAACGTGTGGGTACGTTGCTGCTGCTGGTGTTGATTGTCGTTGAGTTTACCGACCTCGTTTTCGCGCTCGATTCGATTCCGGCAATCTTTGGCGTGACGACCGATCGGTTCATCGTTTACACGTCAAACGTGTTCGCGATTCTTGGGCTGCGCACATTCTATTTCCTCCTCAAAGGCGTCATCGACAGGTTTCATTATTTGAAGTACGGCCTGGCCACAGTGCTAAGTTTTATCGGCGTGAAAATGCTTCTGCCGCTGGGCGCCCAGGTAGCCGCCAAGGGACTGTTGGCGATGGGATTTCAAGAGCTGGCTCATCGGGTCAGCGAATTCCACGGCATCGGTACGGGATGGGCTCTGGGCGTTGTCGCGCTGGTTCTGGGGTCATCGTTGGTGGCCTCGATAATCTGGCCAAGACCCGAGCCTCTACCAAAACTAGCTGACAGCGGATTTGAGGAACTGGAATTTAAGGACTAGGACGACTCCTCGATTTTAGTCGCGTGTATCTCTCTTTGTGTGGATTTTGGGACAGTAAACACGACATCGCCCCGAGGGCGTTTCCCACGGGGCGACGGAGCGCGCGCCGGAAAGCTCCGGCAGCATTTTTCGGAAACGGTGCTTAAGTCACCTGAGCTGTAGGAAGTCTCGGTGTTTGACTTCGCGCCCGTTCAGCCCCAAGTGTTGTAGGAACCAACGAGAACAGCCTTCCTTTCATCTTGGTAAGTGCCTTTGAGTCTAGTCCTCGCACTCTTTTCGGTCAAGTAGCAGTTTGACCGCACGTGTCGCATACAGCGTCCAACTAACCCGGCCATAGGACCGGAGCCAACATAACGACGACCAGCGCCGCAACTACGGTTAGAGGCGTCCCGACCTTTACGAAATCACCAAAACTATAACGACCCGGCCCGTAAACCAGAAGGTTCCCGTGGTGTCCGATGGGCGTCAGAAACGAGACGACCGCCGCCATGGCCACGGTTACGACGAAGGCCTCTGGCGGTCGGCCCAGTCCCTCAGCTAAAGCGACGGCGACCGGTGCGAAAAGCGCTGTGGTGGCGGCGTCGGACATGAACTGGGTGATCACGCCGACTACCGCAAAGAGCACCAGCAGAACCACTCGCTCCGGCCAACCGCCAACCGCGTGCTGAAGCCAACCGGCGAACATTCCCGCCATTCCTGTCTTTTGCATGGCGACGCCGAGCGGAATGGCGCCCGCAATGAAAACAAAAATGCGCGAGTCGATGGATTGATACGCCTGACGGAGGTTCAGACAACGCGTGAGAACCACGGCGACGGCGCCGGACAGCGCCGCCATTTCGATCGACATCAAGTTGAAGGCCGCGAGCAAAATGGCCGCCAGCATGATTAGTCCGGCTACCCAGGCACGTCCCCGCAGCTTGGCTTCTCCTTGAAACGGAACCATCATCAGAAACGCCGGATCGGCGGCCACTCTTGCCAGCGCATCTTCATCGCCTTCCAGCACGAGGACGTCGTTCGCTTGCAGACGAACCTTTGAGATTTCCTGATCCAGCCAGCCGTCCTTGCGCCACATTCCCACCACGACCGCGCCGTATCGCCTTTGAAAATCTATCTGCTTTAGCGTGCGGCCAACTAAGTCTGATTTCGGCGCCACTACGGCTTGCACAAATTCCTCCTCCTCGTCGTTGCCATTTCCGTCGCCGTTCACTTTCGGGTCGGTCCGGTGGCCGAACAACTTGATCGGATGCAGATCGAGATTCGGTTCGTCGCGGATGGCAACCAACTCGTCAGGAGGCGCACGTACAATCAGCACGTCGCCCTCGATTAACACCTGCTGTTTGTACGGCGCACGCAGTCGCCGGCCCTTGCGAATCAGTCCGAGAACCTTGAAATGATATTTCTTGTCCTCCTCGACATCCTCGACCGAGCGCTTCAAGAACGGAGATTTTTCGGTAATCCCAATCTCGGTCAAATAATCTTCGAGGCGAAAGTGGTTGGCGCGATCCTCTGGGGCGTGACGTGATGGAAGAAGAAACCGTCCCACCAACAAGACGAAGATTGTGCCGACCACCGTTAGCAACAACCCGATCGGCGCAATCGAAAAAATGCCGAGGCCGCTGCGGCCCGATTGCTGCAAAGTGCTGCTCGCGATCAGAAATGCCGGCGCTCCGATGATTGTGATCGCCGTTCCCAGTGAAGCCGCGAAAGACATCGGCATCAGGAGTTTTGACGCCGGGATGTTTCGCGCGCGCGCCAGATCCAAAGTCACCGGTACCATCATTGCCGTCGTCGTCACGTGATGCGTAAACGCCGAGAGCACGGCTACTGACGGCATAATCACCGCGATCGCGCGTGTTAGGCTCTGTCCCGCCAATCGGCCAATCCAACTACCGATCGTGTCCGAGAGGCCGGTGGCATGCATCGCCGCGCTCAACACAAAAATGGCCGCCACAACGATGGCCGGTTCGCTGCTGAATCCTGAGAGCGCATCTCTCGGATCGAGGACGCGGGTGACGTACAGCGCCACGACGACCATGACCGCGACCAGATCCGCACGAATCCACTCAGTTATGAAAAGCAAGATGGCCGCGCTGAGAATAAGCAGAAAGAAAACCTGCTGCGGGTTGAGTTCGAACAAATTGTTTCTCCTTGTGCGCGGCTGCGGGGGGCCTGCGCGTCCCGACTGTACGGGCTTGAAAATGTTAAAAGGGGTATGGGAAGGGTAATACGCCGCCAGCGTTCACAGCAACCGCCGCCAGGCCGGACTTGCAAACGTCCGTTTCCTTTGACACGGTACGGGGCCTTGGATTAGCCATGAAGATCACGATCTCGACCCCGAGCAATTTCAACTTCCGCCGCACGGTGATGAGCCACGGTTGGTACGCCCTGCCGCCGTTCGAGTTTGCTGACGACAAATGGAGGCTCGCGCGCGTGATCGATCTCGGGTCAGCGAAGCCGGTCACCGTCACCATTTCTGAAGCAAAACGCGGAATGCTCGTCAATTCCTCGCGGCAGGCCGGCCAGCGCGCGGCTGAAAAGATCGTGCGCGATGTTCGGCATATGTTCCGGCTCGACGACGACATGAGCCTTTTTTACGAAGCGGTGTCCCAACAGCCGGAATTTACCTGGATCGCGACCCAAGGCGCCGGTCGCTTGCTGCGATCGCCGACTGTCTTCGAAGACCTGGTGAAGATGATTTGCACGACAAACTGTTCGTGGGCGCTGACGGAAAAGATGGTGAAAAGCCTCGTTAACGAACTCGGTCGCGAGTCTAACGACGGCCGCAAATCGTTTCCCACGCCCGAAGTGATGGCTCAGCAATCTGAGAAATTTTATCGCGATAAGATCCGCTCAGGTTATCGCGCGCCGTACTTGAAAGAGCTGGCTGAACGTGTCGCTTCAGGCGAATTGAAGGTCGAGACGTGGCTGCCGCGCGAGCAGCGGGGCAGTAGCCCGACCGTGAGGGAGGGCTCAATCTCTCACGATGACTTCATGAAACAAATTAAGCAGGTAAAAGGCGTCGGCAACTACGCCGCTGAGAATCTGCTGAAGTTGCTGGGACGTTATGACGGCTTGGCGCTGGATTCCTGGACCCGCGCCCAGTTCGCAAAATTGCGGAATCAGGGCCGCAAAGCCAGCGACAAGAAGATTGCGCGCTTTTATGCGCGCTTTAATTCATGGCGCGGACTTGCGCTGTGGTGCGATATGACTCGCCTTTGGCTTGAACCCGATCGCGTGGGCGAGTGAAAAATCTAAGCTCATCTTTAACAATCCAGGCTAAATAAAAGACTTCCCCGATTAGATACAAGATACTGTTGCAAGATCCAAAAACTTTTTGCAACTTCGCGGATCGCTGCCGCGTTCAACTTTCACATAGGAACGACCGACGCAGGTTGTTCGAACAATTTGAAGTTTTTTAAACAGGGAGAGTAAGAAAATGAAAACGTATTTATCTCGGTCGTTCGTTGCAGTGATCGTATTGGCGCTCGGGACCGTTACGGCCTTCGCAGACAAGGTCAAGAAAGTCAGACTGGCGTTTGCCGATGACGTGATGGTGAGCGGCACTTTGGTCAAGGCGGGAACCTACGAGTTCCGTTTTAATCATGACACCGGCGAGCTATCCATCCTCAAAGAGGGAAAGGTCCAGGTAAAAACCGCCGCACGTCTCGAACCGCGAAGCGATAAAGCCAGGTACACGGCCATTCGCACGCGCCAGGCAGGCAGTGTGATGGAATTCACGGGCTTGGTTTTCGACGGGCAAAATCAGGAAGTTGTCGTGACGTCAGCCGCGACGATTCGTTAACCAGCGAAACAAAACAGAAGGCGCTTCGATGGTTTATCGGGGCGCTTTTCTATTTTGCCTGCTCAGGCGCCGTGCGATATCTGAGTCCCGCCGCCATAATCTTTTGCAGGAGCGCTTCGTAATCAACTCCGCAGTCCTGGGCTGAGTCAGCGAAATCTTCGTTCAAAGCGATCTGCGGATTTGGATTTGCTTCGAGCAGGAAAATCTGCCCGGAGTCAGTAACGCGATAATCCAGGCGCGCGTAACCACTCAGAAACAACGTGCGGTAAATCTTCTTTGATAATCGCTCGATCTTCTCACGCATTTTCTTATCTATGTCCGCGGCCTTTGTTACTACGCCGACTTTCTCCTGGTAGGCCGGATCCCATTTCAGTTTGGACGTCGCAATGTTCGGCGCGCCTTCCGGCAGTTTTTCAATCACCAATTCCCAGGGCGTGTAGCATTGCAGCCGCTGATTGCCGAGGACCCCGACATAAATTTCGCGTCCGGCAATGTACTGCTCAGCAATAGCATGCGTCTTCGTCTGGCGATGGATGAACTCGACGCGCTCGGCCAACTTCTCGTCGTCGTTCACGATCGACGCGCGCGCGATACCGACGGACCCTTCTTCGCTGATCGACTTCACCAGCAGCGGAAACTTCAGCCGCTTCGATCGCTTCACCACGCGGTTCATGTGAAAGACCGCAAAGGCAGGAACGTGAATCCGATGATACGCCAGCACCATTTTGGCCAGGGCCTTGTCGTGTGAAATCGTCAGGCCGCGCGGATTGCAACCGGTATAGGGCTGTTTCATCAGCTCGAGATAGCTGACCACATGCTGATCGTAGAGGGGATAACCATGAAACTCTTCCAACAAATTGAACGCAATGTGCGGTTTAAATTCGAGGAGCCCGTTACCGATAACTCCCAGGTTGTTGTAAACGCCGACTGGCAGGACTTCATGGCCCATCTTCTTCACCGTCGAAATCACGTCCCACTCAGTTTTGAACGGCGCAATTTCTTTAGGCGTCAGATCGTCGACGGAATCCGGCGGCACGAGGTCTTCGTGACACAGAACCATCACGCGCAGTTTCTTGATCGCGTCGCCGTTTTTGGCGGCTGACATTTTGCGATCGGGCTTTGCGTTGTCGCCGTTCTTATTCATTTGTCCAGAGTTCAGAGTTCAAGCTTTAGCTTGTTTCCGTCGAACAATCTGAAGGTTGAACTCTGAACTTCATCTACAAAGCAATCCGGTAATAACCCGAATGCACCACGTTCATTGTTTGGACCGTCAGCATGATCAGCAGGTGGCGTTTCAATTTTTCGTCGCCCCCGGCGGCACGCAGCTTTAGTTGGGCGGCCCGTTCAATCATTAACTCGAGCACGTGATCGATGGCGTAGCCGTGCACCCCCGTTCCTTCCGAAACCAACTGCTGAATCTCCGGCGCCACCCGCCGCACGAAACTCGCCGCCGTCTCACGGGCGCGATGTCCTGGCTCGCTCGAAAAAATTCGCCGCAAATCGTTGTCGAGATAGGCCGGCCATTCAAACGCATACTTCTTTCGCTTGCGGTCGTAATGCTCGCGCAGCGTAATCCGAATTTCCGGCAGCGTTTCAACTTTTTTTCGCACGCGATTCTTTGGTCGCGTGCCGGCAATCTCATTCACGAGACCATCGACGTATTCAAGCTTGCGCAGTGCCGGCCAGCCGCGATACCGACGCCGCCAATTCGAGCGCGGTTGCAACCAGACCGCGAACGTCTCGGCAAAGTCTTCGGCGGGATGAGCTTGCGCGTACCACGCATCAAGATTCAGAACGTAACGGCGGCTATTCGGCTTAGGTTTGTAGGACGGCGGATATTTCTGGGTGAACGACCCGAAGGTGCGAATCCATTGGCGCTTGAAATGCAGCCGAAACGCGTTATCGATTGCATGCCCGGCTTCGTGACGCAGGATGCGCATGCATTCGACGTCGGTGCCGCCCTCAACTTCGCGCATGAACTTCCGTTCGAGTTTCATCAGACGCGGATGCCCGAGATAAAACGGAATGGCAAACCCGGGAACGCCGTCGGGCGTGAACCATTCGGCCGACAGCCAGACGTGCGGCTTGTAACGAATGCCGCGATCGTTCAGCTCGCTGTAAAGGCGTTTAATATGAGGTTCGATGAATGAACCTTTGATCTTGATCGGCAGGTCGCAGATACGCGTATCCAAAAGCCGTTCATCTGAAACCAGGCTCCATCGGAAGCGCGTCGGCACGCGTCAGATTGTAGCTGCGATTGGAAGTTGAGGCTAGACGAAGTCAGAACCGCCTGCGGTAGCGGGCAGTTGATCTTTTTCCGACTAGTGATCGGAAAGAGAGATTAACCGCCCGCTACCGCAGGCGGTTCTGACAAGAAGTTACTGCTTGTTGAAAACGAAGGTCGAGTCCCTGGTTCCCATTGGACTCTCGCTGTGGCGATTAATGGTCATGACTTTCCCGTCCTCTGAGATACTCAGCTTATCGACGGTAGTAATCTTGAACTCTTGCCCATCACGACTTCCAGTCCTCACTGTTGATAACTCCAGCGTCTTTCCGTCACTGGACCAGGTAGCCTTCACCGCATTCGTTCCGCCCATCTGGCCGCCGGCATCGGACGTCACTTCTTTGCCGTCAAGATTGTAAGTTCGCGGGCCACCGGCGCCACGTCCGCCCATACCACCTCCGCCACCTCCGGATGGCGCCCCCGCTGGGGGTTGACCGGCAACGACTTTCCACTCGACGGAAAGTGTCTTGTCATCCTGCACAATGACGCAGGACACAGATTCAGCATTTTGCGTTCTAGGATCCAAGCCCTGGCTCCTGGCTTTGTCCAGGACCCATGTGCCGCCAAAATTAGCGGCGCTGCCGGCACTGACGGCCACCGCGGTCAGTACGAACGCGGTCGTCAAACCGGCGATTAAGAAAGGTCTTTTCATTAGAAATCCTCCGTTGTTTTGCATAACGCCGCGCGCTCGCGGCCTTGATTGCGACTGGCTTTAAGACGCGCTGCCCGACTAGTCGGTTACTAAAAACGCGAGTGGGTGATTTCTCGCGCCAACAAACCCTTAAAAGGCAACTTTTCAGCGGGTTTAAGGCATCTTGACTCTGCTCAGAGCGAAACTTAGAATTCGACATTCGTTCCGTGTCCGCGCTTCTCGTGATACAACACCAACGAGCATCTTAACGTTCCCGAGTTTTTGCAGGAGTATTTCGCTATGTCATTTCCCAGATCGAGCCGGCTGGCCGTTGCCATCCTCGCGCTAGTTTTCGCCGCCGTCCCGCTCGCGGCCCAACCAAAGAATCCGCAGGATCCATCCGAAAAGCCGCGCAAGGTTAAGGAAGAGCTGAAGAAGGCTTACAAAGACTGGCTCGACAAAGACGTCGCCTACATCATCACCGACGACGAGCGTCGGGCATTTAAGAAGCTCGAAACCGACGACGAGCGCGAGCACTTCATCGAAGAATTCTGGCGCCGGCGGGATCCCGATCCGGACACAGATGAAAACGAGTACCGCGAAGAGTATTACGAACGCATCGCGTACGCGAACGAGCACTTTGCTTCAGGTATCCCCGGTTGGAGGAGTGATCGCGGTCGTATCTACATCATGTACGGCAAGCCGGATGAGAGGGAAACCCATCCGTCGGGCGGCATGTACAACCGCGAATCGTATGAAGGCGGCGGCTCGACTTCGACCTATCCTTTTGAGCGCTGGTTCTATCGATACATTGCGGGCGTCGGCTCCGGCGTAGAGATCGAATTCGTTGATCCGACGGGCAGCGGCGAATACCGCATCGCGCGCAATCCGGACGAGAAAGATGCGCTGCTGCACATACCCGGCGCGGGCTTGACCCTCGCCGAATCAATGGGTTTGTCCGACAAAGGCGATCGCATCTCCGGCTTGGGCGGAGTTGGCATGGCCAATTATCGTCGTGAGCAGGACAGTCCGTTTTCACGCCTGCAACTGCTGACTGATTTGCAGCGGCCGCCGCAAATCAAGTTCAACGATCTTGCTTCCGCGGTAAACACCCCGATCATTGAAGACAATCCGCTGAACTTTGATGTGCGCGTGGACTTTTTCCGTCAATCGGATGAGCGGGTGATTACCGCGTTTACGATTCAAACCGACAATAACAACCTGGTATTCCAGGACAGCGGGGGCTTGCAGCAAGCGCAACTGAATATCTTTGCGAAGATTACGCACGTCTCCGGTCGTCGTGCGGGCATCTTTGAAGATCCGGTAATAACCCGCGCGACTCCGCAAGAGTTGGTTGAGGCGAAAGAACGCAAGTCTGCGTATCAGAAGGCAGTAGCCCTGATGCCTGGCCGCTATCGAGTGGATGTGATCGTTCGCGACATCGCTTCAGGCGCGACCGGCGTGCGTCACATCGGCTTCGAAGTTCCGAAGTACGATCCGAACAAGCTGTCCACTTCAACCCTGATCCTTGCCGCCAAACTTGAAGGCCTCGGCGATAAACCCGCCGTCGGCATGTTCACCATCGGCAACGTGAAGGTCATCCCGAACGTTTCAGGAACCTATCATCGCGGTTCACCCATCGGCGTCTATATGCAGATTTACAATGCCGGGGTCGATCAAACAACGCTGCGTCCCTCGGTGGATGTTGAGTACGCGCTGATGAAGGACGGCAAAGAGATCGGCAAGCAGACCGAAGACTGGCGCGGGAACAGCGACTCAGGTCAGCGCCTGACGCTGGCCCGGCTGGTTGATTCGCGCGGCTTGAATCCCGGCGATTACGCAGTTGAAGTTCGCGTTCGGGATCGCGTCAGCGGACAAAACCTGGTGCAGTCGGCGAAATTTACGATTGTGCAGTAGCCAAAAGGCGGGGCATTAGCCCGACCGTCAGGGAGGGCTCTCTCGTGCGCAACGTATATTAGCCCTCCCACGGTCGGGCTAATGCCCCGTACTCTCGATCAAACAACACCCCTCATTACCAGCACTCACTGTTGCTGAGCCACCCGCGTCGCGGGTGCTAGAATCAAATCTCACGATGCAGTCTGTGCAACTTACAGGATTAACTCAGGCCGAACTTTCGGACTTTGTGCAGGAACTTGGCGAGCCGGCCTATCGAGGACGCCAACTGTTTTCCGCGGTTCAGCGGCGGCGTGTCCGCTCGTACGACCAAATCACCGATTTGCCTAAGGAGTTTCGCGCGAAACTTCAGGAGCGCGCTGAGATCTCAACTCTGAAGGTCGAATCACGCTACATCTCGACGGACGGCACGCGGCGCTACCTGATGAAGACGCACGACGGCCGGCCTGTCGAGACTGTCTTCATTCCGGAAGAGCGGCGTGACACGATTTGTTTCTCTTCGCAATCGGGCTGTCCGCTGCAATGCACTTTCTGCCTGACGGCGCAGCTCGGCTTGTTGCGCAATCTGACCGCCGGCGAAATCGTCGAACAGATCATCGTCGCACTCAACGACGCTTACGGCGACGGCGTGAAGAGCACCCCGCTTGAACACCCCAGCCGAGATGCTCGGCCGGAAACCCCGTCGATGCTGGCGCGGGGACCCCGCACGCCGCCGCGCGGCACGAACCTCGTCGGCATGGGCGCGGGCGAGCCCTTTCTGAATTTCGAGTCGTTAATGAAAGCGCTGCGCGTGATGAGCGACCCTGACGGCCTCCACGTCGTCCCGAATCGCGTTACCATTTCGACGGCGGGCATCGCGCCGCGCATTCGCGAACTCGCGGGCGTCCCCGATCGGCCCCATCTCGCTGTTTCCCTGGCGGCGCCGAACGACGAACTCCGCAACGAACTGATGCCAATCAATAAGAAGTGGCCTTTGGACGAACTACTCGATGCGTGCAAGGAATTAGAGAAGTCACTGAAGCCCGGAGAACGGTTCACTTTTGAGTACGTAATGTTGAAAGGCGTCAACGATGCCGACGAACAGGCGCGACAGTTGGCGAACCTTATTAACCGGAAAGCGCTGCGCGCGAAAGTAAATTTGATTCCGCACAATCCGGCTGAACCATTGCCTTATCAGCCGTCATCCGCGGAGCGAGTGGAATCGTTCCGAGAGATTTTGGAATCCAAAGGCGTGTACGCTTTTGTGCGCAAGCCGCGCGGCCGCGATATTCTGGCCGCTTGTGGGCAATTGGCGGCGCGAGGCGAAACCCATCACTCGCCGGTTTCGATTCGCTAGCAACCGCGATAAAATCTCCGCCATCAAAGAGCGAACATTACAAACATGAAAAGAACTAGTAAGAAACTCGTATTGACTGCACTTCTGATCTGCGCCGCGGTAGTTTCGACCCCGATTTCCGCGGCCACGCCGGCGCCTGAACCCAACATCAGCGTTGTCGGTTATTTTTCCACTGACAAAGCGCAACGCGGACGAGCGGCGCGCGTGTCAATCGTGATCGACATTCCCGGCGGCTATCACATCAACTCGAATCGACCGCTGGAAACCTATCTGATCGCGACCTCAGTCAAAGTCCAACCTGAAAACGGCCTGCGTCCCGGACCGGTCAGCTACCCACGGCCGCTGCTCAGGACCTTCAAGTTTTCAAAGAAGCAGTTGTCAGTTTACGAAGGCCAGATCCGATTGAAGTTCAATGTGACCGTCCCGGCGAACTATGCGGACAGTTCGGCGAAAGTGAAGGCGCGCGTCAGACTACAAAGCTGCGACGATGAAGTCTGTTTCGCACCAAAGAACTACGACGTGAATTTGCAGATCGATGTCGTCGGTGCGAATGATGCGGTGAAGCGAATCAACGGTTGGGCGTTCAGATAAAGCTCACATTCAGCCGGAACAGTTCCCCAGATGTTTCCGTCATACAACCAACCATCCTACGCGGGTTTTTGGATACGCGTACTCGCCTATTTAATCGACAGCCTGCTGCTATCCGTCGTTTTCTGCCCTCTCGGTTTCGGGTTGGGTTTATTGGGCGTTGCCGGAGAAATTGATGAAAACTCCCCCACGTGGATGGGCATCAATGTGTTGCTGAACGTCGTTTCGCTTCTGGTTGGATGGATCTACTTTGCCCTGACGGAAAGTTCATCCTGGCAGGCGACAGTCGGAAAGAGACTGCTCAAGCTGAAGGTGACCGACATGCATGGTCAGCGAATTAGCTTTGGCAAGGCTACCGGGCGTTACTTCGGGCAGATTCTTTCCGGCATGATTTGCGGTATTGGTTATATCATGGTGGCCTTTACGGAAAAGAAGCAGGGCCTTCACGACATGCTGGCCGGCACGCTGGTGGTCTGGGATGAACCACCACTTTACGACCCGCCACCGCCGCCTGATTTCGGTTATCGCGGCCAACCCCCCGGGCCTAATGTATGGTCACCGTGATCTTCCAATAACTGACATCAGCCGCCCCACCCGACCATAAACCACCTTCTCGCGGCGATAAGAAAAGAAAAGATCAGTTCGCTCCATCGTGCATAGCGGTGCGACGTGAATCTTGTCGGGCTCGACACCGGCAGAAACTAGTTGCTCGCGGTTGCCTGTTTGTAGATCGATACGCGCGTGACCGTCGCGCGTTGGCGCGAACAGTTTCTGGGATTGCGGAAATCGATCGGTGAACTGCTCGATAACTTCCGCGCCGACTTCGTAACAGCACAGATTGGCCGCCGGACCAATCGCGGCGCGCAGGTTTTCAGCTTTCGCGCCGTACTGCGCTTGCATCTGTTCGATGGCGCGCCGGACAACTGACGCTGCCGTGCCACGCCAACCAGCATGAACCGCGGCGAACGCACCCGAAATCGGATCTCCAATCAGAACCGGCACGCAGTCCGCCGTCTTCACCCCTAAGAGAACGTGCGACACGTTACTGACCAGCACGTCGCAGTATTGCGCTTCGCCGAGCACGCCCGGCTTGGCTCGGGCTTCGGCTTCAGTCCGCACGACGCGCACGTCTGCGCCATGTACCTGCCAGCATCCGGTCAGGGTCCATTCGCCCGGCAACAGTTTGAGAAAGCGGCGCCGGTTTTCGTAAATATTCTCCGCAGCATCTTCGTTAAAGCCGGCAAGATTTAGCGAATTTTCCGGCATCGGGCTGACGCCGCCGAGCCGCGTTGAAAATGCATTCGCGAATCCGTCGCGCTCCAACGGCCCACAAACCAGAGCCTGCACGCCATCCCGTTCGCGCCAGTTGAATCCGGCGTCTTGGAGCGCGGCGTCATTGCGCTTAACATCTATCTCGCCTGTGATCGTCTCCATCGGAATCGACATTATCGAAGTTAGCCGCGTCCGCGAAACTATCGCGCGCACGCCGCGTTTTGCTGAACGCGTTTTTACCGACGCCGAGCGCGCTTACTGCGAATCGCGCGGCGCTGTCGCCGCGCAACATTATGCCGCGCGCTTTGCGGCAAAAGAAGCCGCGCTGAAAGCTTTGCAGACCGGATGGAGCGGCGGCATCAGTTGGCAGGACGTTGAGATTTCAGCAAAGGAGTCGGGCGCGCCGTTAATTACTTTCCACGGCCGCGCACGCGAACTCTTCGAAGCGTCCGGCGCTACAACTGCGCACATCTCAATTGCGCACACCACCGAACACGCCATCGCCGAGGTGATTCTGGAGAAGCGAGACTAAGCCTGGGAGCGCGGGCATCCTGCCCGCAGTTGGTCCACTGCGTCCTCGCTCTTACCTAACAGTCACGGTCAATCTATATCTCGACGTGCCGCGTGCTGGCGACGGTCGCGCGACCGTGATGAAGAAATCACCGGTTGCCTGCAGCACTTTCGAATAGCTCCAATTGCAGCCCGTTTCCAAACCGACATCAGAACCGTCGGGACCCTTCAGATCAAAACAAGATGACTTTGCCGGAACGTTAGTCAGCTTAATGACCAGGCGCTGACCCAGTTGCGCCGACACAACGTACTCAGCTTGCTCATCGTTACGGACCGTCCCGCTCACCGTCCTGCTGGTTGTGCCGCGCTTGAATTCGATGCGGTTGGGTTCGGCTTTACCACCGCCTTGCGCCATGACTGAACTGGCAGTGGCAGCCAGAACGAAGAAGCCACAGATGAACACGGATTTGCACAGATCAGAATGGAGCAGACAGATTGGTAGATTCATGCCGTTTGCTTTTGCTTGGCAACCTCATGGTCGGGAAGCGGCGCTGGCGCCCGCTCTCGTATCAGAGCGGAGAGCAACCACCCTTTTGAGGTAAGCTTAGCCTTGAGCCGTTTCATCCGTGTCCATCTGCGGCTAATTCTTCGGTTTAACCATCATCACCGCCGCCCACGTCTCAATTCCATCCCAAAGATTCTGCAAACGAATGTTCTCATTCTCAGCGTGCTGATTGTTGTCGTAGTTTGCAATCGGCACCGTGATGGTTATCGTCCGCAGGTGATCGGTGATGATCGACAAAGGCAGACTGCCGCCCAAGGTGGGAAGCCGTACGATTGGATCTTTCGAAGTTGATTGCACTGCCTCGATGACCGCAATTGAGATCGGCAAATCCATGCGGGTGCGCTCGGCATTGTATCCGCCTTTGCGCATGAGGACTTTCGCAATCAGCGCGTGCTGCTTTCGTTCCGCTTCCGTCGGATCGCGATCGATGACATGGAAGCCTTCCCTGCGGATGTGTTCGATCAAGTGCTGCACTTGGCGCTTATGATCGTTTTTTTTCACCAGCCGCAGGTCGAGCACCACCGTCGCCGTCGTCGGAATAACGTTGCGTGCCAGCGAGCCGACGTCGCCGCTGCTCATGCCGTTGATATTCAAGCTTGGCTCGTTGATCAATTCGAGCAGGCTCTTTCCTTTGCCTTCCGTTTTCGCGAGCCCAAGCTGCGCTCGCAATTGATCGTCGTAAGCCGGCGCTTCCGCAATGGCGCGTCGTTCGGCTTCGCCCAGCGGTTCGACGCCGTCGTACCAGCCGTCGATCTTCACGCGACCGTCTTCATCTTTCATCGTCGCCAGCAGACGCACCAGCGTCATCGCCGGATTCGGCGCCCAATTGCCGTAGTGCCCGCTGTGCAAAGGCCGCGTCGCGCCGTACACCGTCACATCAACGTTCACATCTCCGCGCACGCCAAAGACAACTTGCTTGCGACCAGACTGATGCACGGGCCCGTCACAAATGATCCAGGCGTCAGCCTGAAGTAAGTCTTTATACAGGTCGAGCATTTTGCCGAGATGCGGTGAGCCGGCTTCCTCTTCACCTTCGAAAAAGAATTTGACGTTTACTGAGGGTTTGAGCCCGCTCGCTTTCAAAGCATCGAACGCGGTGAGAATTGCCATCACGCCGGCTTTGTCATCCGAAGCCGAACGCGCATACAAACGCCACTCCGGATTGATCTCGCCGCGCGGGGGCAGCGTCGCGATCTTTCCGCCCTTTTCCAAAGCCGCGGTGCGCCAGGTCGGTTGCCACGGCGGCGACGCGGTCCACGCCTTCGGATCGACCGGCTGTCCGTCGTAGTGCGCGTACACGACAATCGTCTGCGTCGCGCCCGGAATTTTCCATTCGCCGTAAACGGCTGGCGGCGACTCTTTCGATTTCGTTTCAAGCAGACGCGGATTCAGTCCGCGGCGCTGCATCATCTCAATGATGAATTGCGCACTGCGTCGGACGTTTACCCGATCGGATGCGACGTTGGGGATGGAAAGGAGCCGAGTGAACTCGGCGAGAATCTGTCGCTCGTGTGCGCGGCGATAGTCCCGAACTGTCGATTGGCCAAGACTCGCGGAGCAACACGCCGCGATCAAAATTAGCCACAGATGAACACGGATCGACACAGATAGAAACGACAACGATGCCATCGGTTTGGTGCTGGCTGATCTGTGTGAATCCGTGTTCATCTGTGACTGAATGTTGAAGGCCATGAATTAGTTTGCCCCGCCAATCTGGTACCGCTCGCGCAAAACGCCCATGTGATGTCGCGTGTGACCCACCATTACGTAGGCCAACGCGCGCACCGACACCGGCGCGTCATTTGCCATACCCATTCGCGTCCATGCCGTCGCATCGAGGGTTCGGAACATGGCGATATTTGAAAGCCGCACGAGGCGGAATTCGCTGAGCAAGTCTTCAAGTTCAATGTGCTCGTAAGGAGCATTCGGCATGTAAGCGTTCTCATCAAAGCCCGGCAGGTTCTGCGTTTCGCCGCGCGCGATGCACAACGCACGATAGCCAAAGACACGTTCACCGTCGATCAAGTGTCCGACGATTTGGCGAATGGTCCACTTGCCTTCGCCATAAGCGTAGGTTTCGCGCTCAGGCGCAACCTGATCGAGGAGCACATCAAGCGCATCAATCTGCGAGCGCATCGCGGGCAGAATTTCGTCTTCGGTCACGTGCGACACGTAACTCTGATAGAAGTACGCGTATTCAGTTTCGGCTGGACGGCTCATGTTGTCACCTCTTTTTCAGAACCGCGAGCTAGCGAGCGGGTTAAAGATTCAAGTTGGATGACAGATTCCGCTCTCACTACCGTTTGCGGTTCTGTACCAGTATCGGAACGCGCATGATATTGCGACTTTATAAGCCTTGCAACGCAAAAGACCGCAGCAACGCCATCCGCGCGACGGATGCGTTCAGCTATTGGAGATTAATGCCCCGTCCGCTCACCTTTCTCTTAATCATTTTTGCCGCATGCACGTGTGCGCAAGCGCAACGAACACATTCGCTCGTCAGCGAAAGCAACGATCGAGTTCTCGCCACCCGCGCGATCGCCGCGTTGAGTCAGCTCGATAATGACGTGATGGTGTATCGCTCGTTAGGCGAGTTCGAAGCGGACCGCAAACTCGCGAGCGTATCCCTCGCCACTTTTCAAGCGCATCTGCGCGAAGCGACCGACGAAGTAGAATCTATCCTGCCGCGGCTGACCGACGCCCGATTGAAAACTGCGATCAGCAACGCGCTGGCATCGTATCGAGATGGTGCGTACTGGTGGGAAAAAATCTATCAGCCGCGCGTCATACACGTTTCTGAGTTCCGATCGAACGATAACGATGTGACTCCGAGCGCCTCGTTCTTTCACGCAAACCTGGCGTACACCGTTGCTATTCATTGGCGACAAGCCCACAAACACCTGCAGCGTGCCCGACACGTCGGCTGACTCCAGGAAATAACATCAAGGTCTGCGACCGCGCGGCCGAGTCCTGGGCGATGGCGATGGGGTCGGCTCAGGAGTCTCGGTCGCGCGCGGCGCTCGCGGCATATCCTCTGCCTTGAACCGCGGCAACAGTTCGTCGCGCATCGCAAGTTGATAAACGGCCCACGCGATGGTCGCGGCGTTTTTCTTCACGTCGTCTTCGATGATGCGTTCGTACGTGTCGAGATTCGTATGCCAGGTGTGCGAGTTGTACTCGATTGGATCGACGCCCAGGCCGATACCGGGCAAGCCGGCCTGATTGAACGAAGTGTTGTCTGACCCGCCCAGGCCGCGACTGCGCGTCGCAATCGCTCCGGCGACGCCGTTTTCTTTGAATGGCTTCAAAATTTCTCGCACGATGCCTGCGGCTTCGGGCGGGCCGAATACACCCGCGCCGCGGATGCGGCCGGTGCCGGTGTCGATGTTGAAATAGCCACCGAACTTCTCGAAAGCGGGTTTGGGGTTTTCAAAAGATCCGAACGTGTCTTTCACGTAAGCCTGCGAACCGAGCAGCCCTTGCTCCTCGCCGCTCCACAGCGCAACGCGAATCGTTCGACGCGGGCGTACGCCCAACGTCTTCAGAATGCGTGCCGCTTCCATCATGATGGCGCAACCGATCGCGTTATCAGTGGCGCCGGTCGCCGCGTGCCACGAATCCAGATGGCCGCCAAGCATAATTACTTCGTCGGTTTTGTCGGTTCCAGGGATCTCAGCGATCGTGTTGTAGGAAGTCTTGCCCTCGGGGTACAGGCGGTTGACGATGTTGAATTCCAAAGTAACCGGCCTTCCATCGGCGAAGAGGCGCGTGATGCGGCCGTAGTCTTCGTTTCGCATCACCACAGTCGGGATAGCTTTTTTCACATCAAACGTCCGGTTATTGAAAGCGCGAATCTGTCCGTGCTCGCGGCCGGCATCGTTCACCCGAACCAGTGCGCCGTTGGCTTTCAAAAACGCATCTAGCTGTTCGTCTATTTGTCTCGCCGTCAGCGGCGTCGGCGTTCCGGGAACAGGCGTCGGAGTTGGCGACGGCCCGCCCAATTGCTGCGGCCGCGCGTTTGGACCGTAACGCTGTTCCGCTTGCTCGTCCGTAATTCGTTTCGCCGGTGGATTGAGATTGACCGGCACGACGGCAGCCCTTCCGATCATCACAACGCGTCCGCGCACTTTCGTTTTCTCGGTGTCGAAGAAAGACGTTAGCTGCTGCTGCGTCGGCCGCGCCGGCAGGATCATCTGGTACGCGTTAGCGCGCACGACGCCGCGCGTGCCCGGGGTCCATGCCAACACTTCCGCCACCAGTGAATCTTTCACCGGGGCGACAATGTGCGCCGATAATCTCTCGTTCAGCCATCCCGGATGTTTGAAATCCCAAGCGTGAAGATGCCCGTTCGAAAGTCCCCACGCCGTCATCTGCTTCACCGCCCACTCTGCCGAGCGTTTGTGATTCGGCGAGCCGGTGAGCCGCGGACCATACACGTCAGAGAACATGTGCATCGTCTTCATAATCTGCGAGTTCGTCATCGCTTCTTTGCGAATCCGTTCCAGTAGTTCTTTGTCAGATTGCGATTGACCGAAAGTCGGCAGGCAAAGCAGAGTTGAAATCAGGGCGACAGCAACAGCGCGGCGATGCAGCATTAACTTGTCTCCGAAGTGTTCAGGTGTGATAAAGCAGCGAGATTATAGCTGCTGAGTTAGAGATCAGCGAAGGTTGACGGTCGATGAAAGTAAACTACCGGGCGAAGTTAAGCAACGAGCCGGCGCAGCCGGCGGCAGATACAAGCCCCGGGTGAGCGAGCGCAGCGAGCGTAACCCGGGGATCGCGATCCCTAACGAGCCTAAAGCCCGCTTTAGCGGGCGACAGAAATGACAGCGAAGATAAAATCAAAAGGAACCGACAAGTTTGCAGTCCTCTCAGTTCAGTTCTAGAATCCACTGTGTTGACAACTGAATATCGTTTCGGGGGAGCCGAAGTCGTTATGACTGAGGCTGAGAGTCGGAATATTTCCGATTGCCGATTTCCAGTGGCCGATTAGAAGTTCTTCAATTGGCAATCGGCAATCAACAATTGGCAATGATCCGAGACCCCTTGAACCTGATACGGCTAGCACCGTCGAAGGGAGAAACAGCCATCGTGCGGAGAGACCCCAGGGGGCAGCCCGCTGAATGAGAGATGACCGTTCCGTCCTTTTCGATGGAGCGGTTTTTTGATTTCTGGAGAACACATCATGAGCGCCGCAATTAAACCAATGTCAGAACCCGGAGCGGTAGCGACGGGGCCAGAGAAGCCACTCCCAAATTCGCGCCGCATCTACGTCGACGGCCAACAGGGCGGCGTACGCGTGCCCTTTCGCGAGATCGATCAGAACCCAACTCGTAATTTCAAGAATGAGTTGGAAGAGAATCCGCCGGTGCGTGTCTACGACACGAGCGGTCCGTACGGCGATCCGTCTCAGAGAACGGACGTACGTGAAGGCCTTCCGCAGTTGCGGCGCGAATGGATCGTTGAACGTGGCGACGTTGAAGAGTATGAAGGCCGCTCGATCCAACCGATTGATGACGGCTACCTGACATACGACGCCGCTCAAACCGCTCGAGTAAAAGGCCGGCTCGAAGACTTTCCGACGTTGCGTCGCACGCCTCTCCGCGCGAAGAAAGGTTCGTGCGTCACGCAGATGCATTACGCCAAGCGCGGGATCATCACGCCGGAGATGGAATTCATCGCTATTCGTGAAAACCTGGGACGGGCCCGGGAGCGCGGCCATCTTGGCCGCAACGGCACGGCTGAAGAAAGCGGGCAGGATGCCCGCGCTCCCAGGGACTCACTCAATCATCAACACCGCGGCCAATCCTTCGGCGCTTCAATCCCTGAACACGTCACCCCCGAATTCGTGCGCGACGAAGTCGCGCGCGGCCGCGCCATCATTCCCGCGAACATTAATCACCCGGAATCCGAACCGATGATCATTGGCCGAAACTTCTTGGTGAAGATAAACGCGAACATCGGCAACTCAGCCGTGCTCTCTTCAATTGATGACGAAGTGGAAAAGATGCTCTGGTCAATCAAGTGCGGCTCAGACACGGTGATGGATCTTTCGACGGGAAAGAACATTCACGCGACGCGGGAATGGATCATTCGGAACTCGCCGGTGCCGATCGGCACTGTGCCGATCTACCAGGCCCTGGAAAAAGTTGGGGGTAAAGCCGAAGACCTGACGTGGGAAATCTTCCGCGACACCTTAATTGAACAAGCCGAACAGGGCGTCGACTACTTCACGATTCACGCCGGCGTGCGACTGCCTTTCATTCCGATGACTGCGAAGCGAACGACAGGGATCGTGAGTAGAGGAGGATCAATATTAGCAAAGTGGTGTCTCGCGCATCACCAGGAGAGTTTCCTTTACACGCGCTTCCGCGAGATTTGCGAAATCATGGCTGCCTATGACGTTTCGTTCTCGCTTGGCGACGGTCTGCGTCCCGGCTCGATTGCCGACGCGAACGATGAAGCGCAGTTTGCCGAACTCGAGACGCAGGGCGAGCTGACGAAGATCGCCTGGGAGTACGACTGCCAGGTAATGAACGAAGGTCCCGGCCACGTTCCCATGCACCTGATCAAAGAGAACATGGAGAAACAGCTCGAGTGGTGTCAGGAAGCGCCGTTTTATACGCTCGGCCCACTCACCACCGACATCGCGCCCGGATATGATCACATTACCTCGGCCATCGGGGCGGCGATGATTGGCTGGTACGGGACCGCGATGCTCTGCTACGTCACGCCGAAAGAACATCTCGGCCTGCCGAACAAAAAGGACGTGAAGGACGGCGTCATCGCCTACAAAATCGCCGCGCACGCCGCGGATTTAGCCAAAGGCCATCCCGGCGCGCAGTATCGCGACAATGCTCTATCAAAAGCGAGGTTTGAGTTTCGCTGGGAAGATCAATTCAATCTCTCGCTCGACCCCGAAGTCGCACGCGAATACCACGACGAAACCCTGCCACAGGAAGGCGCCAAGCTCGCGCACTTCTGCTCCATGTGCGGCCCGCACTTCTGTTCAATGAAGATCACGCAGGATGTGCGTGAGTACGCAGCGCAAAAAGAGATCGATGAAGCGGCAGCATTGGGTGTGGGAATGAAAGAGAAAGCGGAGGAGTTTGTCGCGAGTGGTGGGGAGATTTACCAAGGCGCCGGTACAGTTGAGCTGCCTTAGCGGCACGCTAGCACGGCCGTCGGCGACTCAACCCGGTTCTGTTTTCCGCTTTGCGTAGATAGGATCGAAAGAACGCGTGGTGTGGTCGGTCACAACACTGGGCGCCGGTGGAAGCACGTCAGGTGCGGCGGAACCTAGTTGGCCGGTCTGCCGTTCGTCAGCGTCGGAAAGGTCGTGCGACTTTCTGCCGATACGCCGGGCCGCCGAGAGATTGATAAGGAAGTTAATGAGGAATGCAGTCGAGCTAATCAGAAGATAAGCGAAAATGAAAAAGTCGCTGAGGCCAACCTTTTTCATGACCACCATTCCGCCGAAGATCAGGCCAACGCCGAAAACTGTGATCCAGAACAAGCCATCGAGATACTCATCAAGACGCTTTTCGGACCGTTTGACCTCGCCAGTGGAAACCTGGTTGATTAATTGGACGCCACAACGATTGCAGTATTTCGTTGGCTGCGACAGCGCGATTCCACAAGCGTGACAGTACATCATCGACTCCTGCAGCTTACTACGTTGCTTTGCGTCTCGAGGTTTTCTGGAAATTCGGTTCGGCCGGTGGCAACTGACGCAATTTCGCGGGAGCAATCAGCTGCCACGCCTCACGAATGTGGGATTCGAGCTCTTTGTCGCTGACCCGATCGACTTCAATTCCGATCCAACCCCGCACGCCTACGTACGGCGGCCGATAGAACTTCTTCGGCGATTTCTTGATCAGCATCTCCTGAATCCCGATCGCCGCCGGCACCGTTACTGCGACGTGGCCATCGCCGTGATGATTGTTCGAGAACATCGCAAAGACTTTCTTGGCGACGAACCATGTCGGCTCGCCGTGCGAAATCTTTTCCCACGTCTCGGGAAGCGAAAGGCAAATGCGCCGCACGCGCTCGATCTGTTTTTCGCCGTCTTTCGGTTTTGCCTTCGGACTCACGGGTTTAGAAGTTCCAATCAGCGACTGGCCGGCCGAGCCAAAGCCACGCAATGTAATCGACCAGTGGTGGTTCGCCACCAAGTTCGCGCAGCCGCGCGTTCACCTGGCCGCGATGATACAGACTGTGCAGCGCGACTTGCTGCGCGGTTTGTCCGAGCGTCGTATCCGCCGGTGGGCGCCCCAGAAGTTTTTCAACCATTGAAGCCCAGGGAACGTTCAGCGGCTTTGCCAGATCGTCGTCGGTCCACGATTTCAACTGAGCAAATGCGTCCGGGTAATAGCCGCGTGCCCATTCGATCAATGACGAGTTGTCTTCAAACGTCGGGAACGGCGTGTACTGCGTCTCGCCTTGCCACACCCGCAAGAACGCGCGCTGCACCATGTGCACGTGATAGGACAACTCGCGCAGCTTTGTATCCGCACGCGCGGCGTCTGACACAAGCACCGCGCGCCAAACGCTCGCGTCCGCCCATTCCATGTGCCGAAACAGTTCGTGGAGATCGCTTAGATTCATTAGCTCAGAAGCGTTGAAAGAAATTCCCGTGTGCCGTCGGGTCCGGTAACTTCGAGCCACACGTCCCCGCCGTCGGGTTCGGTCGTCAATACGAATTTCAGGAAGCGACAGCACTGCCGCTCGGCATCGATGGTTTTCACCGCGGTCATCAAGACTTCGGTTGACGGCGCAAATCGCCATCGAAATCCGTTGCGCAACGGAACGCTTTCCGTGGCTTGCGCGAGCAGTCCCGGCAATAACCCCTCGCGCCGCGCTTCCAATTCCGCGGGCGTCAGTTCACAAGCGATCGGCAGTTCTTTCATGCGCTTGACGATTCGTTGTCCGTCGAAAACAGCTTAACTTCGTCCGCCTCGGCCGACAATCTAATCAAGCGTTGAAAGCTCAATCCAATTTTTCCAAGCAGCTTGCCCGACGACTCGTTGTCCGGCGAGGTGATCGCGAGAATGCGATTAAGCCGCAGCACTTCCCGCGCGTGTTGCATGATCTCTGCCGCCGATTCGTACGCGTAACCTTTGTCCCAGTACTCGGGCAGGAAAGCAAAACCGATGTCAGGCTCGGGCAAGGTATCACGCTTGATGAGGCCGCAGATTCCAATCGCGCTGCCGCTTTCTTTCAGGCCGACCCGGTACAATCCGAAGCCGTTCTCTTCGTAACTCTTCATCGGTCCATTGCGAATGTAGGCACGCGCATCGTCGAGCGTGCGCACCTTTTTGTCGCCGATGTATTGCAGAAATGAAGGCTCGTTCAGAAGTCGTAGGATGAACTCGGCATCCGTTTCCGGCGACAGGTGTCGCAGCGTGAGCCGCTCAGTTTCGAGTAGGAACATTTTTTCTTATTTGGAGTGCGCCGGCAAAGCGGAGCGGCGACGGGCGCTCCGGATTGTCTTCGGCGATTGCCTGATCCAAAGCGGTGTCGCGCTTCGCTTGCCACCGCACTCCAAATCTTCTCCTATTGCCCGCGCACCCAAACTAGCGAACGGCCGTGCAAACAATCGCCTGCATGTGTGCCTTGACCGGCGCGGCGCCGAATTGCGCGGCAATCTTCTCGGCCAATGCTGCTTCGATCTTTGGGGCTTTCGCCGGATCGCGTTCGTTTATAGCGCTGATCACGGGATTGCCGTGAATCAATCCATGGGCGACATCACGCGCCGACGCGCTCACGCACGGAAACGGCACTGCTTCAATCGTGATCTCGCGGAAGCTTGCGGTCGTCAGCACCGACCGAAGCCGGTCCTGATCGTGAAACGAGAACGGGATGTCGTAGAAGTCCGGCGGATTTTCCGGAAAGAACTGCTTGATGACGGTCTCGGTTGCTTTCGCCAGATCGACGCGCTCAATCGCATCCCAGACGCTGAAGGTGTACTGGCCGTCCGGCTTCAGCACCCGAAAAGCCTCGCTCACTCCCCGCTGTTTGTCGGGAAAGAACATCAAACCGAACTGACATACGATCGCGTCGAAGGATTCATCACCGAACGGTAGATCGAGGGCATCGGCCGGCTTCCATTCGACGTTCTCGTCCGCGCGAAACTTCTGCCGGGCATAGCTGATCATGGCTTCGTTGAGATCAGTCGCCACAATCTTCACGCTCGGTGGCAGACGATCGCGCAGGTGCCGCGTCACGATCCCGGTGCCGCACGCGATTTCAAGCAGCCTTCCTCCTTCGGGCGCGTTTACTCGTTCGACCAAATCCTGCGCGTAAGGTTCGAACAAGACCGGTCCCAGATAGCGATCGTAATTTTCGGGAATCGATCCGACAAAGGCGACATTTTCTGCGGGCATGGCCTACTTATATCACGGCTGACGCGAGGCGGTGTCTTGGTTTGCGTGTCTTTGGCGTGAGGTCAGAACCGTCTGCGGTAGCGGAGGGTTGATCGTAAGCCATTACCGCAGGCTACCGGCGAAGTTCAACCCACCCGCTACCGCAGGTGGTTCTGACAAGACGCAATAGTCGCAAAGGCTAATCCGCGGTTCAACTAGAAGGCGAGGGAGTTGTACGATAGGACAATGAACAAACACCAAGCGGCGATTGCCACGTTCCGGGAACTGCACGAGTCAGGTTGTTTCGTCCTGCCAAATCCCTGGGACGCTGGTTCAGCCTGCTATCTGGAACGCCTCGGATTCAAAGCGCTGGCGACGACATCCGCGGGTTTCGCTTTCTCAAAAGCTTTAGCGGACGGTCCGGAGTTCGTTTCGCGCGACGTGATGCTCGAACACTTCCGCGAGCTTGTTGAAGCGACGTCGTTGCCGGTTAACGCAGATTTTCAAAACGGCTATGCCCACGATCCGGAAGGCGTCGCTGAAAGCGTTCGGTTGTGCGTCGAGACCGGTGTCGCCGGCTTATCGATTGAAGACAATTCAGGACAAAGCGAAGAGCCGCTTTACGATTTTGATTTGGCGTTGGAGCGAATCAAAGCGGCGCGAAAGGCAATCGACGATGCCGGCAAGCGAGTGATTCTGACAGCCCGCTGCGAAGCTTATCTCGTCGGCGATGCAGACCCCTTAAGCACATCGCTTGAACGACTCGTCGCTTTCGCGGATGCCGGAGCTGATTGTCTCTATGCGCCGGGCGTCACCGACCTGGAGGAAATTTCGGCGATCGTAGATGCAGTTGTTCCCCAACCCGTCAATGTTCTGGTTTCGACGAACAACTGCAATGTCACCGTGGCGCAGCTTGCCGATCTTGGCGTGCGGCGCATCTCGGTTGGCGGCGCGCTGGCGCGAGCGGCTTGGGGCGGATTCATTGCCGCGGCAAAAGCGATGCAAGAAGGCTCGTTTTCCCCGTTTGCCGGCGCGACGCCGTTTGGCGAGTTGAACGATCTGTTCGCGATCCGGGCGAAGGCTAACTCTGTTTAGCGGAACGCATGAACGGGATCAGCTCCTGCGAGTAGTAAGGCTCTTCCGTGCACCAGAAGATGTAGTCAAGCTTGAGTTCTTCGCTGCCGAATTTCAGCAACTCCGCAATGTCGGCACGCTTTCCCGTTTCGCGATTCACGTCCGAGTAGTTTCCATCCTGCACCGCCAGGCCGGTGGGAACTTTTCCCGCTGATTCGCGAATCAAGGGATAGCTGTTCGAGCGTTGAAATGGCCGAAACGGCATCAGATCAGGCCCGCCAACCGCGACTTTAGATTCGCGCGCCGCTTTGTAAACTGCTTCGAGGTAAGGCCGCCCACCGGGCATGAAGTTCGCGTAGACCATCGCAATCGATTTCGGGAAAGCACGCTTCAGCTCTTTCATGTTCGTAATGACGGCGCCGCGATAAATTTCACGAGTGAAGCCCTTGGGCCACAGTTTGCCGGTCCGCCCAACCCCGACCGAACTTTCAGCCAGATTGATTCCCGCGATGCGGCCATCGAACGCTTTGCCCAACGCGGAAAACAGCTTGTGCAGTCTTTCCTGCACCGCCGGGTCCCAACGCCGGGCCATCCATCCTTCGTGCTCAGGATGTTCGTCGAGGTCGTCGTTGCTCTTGTATTGCTTGTCAGCGCCGCCATTGTATTTCGGATCATTCAGCAGATACTTCGGCACATTGATGCGGTCCGGACTGAACGTCACATCCGAAAATTGAATCCAAAGTTTTTTCCCGTGGGCGTTTAGGAACGCGAGGTCCTCACGAATCAAACCGAAATCGTAGTTGTCTTTTCCTTGTTCAAGCTGTCGCCAGGAGTAGGCAACCTGCGCGCCTTCAAACTGTTTTGTCTCGAGAAACGATTTCGCATTCTTAAGCTCTGCCCGATCCATTCCAAAGTAAACGTAGTGACGAACGCGCTGCGCGGCTGGGACAGATATGGGTTCTGCTGTGCTTGAAGTCCGTGCCACCTGCGTCAGCGAGTACGTCAGGATGGCAGCGATTGCAACTACAAATAGGTTGATTCTTCGAAGTTTCATCGTTCTTCCCTTCAAATATTGATTAGGCCGGTGCCTTACTTTCATAAGCGAGATTCACGAACGCGAATGTTCACGACTGTCGTCGAACCTGGCGCAGGCCATACCGAACCGCGAACGTAGTGAGCGGGTTAAAGAGGCGACTGTGGGAAACGTTCTCTTGAACATTTGACGCCTTATCCCGCTCGCTAGCGCTCGCGGTTCTGTAAGATTCCTGCTAATGGACGACATGCGCTGGTTTCGCTTTCGCCAGCAGCCAAATGTAAATCACATCAAACATCGAACAGAGCAGTCCTACCGTCAAGATGAGGAAACTGCCACGTGGAAAGCCGCCTTGCCCAACTACGCCGAAAAGAATCGTCGGCGCCAGGGTGCCGATCCATTTGCTGACCGCGATCAGTAGACTTTGGCCTTCACGGCCGCCTCGTTTCGCGAGCATCGCGATAAACAAGATCGACATGATGAGGTTCTGTGGGAATGCCGAATACGCTGCGCCCTTTGCGACTCCGAATTCTCTGATGACCGCATACTGAATCGCGAACGCTGTGATGAGCCCGAGAACACTCCACCCGATGAATGTAAAGTCAGAACCGCCTGCGGTAGTGGGCGGGCCAGTCTTGTCAGTACCTCCTGCGTTAGCGGGTGGGTGATCTCGGAAAGCCCTGAAGTACTTCCTCCCAAACCTGAAGTACGTGTACAGAATACCGATATCAAATGTCAGCCACGCCGCATTGAAAATGTTCTGCGCATCGACACCGTTTATGCGAAAGCCGTGATAGGTGTAGAGCAACTCCCAGGCAAAGTTCAGCGCGAGCGCATAGAACGGAATCGCGTAGGACTTGTCGCGGAAGCCCACGCGAATGCCGTCGATGTAAACAATCGTCCAGCAGACACCGCTGATGACAATGAGAAGGAGTTTCACTGTTTCAATGTTCACCATCAGATCTTTCGCGCGTCGTATGCCCAGTGCAACAGCGCCTGTCGCTGCCGTCGCCGGCAATCCAGCGCGCGCGGCGGGCAGTTTGTTTTGATTTGCGAGATGTGGCGACGCATCGCGCGCCAACGCTTGATTTGCCGCTTGTCGTCAGGACAGCGGCGGCCGAGGTAGTAACGGCAATACCACTGGAACCAACCGCGAGGATCCTCATGATAGATCCAGCCGTTCTTCTTCCAGACGGACAGCGGCTGCGAAGCGTTCACTTTGAAAAAGTTGAGTTTAGCATCGTGCTTTTCGGGGCAAAGCTTCGCGCGTTTGAACCACGATGCCGGGAATTCTTGTTGGCAGTCAGTCAGGTATTTTCCGCCGAACACGCCGAGCGCGAGCATCTCTTCCGGAGTCAGTTCAGGCTTGAAATCAGGATGAAAGTTTTTGCCGGCGGATTCGGTGAGATAGTAGACGTAGCCCTGCTGCATCACGTCATTTACTTTCACCGCTACTTTGCGTTTGCGCATTCCGCTTACGTCCGCATCGCGGACGTAATGATAGTAGCCCAGCGCTTCAGCGCTGGGTAAGCCACCAAATACGCTTTTGCTAACGCCTTAGTGAGATCGTTGATACGAACTTTTCAACAGCTCGTTCAATTCGGCATTGAGTTGCGCTTTGTCGGTCAGCACCAGCATGTGCGAAATGCGGGGCATCGGTCCCGACAGTTTTGATTTGCTCACCGTGTCGTCGAATGGCCGGTCCCCCAGATCGAATCCGATGCGCAGCTCTTTTGGTTTGATATTGATGGCAGCGAATTCACGCTTTTCCAGAATGGAAACATATGTCTTCTTCGGCAGCACCGATGAATTCGGAAAGTGTTTCTTCGCGAAAGCTGTAAACGAATCATACAGCGGTCGCATGTCCGCAGCCCTGGCAAACTGATTGTCCAGCAAATCATCCGTGTTGCCATAAACGGGCTTGCCGTTGTTCAAATAAATCCCCGCCAGCAACGACGCATTCATGTGACCGAAGCCCGGTCTTTCCTTCAGCCACTTGATTAGGTCGTTGCGCTTCGTAATGCCTGAAGAGCTTAATTGCTTCATCCATTCCGGCACTGACTTGCCGGTTGATGTCTTCAAATTGTCGATGAATTCTTTTTCGATCTCACCGGATGTTTTCGTAGGCACGCGTTACCTCCAGATTCCCAAAACAAATCCAATCAAACCAAAATAGACAGTGATGTAGCCGCAGTTGATCAGCATGTATTTCAACGAACGCTGCTCAAACAGCGAGATGATCACGAACGTGGTCGCCGCCCAGCCCACGCCGGCCAGCAGTCCCGCAATCAATCCCCACTGCCACCCGGTTCCGCGGTCGCCTAAAAAGAACGCCAGGTTGTAGGAAATGATCCACGCCAGGACGAGCGTCAGCGAGTAAGTTTTGATCGGCTTCGCTTTCGCGATTTGCTCGTCGGTCAGGCCGGATTCTCTTTGCCAGGCTTTGAAGAAGAGCAGGGGCGAATACCACAACGCGCCGATTACCAAACTCAGCAGCGCGCACACAAAAACTGCCAGGTGGTTGATGTAGGGGTTTTCCATAGCGTGGCCGAATCTACGCAAGATTCGGCGCGACGTATTGGAAAAAATTTACCTGTGGCCTGGGAGCGCGGGCATCCTGCCCGCAATGAGCGCGTAGCGCGAACATGTACTGGGAACGCCGACGGCCCCGCAACCGAGACGCTACTGCGGTGCCGTCTGATGTGCGGAAGCGCTTGGCGCTTCCGTTAACGGACACAAATGAAAGTGGGGCTCCGTCCCAGCTAACTGGGCGCAGCCCAGAATTTCAAACCCATCTGCCCGGAAGGCCATAGGCCTTCGGCACATCAGGCGGCATAGCCGTGTCGCTAGGACTGTTGAGCGAAAACCTACGCCACCGGCACGTAATTCAGCACGCCATTTTTTCTTTGCAGGTATTCTTCCGGCGTAAAGCCGGAGAAAAACTTGAAGTTGTGAATGAAATGGGCCTGATCGTAAAAGCCACAGTCCTGCGAGATTCCGGTCCAATCAACTTCGCCGCTAGCTTCGATCTCGCCGATCGCTTTTTGGAAACGCATTATTTTCAGATAGGCCTTGGGGGTGACTCCCACCTGCTGCTTGAACATCGAAATGAAATGCTTCTGCGAATACCCGATCTTGTCACTCACGCGACCGAGATTGAGTTGATCGGGCGAACGAATGATTTCAGACAGCGCATATTCGACGGCCGGATTAAAACTGAACTTTCGCTGAAAGTGTTTCAGTAAAAACCGTTCGGCCGCGGCAAACTTGAGGTCGACGTCGCGGATCTCGTGCAAGTGCTCGCGCAGATGACCAAGATCTCTTCCCCATAAAAGATCCGCGTCCACCACGCGATCGGCCATCTCGTTCATCGGCACGGGAAAGAACGGATAGGCCATGCCTTTCTTAAACGCAATCACAAACATCGACGATTGTTGTCCCGACGGAATCGAAATGGATCCGGTCCTTACGCCCGATGCCCACACATGGTGACAAGCCTGGATCTCCTTCAGCGTCTCGTTGTCGTAGATGGATTGCGGCGTATCGTGAAAATCGATGATGATTTCGGTGTTGCCGTCCGGCAGGAAGCGATCAATCGCGTGCTCGGGATTCAATCCTTCGTAATAAACAAAATTGTCGACAAACTGATTGAGCGGAAAGGCGGGGATGTGAATCTTGAGAATCATTCGGGGCAAGCCGCCGCGTCAAAAGGAGCGCATCTTACCATATCGAGGTTCATCGTTCGGGCTTGAAAGGCCGAGCGCTTCAGGGCGGGACGCCAATTAACTTATTCGATCTTCGCCTTCTTACAACTTGGGAATGGATACTTCAATACGACGTCGTAGAGGTTGGTCTCAGCGAAGACTTCCACTGCGGGCGTCTTTATTTCGGGAATACCGTTGCCAGCCTGCTTAATGAGCCGGTCGAGCTTCGGGCAGTTCTCGAACTCGCCGACGAAAGAGTACATAGCGCCCCACAAAGACCCTTTTGCGCCTTTCAAAATCTTGATTGAGAATCGCCCGCTTGCGTCGGTTGGCGCGCTGGCGTCGTTCTTCTCATCGCTTTTGTCGCCCGCAGTCTCTGCGCTCCTGGCCGATTTGAAAGAGACCCGTTCGTCGCTAACCGGCTTTCCGTCAGAGTAAAGAAAAAGCCCTTCGACTATGATTGTCTCGACTTCCACGGTCGGATGGATTTGCAGATTCTCAATGAAGTCACCCACACCGATGTGGAAGACGGTTGCATCCTCGCGTTTCTTGACGTTCGGATAGTAGAAAGTGGTGAAAGGTTCATCGCTGTCTATCTCGCCGTCTTCATTAACGACAAGGACATAGCTGCCTGGCGGAATTTCATCAATCTCAAACGAGCCATTCGGATTGGTGCAATCGCCCAGATAAGGCCCTTTGGTGCCGTCCGGTGGCACCAGGTGAACACAGACATCCTTCATCGGCTTGCCCGACGGGTCGTGTATGAAACCTCGGACCGCGTTGTCTATATCAAAGCGGAGGTCCAGCCCGGCGTGTTTCTTGTCTTCAAGTCCGATGAGAATCTGGTTCGGCGACTTAGTTTCATCGAACCCGGCGAAGCTCGGCGAATAACGGAGCCAAAACCTGCCGACCTTCCAGCCCTTGGGAATCTCAGGCACTACGGCGTACTTCCCGGCCGGCACATCGTAAAGTTCATAGACTCCGTTCTCGTCAGTCTTAACCTCATACTGTTTCTTTGCTCCGACGATCCGGATTTTTCGCCCGGCAACGCTTTCGTCACTCTCTGCCGCAAAACGGACAGTGCCGGAGATGCGCGTCCGGCCGCGCGCCTTCTGGAGGTTGTTCAGGTAAAGCAGATCGTCGCCTGCGTAGTCCACGTTACTTGACCGGCCGCAGGTGCCGACGATCCAAACTGTCGAGTCCGCAGGGCCAACCTTCCTCGAACCTGCGCTCGTCATCGCGATGACACCCTTCGAGTCTCCGAACCGCTTGAGGTAAAACAGAAACTTCTTGCCAATGTCCTTCTCGTTGAAAGTGAAAATGCAATCAGCTCCCCCGCCCTGCGCGAAGACCATCTCATCGCCGACCTTCAAGGTTCCTTTGAAGACGTGTTCAACCTGCATGGTTGTCGACTTCACTCCGTCCACGTAATTCTCGCCGTTGGACATCCGACCCTCAGGCGCAGTCTGTTCCGGCGATGCCTTTTCAACTGACATTGCCCGGACGACTACCACTACTTCAGCCCATTCATAGGAATCAAGCACAGTCGAATTTCGACCGCAGGAACATGCCTGAGCTATTTGACTGCCACCGAGAAGGATTAGGGGAAAGAATAGAAGGAAGAAGGACTGTTTGAACGAACGGGAGAGCATCGAGGGATCTCCTTTTCAGCGCATTGTGAACCTGGATCGTTCTTGGGCCAAGCATTCGACGACGTTACATATCGGATGCCTCTAAGAACCTGAATGGTCGAAGAGGTTTCCTGGTTTTGTCTTCACCCGTCGCGAAGCTACCATTTCGTGGCGCAGCGGAACGTTTGAAAGGTAGCCCTTCAATTATGCGCGCGGCGGAGTACCCCGGTCGCGGCAAAAAAAGCCAGCAGCGTGAAACCTAACACAGCGGCCAGGTGCCACCACAATCGAACTGAATTAGTGCCTGCCGATGCCAATCTCAGCGCTTCGACAAAATAGTGTGTCGGAATCAAGCGTGACGCTGTTTCCACGGCGGCCGGCATGCCCATTGAAGGAAAGCTGGGCGCCATTAGCAGCAGCAGAACCCCGCTCGCCCAGGTGTTTACCTGCATTGAATTTTTAAAGAGGGCGCCCATCAAAAGGCCTACGCCAACAACCAAAAGCAGTCCCAGGAAAACGGTGAGCAGGGAGAGCGGCCAGTTTCTAATCAGTCTCTGATTGAGGATCAACAGAACTCCGGCTATCAAGGAACTATAGACGATGCCGGTTAAGGCCTTTCCCGCGATTATCTCAAACTGGCTGGCGGGCGAAGTAAGCAGAAAATCGAGGGTGTGTTTTTCCTTCTCTTCAACGAGGAGGAGAGGTACCACCAACGCCCCGGCCATCGCGAAGACCAACAACAGAAGCAACGGCAGTAGCATTTGGTCCAGGTTGAATACACCGATGGCCCTTCGATCCTCGGCTTTACCCACCTCAACCCAAACTGCGCTAACCGGCGGCGGCTGTTTTACTAACGTCATGACCTGTCTTTCGACCAGTTGCCGGAACCCGGCCTGTTGAATAGCGCCCTTGCTCTGGTTGACATAGATGATGAGCTGCGGCTGTTTGCCGGCGGCGATGTCGGCATCGAAAGTGGCGTTCAACGCGAGCCCGCCGGTGGCTTTGTTTTTCTCGACCTCGGCCGGCACGGCCTCGGCTGAGACGGCTTCAATCACATTCATCCGGGGCACGGCGCGCAATTCAGAAATCATTTCTGATTTGCCGGGATCATGGACCACGACTGTCATCCTGGTGAGACTGTCGATGCCGGGCTGCAGCAGGCGCAGCAGGATGGCCACCATCAAAGGCGTCAGCAAGGCGAACAGCAGATAGCGATTGCGAACGGCATCCACAATGTCCTTTCGCGCGATGGCAGCTACAACTGTGGCGTTCATTCGGACAGTTTCCTTCCAGTCATCTGAACAAAAACTTCTTCCAGAGTGGCTTCGGCTGAATGCAGCGTGCGAAGCTGCCCGGAGCTTACCAGCTGCTCGAGTTGCTTCCCCGCATCTTGATCATCCAAAGAGATCGTCACACGCTCGCCATCGGTAAGGGTCGCCGCGACCGAGCGTTGACCGTGGGCTAACTTCAAATTGTCCGGCGTATCCACGGCGACAATCCGGCCCTCGCTGATAAACGCGACGCGCCGGCAAAGCTGGTCTGCTTCTTCCATGTAGTGCGTGGTGAGAAAGACCGTCACCCCTTGCGTGGCGAGATCCAGGATCAGGCGACGAATGTCACGGGCGACGACGGGATCCAGGCCTCTGGTCGGTTCGTCGAGGAAAATTATTTGCGGCTGATGAAGCAATGCGCGCGCAATCAGCACCCGTTGCTTCATTCCGTTGGAATAGTTTTGGACCTTGGCCCCGGCCCGATCAGTGAGGCCGACCTGATTCAGCACCTCGTCAACCCGTCTATTCTCGACACCGTACAGCTGCGCGGCGAAAGTAAGATTCTCTCTGCCGGACATGCGCTCGTAAAGATTTTGATGTTCCGAGACAACTCCGATGAGGGGCTTCAGGCGTTGCTGTTCGGTGGCAGTGTCGCAGCGGGCTACTCGCGCCTGGCCCGCAGTGGGCCGCAACTGCCCGGTGAGCATGCGGATGGTAGTTGTTTTGCCGGCGCCGTTGTGCCCCAGGAAGCCGAAAATTTCGCCGACCTCCACCGCAAAAGAAATGTTGTCAACGGCGCGCAGTTCGTTGAAGGTACGCGTGAGTCCGTTTACATCGATTGCGTTCATAGCGTCTTTGCGCCTTGGCGTGAACTGGTGACCATCACAGACGACGTCTCACGCAAAGGCGCAAAGACGCAAAGTACCGCAAAGGCCAACTTGGGATCTCAACCTTGCTAGCGGTTCGCATTCTCGGCCGCGCTCGCCGCCTTCGTCGCTTGCCAGCTTACGACTTGCCATTTGCCTTTGCGTTTTAGAAACGTCCCCGTGTTCAGATACTTCGCCACTTCGGTCTTCCCATCTTTCTCAGTCGTGCCCACCAGGCGAAAAGCAACGATCGCCGTGTTCCCGTATTGCTGAATGCGAACGTCTTCAGCAGTGTAAGTCGTCTTCGCATCGCCAGGCTTTGGCGCCGGCGCCGAACGGACATCCTTCATAATATCGGCCTTGCCGCGCCGCCGTCCGGCCGAACCGGTGTAAATCACATCCTCAGCCCAGAACCGATCGTGCATTGCCGCGTCGTTCCGTGAAGCGCCCGCGAGAAAATCGTTCAGGAGGTTCGTCAGTTCCGCCGCGGCGGGCGCCGTTTGAGCGTGAACGGTTAACGCGGTGGCCAGGGTGAGAATCACAAATGAGAAAAGTCTCTTCATCATCTTCTCCTCAAAGACACGGTTGGTGATAATTCGTGAAAGGTAGCGAGAAAAGAGCATCGTGGTCAAACAGCGCTGCCCGTGTCCTATTCTTTGCAGCATCTCGACCTGCTTTGCATCCAGCGGCAGCAAATAGACGTGCTTGAGCAGATAGTTGTAATTCGCTTCGCCCATCGGCGCGAACGCCGGACAGACGGAACTCGCACGGTATCGCGCGATGGAATCGATGCTGCCGGATCTTTCTCTGGCTAATCCCGATCCCGGGCGCGCGAAAGTAATTCCCAAAGATCAGGATGATTTTCTGAGAGCTTACGAGAGCCGGCAGGCGGAAATGATCAGCTTTCTGAAAGAGAACCGGCTCATCACGAACCCGCGAAGCGGGCGACAGACGAACCATCCTGTTCCAGCCACCTCGTTCGCCGTTCTTATCGCACAAGTCTTCGTGCCGTTAGGCACGAAATATTTATAGACCCAAGCGAGCCTTTTGATTTAAAGCTCCGAAGCAGCGAGATTCATATCGCTCCTTCGGAGCTTTGAGGATTTGGAAGGGCATTTGCGAGCTATAAACATTCGGCTCCTAGCGGAGCTCAAAAACCGCGCGCTGCTCCCGCCCAAGTTGGGCAAACCTGATGTATCAGGGCGAGTCAAATCGCTCTCAAGGAAGGCGAAACCCCTGATGCCTGACTCACCCACACCAAAACCCGAATCTCCTTCGCGAATTCAAAGCCGCCCTCCAGCATAAGCTTACTAGTAAGGATTTCAATTTTCGTTGTTTCCTGATTCGTGGTCATTCTTCGGATCTCACTTCGACGAGGATGCTGACTTCAGCCATGCGACATTCAACGGGCCAGCCGACTTCCGCAAAGCCCTTTTCAGCAAGAAAGCAAACTTCGGTGAAACTACTTTCAAAGCGAAGGCGGAGCCGCCCAGACGCTCGTACGATTCTTGGTCCCGTTCAGGCAGCTTTGCTTGCACTCGCCATTCGCCGCAAATTCATGCGTTAATGACGCGTGCCTATTTTCAACGAAACAGAAATCCGGGTTCCGCAGAATCCGAACTTTGTCGAAGCAGTTCGACAGAATTTCGCGCAGCAACCAGCCATGAATCTGATTGGCGCGCGGCTGGCTCACGTCGAACCAGGCATCGTGGAAATTGAGTTGCCTTTTCGCACTGATCTGACTCAACAAGACGGATACCTTCACGCGGGAGTGATCACCACGATTGCGGACTCCGCCGCCGGTTACGCGGCATTTACTCTAATGCCCGCCGGCTCGCGCGTGCTGAGTATTGAATTTAAAGTGAATCTGTTGCGGCCCGCGCGTGGTCAATCGTTCGTCGCGCGCGCGGAAGTCATCAAGGCCGGACGAACGTTGACTGTCGTGCGCGCCGAAGTATTTGCTACGGGCGCGAATTCTGAAAAAGAGTTGGTGGCCACGATGCAAGGCACAATGATGTGTTTGCGTTGAACCGTTCGGCCCAGGCTAACCAGACGTTGCGGCTGTGCCGCCTGATGTGCAGCAAGGCTGTGCCTTACCGATTGCGTCAGTTCTTGTGAGTGGGCTATGCCCTGTCTTCGTGCCGTTAGGCACGAAATGTTTATAGTCTCAGACTTCTCTTTTTGAACTTGAAAGCTCTGAAGGAGCGTCATGCATCATGTCGCTCCTTCGGAGCTTGGAATAAACCGCTGAGCGGCACTATAAACATCGCGCTCCTACGGAGCTTTGGAGATTTTTGGGGGCTACGGTGAACTATAAGTATTGCGCTCCTAACGGAGCGCGGCTAAGGAGCGCGGCTAATGCTTAACCCACATCCAATCGAAAAGGACCCGACATGAGAAAACGTTTGTTGATTTCAATTCTAACGGCCGCCGCACTATTCGCCTTATCTTCCTGTCGCCACCTGGGCAAAGGCGTCCAGGGCTCCGGCGTCCGCAAGACTGAGAAGCGAGACTTGCCGGCTTTCAAGTCGATTGAAACCAACGGCGCTTTGGCCGTCCGGGTCACCTGTCAACAGGCAGCCAGTTTTGAGATCGAAGGCGACGACAACATCCTGCCGCTCATCACCACGGAAGTCCGCGGCGGCGTGCTGAAGATTTACAACCACAAGTCATTCAACACGTCGCAGGCGATCATGGTGCGCATGACGCTTCCGGATCTGGAAGCGATCAGTTCAACCGGGGCGGCCGACATTGAAGTTGCGAACGTGAAGAACGATCAACTGACAATCAGTTGGCAGGGCGCAGGAAGAATTGAAGCTGGGGGCGAGACCAAATTCGTCAGTATAAGCTCAACCGGCGCCGGCAAAATCGACACCGGTAAACTAACGACCGAGCGCGCAAAAGTGTCGGTCACGGGCGCAGCCCAGGTCGATGTCTATGCGAGTCAGCAACTTGACGTAACTGTCTCGGGAGTCGGACAGGTCACCTACTACGGGTGTGGTTAATAAAAGCGTGACCGGGCTTGGCAGCGTGAACAAGACAGGGTCGAGTTAACGCTTTGCTCGACTCGGCTTAGGGCCAGAAAGGCTGGGCTAAACGAAACAGTACTCCGCGCTTGAACTGACTGGAGCGCGGAGTTCTAATCAAGACTGAGAACTGATTGCCCAGCCTCGAAAATTTCTTGCACACTTAACACGGTCGGGCTTGAGATATTGCAATTGAGTGGCCTGCGCGGTTTAATCTCCCGCGGCAAGTCATGGTATGAGCAAGCGACCCTTTCTGACTCTTTTCGTGGCCCTGCTTCTCGGGTGGCCTGCGCGCGGACGAGAGCCGCAAACGCAAAAGTCTGAGACCAAACCAAGCAAAGCTGCGTCTTCCACCCAAGCCCCGGCAACCAAAGATGAGCAGGACGACGTGGTGCGAATTACCACCAGCCTGGTTCAGCTCGATGCCGTGGTTACAAAAGACGGCAAGCAGATCACAGATTTGACGGCAGACGATTTCGAGATCAGCGAAGACGGGCGGCCGCAAACTATTACGCATTTTTCTTACATTTCAAACGTTCCTGCAACTGCCGAAGTCACTCCTAACAACGCGCCGCCAACGCCTCAACCACGCACATCGACCGCGTCAGTGTTACCTGCAGTAATTCGATCTCGGGAAACGCGTCGCACGATTGCGATCGTGGTGGACGATTTGGGTATCTCGCTTGAGAGTATGTCGCCGGTCAAACACCAGCTACGAAAATTTGTCGACGAGCAACTGCAACCCAACGATCTCGTAGCTATAATTCGCACTGGAGGAGAAGTAGGTTCGCTGCAGCAATTCACCACTGACCGACGACTTCTGTATCGGGCCATCGAAAGTCTGAGTTGGAATCTTTGCAGCCGCGTAGGCAACTCTGCCCTGGCGCCGGCTCCCAATCTCACCGTCCCCTCGAACACACTTGGCACAGGTCAGAATGCCGTGGGGTTGTGCGCGAACGTCCATGGCGGTCCTTTGAAGAGCACGGTGCGCGCCCTGCGATTCATTCTGCAAGGCATGCGCGATTTACCCGGTCGCAAATCAATGGTGCTGCTGTCTGACAATTTGCCGCTGGATATTCCTGATCTGGACTCGCTTGAACGTGGGCCTATTGGGCCGCAGGCTCCGGGCTCCGATGACCCGAATGCCGATAAAGTCAGAGGCATTGACGAGACTCACTTCGGCAACGAGGGCGTGCTCCGCAGGACGGCTGAGATTGCGAACCGATCGTCGGTGGTTATCTACTCAGTCGATACGCGCGGGATCAAAGCCACCGGGATCACCGCCACGGACAATCTCACTCCAAGCGGACCAGGACGCCCAGGATCGCCGCAGTCGGTAGGAACCGGTTACCTCTCAACGTCAGCGCTGAGCATTCTGAACAATCGCAAGGCCCAGATGCAGGACGCTCGTGGCGGCATGTCTCTGCTGGCGCGGCAAACCGGGGGTTTTCTGATCAGCAATACAAACGATTTTGGACTGCCCCGCGTGCTGCTGGATCAGGAAGGATATTATCTGATCGGTTATCGCCCGAGCGCTGAAACCTTCAACCGGGCCTTTCATAATATTAAGGTCCGGGTAAAACACCCGGGTCTGACCTTGCGGACCCGCGAAGGCTTTTTCGGTCTCACTGATAAAGAGGTAATGCCGAACAAGCCGACCACCCGCGATCAACTAAACTCAGCCCTCATGTCCCCGTTCGGTAAGGTTGAGATCGACTTGCGCATGACGGCTCTTTTCGCCAACACCAAATCGGCGGGGTCGGCGGTGCGTTGCCTGCTCCACTTCCCGGCTGATGCTCTCAGTTTCAGCGCTGAATCTGGTGGCGCCCGCAAAGCCAAGTTCAGTCTCAGCGGGATACTCTTCGGGGACAATGGCGGCGTCGTTGACCAGGTTAGCGAAACCAGGACTTTGCGTTTGAACAGCAAAGATTACGATCGAGCGCTACGGGAGGGACTGGTTTATCAGTTGGATTTACAGGTTAAGAAGCCTGGCTCTTATCAGTTCCGCGCAGCTGTTCAAGATGCGACCTCGTCAAAGATCGGGACCGCCGGCCAAATTGTCGAGATACCCGACTTTCGTACCAGGCGCCTGGCTATTTCAGGCATCACGATCTCAACCGGCGGCCCCTCCCCTTCATCCGAGCTGTCTTACCAGAATTCTGCAGGGCGCTCTGGTGGTGAGCAAGAAACGGTTGTGAACATCGGCCAGCTCGCAATTCGCCGGTTACGCCAGAACTCCAATCTCTTTTACGCCTACGTTATTTACATGGCCCAAGTCGACAAGACCACGAGTTCTCCCAGGTTGACGGCTGAGGCCAGAATCTTTCACGACGGCAAACTCATTTATGCGGGCGGCCATAAGGCAATCGACACTGCAAGGCAGGCGGATCTTGACCGCATCAGCGCGAGCGGAGGTCTGCAAATCAATTCGCTGAAACCGGGCGAATATATTCTTCAAATCGTCGTCAAGGACAGGTTTGCTGACGAAAAGCTGGGCACCGCGACCCAATGGATCGATTTTGAAATTGTCCCATAGACGTGAAGACTACCCCCAGCGCCATTCAAACCAGCGAACCGCACCGCACGATTGCATTCGTTTCGATGATATAGGCAGCTCGGCAGAATCCGTCGGCTCAGCAAGAAAACAGATCCGGAAATTCGTTGAAGACGAAAATGCAGCCCAACGACAGCGCGTCGCCGTACGGGACGCAGGTTCATATCAGATCGGAACGGCGCGTCAATTTATCGAGGTACCGGATCTGAAGAAGAACGTGCTGACGTTGTCGGGCATCACCGTCACAACTGAGGCGCACCCAAACAGCGGTAACCCCGCAGTAAGTGATTTGAGAAATGCCGCCATTCGCCGCTTCCTACAAGGTTCCAATCTCTGGTTCGGCTACATCATTTACAATGCCCGAACGGGCAAGGCCAGCGCGGGGGCGTCCCTCATCGCTCAATCCAGAATTTTTCAGGATGGCAAGCTTGTCTATACGGGAGAACCGCAGCCGATCGATCTCACCGGCCAAAGCGATTCGAAACGAATCTCAGCGGGCGGCGGTCTAAAGCTTGGCATGCTGCCTGTTGGCGAATACCAACTTCAGATTGTCGTCACGGACCAATCTTCTGAAAAAGAGAAACCCCGCATCACATGGCAAATGATAGATTTTGAAATCGTGAAATAGGATCGGAACCCGTGCAGTCGGTATAATGCGCGCGTGTCGCTGCTTACCGAAACAGAAATCCGCGTCCTTGGCTCGCTGATCGAAAAGCAGATCACGACGCCCGAATATTATCCGCTGACACTTCACGCCCTGACCGCCGCGTGTAACCAGAAGAACAATCGGAATCCGGTGATGACGCTCACCGAACAAGAGGTCGAACGCGGGCTCGACAGTTTGCGTGACCTGAACCTCGCCTACGTTTTTCACGGCAGCACGAGCCGAGTGCCGAAATTCAAGCACGTCGCGCCAGAGATTCTGCAACTTGATCCGGCCGAACTCGCCGTGATGTGCGTGCTGATGTTGAGCGGCGCACAGACCGTCGGCGAAATTCGCACGCGGGGCTCGCGCCTTCACGAGTTCTCTGGCCTGGAAGAAGTTGACGAGACGTTGCGCGGTCTCAGTGCACGCGATTCCGAACCGCTCGTGGTGAAGTTGCCACGGCAGTCGGGCCAGAAGGATGCCCGCTATGTGCATCTGCTTTCAGGGGAACCGGACTTGTCACACGTAGAAGCCACCACCACGGAACTGCCGACGCGCCGCGCCGATTCTGACCGCGCTCCCCGACTCGAGGAGCAGGTTAAAGCGCTGCGGCAGCAGGTTGAGGAGCTTGCGAGGCAATTCGCTGAATTCAGAAAGCAGTTCGAATAACGTGACCGAAGTGTTCTCCAGCGAGGGTGAATTTGGAGTGCGAGGGCTCGTTGCCGTTTTTCTTACTACGACGCATTGCGAACGGGAAAAGCGCTGACACTGCCTACGGCACCACTTCTACGATGATGTAGAAGCGGAAGGTACCCGCGGCAAGCGAAACGATGGAGCATCGGGGGAAACTTGACGAATATTTTGCCAAGATGACGCTGACCGTGGAAGTAAACCCAAGACCGCTGCCGCGGATTGCTTATGGTCTCGCTGATAAGCCCATCACTCGGAATATCGATCCGCCCGAAACCGCGAGAGTTTGATGGGAGAGCGGGGCGCGATGCCGGCTTTGCGTAAAGCGATCTCAATTTGTTCTGCCGCCGCCTTGATACCTTCGAGATTCGGGAGTAAAAGGCCTCGACGCCCCGATTCATCTTCCACGATTACGCCGTAGGTTTTGGAATCCAGATCACCAAGCGTGCAAGGCTCGGGCGCTGAAAGCACATCGACCGAATACTTCAGGTTCGGGAGTTCGTCGACGCGCACCGGCGGGAAGCGCGGGTCGCGTGTAGCGGCGCTAAGGGCATTCGCGATGATCTCTTCAGCGAGCGAGTCTTTGACCGGATCGACTGTGCCGATGCATCCGCGCAAATCGCCGGCCCGAGTCTTGATCGAGACGAAGCAGCCGGCGCGCGCGCCGAGCAGGTCTGTACCACCTGCGGTAGCGGGTGGGTCAGTCGTTCGTATGACTTCTCCGGTTTTGATGAACGTTTCGATCGTTTGGCGAGCGAGCGCAGGGATCGTCCCTGGGTCATCGCCTCCAGTGTCTGGTCGATCCTGATGTTCTGTCGCCCGCTTCGCGGGCTCTGATAAGTCCGTTGGCGCCTGATCCCAGCGCTGAAGCGCTGGGCTACTCTCAATCGTCCGCTCCGCGGACGAATCTCGTCCAATGAGTTGCGCCACCAGATAACCGACGCCGAACGGCCCTTCGTAGCTAAGTACTTCGCACGCCGCTTGGGTATCTTCAGCTACACCTAACGCTACCAGCATCGATCGATAGCCACACTCCCCGGCCGTGCGACGCAGATCCTGATCGATGGTCGCGATTCGATGCGGCTGGCAAGATCGGATTGCTTCGACCACGGCTTCATCGAACCGGTGCGCCTCAGGATTGAATCCCGCGGGCGCGCCGGGTTTTAGCCGGTGACTGAGATCGCCACTGGCGATAAATGCGACGGGCCGCCCCAGAGTAGCGATCGCCTGACGGATGCAGTTCCCGAAGCGGAGGTGGTCCTCGTCCGAAAGGAAGCTGTACCCGAGCGCGACAACTTTGCCGTTCCAACCGTTCCGTTGCAGGAAATAAAGCGGCACGGCCGTTCCGTGATCGAGATCGGCGCCTAAAATTCGCAGCGTGACTAGGTTGTGTTGTTCCGCGGCGCGCGTGATCTCAGTCAGTAGCTCGGCATCAAGCGCGGCTTCAACAGTCGCTTCGGGCGCGCGAAACGTCGAGAAGTCTCCGTAGAGCTTTTGGCCGTCATAAGCGACGAATGCAACCGCTTCGAGCGGCGCATGCGGCGAAATCAGAACGACAGTTTCCGCGCCGCTTTCGATGATGCGCTGCGTCAGCTCCGCCATCGCACTTATAGAATTTTGCACCTCGACACACGACTCGCCGCCGACTTCAGGAACCATTATCGGCGGATGCGGAGCGATGCCGGCGAAAACTAGTGAGTTAGCGATGGCCATAGGCGAAACTCTGTCGGCCAAAGAGTTATAAATCCGTTTGAATGGCGAGATTCTAGCACCGGTGTTGGAGTGTCAGAAGCCCGAGCGATGAGCTACGGCAAGCGTGATTAACAATCGCGGCTTTGCCGCCTGATGTGCGGTAAGGCTCTGCCTTACCGATCCGCTCTCCCTGAAAGATCATCGCGAGGCTACGCCTCGCGAAAAAGAATCTTGAGAACCGTGGCCGGAAAGTCGGAGACTTTCCGCACATCAGGCGGCAAAGCCGCAAGTACCGACAGCAGGTGGTACTGACTTCATGTCGCGGTTTATGATTAGCCGCTCATGAAGCAGTTTGACGTGATCATTGTTGGCGCCGGGCCCGCCGGGTCGTTCGCCGCGGAACGGCTGGGGCACGCCGGTGTGCGCGTGGCGCTGTTCGATGGGCGGCCAGAGGGCGAACCGAAGGCCTGCGGCGGCGGCGTAACGTCAAAAGCTTTGAAGGCCTGGCCGCATCTGCTTGAAGCCGTAGGACGAACGATTGACGAACTCGACATGTACTCGCCTTCGGGCAAGCACCTTCACCTGAAACTGGAAGAGCCGTTCGCGGTTTACTCGCGCATCGCATTCGATACTTTTCTGCGCGAGCGTGCGCGTCAGGCGGGCGCTCAGGTCTTCGCGGATAAAGTCTCCGGGCAGGGATTCAAGCGGTCGGATGATGCGTGGACGATCAAAACGACAAGCGGCGCAGCGTTTTCCGGCAGGTATCTGATTGGCGCCGATGGCGCGAACAGCGCGATTGCCAGGAAGCTCGCCGGACCTTTGCCGCCAGCAGAGATGGAAGTCGCCTTCGGCTATCGCGCGCCGCTGCCTGAGTCATCCGACGCCGCGACGGTGGTAGCTTTTCTGCCCCAGTGGGTTGGCTACGCGTGGGCGTTTCCCCGAATCGATCATGTGAGTTTTGGAATTGCGACTACGCAGGATGCTTTCGATCACGAAGCGCTCGATCGATTGCTGTGGGATTTCATGGTGAGTTACTACGAAGTAGCGCAAGCTGGTAACGCGCGTGCCATGCGTCTCTGGTCAGGCAAGCGCGACGAAGCGCAAGTTAACGACTTGCGGCACAAAGCCGAACGTTACGCCGCGCGCATTCCCGGTCTTGCGCCGCGGACCTGGGACACGCGCAAAGCCTGCGGCGACGGTTGGGCTTTGCTTGGTGACGCGGCCGGATTTGCCGATCCGGTAACCGGCGAAGGGATTTACTACGCGCTGAAATCCGCGGAACTGTTTGCGAATGCGTACCTCAACGGAAAGCCGGAAGCATACGAGAGACTTTGGCGCGTAGATTTCGGTGGCGACTTGAAACGAGCGTCACAGATGCGCCGCCGGTTTTACGGAAACTTCTGGGGCGCGCCGTTTACGGACCGGATGATCGACTTCGCGCGCGGACATCGCGGCATACGCAAAGTCCTTGGCGAACTTGTCGCCGGTGATCAGGGCTATGTCGGTTTGAAAAAGAAGCTGGCGCGCAGCGCTTTGAAACCCCTCTGACGTGATATCTGAAGCTGCACCCTTCGCCCCTAGTCAATACCGATCAGCTTGTAATCCCTGAATTGCTGAACGATTGATTGGACGTTGCGTTGGGCGTCTTCAGGCGTCACTTCGTAACTGGTAGTAAGACTGTTAGCGATCTCAACTATTGGGGCTTTATTCGCGATACCTTTCCAAATCAGGGTGGCAGTCTCGTTAAGCTGGTAGTACTTTTTGGTATTCAGATCGACGAGGATCCCTGCCGTGCCGTCGAACTCTGTAAAGACTATGTGATCGTACGGAGTGAGTTGTGACATACGAGCTGGAGTAAGTGCTCCCAAACTTGACCAGAGAATAACACCGGGCACCCGTTTACGACCACTTTGCTTCAAACCGTGACAGAGCGCGGTTGAGAAGGCCGTAGCACCTGAAAGATCTTGCTTCGGGCAATGCGCGCCGCAACCCATGGCCAGTCGATGAAAACGACATAGGCGGCCATGTGATAAGGAAACGAGATGTTCATGAAGAAGATCGTGGACAAATGAAAAACGATCCCGAACGGCAAAATTATTCGCCGCGCCCGCCCGTTTGGAAAAAATTGTCAGCGGGAAAGCGAGCTCCCACAGCAACGCCACGACCACAATCGCCCCCGTTATGCCACGGATGTTGGGTAGCTAGAAGGCCAGCTTGTGTTGCGACTCGTGCAAATTGTCCAGCGAATGCCAGATCGAAACGACGGGCATATTGTCCGGACTGAAGTATCGCAGCCCGGTCACGCCTAACTTGATAACAGCGGACGTAAAGTAAGACCAGGAAACCAGGATTCGCATCAAGAAGATTGGGTAGCCGTAAGCAAAACCCGGCAGACGCGGTTTCACCCATCCTAACAACCGGTCGACAGAAAAGCCGTCACCGCAAAGAGTGAATGCCAGCACCACCAGAAGGTAGACGCCGGTCATTTCGTCGTGATTGAAAAGGCCGAAGCTGCGCACGAGCCCTTCGTAGAAGAGAAAGAGCAGCGCCGCGCCCTTTGTCGCGATGGATGTAAACAAGCCAAGACTGGCGGCTAATAACGAGCCGACGAGCATGACTTTCAGCATTAACATTCCGCGCGGAGTGATCACTACATCGTAAAGCCGCCACGAAAGTAGTTGCATTGCGCCGGTCGGACGCATGACCGTCGTCGGCAAATTGCCAAAAGCGGCAAAATCGGTCAGGACCATTTGCACCAGCACAAACGCACATAATGCCGCGCGAATCATTCCCAACGCAGCGGCGTCAACCGGCACAATTCGCTTTAGAGTTCCGTTCGCCATGACCTGATGAACTTGTCGTAGTCGCGGTAGGCTCCGCCCGGCCAGCGATACTCTTCGAGCCTCACCGCTCGCAAGCGTCGAGGTGAGTTTGCCGGAAGTCGCGAGTTGTAAATGGCTCCCCACGCCCGTAACAGATCGTCAACCCGGCGCGCCGGCGGCAACTTGTCCACGCCACCGGATTCGGCAATCAGGGCAATGTTGGCGGGATGCGGCGAAGAGATCGTGAAAATTTTGTTATCGACAACGGCCAGGACTAATGCCCAGGCACTGTTCGAGAGACTGTTGGTGAGCTTGACCGCGGGAAGATCGATAATCTCGCCCGTCAAAGTTTCGCCCCGCAAAATGTGGTAGGTCCATCCCGCATGCAGATCGCCGCCGCCCTTCATCATCGTGGAAGCGGCAAAGGGATAAAGGTTCCGGGCGAAAACGAAGCACAAAAGCAGCGGTACACCCAGCGCGACCGTCAGCACGAGATACTTCCTCCGGAGGCTGCGTTCGTCGGCATCACGCGGCAACGTCACAGTTTCGTCATCGTCGTTGCTCACGTCGGCACTCACGTAGTTTTAAGTGGCAAGTCCAGAGCGGATATGTCTTAACCTTAGGCAGGTTGTTACGCAGGCACGCTCTTAACAACCGGCAAAGCGCGGCGTCCCAGCGTGCGGGCCTCAATGTCGCGCCAAGGAGTTTTGCCAAGAGTCTGAAGACAGAACAGACATGGCGAGCCTACGTTCAAATCGGGCCGTTCATCGCGGGCCTCGTGCTCAGCCAAAGTTGTGCGCCACTTTTCCAGTTGCTGATCCGCGACGCGTCGCAGGCGTTCATAACCCGCAGCAAAATTTTCGGTGTTGAGATCCGCGGCCACGTCAGCTTCACCGGCCGCGCCACGAAACCCGGATAAATTGCAGCAAAGGGTGAGATAGCCGCGGTAATCAATGTGGCAGCTCACCCCGGCCAGCGGCGAGCAGGGCGGTCTGGTTGTATCGACGTTGTAGTATCCGACGTCAAGCCGAATTGGCATCTTGAACATCCGCGCAAGTAAAGCGATTTCCTGTTCAGCCATTTTGCGTTCGGGCCCGGTCAAACTGAGTTCGTGATCGAACTGATCCGAAGTCGGCAACAGATGGCCGAAATTTAGAGACGCCGCGCCCATCCGCGCGGCAAACACCGCGAACTGTTCGAGATGCGGCAGAGTGTCCTTTCGCACCACAACTTTAATTTCAAACGGCAATTCGTAGTGACGACAACGGGAAAACGCTCTCACCAAACGCACGAATGAACCCGCGCCGCGCCACTTATCGTGCGCTTCAAGCGACGCCGAATCGAGGCTGAAAGCAACATGCGTGACGGCATCGCGCTGAGCGGCAATCACGGGCCAGATCCGCTCGAAATGCCAACCGTTCGTAACGAAGCTCGTCGTCAGCCCCTCACCTGCGATGGCCGCAATGGCTTCCGAAAACTGCGGATGAAGAGTCGGCTCTCCGCCGGTAAAAGAGATGTGCGAAAGGCCGACCGTTTCACGCCCTTGCCGGGCAATTTCTTGCAGAAGTGAAACGGGGAAGAATCTGGTCGGAGTGTGATACAGCGCATCTTCGTCGCGCAGGCAATAGCTACAATGCAAATTGCAAATGTTGGTAAGCTCTACGCTGACGCGTTGAGAACCGTAGGTGCGCTCGTGCATATCAGAAACCTATTGACGGACAAAATAATAATTGTTTAGCGGCGGCACTTGTGCTTGCGCGGACAAGTCCGCCCTCTAAACAGTCGTGTGTTCAAGCATCAACTCTGATGCGCGCGTCGAATCGCGAAGCAAGTCTTTTCCGGCCAGAAATATGAAGCCATCACATTGTCTCGCCAATGCGCTGAGTGTTTGCAAATGACCGGCGCTGGTTACCGGATCGTAGCATGACCACGGGCACATCTTAATTAACCGGGCCATAGTCTCGCTGCGCGTCAGCGGTTTTACCACGCTTTCCTCGGCACCGGTGATCGTCGGAAAGAAAACCGCTCGTGGTTCACACTCAGGCAAAAACGTCTCCGGAAAAATTTCGTGCGGCACGAAAGACTTCTTGGCACCATCCAACCAATCGTTACCCGCAAAGACATCACGCACGCGGTCATCGCTGACGTCGACAGTTGATTGGGTGACGGCGAATGTTCGGCGCAAGGGATAAGCTTTGACTGCTCCACCATCCGGTTTCAAAAACAGAACGTCGTCAGTCAGGTATTGCCATCCGTTCGCCACGAGCTGCAGCGTAAGGGTGGATTTCCCGCTGCCCGAAGGCCCCGCGAGCAGCACGCCCCGCTGATTCTGAGGGTTGACTACCGCACCGCTGTGCAGCTCAAACAAGCCGCAACGCCGCAGTGCGGTGGAGATCGCATAATTCACTACCTGCAAATCGTCGAGGGTGCCGAGGTCCAGCACCCTTCTCATCAGTACTTCAAGTCGACGAGGATGGTCGCCGTGCGCGACGACGCACGCATTCTTGAAATCAAACATGCAAGTGCGGCCGTCGGTCGAACCAAGTCCGCCGCCTGAGATTTCAAATTGTTGAAAGGCGCCGTCCTGTTGCCGAGGCGCGTCTTGAAGCTTCCAGCTAATCGTCGCGTCAGGAGCAGGGCACGCGCTCGGGTGCACCGCCGTGTAGTAGTGTGCGTCCAGGAACTCAGCGAGCCCAGGGACGTCTGCGCGATTTGATTCGAAGAAAATGAAACGACCGGCTATCTCAAAAACACTGCCGAGGGCCGGTCGCTCAAAATATGTTGGTACCCGGGGATCGGGACAGGTCGTACTTTCCATCGCAAAAAGTACTGAGAGGTCTGCTAGGTGGGTCCGCCGCTCGCGGCAACCTGAAAAAATGTCGTCGCTTCAAGGACGTCCACCGGTACCGATATTTCTGGGGCTCTGAATTTCTTTTTCGCGGACGTAGAGTTTTCGGGTTCGCCCGGTTTCACTTCAGCAGTAGCAGTCTCGACAATCAAATCAGATCCATCCACAAACGGTATCCTCCTGATCTAATAACTGCCAATGCGGCCTCAGATTATTACACGAACAGCCCGCAAACCAAGCTCTCTGTAGCGTGGGCGTGGATTCTACGATTTTTTATCTGGCCCGACAAGCACCATCCGCAGGGGCTGCCGGTCACCAATCATCAAGTCGGCTCGCACGTACAGCTTGATGTTCGGAGCCAACTCCTGAAGCGCAGATTCCAGGGACGACTTGATGATGTTGACGGTCACCAGATCCTCCACTTCAGTCTTCACCTCGAGCGGGATGCCGAGCTGATTCGCGATTCCATAAAGAACCACAATCAGGGGCTGCTTTTTTGACTTAACTGACAGCTGGCCCTTCTCGAACGTGATCTTCAGGTCCTCTTCTTCTTCCTTTTTCGAATCCAGGCCTTCTTCGGTGTCGCCTTCTATCACCATTACGTCCGAATTGCTCTTTACCACCGCATTGAGGGCTGGCGGACGCTCGTTGTAACCCTGTAGATAAATGCCGACGGGCCGCGGCTGTTTGCCGGGCGTGGTGTCGATTTCATAGTCAATGAAAACCTGGGGCGCCAGCATCTGCATCGCCGGCTCGATCACCAGATCGCTGAAGTTCACGGTGACCTCGTGCTTTTCAGCGATCGGCGTCACCATCACAGGAATCTTTAGTTGCTTCGCCAGCTCAGCGGCAATCACCTTAAGACTGATTTCCTTCGCTTTCAGAGAGACACCAATGATTTGATCGCTAGTGACGGTCAGAGTGAACGGAAGCTTTGGGTCCTTACTCGCCTCAGCCGTTTTGTTTTCTGATGTGGCCGCCTTGCTTTCCGGCACGCCCGCTTTGTTGTCAGGAGTGGGCGCGGGCTTGGCGCTTCCGCTTTGAGCGACCACTGACGGCAGAAGGGAAACGAAAGCGATCGCAAAGAACGCGACTTGCAGAAGCCTACGAACAACAACCTGGGGACTATACGAATTGACTTGGAATTTCATATCGAGGGTGGCCTTGCTGCGGCACCCTAACACACAAGGGAAAAGAGAATCAATTTGCGGGCGGTTCGTGCAGGATTGTTGCGGTCGCTACGCCTGCGATGTCGTCAGCCAGCTATTCGTTTACTTTCAAGACGGCAAGAAAGGCTTCCTGTGGAATCTCGACACGGCCGACCTTCTTCATCCGCTTTTTGCCCTCTTTCTGCTTCTCAAGCAGCTTGCGCTTGCGCGAAATGTCGCCGCCGTAGCATTTCGCGATCACGTTCTTACCCATCGCTTTCACCGTCTCGCGCGCGATTATTTTCGCGCCGATGGCCGCCTGTATGGGGACCTCAAAGAGTTGCCGTGGGATCAGTTCCTTCATCTTGGCAGCCAGGGCCCGGCCTTTCGCGGCCGCCGTGTCGCGATGAAGAACCAGCGACAGCGCATCGACAGGCTCACCGGACACCAAAATGTCGAGCTTAACCAGATCGCTTACCCAATAACCCGCCAGGTGATAGTCGAGTGAAGCGTATCCTCGCGAAGTTGACTTCAGGCGATCATAAAAATCGAGCACGATCTCGTTCAGCGGTAGTTCGTAAGTCAGCATCACTCGACTTGAAGTGATGTACTCAAAGCCTTTCTGCTGGCCGCGCTTTTCTTCGAGCAGCGCGAGAATTCCGCCCAGATGTTCTTCCGGAGTTAGGATCGTCGCGCGGATGGCCGGCTCTTCAATCTTCACCAGCCGGCCGGGATCGGGCATCTTGGCCGGTGAATCGATTTCCGTGACCTTCCCGTCAGTCGTAGTTACCACATAGCGCACCCCCGGCGCCGTGGTGATCAGATCGAGATCGAATTCGCGTTCCAGACGCTCCTGCACGATCTCCATGTGCAGCAATCCGAGAAAGCCGCAGCGAAAACCAAAACCAAGCGCAGTGGAAGACTCAGGTTCGTAAAAGAACGAGGCGTCATTCAAACGCAGCTTATCCATCGCATCGCGCAGCTCTTCGTACTGGTTTGTATCCACGGGATAGAGTCCCGCAAACACCATGGGCTTGATTTCCTGATAGCCGGGGAAAGGCTCAGTCGTGGGTCGCGCAGTTTCGGTAATCGTGTCACCGATTTGCACGTCGGCGACTGTTTTTATTGAAGCCGTCAGAAAGCCAACTTCGCCTACGCCCAGCTGATCGATGGGCGTCGGTCGCGGCCGATTCACTCCCAGCGTGTCCACCTGATAGTCGCGACCCGCACTCATGAAGCGAATCTTCATTCCCGGACGAATCACACCGTCGATCAGGCGGAACAAAACGATCACGCCGCGATACGAGTCGTACCATGAATCAAAAATCAAAGCTTTCAAAGGCGCATCCGCGTTGCCCTTCGGCGGTGGCACATCCCGCACAATCGCTTCCAAAACTTCGGCGACACCTTCGCCCGTTTTAGCGCTGGTAAGAATCGCGTTGTGAGTTTCGAGGCCAATGAAATGCCTAATTTCTTCGAGAGCTCGCTCAGGCTCAGCCCCAGGCAGATCGATCTTGTTGATGACCGGTATCAACTCGAGATTATTTTCGATTGCCAGATAAGTATTTGCGAGCGTCTGCGCTTCGACGCCCTGCGAAGCGTCGACGATTAGGAGCGCGCCTTCGCAGGCGGACAACGAACGCGAGACTTCGTAAGAAAAATCGACGTGACCGGGAGTATCGATCAAATTCAGCAAATACTTTTGTCCATCGCGCGCTTTGTAGTCCAGCCGCACCGCGTGCGCTTTAATGGTAATCCCACGCTCGCGCTCCAGATCCATATCGTCGAGCACCTGTGCTTCCATCTCGCGGCCAGTCACCGCTCCGGTCAACTCCAGCAGGCGATCGGCCAGAGTGGATTTGCCGTGATCGATGTGCGCGATGATTGAAAAATTCCGGATGTTCTCAGTATTCATTCGAGTTAGTTGCTTAGTTAATGAGAACGGGCGGGATTTTGCAACGCGTCAAGTGAGGGTTCGCTATCTGAAATCAGCGAACATGGAAGGTGTATTGCCGCTCCATCCAAACGGAAACAGGCTTGCCATCCTTGCTCGGAGGTTTGAATTGTATTTTCTCTGCCGCTGCGATTGAACGTTCGGTAAGCCCAAGCGGCCGTCCCGACACGACGCGAATGTTTGTTACTTTGCCCTTAGCGCTGAAGATACATCTAATAATCACCGTGCCTTGAACTCCTGAGGATCGGGCCTCGCGCGGATAGCCAGGCGTTGGCTTTTTGCTCACGATAGGCCGCTTATCTGCTTCACTGTTCCTGTAGATCCGTTCGCCGTCAACGAATAGGCGCGGTGCGGGTTTGGAAGGGTTTTTAGTTTCAGACTTGTCAGCCTGGTCGGGCTCCGGCGGCAGCAGTGATGGCGCGAGCGCTGGTTTGGGAGTCGGCGTTTTGCGGCCGGACTGTGGCGACGCAGGAACAACCAACATCAACGAGAGAGGTAGAAGTAAGAGCGCCTGTCGCATCTCATCCCATTGACTTCACATTATCGATCTGCGCGCGCTGGAGCGTGCCACTGTAATCGACGTACACCGATTTCCATTCCGAGAAGATGTCCAGCACCTGCGTGCCCGCTTCGCGATGACCGTTGCCGGTGCCTTTTGTGCCGCCGAACGGCAGGTGAACTTCCGCGCCGATCGTGGAAGAGTTGACGTAGAAAATGCCGGTGTACATCTCGTTCATCGCATGGAAAGCGCGGTTCACATCCTGAGTGTAAATCGCCGCTGACAATCCGTACTGCACTCCGTTCGCGATTTCGATCGCCTCGTCGAGCGACCGCGCCGGAATGACCGCCGTGACCGGGCCGAAGATTTCCTCCTGCGCGATCCGCATGTCCGGTGCGACGTCGGTGAAGACAGTCGGCTCGATGAAATAGCCGTGCGCATAATCGCCTTTCGTCAAACGGCGGCCGCCGCAAGCGAGCGTCGCGCCGTCTTCGTACCGGCCGACGTCGATGTAGTTCATGATCTTTTCGACGGCGTCCTGATTGATCACAGGCCCCACATCGACCTTTGGATCCGCACCGTTACCGATTCGCAGTGCCTTCGCGCGTTCGACCAGCTTATTGCTGAACTGTTTGTAAACTTTCTTGTGAACGATTAGCCGCGACGACGCCGTACAGCGCTGACCCGAAGTGCCGAATGCGCCCCAGACAGCGCCTTCGACGGCGTTGTCGACGTCGGCATCGTCCATCACGATGATCGCGTTCTTGCCGCCCATCTCGAGCGAGCAAATCGCATTGCGATCGGCGCATGCCGAAGCCACCAGCCGCCCCGTTTCCGTCGATCCGGTGAAAGAGATCAGTCGCACCGCCGGATGATCCGTCAGTCTCGAGCCGACGACTGAACCATGGCCCATGACGAGGTTCACGACGCCAGGTGGTATGCCGGCTTCCTCGCACGCTTTGACCAGGTTGTAAGTTGAAAGCGGTGTGTCTTCGGCCGGTTTGATAATGACGGTGTTGCCGCAGACAAGCGCCGGGATCATTTTCCAGGACGGAATCGCCATCGGAAAATTCCACGGCGTGATCAATCCGCACAGGCCCACCGGTTGCCGCACACACATCGCGAACTTGTTCGGCATCTCAGCCGGCGTGGTGAAGCCGTGCAGACGCCGGCCTTCACCCGCGGTGTAGTAAGTGCAGTCGATGGCCTCTTGCACATCGCCGCCCGCTTCTTTCAGAACCTTGCCCATCTCGCGGGTCATGTCGGCGGTAAACTGTTGCTTGTCGCGAATCAGGATTTCGCCGAGCTTGAAAAGAAGCTCAGCCCGTTTCGGGGCCGGCCTGCGCCGCCAGCCGTCAAACGCCTGACGCGCGGCCGCCACTGCTTCGTCAACGTCATCCTGAGACGATTGCGGAAAACGGCCGATCAGATCGCGCGTATCGGCGGGGTTGCGATTTTCACTCCACTCGCCGCTGCTGCTCGGCACCCATTGGCCGTTGATGTAATTGTGATAGGTATTTGCGCCCGTGCGCGAGGACGATTTATTAGACCTGGCTTTTTTTGTAAGTGCTCTTTTTGCTTGAACCATAAAAGTTTCGAGTTCCGGGTTTCGAGTTTCGGGTTAACTACTTTCGATCAGCACCGAAACTCGGAACCCGAAACCCGAAACTCGAAACTATTCGTAAGTAAACTGGACTATGCGCTGCACAACTCGATTGGCGCGCCGATCGAAACGCGACAGGTTGAGGACGATCGCGTCGCCGGGCTTCAGTGTGTCAATCACGCGTTGAAACTCCGCAAGCGTAGTTACGGGAAAACGATTGATGCGCGTGATGACTTCACCGATCTGCACTTCGTTCGGTCGCACATCAGCCGCCAGCCCATTTGGATCGACCTCTTTGATGTAGAGACCTTTCACGCCGGTCAGGCGCTTGTCGGTAACTAACTGTGGCGTCAGTTCGCCCAAAGTAAGGCCGAGGCGAGCCGCTGACGTCTTAGTACTCTCTGACTGCTCTTTGCCGGTAACCGTCTCATCGCGAACGCTGAAATCCGGACGTTCTCCTAACGCAACACTGACTGAACGCCGCTCTAACTTGCCGTCGATGTCGCGCAGGTAAGTGAGATTCACGGTTCGTCCGATAGCCGTGCCGGCTACCTTGGCGATCAGATCCTGCGCGTCCTGAACTGGTTGGCCGTTGAACTCGACGATGATGTCATTCACCCGCAGACCGGCTTTCGCCGCCGGCGTCGGCTGGCCGTCGCGTTGTTCAACCTGGATGTCGGCCACAATCGCGCCGCGCGCATCGGCCAATGAATACACTCGTGCAAACTCGCCTTTAACTGAATCAAGCGTTACCCCGAGATAGCCCCGCTTGACCTTGCCGTTGGCCAGAATCTGATCACAGACAAACTTTGCTTCGTTCGAAGGCAAGGCGAAGCCGATGCCGTTATAGTCACCATTCAGCGTCGCGATTTGCGAATTCACTCCGATAACTTCTCCGCGCATGTTGATGAGCGGACCGCCGCTGTTGCCGCGATTGATGGCGGCATCGGTTTGCAGGAAGCGCTGAAAGGTTTGCGACGAAGCCGTGTCGCGCTCTTTCTTGGAAATAATTCCCGCGGTCACCGTCTGCTCAAGCCCGAACGGCGAGCCAATCGCCAGGACCCAATCGCCGACCTGCACTACATTCGAGTCGCCAAACTTCATTACCGGCAACGGACGCTCAGCTTCGATTTTCACCAGTGCAAGATCAGTTTCGCGATCGATTCCAATCACTTTGCCGCGGTAGCGTTCGCCGCTCAATAACCCAACCGTGATCCGCGATGCGCCTTCGATCACGTGATTGTTCGTGACGATGTATCCCATTGCGTCGATGATGAATCCGCTGCCGACTCCACGCATGGGCCGCGGCGGCTGGCGTCGAAACAGATCGTAGAGAGGGTTGTTCGGCGTACGATCGGACTTGTCTTCGTTGTCACTCTCAGCAATGTCAGAGGCTTGCAACGTGTCAATGTTCACGACTGCCGGCTCAACGTGCCGGGCGATTTCGACGAACGAAGCAGACAGCGCGTCCGGTCCACGCGCCGCCAACTGGAGTTGATCCTGCGCCACCGCCGGACGGCCCGCCAACATCGCGCCAATGCCAATGCCGGTCAGCACGCAAACAACCGAGAGCGCAGCAATCCACACGCGCAACTTTTTCAGAATGAAAGTTTCCGCGTCCGTCTTTGGCTTAAATGATTCGAACATGGTGCACCGCCTTCGAGATTTCGACAGCGTGTTAGTGAATGAGCAGGCCACTCTGGCGACTGTCCGGGGCTGAGTCGCGCCAGTATAACCGAAAGAGAAGCGGAAAAACTAGAAGCAGCCGTGTCTCCCCCGGTCGGCAGCCTGAGAAAGCGTTATCAAGTGAGAATCGTGCAAGGATGCAAACAGTAGCGGCCGCCATTCGCGAATCGCAGCCGGCGGCCATACTGGTTTTCGAAGGGAATTAACGATTTACTTGTCGCTCGACGAAACCTCTGCGGAAAGCGCCTTTTCGATGGCCTGCTTCAGACGGTCACGGCTCTCTGTGGCTGAGTATCCACGCCAATGGCTGATGATTTGCCCGTGCTTATCAATGACCAGCGTCTGCGGAATTGAGCTCCTGCCATTCATCAGGGTGCGCGCCGTCTCCGGATCGGCCCAGCCGATCCGAAAACCGAAATTCGTGTCGCGAACGAATTTCTGAACCTTGTCGCGCGCCGCGAGCGGATCCTCGGTGGTCAGCGCGATAAACTCCACCTCGCGCCCGGCATAGTCTTTTCTCACTTTTTCGTAATCCGGGACCTCTCGCCGGCACGGGCCACACCACGTGGCCCAGACATTGACGACGATCACCTTTCCGTCAAAGTCAGTCAGCCGAAAGCTGCCGTTATCGATGGCCTTTAGTTCGCGGCTACGCAGGCTCTCCGGCAGAACACTCATCACCGGCGGTCCCGTCGACACATACGCAGGCTTGCTGGTCAGCGATTCACTGGGCGGCGCGGGCGGAGGAGGGGGCGGCGGCGGATTGTTGTTTTTTCTGCCCGACTGGGCGGCCGCCGTCGCTAAAATTGCTACGATGATAAGGGGAGCAAAGTAGCGTGTATATCGTAGAGGTGACATAAGTAAAAGCGCACGCCGCGTACCTGGCGCCGTGCGCCGCACATGATAGATCAGTTTCCGGGTTAGTTACAGCTCTGCAAACGCAGCGCGAAGCCAGGCCGCTGGTCACGGCCGGCTTCCCATACAATTCTGCTCGTGAGAAAAACTGTTTACGATAAACGATTATCGAGCCGCAGTCTTTCCTGTTCGCGCAGTTCGCCGAGGTAAGTACGTCCGAAGCCTTTCGTCAGGCCGCCGCGCGGCGTGTGTGTGCTGTGAACAAACCCGCCTATCGCATGAAGCTCAGGCTCGTATCTGGGGCGATCTCCGGACCGGCTGCTTAATGAAATGCCGTCTCAACCGGGCATCAGCCGCCGAACATCGCGGCCATTAAGGCGGCTTGCAAGAACGTTGCATTAACGGCCGTTTCAGAATAAGCTGGCCCTTCTCGCACTCTGAACCTGACCTCACACTTAGGATCCTGAGTGTTGGACTCACGAAGGAGCCGCGGCTTCAAAGGAGATACGCATGCCAATCAATGTCGTTATCGACATATCGCATCACAATGGAAATGTCGATTTGAAGAAAGCCAAAGCAGCCGGTGTCCTAGGTGTCATTCACAAAGCCACCCAGGGTATCGGGATGTTCGACAGCCGTTATGAAGCCAATCGTCAGCAAGCTCAGGCCGCCGGGTTGTTGTGGGGTGCCTATCATTTCGGCACTAAAGCGAACGGTGCAGCGCAAGCCGATTTCTTCCTCAGCAAAGCCAACGCCGACAACCAGACGCTGCTCGTACTGGACTACGAACCTAACGGCAATTCGACGATGACGCTCGATCAAGCGCGCGCATTTGTGGCGCGGGTGAAAGCAGTCACCGGCAGATTTCCCGGTCTCTACTCGGGCAACTTGATCAAGGAGCAGTTGGGCGGACTGTCCGTTGATCCAAACTTGTCACAATGCTTTCTTTGGCTTGCGCAGTATGCCCATCAACCAAACAACATTCCGGCAACCTGGCCCAGCTGGACGCTTTGGCAATACACGGACGGAGTAGCGGGACCCGGCCCGCATTCGGTCGACGGCATTGGCCCATGTGACCGCAATCAGTTCAGTGGCACAGTCGAGCAATTACAAAAATTCTGGGGTGTTGCGGCTGACGCAGCCGGCGGCAACTGAATCAGCGAGACTGCCTTCTCAAGAAGTGGACGAGTTTTTCGTTGAGTTTTCAAGCAATGCCCGCGCATTTCTTTGTAAACCTGGGAGTTTAGCCCGTTTCATCGCGCTCCCGCGAAAACGAGCCGCGTAGGATTCGGATGTCAGTTCAAGAGTCTCGACCAGCGATGTATTAATGTTTCCTTCGCGCGGTTCAAAGCGCGATTCACCCGTGACGGGCGTTGTATGGTTCCAGGGACACGTGTCCTGGCACACGTCACAGCCATAAAGCCAGCCTTCCAGCCGTTCAGCCACATCGGCACGAATCGTGGCGGCGCGTGATTCGATCGTCGCGTGAGAGATGCACAGGTTCGCATCCAGCACATAGGGCTGGACAATCGCGCCAGTAGGACACGCATCAAGGCATAGAGTGCAACTGCCGCATTGATCCGCAAGTTGCTCCTCTTCGTATTCGAGCTCCAGGTTCAGTAACAACTCGCCGATGAAAATCCATGAGCCGTAGTCGCGGGTGATGACGTTCGTGTGTTTCCCCATCCAGCCAAGTCCGGCGCGCACCGCCCATGTCTTGTCCATGACGGGCTGAATATCCACGCAAACCTTCCCTTCTGCCTCGGGCCATTGCTGTCTGATCCAGTTGAGAAGTTCGCGGAGTCGCTCGCCAACTACTTCGTGATAGTCATCGCCCCAGGCGTAGCGGGACACTCTGCCGAAGTTGCCGTCCTCAACATGCTGATGAGGCGTGTAGTAATTCATCGCGACGACTACGACTGAACGTGCTTCAGGAAAAAGTTTTTGCAGGTTAGTGCGCTGCTCGGGATCCCGCGCCATGTAAGGCATCTCGCCGTGAAATCCACGGCGCAGCCACTCTTCAAGCCGCTGGCGTTCTTCGATCAGCGCGTCGGCACGAGCGATTCCCACGGCCTGAAATCCAAGTTCCAGCGCCTTGGCCTTAACAGCGTTGGTGCGCTGCTTCAAAACACCCGGGATGTGCTGAGGAGTAACTGACATTGAGTTCGATAAGTATAGCAACTCGACCAGCCGCGACGCGCTTAAGCGTGACGCGGGCCGTCGAAGCAAAAAAGAAGGCGCGCCTCTTTCGAGACGCGCCTGAGGTGTAAAGAGATTAGTTTCGTTTAGAACTCAAACCTGACAGCCAGCTGAACCTGCCGCTCGCGGAAGAGCGTGCTGTCGGCGGCGGTCGTCGAGAGGAACGTGCCGTTAGCGGTCAACGTGGTACCTGAAAGGTTGTACACCGTACTGTTCACACCCGTAACCTGAGTACGGTTGAAAACATTGAAACCTTCGGCCAGAATTTCCAGCTTCGTTCCTTCGGTAATCGCAAACCGTCGCGAGAGGCGCAGGTCAACGTACCAAATGTTCGGCTGCTTGAAGTAATTCCGAGGCAGACCGGCAAAGCGGTTTTGGCCACCCGACCCGTTGGCGCCCCCACCCGGCGTTGAGCTGGAAGCGAAACCGAAGGACGTCGGATTGATGCTGCCGCTGATGAAGCCGGTCACGCGCGCACCTGAAAACGCATTCAGAATCGGGGCAATCGTCCAGCCGTTGAAGATCGCCCTGCCGACCGCGTTGTCTTTGAAGGCGTCGAAGTTGGTGTTGTAAACGACACTCGCTACGAACTTCTGTCGCCGGTCAAAATTTGACAGGGCATCTTCCCTCTCAGGATCGAACGCATTAAACGGCACGTTGTTCGCCACGAAAGTCTGCGACGTCTGTCCGTTGTCCATCGCCCGCGACAAGGTGTAGTTCATCTGGAACTGCAAGCCCTTCGTCAGACGACGATTCGCCTGAAGCACCAGAGCGTGATACTTCGAGATGATAGTGCTGCGGATTTCCGTGAGTTGTGCGTAACTCGTATTTGGCCGGCCGCCCACGAAGATCGGCGTGACGTACTGCTGGCCGCCTAGTGGTCCGCCCACGATGTCCAGTGTTACCGTCCGCGCCGGAGGCGGCAAATTCGTGTCGACAAAGGTCGGCAGTGAATTTCCGAAGCTAAACAGATACGAAGCCGAGACAACCGTGTTGCGAGCAATTTCACGTTCGAAGATGAGATCGCCCTGGTGAATCTGAGGCAACTGGAAGTCGTCGTCGAAGAACTGAACCGCCGGACGCACAACGATGTTCGTTGTATTCGAGCCAATCGGCACCAGCAGGTTTGGATAAATCGGCAGGCAGTTTTGAGCCGTGACTGGGTTACCACCACAGGTGGACGTCGTGGGTGGCAGATTGTTCGCGGCAATCGTCAACTGCTGCTGCGAGATTGATGGACCAAGACCCGTATTGGTGAGCGCACTGTAAACAGTTGAATTGATCACGCGACCGTAGTACAGGCCCCAGCCGCCGCGAAGCGACGTCTTACCATCGCCGGTCATGTCGAAAGCGAATCCGATGCGCGGACCAAAGTTGTTTTTGTCGTCCACCTTGTTGGCCGTTTGCGGCAACGCCGGGTTAGGCGCAACGGCGTCAGGATTCTGCTGGTACTCGTAACGCAAACCGAGGTTCAGCGTCAGGCGCGGAGTAACACGCCAGTCGTCCTGAATGAAGAAGTTGAAATCCGTAGTCTTCATCGTCAGGCCGGCCGGCCCGATGCCCTGAGTGAAATTGCCCGCATAGCACTGGCCCGCGCGGATTCGTGCGGCCACGGCGGTCGTCGTAGCCAGGCGCGGGCAGACACCGACGAACCCGCTGGCCCCCGCCGGCAGAGCGCGGATGGCTCCGCTGGTCGTGAAGTTGGTGTAGTCAAAGATAAAGTCATTGATGGCGTTAGCGCCGGTGTAACTGAACTCGCCACCGATAAAACGAAGGTTGCTGATGATGTCCTTAACGAAGTTGATGTCTCCGCCGAACTTCAACGCGTGTTTACCTTGCGTCCAGGTCGTGGTGTTGGCGAATTGCCAGCGTCGCTCATCCGGAAACGCCGGGCGGTCGAGGAATTCAGGTATGCCGAAGCTCAGGCCATTCGTGATGAATGTTTGGGGCGAGCGGCCATTAAACGAGTTCGTCGGCTCGCCGGCCTGAGGCGCGCGGCTAAACTGAGTTTCGTTATCACGACCCCATTGGAAGCGGAACTCATTCAACAAGCTTGACGAAAGCGTTGAACTGAGCCGGGTGGTCAACCAGTCAATCTCCACAAAGTCATCACCGAAGTTGTCGCGCGCGCGGGTATTGGTCGCCTGTGTCTGAATGCCGTTCGGCGAATCCCAGCGGAGACGGTTGTAAGTCACTGTCAGGACGTTGCTGCCGTTAAGGTGCCAGTCAAGCTTTGGCAGAATTAATCGTTGATCGCCGCGGCGCTCAACCTCACCCGAAATGCTGTTGAGGAAAGCCAGGCCGTTATCGATCTGAGCAGTAGTGAGCCCGCGATCCAGAAGAAGCGTCCGATTCGCGGTGTTCAGGAAGTTGGGATTACTGAACCGCGCCAAGCCAGGAAAGTTTCGCTTCTGCTGGTCGTACGAGAAAAAGAAGAAAGCTTTGTCCCTGACGATCGGGCCACCGATGGTGCCACCGAACTGATGACGAACGTCTTCCGGCTTGATACCCACCGGCCCGAACACGCCGGGTGCTACTAGCACGTTGTTAGTTGCCAGCGGATTGCGGGCGCCCCACTTGTTGTTGCGCTGATAATAGAACAGACCGCCGTGGAACTCGTTGGTACCGCTCTTGGTGACAGCGTTTACCACGCCGCCGGCCGAGCGTCCGTACTCGGCGGAATAGCTGGAGGTGTTCACCTGAAATTCGCGAATCGCCGCCTGGCTGACTGAGTAGCTAATACGTGTGCGGCCACGCTCTTCCGCGAAGAAGGCCTGGTTGTTGTCGCCGCCGTCGATGGTGCTGTTGTTCAGCAGTCCGGAAATGCCGCGGAAACTAATCAAGCCAAAGTTGCCATCCGGAACCGCGCCCGGCGTCAGCAACGCAAAGTTAGACCAGCGGCGGCCGTTGATTGGCAGCTCGTTGATCGAAGTCTGGTTGATGTTGCTCGAGAAGTCCTGCTGCTCGGTATTGATTACCGGTGCTCCGCCCGTGACTTCGACGATGTTTTCGCCGCCGGCGATCGCCATGACCGCGTCAACCGAGCTAACCACGCCGACTTCTACGACGATGTTCTGTTGGGTGAACTTCCCAAACCCGGAACCTTCGGCCGTTACGGTGTATGTACCCGGTTGCAGGTTCGGGATGCGGGCGCGCCCTTCGTCGTCGGTCGTCGCCGTATCTTCCTTATTGGTTTCGGAATTGCGCACGACCACCGTGGCACCCGGGACTACTGCGCCCTTCGGGTCAGTAACGGTGACGCCGATCGCGCCTGTAGTCGTCGACTGCGCCATGGCGCTGAACGCTGAGAGCGCCAGCGTCAGAAGCGCAGCAAAACTAAAACTGAAGATTTTACGCATATCAGGAAAACTCCTTAAAGATTAGAAATCGTTGTGGCCACTTTGCCCCGCAGGCACAATGCAAACTGAGACTTTCGAGAACGGCGAACTGCTTGTTGCGAAGGAACTTCTCTGAACAAAGCAGAAGGCGGTTTCTATCACGATGATTGGCAATTGCGCAAGATTAAAACGGCGTTCGGGATGTGAAAACTTCATTAACGGATCGAAAGTTACGCGGGAAAAACGGCAACTGTCGTGCCCTGCCGGGCCTTCGAACAGCTTCGGCTGATCTCTGCCGTTTTCTACGGTTGCTGGTGCAAACATCAATCACGCACCGAATCGCGCAACCATTATTTTGGATTTTCTATGAAAATCTAAAGCTTCTCGACAATGATCGCGATTCCCTGACCGCCTCCGATGCACGCCGAAGCCAAACCATAACGACCATTACGACGCTGCAATTCGCGCAACAGAGTTAGCACCAGACGCGTTCCCGTGGCACCGAGCGGATGACCGAGCGCGATGGCGCCGCCGTTTACGTTGGTCTTGTTGCGATCGAGCCCCAGTTCCATTTCCACGGCAAGGTACTGTGCGGCGAAAGCCTCGTTAACTTCGACGAGATCCATGTCCTTGACCTTCAGGCCGGCTTTCTCCAGCGCCTGAAGCGACGCGGGCACCGGACCGATGCCCATAAGTTCAGGTTCAACGCCGGCATACGCCCAACTTACGATGCGACCGAGCGGCTTCGAGTCGTGCGCTTTGACGTACGATTCGCCGGCGATGACCAGCGCGGCCGCGCCATCAACGATTCCCGATGCGTTGCCGGCGGTGACGAAACCGTCTTTCGCGAACGCAGGCCTGAGCTTCGCCAGTCCCTCCATCGTCGTGTCGGGGCGTATGTGATCGTCGCGATCGAATAGCGTTGTCCCTTTCCGGTTCTTCACCTCAACCGGCACAATTTCATCGGCGAAGAAACCTTCGTCGAGTGCGCGCTTCGCGGCCTGTTGTGAACGGAGCGCGTACTTGTCCTGCTCTTCCCGTGAAATCTCGAACTTGCGGGCGAGGTTTTCCGCCGTGCCGGCCATCGGTGTATTGCAGTAAGTATCGAGCAACGCCACCATCAGGCTGTCCTCCAGTTTTCCCTGACCCAATCCAAAGCCCGAACGCGCGCCGCGAATCACGTGAGGCGCCTGCGACATCGACTCCATGCCGCCAACCAGACATGTTTGCGCTTCACCGAGTTGGATCATCTGCGCGCCCGACACGATCGATTGAATGCCGCTGCCGCACAAACGATTGACCGTTAACGCGGGCCGATCGAATGGCACGCGCGCCTTCAACGCGACGTGCCGCGCACCGTAGATCGCATCGCCGGACGTTTGCAGGGCGTTACCGAAGATCGCGTGATCGATTTCTTCCGCGGCGACACCAGTGGTTTCAAGGGCCGCTTTCGACGCGGTGGCGCCGAGATCAATTGCCGAAACATCCTTCAATGCGCCGACATACTCGCCCATCGGCGTGCGTTTACCACCAAGAATGAAAACATCCTGAGCCATGAATTACTTTGCCTTCCTACAGCTATGAATTCTCTTGTCCTTAGAAACAAACGAGGCTAGCAAACGAGAAACGCGAGGTCAATTTGGAAGGGGTTCGAGTACCAGCTTTAGGTTGGTCTTGAGCTGGTCGGAAGACCCGACTGAAGTCGGTACTCTAAACTTCAAACCTAATCCGTGAATCGGTGCTTCTCGCGATAGCGATGCAGTAGCTCTTCGAGAAAGCCTTCGTAGGTGAACGTCGGCAGATCGTATTGCGGGCGTAGCTTGAAAAGAATCGGCATCGAGACTCGCCAGGCCATCCACTGGCGCGGATAATCCTTCAAGTCCCAACGGCGGCGCAGAAAACTCTCAACGACTTGAATTTCAGTTTCCGTCAGCAGATTTACGTCCGCGGTGAAGGGCACCGGCTTCCAGGCGCGCTGCAGCGCTTGATCGGAAACAGGTGAAGCGAACACTTCGGTGAAAGCGGGCGCTTCGGCTTCGCGTTCGCGCACGACCACCGTGCCCGCGACCAGATCGCCGACGCGCTGGTCACGCTCAGTCACAAACACCGAGACCAGTCCTACCGAATAAAACGGCGGCGTCGGCAGCATGTCGAAGTTGCGCAAAAGGTTTCTGACTGCCGATTCAAAGAAGCCAATCGGCCGGCCGTCCTCGCGAATCACGCGCAGTTTCAGCCAACGCTTGCCCGGCGTTTGGCCGCGCCAAATCCATTCGAAGAAGGCAAAGTACCCGGAGATCAAAAGAAAAACGAAGATGATCAGCATCGCCTTTACCCAACTGGGCGCACTCGTCACGCGATTGCCGAAATCGGAAAAGCCCGCGATGATCATGAAGACGATTACCAACGCAAACAGGGCCACCATTTGAATCGCGTGGTCGATGGCGCAGGCGATAAAGCGATTGCCGATCGACGCAAGCGCAAAGTGAAGGGGCACGCGCTCAGGCGTTTCAATGACGAGTGTTTCGTCTGTGGTGACGACCGCGGACATGGTTACGAATTAGCAGCTTGGCTGAAATGGTTGTTCGCCAGCACTTGCGCAACTGCTTCCGGATAGAGGTGGTGCTCCTGCTCGAGAATGCGTGCCGACAATGTCTCGACCGTGTCGCCTGCCAGCACCGGCACTACGCGTTGCGCGATGATCGGCCCGCCGTCCAATGTCTCATCAACAAAGTGCACCGTGCAGCCGCTGAAATCGACAGCGTTATCGAGTGCCTGTTTCTGCGGCCCGAGGCCTGGAAAAGACGGCAAGAGACTCGGATGAATGTTAAGAATCCTCCCGCGAAATCCTTCGATAAAGTCGTTGGAAAGGATGCGCATGTAGCCCGCCAGGCAAATCAGATCGATATTGCGGTCGCGCAACGCAACCATGATTTCGCGATCATGTGCTTCGCGCGAACGGCCCCGCCGTTCAATAACGACAGTCTCAATACCGCGCTCTTGGGCTTTTTCCAAGCCCGCGGCAGCCGATTGATCGCTAATTACGACGGCGACTTCCGCGCTGGGAATCATTCCGGCTTGCGCGGCATCAACCAGCGCGACCATGTTCGAACCGCGGCCCGAGATCAAGATGCCGAGTCTGAAAGTTTTCTCTGCTTCACGCATGACTAAGCGACGCGGGGCAGTAAGCCCGACCGTGAGGGAGGGCGTCTTCCAAATGGCTACGCCCTCCCTCACGGTCGGGCTACTGCCCCGTTTTGATCTCTGGCGATTCGAAAATCTGAGCCAGGTGATGCTTCAAATGATCGACGTAGTCCTTCATCAAATACTCGAGTGTGACCGGCTCCGATTTGGGGACGGTCCTGAAAGCGATCTCCTGCAAAGTGTGCAGCGTGCACGGCGTGTTCAGCTTTGCCTGGCCGGCGTGCGACATCACATGATGCAGGTGCAGATTGTAAGTGCGCCAAAGTTCGATGAGTTGTGGCCACGACGCATCCTGATAGTGATTCGTGCGCACCCAGCCGTCCTGATCGTAGCCGGGAAACACAAGGTCATCTTTCAACTGTCCCAGCACAAAGCGCGCGTGATTGTTCGTCGCAGAGTCAATAAGGTGACCGATGATTTGCTTTGACGACCAGTGGCGCTCGGCGCGTGGCTTCGCAGCCTGAGCTTCGTCAATCGCGCGCAAACGCTTGGAAGCAGAATCGATTGTGCGGCGAAAGTCTTCGAGCCACTCTTGCATCGGCCTCTCCGCTTATCTGAGAACTACGCGCCGGTCACCTTTCACGATGCGGCCGATTTCATAGCACGCTTCACCGGATTCGATGTGACTTTTTATTCCGGCCGCCTCCGAAAGGTCGCAGACGACGACCATGCCGATGCCCATGTTGAAGGTGCGAAACATCTCCGACTCGTCAATGTTGCCGAGGCGCTGAAGCAGATTGAACACCGGCAGCACCGGCCACGACCCTTTAGTGATCTCGACAGCCGTTCCCTCAGGCAGAATCCTCGGAATGTTTTCCAACAAGCCGCCGCCGGTAATGTGCGCAAGTCCTTTAATAATGCCGCGATCGAGCAGGCCTTCGAGCGGGCGCAGGTAACTCACGTGCCGGCGCAGAAGCACTTCGCCCACCGTGCCTTCGGCTTCATCAAGGTAGGTTTCGACGGTGTAGCCGGCGTCCTCGAAAAAAAGTTTGCGCGCAAGCGAATAACCGTTCGTGTGCAAACCGGCTGATGGCAAACCGAGAATTACGTCGCCCGCTGCGATCGTTTTCCCATCGATAATGTGCTCGCGATCGACCACGCCGACGATGAACCCGGCCACGTCGTATTCGCCTTCAGCGTAGAAACCGGGCATCTCCGCAGTCTCGCCTCCCAACAGCACGCAGCCGTTTTCGCGACAGCCGGCGGTGATGCCTTCAACGACACTTGCAATTACATCAGGTGAGAGTTTTCCCGTCGCAATGTAGTCGAGAAAGAAGAGCGGCCGAGCTCCCTGCACCAGAATGTCGTTGACGCAATGATTCACCAGGTCGCGGCCGACTGTGTTGTGCACACCGGTTTCAAAAGCGACCTTCAGCTTCGTGCCGACACCGTCGGCCGAAGCGACCAGTACAGGCTGACGCATTCCGGGGAATGCGCCATCAAACATGCCTCCGAAGCTGCCAATGTCGGACATTGTGCGCGAATTAAAAGTCTGCCGCGCGAGTTCCTTGATCTTTTCAGTGGCGCGATTCGCGGCGTCAATATCGACACCGGCATCGGCGTAAGTGGCGGGTTTCATAAATGAGTAAATTGGCTACGCCACGCTGATGCGCGGCAAGTCAAAGACTTGCCGGGAGCCGGTCCGTTTTTTAGTGGGTCTAAGACCCAAAGAGAGTTCAGCTGCACTTCGGGAAGTCAGAGACTTGCCGCGCATCGGAGTGGCAAAGCCATTCGTAAAAGAGAATTTACATTCTTCAGAATACCTACGATTCACGATTTCATCTTTTTTTCGGCGTGCCCCTCGGTTTAGGCGGCGGACCGAAATCGCCGTACGCGATGAAGCCGGATCGCGAGGAATCATCCTTTGATCCTTCCCGTCCGAGCCAAACGTCTTCCGTTGCTTCTTTCGCAGGCTTGATGTCGTAGAGCTTGCTGGAACTGAGTCTGCCTTTCGTCGTGATCGTTATCTCGCCTTGCAAATCGGTCCGATAAAGCTTTGCGCCGGCGTTGCGCAGATTATTGAGCACGCTTTGCGACGGGTGGCCATAGCGGTTCCACGCGCCGGTCGAGATGACTGCCAACTCTGGCTTCACGCGCTTCACGAACCCTTCGGAAGTTGCGTACTTCGATCCGTGATGCGCGATTTTGATTACCTTGGCGGTGAGATCCGAATCTCGGCTGAGGAGCCGCAATTCAGTTTGCTCTTCGGCGTCGCCCATCAAGAGCATCGAGAAGTCGCCGTAGTCGAGACGCAAAACGATCGAATTTGCGTTCGGCTCGTTGCCGCCGGCTTTCATTTGATCCTTTGTGAAGAACGGCTCGCTGGGCGCGAGCACCGTCAGGATCGCGCCACCGCCGAGATCGATTTTCTGACCCGGTTGCGCTTTCTCATGTTTCGCGCCGGATTTTTGCAGAGCTTCTTTATATTCATCGAAAAAGCTGGTTACCGTTTTGGCGCGGGTTCTTCTCGGCGCCGGAGTCGGCGCAGCTCGCGCACCGCGTCGTGCCGGCGTCGGTGAGGGCGCAGGAGTCGACATGTCGACCCCGTTGTCGATTACTGTTGCGACTTTGATTCCGTTTAAGACTTCATCAGCAGCGCCCATGTGATCCGGGTGCGGATGCGTCGCGATGAAGTAGTCAAGCTTCTCGACCTTGTGACGTTTCAAGGCTTCGAGCACGACCTTGCCTTTGCCCGCATCGCCGGCGTCGACAAGAACGGACTTACCTCCAGGCGCCAAAATCAGCATCGCATCGCCTTCGACGGGGCCAACATCAAGCACGACGATTTTCAGTTCGCCGGTCGGTTTTGGCGGCTGGGCACGCCACCAGGGCAGACCCCACTTGACGAATGCAAACGTACCCGCGCCGCCCAGCAACAGGAGCACTGCAATCACACATCCGCATCCGCGAGTTGCACGTTTCAACGTCTTTTCTCCCACGGGAACGGGATGCGGCGGTTACGAGGGGGAGGACCGTCTACAGCGTTCGTCATCACGCGAACTGTAGGAATCAAATCGTGCTGGCCACGTGAATAGGCGCGCAATGATTTCACACCATCAACCAAACGCCAGATGGTTTCTCCTCCGGTAGCTTCTTCAATAGCAAGAAACAACCGATCCGTAGCGTGCAACTCGTATTTTAGGGTCGGATGAAAAGTGAAGCTCTTAATCGAATATGCGTCCAGTTCAAAACCTTCCGACCACTCAATTCTCACACGAAGCTTTCCCGTCGGCTCGACGACGAGAAGAGTCAGTCCAAAACCGCGCAAGACTTCGCTTGATCGATTCACAACCGTGCAATTTAGGGTGTAGTGATCGTTCTTCGTGCCCAACTTGGGATCATCGATTCGCGCCGGAAGATCGGGGACATCAAAAAACGCAACCCGCTGCGGCGCTCGTTCCTGACCGAACGCAACCATAGAGCCGACGATAAGCAAAGCAATAAATAGCGCTTGCATGAAAAATCAAAGCGAATTGGCGCTTCTGAGTATGCGACGCCAGAATCCTGTAACGCAACTGATTTCAAAAATTTTCACGCGCTCGCCAGCCACTAGGAAGCGCCAGCGTTGTGGAATTCACTAACCACGGAGGACACAGAAGAAATCAAAACATACAAGAAGTGAAGAAGAAAGGATGTCTGTGAGACCTGACTAAATCTGAGTTGATTTGTTGTTCTTCTCTGTGTCCTCTGTGGTGAATCTTATTGCGATAGGACGCCACGGAATTCGCGCAGCGCCGTTTCAATGTCCGGGCGCGACACGTCGTAATGCGTTACCATGCGAATCGACGATCCAAATCCGATCGCCAGCACGCCCCGCTCGCGAAGTTCAGCACAAATGCCGTCGCCAGTCTTGCCTGTTTCGGCAACATCGATGATCACGATGTTGGTCACGACTCGCTCAGGATCGATCTTGATTCCAGGCAGCTCAGCCAATCCGACGGCCAGCCGGCTCGCGTTCTCGTGATCTTCGTGCAGCCGCTTGGGAGTTTCTTGCAAGGCGACCAAACCCGCGGCCGCGATCACACCGGCCTGTCGCATCCCTCCGCCGAGCATCTTGCGCACAGAGCGCGCTTCATCGATGAAGGCTTTCGTGCCGAGCAGCATCGATCCGACCGGCGCACCCAGACCCTTCGACAAGCAGAACATCACTGAGTCCGCCGGTTGAGCGAGGGCAGCTACCGATTCACCCAGCGCCGTCGCCGCATTAAAGATTCGCGCGCCATCCAGATGGACCGGTAACTTCATCGCATGCGCGTGTTCGCAAATGTCTTCCGCGCGCGCGCGGGGCATCACGGATCCCCCGGCGAGGTTGTGCGAATTCTCGATCGCGATCAGTCCCGTTGGCGCAACGTAGTAAGCCGCGTTGGCGTGAAGCGCTGCAGCGATCTCGTCCCACGTCAGAATGCCGCTTCCGTCTTTGCTGTGCACGGGCCGCGCAACGCAACCGGCGAACGCGGCCATCGTCGCCATCTCGAAGTTGTAGATGTGTCCGCGCTCTTCAATAACGACTTCGTTGCCGGGCCGCGTGTGCAGCTTGACCGCGATCTGATTTCCCATCGAGCCGGTTGGCACATACAGCGCGGCTTCTTTCTGAAAAATCTCAGCGGCCAGTTCCTGCAAACGATTGACGGTTGGATCTTCGCCGTAGACGTCATCGCCGACATCGGATTCGGCCATGGCGCGACGCATCGCCGGCGTAGGTTTAGTAACGGTGTCGCTGCGTAAATCGATCATTTGTGCACAGACTTCAGTCTGTTTGCATTAGGGACACAGACTGAAGTTCCAGCTCCGGCGTGCGGACTTTATCACAGATTGACAGGGAAATTCGGGCAGAAAACGCGCTTTTGCTGAGGAGCAAGGGGCTTAGCTGGTCACCGCGGAATCCGGCGGCTTGGAATAATCGGCAGCCCCGGATGCGGGCACAAAGATGCAACGGCCTTCGAAGACAGCGCCGGGGTCCATTGACAGCGCCACGGTTTCGATGTCGCCAACGACGCGGGCTGATCCGCGGAGTTCAACCTTTCGCTTTGCGTGAATGTCACCGCGCACGCAGCCATAGATCGTCGCCTCGTGGACCGAGATGTCAGCATCGACTTCGCCGTCGGCGCCGACGATCAGACTGCCTTCGGTTGAACGGATTACCCCCGCCGCGTACCCGTTGATTCGCAAGACACCTTCGAACGCAATCTCGCGCGGCTGTGGCGGCGCCGCGACGTTATCCGTAGCCGGTTGATCTGTTCCGTTTCGCGAAGGGTCATTGACGTTCAGCCAGTCTTCAAGCCTCTCGTCCGGATCGCGCGCGAGACCTGCACGAGAATCCTCCGGGCTCAAAATCTGCACGGGTTTAAGGGTCAGAGTTTCGACTTCCTGTGACACGACGGCTCGGTAGCTACCCTGCGGTCTTCAACATTCGACAGTCGCCGTGAAAAGTAGCACCGGGTTTGATGGAGAGCAAGGGGGTTGAGATGTTGCCATTGATAACTGCGCCGTGACCTAGTTCCACCCGCTCGCGCGCGAACACATCGCCGTTGACTTCGCCGCTGATGATCGCCACCCCGACTTCGATCTGCGCATCGACCGTCGCTGCGTCGTCGACGATCAGCGTGCCGCGTTCCGATTGCACCTTGCCACGAATGTGACCGTTGATTCGCAGCAGATCTTTGAACAAAAGCTCGCCATCGAGTTCCGGATCGGAATCGGATCGCACGCGCTGTTTGACCATCAGTCCGCTGCCACTCGCGGCTAACTGGCCCGATATGATTCCGTCCACCGGCACGTAGCCGCGATAAGTTGCTTCGCCGGTAATCACTGGAACGCGAGTCTGAAAAGTGCGCGGCTTTTGAGTTGCGGGCGACGCGACGGGCCTGAGTTCGGCGGCATGACGATCGCCACCGGCAATGATGTTTGGACGACGCGGAGCGACAGTTTCACCGCTGCTGGGTCGCAGGGCGGTTTCGGTCTCTAATTGAAGAGCCGGCTTGGCCAGGGGGCGTTTTTCCTTTCTCCGCTCGTAGCGCGTGGAAACAGTAACGAAAACTGTTCAATACAAACTTAACCAGGGAGGAGTCCGCGCTGACTTGAGGGCGCGCACACTACCACAAGGGGCGATGCTGTTCAAGAGAATTCTGGGCGTCGCCGTCCGCGGAAGCCGCGTCACTGGCGACGGTCATTCGTGATGCTCAAGGCAAGAACGTCGGCCTGTGCACAAATCGCTGCACGCTTCGCGGCTTGCGGCAGTTTCAAACTTCCTAATTCCACGGTTGAGTTTCCGACGATAAAGGCCGAACCCAGCCTTTGCCAGCCTTTTCCGTAATCGACGTAAACCGGCACGGGCATCTTGAATTTATCCGAAACTCCTGACTGCGTGATTTTGCCTGATAAACTGTCGCCGTTCAGTTGGTACTCGAATTTATAGCTCGGCATCTCCATCCCATAGACCCAGGCGTCAAAAAACCAGTCCATCCGCCGATTTCCATCCAGATCCATCTGGCTGGTCATGTGCTTTTCAACCACGCGCTTGAAGTCTTCAGTCGATATGTCCAGGTTGTAATGCGTCTTGATGAAGTCCTGCATCATCGCCTTGAAGCGGCCGTCACGGGTGGTGTGGTCGTACAGCATCATGCGCAGCATCTGCAGGATGTACGCGCCCTTGGGATAAATCATGAAGCGCGCGACGCCACCGGTCTTGCCGCTGTTCAAGCGATACCCTTGAGTAACTGGGCCAACCGTATAAGGCTTTTTTTCAGCCGTCTGCGGACCTGACTGGGTTATTAAGTCGCGCTGATCATTCCAATACTTAAGAAAGAGACCCTCGTCACGCATTACGTGCTGAACGTATAGGGTTGAAGAGAAGACGGCAAAGCCCTCGCTCATCCATTGATCGTGATAACTCTTCCAGCCAACCACGTGTCCCCACCACTGATGAGCGATCTCGTGCGGCGCGACGTATTCAAAGAAGTCGGCGTTCGCATATCTAATATTCCCTTCGCTGGCCAGGTAACGCTGCGTTGAATCCATGAAAGCGGTAAACGGCATGTAGACGAGCGTGGGCCACGCCTGTCCGAAATTCCCGTACGGTTGCTGCGTGAGCGCCAGCCGCGTATACGGCAACTTTCCAAAATAAGAATCGAACAGGCGCGTGGCGTTTTGGGTGACGTCCAACATTCGACCGCCCATGCCCATCGTGCTTTTTGAACCCTGGCTATTCATTGAATCCGTGTTTTCAGCGAAAATCACAGAACCGGGCGCCGACTCGTTGGCATAAAACTCGACGTTGTAGCCTGTGTTCTTGTCGAGAAGTTCTTTCTTTTTGAAGCCGCCGTAGTTGAATCCCGCGACCGCCAACGCCGTCTGCCCGCTCGACCACTTCACCATCATGCCGCCACCGTCCGCGGCTGGTGGCGCGACGGGCGATCCGGTGCCGATCACAGTCTTGTCTTTTGGGTAGTGGTAAGTGATATCGAACGTCGCTCGATCGCCGAACGCGCTGCCTTCGTTGTTTGGATACCAGGTAGATCGTGCCTGCGGTGACAGAAAATAGTTGCCAAAGCCGGCGTCGATCAACACGTCTCCGCCGCCGTACTCAATAATCAGCTTGTAGGTCCTGCCCGCTTGCAGCGGCTCAGGAAAGATCACGCCGAAATCGGCATCCTCGTTCTTGCCCTCTTGAACAAAATCGAGATCGCGGCCGGCTTCATCCTTGACGCGACTGACACGCATGGAAGGAAACAATCGGAACGGCAAAACGCGCGCGCCGTTGTCCAATTGGCGAAACGTCAGCGTGTCGGTCGAGGACAGTTTCTCGCCGCGGATTACGGTATCGATTTCATGATGAGTAATGTCGTAAATACGGTGATCTTCGTCGCTGGAAGCCGTGCCTTTCGTGTATTCGTCCGCGCGATGGAACGCCGTCCACAGTCCGCCGTCGGTTTGTCCGTAGCTCAAGAGCAAAACTTCCTCAGGTGAAACGATGGGTATGCCAAGCGGATCATATTGGAACACAAGTTTGTTGTAGCGCTTGCCGTCGATGAAGGCCGTGAAGAATCCCGGCCGCCGCGGATTGTACAGATCGACAAGCTTGCGCAACTCGATGTTGCGTCGCAGCGTCCGTCGCTGGACGCTTTGGTTGTCGCGATAAGCATCCTGCGCGCGCGCGGCTTGCGACCCGTTCATTGACATCGTAACTTGCGGCGACGCTTTGATTTCGTCAAAAGACTTGTCGGTGAAGTGAAGCACCAGTTTGGTGAAAGCTTCAGTGATCGACTTTTCCTTCGTGAACAGCGACAGCGTGTGCTTTTCAATTTCAGTCGGCGGCGTCAGAGACAGTTCGCCTTCGCCAAAGAAGACCGCGCCAAACGTGCGATCCCTTACCGCGGGTGTGAAATAGATTTCGCCGCTCTTCAAAATGAACACGCCGGCATCTCGTTTGATGACCAGGTTGTTAACCGTCGCGAATGGCCCGCCAAAGTCACCGCTCGCTTTCGCCTGCTGACGCAGTTGCTGATAGCTGGTATCGGTGTTGGCTTTGACGTTCGTCACCGTGACCGTGGCCTCGACGGGGGCGATCTCAAGTTTCACATCCAACGCGACGACCGCGCCCTCTTCAATCCTGACGTCGTCGTTGCGTGCGTCGCTAAAGCCGGCCGCTGCCACTACCACTGAGTAAGTTCCGGGGGGGAGCCCCTCAAATTTATACCGGCCTTGCTTGTCAGTAACTGCCGTGAAAGTCTGATTTGTGAGCGGGTCGACGATCGTTATCGTGGCGTCGACAACCATTGCGCCCTTGGGATCCGTGACTTTGCCTTCGAGCCGTCCGCCTGCGGCATGGGCGAACGTAAGGGGAAGCAAGGCGCACAAAAGGAACAAAGCCAGAGATGCTTTAAGGCCATTAGGGGCTTTCATAAATTTAGTTTGACTCTAGCGAGTGATTTGCCGGGTCGGAGACGATTTCAACGGGCGCATTCTAGCTCACATGTTCTCGTACGTATACCGCGTTTGTCAGGCGGCTCAATCGCATGGCATTCTGAGGCCGATGTTTGCCGAGAGTCGTGTCAAGACGAAATTGCTGCGCCGCATGGGCGAGGCGATCGAAGACTTCGGGATGATCGAGGATGGCGACCGCGTGATGGTGTGCGTCTCGGGCGGCAAAGACAGTCACACACTGCTCGATTTACTGCTCGATGTGCAGCAGCGCGCGCCGGTGAAATTCGAGCTGCTGGCAGTTAATCTGGATCAAAAGCAACCGAATTTTCCTGCTGAGGTTCTGCCAAATTACCTGCGCGAACGCGGCGTGCCATTTCGTATTGTCGAGCAAAACACTTATGCGATCGTGAAGCGGCTGGTGCCGGAAGGAAAGACCTATTGTTCGGTCTGTTCGCGTCTGCGGCGCGGCATTCTTTACAACATCGCAGTCGAGGAAGGCTGCACCAGGATTGCTCTGGGGCACCACGCCGACGACATCATCACCACGTTTCTGCTGAACGCTTTCTACGTGGGCAAGTTGAAAGCGATGCCGCCGGTGCTGCGGTCCGACGACGGCCGCAACACAATCATTCGCCCGCTGGCCTACTGTCGTGCAAGCGACATCACCGAGTTCGCGTCCGAAATGAAGTTTCCAATCATTCCCTGCGATCTCTGCGGGTCGCAGTCTAATCTGAAACGCGCGCGCATTGAGCGGCTAATCACGGATCTGGAAAAAGAAGTTCCGAATATTCGCGCGTCGATGTTGACCGCGCTTGGCAATGCAGTGCCGACGCACCTGCTCGATCCAAATCTCTTCGACTTCAAGAAGCTTTCCAGCGGGACCGGCGACGTCGCGGCCGAACTCGATCTCGTTTTGGGCCACACGGATAGCGAACCCGCGCTGGTCGCAATTGCCTGAGGCTCCTCACCACAAAGACACTAAGTCACAAAGCATTCTCAGGATCCTGGTTCGTGTCTTCGAGTCTTTGTGGTTAAAATTCCGGCGTGGCGACGACTAAAAAGCGCGAACTCGACCTGACCGCATTTCCGTCCGGAACGGTCACCGAGTACACAACGCTGGTTTGTCTCGCCTGCATCTTTGATATCTTCACCAAACAACTTCAGATGGCCCCGCGCACAGCCTTTTCAGAGGTGAAGCGTCACACGCCGACCGTTGAAGAGCTAACCAGCCGCGGCACGATCCGTCCGTACTTCGACAGCGACGAGAAGAATCCGCATTGTCCGTATTGCGGTTCCGCAAAGCGTTGGCTGGCGCGCTTCGACACTTATTGCATCGAAGGCGGCAAGTCGACCGACGCCGCCCGGCGAACGCTGATTAAGAAACTTCCCGCCGCCGGCGAGCAATTTGTCGTGGTCGAAAAGAAATCCGATTCACGCGCCGTGTTCTTTGAGTGGCTCGACACTCTGGGTCTGAACCTTGAGCTGCAAGACAAAACGTGGCTGATCGAAACGACGCGTCGCTATCTGGAACGCCGCGATCCGAAAACGAATTGGGCGGAACTGTTTGCAGATGTGCGTGCGGTGCGTCGCTCGTCCCGAATCACGGAAGGTTGGGAGCGAGATGGCGCGCGGCTGTTTCTCGCGCCTCAGCTTTACAGCGAGGCGATTCTCATCCAATACCTTGTCAGCCGCTCACATACGCATGGTGGATTGACGCTGGAGGGCCGGCTCACTTTGATGGATTTGCTACGTCGCCTGCGCTACAGCGGGTACCTCGACCGAATCGGAATCACCGAAACAGATCCAGGCGAAGTGTTCGAGCGAGTTGTCGATCACATGGCGGCAACTCACGAATGGGCGAATGCCGGCTCAGCTAGTAGTGCCGCAAAGGGAAAAGGAGTCAGTATCCCGACAAGTCGGGATAGCGACCGGGCGCGTGTCAGTACCGGGAGCGGTAGCGACCGGGTCAAAAACTCTAAGAAACAGCCAGCGAAGAAAGCGTCTAAGTCTCGCAAATCCAAAGCCTCTAGCCAGCCTGAGCCGGACGAGATCGTCTCTGAACCCGTCAAGCTTTACTATTTGATCGATCGTCGCGATTTTCTGGAAAAGGTGAAGAGTGTTTACGCGGCCTATGCGTGATCGTTAAGGGATCGTTCCTCACGCCTCCCGATCAGCGATCAAGTCAACAATCGAAATCAAAAGTTCCGCAGGTCGATTGAAGCTCGTCGCCGCGTCGCAAGCTGAGTGGCGGACAATATCTACTTGACGTCGAGTCGCGCCGAGACCGTGGACCGCCGGATAGGTCGCTTTGCTTGCGCGCGCGTCCTTGCCGGGTGTCTTGCCCATTGCACTGGCGCTCGCCGTCACGTCCAAAAGGTCGTCCGTGATCTGAAACAGCAGACCGAGATTGCGGCCGAATGCGGTCACGGCGTTCAACTCGTCATCGTTTGCGCCCGCGAGGATTGCGCCGCAACGCGCCGCCGCACAGATCAGCGCGCCCGTCTTTTGCAGGTGGATCTGTTCCAGCGCAACCTCGTCAACAGTTTGGGCCTCGGCGTCGAGATCGCGCGCCTGACCGGCAACCATCCCGCTGGGTGTGCCCGCCGCACGCGAAAGCTCAGCAATAACTCGCACGCGGATCTCGGCCGGAAGAGTTTTGTCGTCCGCGATCGTTTGAAACGCGAGTGCTTGCAGCGCGTCGCCGGCGAGGATCGCCGTCGCTTCGCCAAACTTTATGTGACAAGTCGGACGCCCGCGCCGCAGATCGTCGTCATCCATCGAAGGCAGATCGTCGTGAAGCAGCGAATAGGTGTGAATCATTTCGAACGCGCACGCCGTCCGCCCCAAACTATCTTTGGCCGCACCAAACGTCTCTCCCACCGCCAGCACCAGCGCCGGACGAAAGCGCTTGCCGCCGGCAAATACACTCCAGCGGATGGCGCTGTGAAGACGCGCCGGGTCGTCCGTCTCTTTGGGGATTAGCTGATCGAGTTCCGTGTCGATGAGTAAACGGGTGGAAGCGAGAAAGTCAGTCGCATCAGTTCGCGTAACCGATTTGTAGGAAGCTTCCACCATTTCGACGTCAAACGGAGCACGTCAACGAGCCGTCGAAGACGGCGGCAGAATAATAGCCCCGGGCGTGAGCCCGGGGTGAACAGGTTTTCATGTCCAGAGCCCGCGGAGCGGGCGAAAGAGATTTTATCGCCCCTTCGGGGCTTGGGAGAATTTTAGACCTAACCCCGGGCTTACGCCCGGGGCTATTACTCTGTCGTCCGCTTTGCGGACTCATGGAGTCTGGCCCTCATCGTTGCCCAGATCTTTGTCGGCGTCGAACGGGCGGATTGTCGGTCGGCCCTGGTTGTCGCGGGTCAGGATCTCAATGCGGCGTTCGGCTTCGTTCAGTCGGTCCTGGCACGCGCGCGAAAGCTTTACGCCCTGCTCGAAAAGCTCGAGGCTCTTTTCCAAAGGCAGATCGCCACGCTCAAGCTCACGCACAATTCGCTCGAGCTCTTCCAGAGACGTTTCAAAGTTTTGAGAGTTATTGTTGCTCATACCTTCGTCGCACAAACTTCCGTCTGTGTTTGTAAGCGGCGGAATCACAGACTGAAGTCTGTGCCACTATGGCGACGGGCTCGGCGTCGGTGTTTGCATCTCTTTTAAACGGCGAATGATGTCGTCCTGAACCTGCGAACCGCGCTGTGACAAACCCTTCTTCGCGGTGTCCGCGATGATGTTCGTCAGACGGTCGTCGCGAATCGAGATTACCCGCCAACGATCTTCCGCCTGCTGCATTGTAAGTTGAATCTGCTCGTCTTTGAACTTCAGATCGACGGTCGCGCTGGCGCCGTTCTGTTTGATGGTGGCGAAATACGGCGCGCCCAACGCGATCAGAAAAACGGGCTTGCCTTTGGCCGGCTCAGTCACGCGTCGAATCTCGTTAGGTAAGACCTCGCGCAGCGTCTCTTTCAACTTCGGAGTGATATTCGCAACGATCTGATCGAGTTGCGACGGCACAAGACTGTTCAGAATTGAAGTCCCGGTGACCTTCGACCGCACCTCCGAAACGAAACTTTCAGTAATCTTGTCGAGGTCGAGAATTCGATCCAATTCCTGCCGGTCTTCACGTTGTGACGCATCGACGAGCAGCGCCAGGGTGTAAGCCGGCTTCGACTTAAGGTGCTGCCACCCGAAAAATGCGGCCACCCCAACACCAATGAGCAAAAGAAGAAGAGCAACTCCAATAATTGCGAGAATGCGACCCGCCCGGCCGGAACGTCGTGGCCGCTTCCAACCGCCAGGCGGTGGCGGTTGATTAAGATCGATGACGATGCGATTGCGTTTACTTTTCATAAAATGGCGTTTGTTTAGACGGCGGCTTCTAAACAATCAAACATAGTAGGACGCCCGCCGCTAAACCTCATCATTGGAACTCTCAACCCGGCAATCCACGGCGCCCTTCCAAAGTCGTACGTGCAGTTCATCGCCCACGGAAACGGCGGACGCTTCGCGCACGATCGCGCCACGCGCATTCTGGGCGATGGCGTAACCGCGTTCAAGAGTTCGCAGCGGCGACATCGCATCGAGCTCGGCCGCGGCCACGCCGAATTGGCTGCGCGCGCTTTCAATCTTCGAAATAATCGCCGCAATGCGCGCCTGATTCAGAGTCTCAAAGCGCGCCCGTTGCTTGATTGTGCGGCTGCGTAGCTCCGCGGGCGACAGCAACCGCGCCGCAGCGTCGAGCCGGCGAAACGCGGTTTGGTAAAGGCGTCCCATTGTATCGTGCAAACGATCTTCTCTCGTCGATACGCTCTTCATGGCGTCGCGCAGCCGGGCTCGGACTTCGTCAAAGCCGCGCGCAAATGTCAACTCCTGCACCCGCGCACGCTCAGCCGCGATGCGAAAGTTAACCAGCCGTCGCAATCCGCTGACCAACTGATCCAGCGTCGTGCAAAGTTGTTCTTCATGCGCCGCGACCAATTCGGCCGCGGCCGAAGGCGTGGGCGCGCGCAAGTCCGCTACGAAATCAGCGATCGTAAAGTCCGTTTCGTGGCCCACCGCCGAAATCACCGGAATTACCGACGTGCGAATCGCGCGGGCCACTGCTTCTTCATTGAAGGCCCAAAGATCCTCAATCGAGCCCCCGCCCCGGCCCACGATGAGTACGTCGATCCCGCCATCGCTACGCCCTTCACGCCTGGCCCGCGCTTGGTGATCGTTAAGAAATCTGATCGCGCGCACGATCTCGTGGGCCGCGCCTTCGCCCTGGACGCGTGCGGGCGCGAACAGCAGATGCACCGTGCGCGTCCGGCGCGAGATAACGTTGATGATGTCACGCACCGCAGCTCCGCTTGATGACGTCACCACGCCGACCCGGCGCGGAAAATATGGAATCGCGCGTTTTAATTCGGCAGCGAACAACCCTTCCGCCTGCAAACGCTTCTTCGTTTGTTCAAACGCCAACTGCAAAGCGCCGGCGCCCACCGGCTCGAGCGTCTCGACGATCAGTTGGTATTCGCCTTTTTGTTCGTAGACGCTGACGCGGCCGCGCGCGCGAACTTGCAACCCATCTTCCGGACGAAAGCGAATGCGCTGATTGCTGCTGCGGTAACAGGCCGCGCGCAACTGGGCGAACTCATCTTTCAGAGTGAAGTACCAGTGACCTGAGGTGTGCGGACGAAAGTTTGAGATCTCGCCTTCGACCCACACTGACGCGAAGCCTTTTTCGAGTGTGCCGCGAATCGACGCAGTCAGATCCGACACGCTCAACGGTAGGCGTTCGGTTTCCTCAAACAGAGATGCGAGAAGTGATTGCTGCATGTGCGCGTTGGAATCCATTAAGGCGCGCCGGATCATAACTCAATCCGCCATGAAGTGTCAGACTGGCTGGGAGAAATTCTAGTGGCTTAGCCTAAATCAGCTCTGACGTTGGAATGCTTCGCTCAACCAATTGCGCAGCGGTTGCAGATATTAGCCAGGGGTAAGCGACTGCTGGTCGCGCCACGCCTGGATCAAATTAGAAATGATCTTCAGCGCCCTATAGGGGCGCAACCAATCACCGTCCATTTCCAACGGCGACGGTCTGTCGCCCGCTTCGCGGGCTTGGTTTCTTACCGCGGTGATCCCAGGGTTACGCTCACTGTCGCTCACCCTGGGCTAAACTCTGCCGCCGCTCCGCGGCTCGTCGACGCGGTTAATTTAAGTTTGTTGCGGTTGAGACATTGCTCAGAAGCCCGGCGCCATTAGATTCGTCACAGCAACCGGATTCTTGATTTGCTGCTTATTCATCCATTCTTCGGATTGCGCGATGAGTTCATATCCCTCCTCGCCACCGCGCAGTTCGCCCATCCGCCGGCGCGCCGCGGCCGCGTACAAAGCCATGTCAGCCGCTTCAAAGCCATCGACCGCCTGCATCGTCAACGCTTCAGCGCGGGAAGCGTCGCCGCTCTGTTTCGCCAGCGCGCCGTGAGTGAGGTTCGCCAGCGGATTCGCCCACGCCATGTCCTCTCGCGCGATGCGGTCGGCGCAGCTCCCGGCGATCCGCAGACGTTCGTTGCGATCTCGGCCAAACGCGCTTGCCAGCGCCAGGCGCGCGCGCAGATGCAGCATGTCGATGCGCAAACCCTGCGTCCGCAGCAGTAAAGATCTCTCCAGCGGCTTAACCTGTTGGTCCATGTGTTTCCACGCGACCTCGAAATCGCCGGTGTAGAGTTCAATCTGCGCCAGGGCAACAAGCGATGTGTAGTGTTGCAGGTGAAAACCTTCGCGCGGCCATTGGGTCAGGGCGGCGATGACCTCATCGCGCGCGCGGTCGGGATCGTCAGTTGCGAGCCAGATCGGATTGAGCCGCGTGCGCAGGTCCGTAGCGGCGAAAATGTTTCCCTGCTCGAGCGCCACGGAAAGCAACTGCGGAACTCGCCGTGCCACCTCAGTCAGCTCGCCTAGAAACATTAGCGACGTCAACATGAAACGGTGGGCGACGGTCAGCTCCCAAGCCGCGCCGGTGCATTGATCGCGCAGCACCTCGGCGGCGCGCTCGCACAACTCAGCCGCTTCTTTCCAGTGGCCAATCAAGTAGGCGCTGAGACCTCGCGCCCAAATCGCCAACCCGATCGCGTGTGGATGTCCTGAGCGGTGCGCCAGCTCTTCAGTTTGGTCGGCGAGCTGCCGCGCGCGCGCAATGGCCGGTCCACCGCGCGTCGCCGTCTGCACGGTCTCGAAAGCCATCGCTCTCGCGACGCGATAGACTTCGCCGGCGCGTAGCGCTAACAGCACGTGCCGGCTCTGAAATTCTGCGCCGCGAATCAAATCGACTACCCCCAAGCCGGCCGCGACCGACCAGCAGATGTCGATGCGATGCAGTTCGGCTTCCGAAATGGTCGCCGCGTCACGCTCAGTGAAATCAAGTCCTCGCATCGAGATCCACGCGCGCCGCACCAGCATCGACAACAACGCGCGCTTGGGGCCTTTCGGAAATTTGAATCCCGCGGCCCGCAAGACCTTTTCGAAAACAGCGAGTCCTTCCTCGACGTGCCCGCCCATCAGCAACTGCGCGCCCGCGCGTTGTTGCAGCTCAAGCGCGCGTCTGGGCGCGGTGGACTTCGCGGCTTCGAGAAACTCAGCGGCCGCTTCGGCCGGACGTCCCGCGTTGGCCAACGCGTCTCCCAAAGCGATCTTCAATTCGAAAACGTCAGCGCCCGCCAGCGCCAAATCAATTGCCCGCCGGAAATAAAGCGCGGCTCGATCGAATGCCAGAGTGCTCGCCGCTTTTCGCGCCGCGGCTTCCGCATGAAAAGCCGCCCGCGCACGTTCACCGGCCCCGAGATAGTCGTGATACAGCGCTTCAGGATCGTCAAAGCTGCGGGCCTCGATCGTTTGCGCCAGCAGCCGATGGATCTGTTTTCGCTCAGCGTCGGGCAGGAGCGTCCGCAGCGTCTCGCCGATGCGATCGTGATGAAGCTCGATTCCGTACGCCGTGCCGCCGGTACGGACCAGTTCCGCCGCACGCACCGCATTCAAGATCTGTAAATCGTGATGCTGTGCGCCGCACGCCGCGAAGGCGACATCCTGGTTCACCGGCCGCGCCGCGACCGCGAGCACATTGAGCAGCTCACGCGATCCATCAGGTAGTTGCCGGATGCGCTCTTCGAGCATCGTCCCCAGGCTGACGCCGGTCTCGCCGGCGCATTCAGCGATCGAAACGTAGTGACAGAGTTGTTCGACCAGAAACGGATTGCCCGCGGCTTCAGCGACGACGGATGTTACGAAGAGGTCGCCCTCGACTTTCGCGGCGGCGAGCAATGACGCTGCGAGTTCTGAAGCTTCTTTATTGGACAGGCGATCGAGAACTACCTCGCGACAGGTTTCCGTGCCGGCGTTTTGAACTAACTGCCTAAGGAAACTTTTTGTCTCGAAATCTTCAGCCCGAAAACCCCCAATCAGCAACAGCGGTGGCGCATCGGGTGGTCTCAGCAGGTCTTCCAAAAGTCGAATGCTATCGTCGTCGGCCCACTGTAAATCGTCGGTCCAGATAATCAGCGGCTGCCGGCGCGCAAGCGCCTTCAGCATCTGCCGCAGCGCGCCAAACGCGTGGCGCCGCAAGGTAAACAGGTCGCCAGTCTCAGCCGCCACGCGCTCGTCAAAGATTGCATCCACCTGAAGTAGAACGGGAAAAATTCGCGCCAGCGCGCGAGAGTGACGTGGCACCAAAGCCTCAGCCCTTTCGCGCGCCAATGACGCCAGGTATTTGCTCAAACTATCGACAACGCCGTCGAGCGCCTTGTAGGGAACCGACTCGCGCTCGTAACAGCGGCCCTGAAGAATCAGCGCGTCCGCAAAATTCTCTTTTGCCCGTTCGAGAAACGCTTGCACCAGCGTGCTCTTGCCCATCCCGGAAAGGCCGCGCACGTAAACCGAGACCGCCTGGCCACCGCGCATGGTGCCAAACGCATCATCCAGTTCCCGGAGCTGCCGCTCGCGCCCGACAAATGCAGTTTCTGCCGCGGACACGGTAAAAGCGGATCTACTCGCTTTCAAAAATCGCAGCACGGCACGGCCGTTTAGACGATTCTCGGGCCGCCGGCGCAGCAGGTTCATGCAGAGTTCGTTGAGATCATTCGGAACTCGCGGGTTGATCTCGACTGGCTGAATAGGCCGACGCGTTTGTTTGCGAATCACGACTTCAAAGAATCTTCCGGTGAAAGGAAGCCGGCCGGTGAGAGCTTCGTAGAGCATCACGCCCACGCTGTACCAGTCGCTGGCTTTTGAGATTGGCAGTTGCGCGCCCTGTTCAGGCGACATGTAATCAGGCGTCCCGACGAGCAGTGTGTCGCGCGATGCGGGTTCAACGTCTTCGACCAGACCAAAGTCTAGAATCACGACGCGCCCCTGGTCGGTGATCAGCACGTTCGGCGGTTTGATGTCGCGATGCAGCTTTCCGACTTCATGCAGGTGATGCACACCCTCGGCAAGTTGCCTCAGCGCTGAACGCAGACGCAGCTCATCAAATTCGGGGATCGGCATCGAAAGGGCTGGCGATTCAGAAGAGACCGACATTTCGCGCGATTGAAACAAAACATCAGAGCTGTCGAACGCGACGGTATTGGCTTCTAAGATCGGTCGCTCGCCACCCAGTCGAAGCGTGGAAGGTCCTTCGCTTGTTTCGCCTTCGCCCTGACGTCTGATGTGCTCAATGAACTGGACGCCCTGGACGAGTTCCATCGTGAAAAACCAGTGACGCCCTGACGACATCAACTCGTAAAGCGCGGCCAGGTTGGGGTGTGAAACGTCGGCGAGTTCGCGGAACTCGCGCTTCAGGCGATAGATGTGCTCAGGTTCGGCGCGATTCAGCGTCTTCAGCGCCACCGGTTTATTTGTCAGCCGATCGATTGCTTCGTATACGACGCCCATCCCGCCTGCGCCAAGTTTGCGGCGCAGACTGAAGCGTTCAGTCCCGCGAAATTCTTTGGCTGCTTCGACCATGGCCCGGCGATGGTAACGACTGGACGGCGCGAGTGATTGACAGATGCGATTGTGCCTTACATGATTTGCCGCGATCAATGTTTGACCGCCAACGGCGAGATTGGAAGGAGTTTCACATGAACTGGCGCGTGCTGCTCACAACCTTCGGCATTATTTTCCTGGCAGAGATGGGAGACAAGACGCAACTCGCCGCGATGACCATGGCGGCTGACAAGAAACGGCCGTGGGAAGTTTTCCTCGGCGCGTCGCTGGCGCTGGCAGCGGTCTCGGCGCTGGGCATTCTGGTCGGCACGGCGCTCGGGCATTACCTGCCGCTCGATTGGATTAGGCGCGTGGCGGGCGCGAGTTTCATTGTGATCGGGATTCTTGTTCTGATGGGAAAGTTTTAGAAATTTGACATTTGGCATCTGACATTTCTCATTTGATATTTCCTTGCGTTCGGTTCGCAGACCCGTCCTCTCGCGAAGATGTGAACTGAGAAATAAAAATGGTATATGCCAAATCTCAAATGCCAAATGTCAAATGAGTTTTTGATCGCGCGTTAAGCGCAACAAGCGCAATGCCGCAGACGCCACACACCGAAAGACACTTCACGGCCGGGCAAACTGTTCGCGACACTGTGATCGGAATGGCCGATGGCTTAACCGTGCCGTTCGCGCTGGCGGCAGGATTGACCGGCGCAATTGATTCGGTGGAGATCATTGTGACGGCGGGCTTTGCTGAGATTGCCGCCGGTTCGATCGCGATGGGTCTGGGCGGATATCTCGCGGCGAAGAGCGACGCCGAGCATTACGCGAAAGAACGCGAGCGCGAGAAGCGCGAAGTTGTAGAGATTCCCGACGAAGAGATGCGCGAAGTCGCGCAGGTATTCAAATCCTACGGCTTGAGTGACAAAGAAAGCGCGCCCATCGTCGAAGCGCTCTCCAAAAATCCGAAGAAGTGGGTCGATTTCATGATGCGTTTCGAGCTGGGCCTGGAGAAGCCTGACCCGAAACGGGCGCTCGCCAGCGCCCTGACGATCGGTGGTGCGTATGCGGTGGGGGGCTTGATTCCACTTTCTCCTTACGTCGTTGCGTCCGTTTTCGAGAACATGACTGTGACCACGGCTTTGTTAATTTCCGTGACGCTGACACTGGTGGCGCTGTTTGTCTTCGGCTTCATCAAAGGCCGCTACACCGGCACCCGGCCACTCCGAAGCGCCTTGCAAACGGCGCTGATCGGAAGCGTTGCGGCGGGTGCGGCATTTCTGATTGCGCGGTTGATTGGGGGATGATTGGGTAAGGCATCCAAATGCATTTTGAGATCGTAGGAAGCGTCAGCGAAATCGAAACTATCGCTTCTACAGATTATGAACCTCTACGTCGGCACCAGCGGCTACAGCTACAAAGAATGGAAGGGCAATTTCTATCCCGAAGATTTGCCCGCCAAAGAGATGCTCGCGTACTACGCGCGCCGTCTGCCCGCCGTTGAAATCAACAATACTTTCTATCGCCTGCCGCAGCCGAGCATGGTTGAGAATTGGAGGGACCAGGTTCCCGAAACTTTTCGCTTCTCGATCAAAGCCACGCAGCGCATCACCCACATTAAGCGGCTGAAGAACTGCGCTGAGGAAACGAAGTATCTGATCGAGACTGCGTCACTGCTGCGCGAAAGATTAGGCGTCGTGTTGTTTCAGCTTCCGCCGAATTCGAAAAAGGATCTGGAACGGTTGCGCGAGTTTCTCGACTGCCTGCCGGAACAGACGCGCGCCGCGTTCGAGTTTCGTAACGAAACGTGGCTCGATGAGGAAACACTCGACCTGCTGAGACAGAAGAATTTTGCGCTCGTCGTGTCGGACACCGACGAGAAGCCGCTCACGTCAATCACAAACACGGCGGACTGGGGTTATTTGCGTCTGCGCAAGACTGCGTATCCAGACCAGGAGTTGTCGGACTGGATGAAGCGTGTGCGAGATCAGAAATGGAAAGACGCCTTCGTCTTTTTCAAGCATGAAGACGAAGGCGTCGGACCGAAACTAGCCGGGCAGTTCTTGGCGCTTGCCAAAACGAAATAGCCACAAAAAGGCACAAGATGCACAAAAAGTAATGCGCTGACGTTTTGTGCTTCTTGTGCCTTTTCGTGGCTGGACTAATCGAGCTTATTTGATCTTAACGCCTGCCCCGACGCGGAAGTTGTCCTGCCGCTTGCCGTTAAAGAACGTCGGCACCCAATCGACCATGATTGGCCGGATGTCGATGTGCTCGCCGGCGTGGATGTCCACGCCGCCGCCGAACGCCATCGCGAATGCCGTATCAGCCTTCTTGTGCGGTGACAGACGGTCGTCGAAGTTTGCGCGCAGGTGCGTAATGCCGAACAAGGCGTGCGCAAACGGTGTGGCGACGCGGTTTCGCGCGTTGAAGCGCGGCCCGATCATCACATCGTAACGCTGCACGCTCGCATTGAAGACGCGGCCACTGTTCCGATCAACGTAACCCGTGTCGTCAAAGCCGGCGGTGAAGCTGGTGACGATGCCGACGTTGCGGTGCACGTTCTGATTGAACTCGCCGGTAAAGCCGTTCATGCCCACGCGCTCGCTCACGAAGTCGACGCGCGCGCCATTGAAAGTCGCGCGGCCGCCACGGTCGAAGTGGTTGGCGTTGTTGTACGAGCGCTGATGCGCATAACCGATGTAGAACTCATAAAAAGAGTAGTCTTTATCCTGCGCGAAAGCGCACGGTGCGCAAATCGCAGCGATCAGGAGCAAGAGAAAAATTCTGGTCATTCGGGGCGCCTCCTTGTTGACGCGGCTGGTTTTGAACTGAAAGATTACCGGTATACTAACACTACCAATCGGGAAAACATTCCCAGATTTTTCCCCAAATTATCTCTTTTCTGGTTAAGAGAGAGTTTTTCGCGGTCACCATCCGCCCAGATTCAAATGAAGTTCCTGCAAAAATCTTTAGTCTTCGCCGGATTACTTGCTCTGTGTGCCGGTTCCACTCTGGCCCAATCAAACGCGGATCCGGTGAGAGAAGCTCAACGGCTGACGCGCGTGGCGCAGGTTGCTCAACAGCAAGGCCGCTTTGACGACGCCATCAAAGCGTATCAGACGATTACGGTCGTGGCCGCAAGTTCGCCGCGCCTCGCGGCGGCGGCTCATCTCGCCGGCGGAAACGTCTACATGATGACGGGCCGGTTTCAGGAAGCGGCGACGGCTTATCGAAAGTCGGCGGCGCTTGACCCTGCGTCCGCGGAAGCCTTTAACAATTTGGGCGAGGCTTTGGGAGAGCTGAAACAGTACCGGCCGGCCCTCGAAGCCTTTCAGAAAGCGGTCGCGCTCGATCAGAAGTATTTGAAGGCGCGCTACAACGTAGGCGTGACTTATGATCGCCTGCGGCAGTTCAAGTATGCGGAATTCATTTACCGGATTCTGATTCGAGATTTTCCCGACTTCGCGTTGGGCTACGACAGTCTTGCCGTGTCGCTTTCAAAATCCGGACGCCCGCGCGAGGCAGTTCCGTTTCACGAAAAGGCGATCGGCCTTACGCCGAAAGACCCGTCGTTCTACTTCAACTTTTCGCTTACCTACCTGATGCTTGGAGATACGAAAAAGGCGCAGGAGCAGCAACAGAAACTTCGCGCGCTGGATCCGGCGATGGCCGAGCACCTCGCGATCATGATCGCCCGACGCCCACGGTAGATGGCGGAAACCCGACCGTGAGGGAGGGTGCTCTTTCAAAATCTTTGCACCCTCCCTCACGGTCGGGTTTCTGCCACATCTTTCCGTCAGAAATTTCCGCCACAAGCTTCGTGCCCGCAATCGCAATCGAGTTCGATTGTGTCACCGGTACCTTCACAAGACGCACTGCAATACTTGCCGTCTTCCGTCCGTGGACACGAGCACGGCGCGTTGTCACAGGTGTTATCGTCAGCCATGATTTCTCTCCTGAAATCTACTTGATAATTTTGGTTTGGAACGGTCGCAGAGCTTAACACATCGACCACTCCAAACCGAACAGAAGTTCTAGTTATTGTGAAGTGCGCGCGCGATTTGCGCGGCGACGCGCGCGTTGTTTTCCAGCAAAGCGATGTTCGCGCGCAAGGTGGCGCCCGCGCTTTGCTCGGCCATGCGCGCCAGCAGAAACGGTGTGAGATCGCGGCCGGCGATCCGCTGACGTTCGCCTTCTGCTAAAGAATCATCGAGCACCCGCTGCAAGAGATCAGAATCAACTTCCGCTTCGGCGGGTACCGGCACCGTCACGAGGAGTGCGGATTCCATTCCCAATTTACGCTGCGCGTTGAAAATCTCGACCACTTCCTTTGGCGAATCACAGCGAGCATCCACCGGCAAGCCGCTGGGACGCGAATAGAAGGCCGGCATTTCATCGCACCCGTAACCGATGACGGTGACGCTGTGTGTTTCCAACCATTCGCGCGTCGCCGGCAAATCCAAAACAATCTTCGCGCCCGAGCACACGACAATCATTGGTGTGCGCGCCAGCTCCGGCAGATCCGCGGAGACGTCCGGCAGCGTACCACGATGAACGCCGCCGATCCCGCCCGTCGCAAACACGCGGATCCGGGCGCGATGCCCGATCCAGATCGTCGAAGCGACAGTCGTTGCTCCGTTCCAATGGCGCGCCACGGCGATGGGGAGATCACGCGCGCTGAGTTTCTTGACGTCACTTTCGTTGGCGATCAGTTTGCGTTGTTCGCCGTCTAATCCGACGCACAGCTTTCCTCCAATCACGGCAACCGTTGCCGGAACACCGGCTTCCGCACGCACGATCTCTTCCAGACGAAGCGCGGTCTCCAGATTCTGCGGTCGCGGCAAACCGTGCGCGATGACCGTGGACTCCAGCGCGACGAGTGGCTTGTCGCCGCTAATCGCGGTATGGACTTCCGGACTGAATTGAATGAGTGCGTTATCTGACATCTTCGCTTTGTTAGGAGCGGCATGTTTATAGCACACGACCAAACAATCGAGTTGTAAGGGTCGTGTTGAGTTGCGAGCTAATAATTTGACGAACCCGTTTAGAAGCCGGCCTTGTCCGGCTTGATTAGAAGTCGGCGGACAAGTCCACCGTCTAAACCGGATTTATAGGCTAATGCTGGAAGCCAAAAACATCCCGATCATTTACGACGATCGCACGGCGGCGCGTGACGCCACCTACAGAGCCAAAAACATGTCCTTCGCGCTCACGAAGCCTCATTCTTGCGCAGTGAGAACACGGTCCCGCCGCCGTTGCGCTTTGCCCAGGATACATCGGCGTCAATCATGCTGGCGCGCGTGCGAATGTTGGCGACGCCCCGGCCCGAATTCCTGCGCGCGTCCGCTTCGTCATAGCCGCGCCCGTCATCTTCAATTTGCAACTCGAACTGATTGCCCGCCGCGATGCCCGCGCTCATCTTCACTCGCTTCGCGTGGGCGTGCCGACAGATGTTGCTCAGCGCTTCCTGCGCGATTCGATAGATCTGAATTTGGGTGCTCTGCGACAGCTGAAGTTTTTCCTCAATCGCGTCATCACAGACAAAATCGTATTCAAACTTACATTCAGGCCCCGCTTGCTCAACCGCATGCGCGAGCGCGAACTGCAATGCCGCAGACAACCCGACATTTTCGAGCGCCGATGGACTCAGGTCTTCGCAGATGCGCCGCACCTCGTGTGAAATCGATTCGATCTCCGCGCGCAAAGCGCCGGGATCGTTTGCTTTAGAAGATCCGTTTAGAAGCGGGACTTGTCCCGCGCTTTCGGCGGCATGAATGCCGCCTCTAAACGAAGGGGGCAACTGATCCACAAGCAACGCGAGATGCCGCAAATCCGCCAGCGTCTGATCGTGCAGGTCGCGCGCGATGCGCCGCCGCTCAGCTTCTGTCTCGTTCGCGAGCCGCAGGCGCGCGTCCGCCAGCTCTCGATTGGCTCCCGCGAGTTCCGCACTCGTCCGATGAATGCGCCGGTTCTGCACGTAGCCCCACACCAGCGCAATCAGCGCCAACAGCAAGAGAACGCCGAGCGCGGTCGAGGTCCATGGGAATGGCGCGCGTGCGACGGTAAATTCAAACGACAGAGGAACGGCCGGCGTCAGATCTTTCGTATATGCGCGCGCGATGACTTTGTATTTGCCCGCGCTCAGCTGCTCCATGGGAAACTGCGAATCATGCGAGAGCTTCTGGCGGATGATCTTTCCCGTGTTGTCATACAGAGCGAACGCATACTGAAACTGCTCGGGAAAAGTGCGGCTGCTGATCGCCGTGACATCGAGCAGCAGACTGTTCTGCGGATAATCGAGATGCAACCCGGCCGCGAGTTCGTTCTGCTGATGAATCCTCTGGCTGATGACCCGCGAAGGCAGGACCGTTGGAGTTCCCCGGCTCGGTTGATAGCGCACCACGCCGCGATTCGTCGCCGCGATCACCTGTTCCGTTGCGTTTTGGCCGCGGGTACTTACCACCCCGAACACACGCTGCGACGCCAGTCCCTGCTCGATGTCGAAACGCGAAACGACGGCGCCGAACTGATCGTCCAGCGAGACGCGCAGGAGTCCGTTGCCGACTGTCGCGCACCAGACTTGTCCGGCCCGGGTATTGTCGGCACTCGGAAAAAGAGCGCGTGCATGCACTCCGGGAGCAAGTTCGCGCAGCTCTCCGGATTTGTAGAAATAAAGTCCGCGTGCACTCGCCACCCACAGCCCATCGCTGTCGGCCAGTGCCGACCAAACTGCATCGCCTTTCAGTTTTTCGAGCGCTGTTTCCGCGCGCGCCTCTTTACCGTCCCAGAAAAAAACTCCAGCGGTGGCTGTTCCGATCACGAGCCGCCCGGTCGGGTCGCGACCGAGCGCCGTCACTTCGCGCAGACGACTGTCGGCAGACGGTGCCGGCCACACGAACGTTCGCTGTGACCCGTGCAGCTTCTCGACCCCGTAGCCGTACGTGGCAATGTAGGTCGCGCCGTCAACATTCGCGATCGCGCGCACGCTGTCGCCTTCGGGCAGGTTGTTACTCGATGGCGATACGCGCGCAAACGCGAGCTCGTTGCGATTCGAGGAAGTGAGCAGACCGCTGGACGTGCCAATCAAAACGCGTCCCGAGTTGTCTTCGTTGATGGCGTAAACAATTCGCCGGCCGACATCGGCAATCGGAGACCAAAGGCTTTCCGCCGCGTCGTGCACGAACAGTCCGGCATTGGTTCCGGCGAGCAAAGTCCCCTTGGACGTGCGCCAAAGCGCGCGGACGTAATTCGAGTTCGCATCGTTGGCGATGGCTTCTGTGCGCGCAGCGTTCGGATCATAACGGCACACGCCTTTGTCGGTAGCGAACCAGACGACGTCCTCTGCATCGATGAAGACGCCGTAGACGTGGTCGGAACGCAGAGCGCCACCCGTGCCATTGAAGGTAAACCGCTCTATCAGTCTTCCGTCGCGCAGATGGAATGCGCCGCGGCCGTCGGTCGCCACCCAAATATCTTCGGAGGGGCCGCGCGTGATTGCGGTGACAGGGCCCGTGGTCGCATTCGCCCGTGCCGGTTTCAGCTGATCGCTTTGATCGAAGATCAGACTCTCTTCTTTCCCGCCGCGCGCGCCCGCCCACAAGCGGCCCTTCGAATCGGTTTCCAAAGCGTTGATGAAAAAGCTCCGCGGCCTGCTTACTATTTCCTTTACCTCGCCATTTTCGATCAAGACGAGTCCGCGACTCTGCGTCCCGGCGTACAGCTTGTCGCCGATCATCGCGAGGCTCGTAATCTTCAGCGGCCCGGGTTGATCCTTGTCGGCGCTTTGCAAAGGCTGTTCAGGGATCGCGCGCACTTCATACGCAGTCGCGGAAGTTTGATTCGACTCAGACTCGTTTTCAGATTCGCGTTCCGATGCGCGTGAGGGGATTTGCTGACGCGCGCGGCAATCGAATATCTGCCCTTGTTGGCTCGCCATGATCGCGCGGTCGCGCTCTGGAGTGATGATGGCTGTGATTACCTTGCCGCTGGTCTCTTTAATCGTTTCGAACTTTTCATTCGCCAGGCGTGCCGCGCCGTTCTCAGTCCCGATCCAGAGCGCGCCCGACGCATCGGTCTTCAACGCCAGCACTCGCCCTTTTGGCAAACCTTCACCCGTCACCGCACTCGTGCGCCGGCCGTCGAAACGCGCCAGGCCGCCGTCGGTTGCGAACCAGGTGACGCCAAATTCTGTCTGCGCGACCGCGTTTGTGCGATCCGAAGGCAATCCGTGAAAAGAAGTCAGCGCGCCCCACTGATGCAAATTCGGCGGCGGCGTTGGTGACGGAGATGGTGAAGGAGTGGGCGAAGGTGTGGGCGATGGCTGTGGCTGCGCGGTCGGCGGCTGATTTTGCGAAAGCACGCGGGGCAGTAGCCCGCCCGTGAGGGAGGGCGCAATGTCAGTGGGCAGTGAGCAGTAAGCAGTGAGCAGCAGGAGAACCGCCAAAAGCAGATGAGCACCGAATCGACTTTCATTCTCACCTGGCTTCAGCCAGGTGAACCGCTCGCCAATCCTTCCTAACCGTTTCAACGATTTCACTCTTCTCGTCATTCCAACCCGGCCCTCTGCACAAACATGGGAAACCGTTGAAACGGCATTAACACACTAGACTCATCCTCGCGAATGGCTCTGCCTCTCTGATGCGCGGCAAGTCTCGGACTTGCCGATAAGTTGCCCTTAGTCTCACCGGTCTTTGACCGACGTGGGGTCGAAGACCCGATGGAGAAGAGTTCGCTGCCGGCAAGTCGCAGACTTGCCACATCAGAGAGGCAGAGCCATTGCGGCCGAGCAAAGCCCGCAGGGAGTAGTTATGCCGTTGCAACGGTTCATAGGATTAATTCCAACTGTTCCCGACTGAAGCCGGGTCAGAATGAGAAGGCTCATTTCTTTTTTCGCACCTCTGTCACTTTCGCCGCGTCTTCGCTTCTTCTCGCTTCTGCTCATCGGCAAACTTCTTCCGATCACGGTCAATCCAACCTTCGAGATCCACCGCGGCTTTCTCCAACTCGTCGCTGTTCAGCAGTCCTCGCCGTAGCGCTTCAAAGAACGCACGCGTGCGCACGTTATAGGCCAGCTTCTCGTAAGCTTCGTAGTCAGTGCCTTCGGGAATTGAGATGAATAGTTTTTCGTAAAGCGTGGCCAGACGGCTTTCAACTCCGCGCAGACTCAGACTGCACTTGCGCGCAATGGCCCAGTTCGACAGACCGAGCGCGAGATAGTAAAGCGCCTCGGCTTCGAACTCAGTGAGCAAAGGCCGTTTGAAAGAATCCTTGAACGCCGGATCGATCATATCGGCGCCGTCTTCCAAAACGGCGGCCACGAAACGCAGGAAGCGCGACTCGGGATTGTTCTTGTGAATGAAACCGTAGGCCGGCGGCGGATCGACCGACTTCACGATCTTGCGAATCTCGTTGATGTAAATTTCGTGCGGGAACTGCGTCCAGAAAATGATCCGTGCTTCCGGATAATCGCGCCAAATTGCGCGCGCCGCTTTCACGCCGGAAAGCTTCGGCATTTGAATGTCGAGAATGCAGACTTCAGGTTTCTGCGCGAGCGCCAGCTTCACCGTCTCTTCGCCGTCACCGGCTTCAATCACCGGACTATGCGAAGGAAAGTCGCGCTCGAGTATCTCGCGCAGGTACGCGCGCTGGGCCACATTGTCTTCGGCAATCAGGATCGACATGATTTAGTCGCTGGTGATGATAGCCCGAAAAGTTCCGTATTCGTACAAGTAGGACAATCCGCCCATGCCGATGCCGCTAAAGATCGCGTCGCGCGGGTAAGTAAACTCGCGCTGCTTCTCGTAATCGTAATCTGTTTCGCCTTTGCGCATCAGGATCACGCAAGAGCCGCCTTCCGAAGTGACGTGGTACATTTTGTATCCGTCAGCTTTACGGAAAAACGCAACGATCTGAACTGCTAACGGCCTGGCGACGCCGCGGTCATTGGCTTCCGCGCGCTGCTGGATGAGGACTGCATAGTCCAAACGACCGTCATCATTGAAGTCACCTTTAATTAATTGTGCGTACGCTTTGGGCCCGCCAGACTCTCTGACCGAATAACAATCGTCATCGGAAACCTCGGGAAAATCCCACCCCTGAAAATTTCGGTTCAGCAAAACTTGAATCGGAAGCGGCAGATCGGGATTTTTGTCGCATCGATAAATCGGTTGTGAAGCTGTGCGAGCATCTTCGGGCGGACCAAAGCTCATTGGCGTTTTCGAATCACGAGAAACTATTACGACCGCGGCACTCGTAGCGAACGTCAGCAGTATGGAAATGAGCCTGAGGAGGAGTTTACGCACGCATCAGTCTTGGTCGGTGTCAGAGTCTCGGTAACGTGGCTTCCCACACTTTTGCGTGCGGCTGTGCCTGATGTGCGGGAGGTGGGGCTCCCTAGGAGCCGAATGTTTATAGCTAACGCCCCTTTTCCCGAATTTAAGTAAGCTCCTTTAGGAGCGAAATAGTAGTGGCACATCGCGCTCCTAAAGGAGCTAGATCGTTTGGGGACTGACATTCTATAAACATCACGCTCCTAACGGAGCGAAGACACGGTTGCGCCCTCAAGTGTCAGAAGCCCGAGCGTTAGCGAGGGCAACTCTCGAATCGATCAACGTTGCATGTAGCTGAAACTAGCCCTCCCTATCAACCACCCCACGCGAGATGCTCACGTGGGGGCCCCGGTGGTCGGGCTTCTGACACGCCACTCTTTGTGATAAATCTCTAGGCCATGAAAAGACCATTCGCAGTCGCACTGATTTCGCTCTTTCTCTTTTCAATGCCGGCCGGCGCACAAACAACCGCGCCATCACCTCCAACGAAAACGGCACAAGCGGAGTCGGCCCCGCTATCGCCACGTGACGCCGCACTTTGGCGGCGCGCGCTCGCGATTCATCGCAGTTCGATCGTTGTCGATACGCACAACGACATCCTGTCGATGATGACTGACGACAATTACGACCTCGGCACGTCTTCGGTCGGGAAGTACCACACGGATCTCGCGCGCATGAAGCAGGGCGGAGTGACCGCGGAGTTCTTTTCCGTTTACGTCGATCGCAAGTACGCGACCGAAGGTGGTTCGGCCCGGCGCGCCCTCGACATGATCGATTACGTCTATCGCGCGGTCGAACGGCATCCGCGTGAGCTCATGTTCGCTACATCGACTGCCGACATTCGCCGCGCGAAAGCGCAAGGGAAGATCGCCTCGCTGATGGGTATCGAAGGCGGCCACGCGATTGAAGATTCTTTGATGGCGCTGCGCGACTTCTACCGCCTCGGCGTGCGTTACATGACGCTGACGCATAACAACACGAACAACTGGGCAGACGCTTGTTGCGACACCGCGAAGCACAACGGCTTGTCAGACTTTGGCAAAGAAGTGATTCGCGAAATGAATCGGATCGGCATGTTGGTCGATGTGTCGCACGTGTCAGACAAGACGATGAGCGACGTCCTGGACATAAGCACGGCGCCTGTCATTGCCTCGCATTCGTCGGCGCGCGCGCTCGGCGATCGGCCGCGAAATGTTCCTGACGACCTGCTGCGACGTTTCGCCAAGAACGGTGGCGTGGTGATGGTCAACTTCTTTCCCGCTTTCATCGATAAGAATGTAATCGAGGCATCAAAGGCGCGCGCTGAACGTCTGAAACCGCAGTTAGACGAACTCGCGAAACAGTACAAAGACGATCCGAAGCGGCTTGAAGAAGAGCGCGACAAACTGTTCGCAGCGAACCCACTGCCGCCGACGCCGCTCTCGGTTTTGATTGACCATTTCGATCATATCGCCAAAGTCGCGGGTGTCGATCACGTGGGCATCGGATCGGATTTTGACGGAGTCTCGAGCCTGCCGGTGGGAATGGAAGACATTTCGAAGCTTCCGAGTATTACTTTCGAGTTACTGAAGCGCGGTTACAGTGAACGTGATGTGCGGAAGATTCTCGGCGGAAATTTCATGCGGGCGTTTGCGCAGGCCGAGCGAGTCGCGCGCAGAAGTCGAAGGCTCAGCGGCGACGGCAGCGTCCGGCGGATAAGCAAATAGCTGCCACAGATATACACGGATCGGCACAGATAGGATTTGCCTGATTGGTCTTTCTTTATCTGTGAAAATCTGTGTGCATCTGTGGCCAAATGCGACAAGGCCCACGAGGCTACTCTACGTCACTCGTGGGCCTCAGGGTGTGGACAGACCCTTAATTACCGTTTGTTCTGATGTTCGTTCTGCCCGCCTTCTTTGTAGCTGCCGCCCTCGCTCGGATCGAAGCCGCCGCGCTGGCCCGCTTGCTTATCCTCTTGGGCACCCTCTCCGGGTTCCTGACTGCCTTGTTGGCGGCCCTTGTCGCCGCGCTCACCGGCGCTGCGATCATCCTCCGGATTCCGACCCGGCGCCTGTTGTCCGGTGTTACCAGTACCTTGTTTCATTCCCTGATTTCTTTCTCGGTCGTCTGCCATATCATTCCTCCCCTTGGTGTTGGGTGTTCCCCGAATTGAATAATCAGGCCGTCAAACTGCGGCCTCGCATGTATTTTTGTTTTCAACCCCCATGCCGAACGCGAAAGTGCGCATTACATCGAGTTCGCATTCAAGTTTTTCCAAGGTGTCAGCACTCAAACGGTACAGTGCGCAAAACAAAATAGAACAGCGGACCTGTAAGAGGAGCGCGGGCATCCGTGCCCGCATGAGCGCGAAGCGCGAAAAAGCTTGAAGCGTGCTGCGCACGCTTTGCGGCCAGAGATACTCCTGAGAGCACCGTGCTTGAAGGAGTCTGCGTAATCTGCGTAATCTGTGGATAACGATGAACGCCGGAATTTACATCCACGTTCCATTCTGTCGCTCGCGCTGTTCGTATTGCGATTTCGCGACAGGAATGTTCGAGAGCGACGTCGCTGATCGTTACGTGCGCGCCGTCGTTGCAGAAATTTCCCGCTGGAGCGAAGTCGAGCCATCCGCGGCAATCGACACGATTTACTTCGGCGGCGGCACGCCTTCATTGCTGACCGTCGAGCAACTCGGAAGCATTCTGAACGCTGTTCGCGGAAGGTTCGACGTTGCGGGAAATTCTGAGATCACTCTTGAGATTAATCCCGGAGATGGCGGGACAAGTCCAGGAGGAGCGCGGCCATCTCTGGCCGCAAAGCGTGCGCAGCACGCTCAAACCGTTTTCGCGCTTCGCGCTCATGCGGGCACGGATGCCCGCGCTCCAGGGCGGCGAGGCTCCAAAGACAGCTTCTTTCGTGATCTGCGCCGATTGGGAATCAATCGCGCAAGTTTCGGAGCACAAACGTTCGACAATCGCGAGTTAAAAATGCTGGGACGAACGCACGACTCGAGCGACATCAGCAAAACGTTTCAGCGCCTGCGGGACGCGGGATTCGACAACATCAACTTCGATCTCATTGCCGCGTTGCCGGGGCAAACAATGGAAGGATGGAAGCGGAATCTCGACGAAGCGCTGCAGCTCGGGGCCGAACATTTGTCGCTCTACCTGCTCGACGTGCACGAAGGCACGCCGCTGCACGATCAAATCAATCGCGGCATGCGCCCGCAGCCTGACGAAGATCTCGCGGCTGAGATGTACGCGCTCATGATCGAGCGAGTCTGCGCCGCCGGCTACGAGCATTACGAGATTTCCAACTTCTGTCTGCCGGGTTTTGAAGCGCGTCACAACACGAAGTATTGGAGCGGTGCGCCATATTACGGTTTTGGCAACTCAGCGCATTCCTACGATGGGGCGCGGCGTCGCTGGGCGAACGAACGTGATGCGGCGAAGTACGTAGCGCTGGTCGAGCGGTCTGATTCGGTGATCGTGGAACGCACCGAATTGACTGAAGAAGACGCGCGCTCAGAGGCGATCTTTCTGGGATTACGTCTGATGCGTGGAATCGATCTGAAAACCTACCGCGTGCGGTTCGGCACGGATTTACGCGAACAATTCAACGGCGAGTTGGATCGATTGCAGGCAGCCGGTTTGATTGCGATTGAGGAAGAACGCTTGAAACTGACCGCCCGCGGGGCGTTGTTGTCGAATGAAGTTTTTGCGGCGTTGGCTTAGACTTTCATTCACACCGCGCTTCAGCGCGGTGTCTCAAGCCGGATTAACAGTCGGAAACCGTTTAAACGGTTTCTAGTTTTCTCGCAACAAACTGTCACCGGGCTGAAGCCCGGTGTCAATGAAACGTCCGAGCGCGCTAAATCTCGTGAATCAGCAGTCCGTCCCGCAACTTGGGCTCGAACCAGGTTGATTTCGGCGGCATGATCTGGCCTGCGTCTGACACGCGCAGCAAATCATCGATCGTGGTTGGATAAAGCGAGAACGCGACCGCCGCTTTCCCTTCGTCAACCAGCTTTTCCAATTCATCAGTGCCACGAATCCCGCCCACGAAATCGATTCGTTTATCAGTGCGCACATCTATGATTCCGAGAATCGGATCGAGCAAACGATCCTGCAAGATACTTACGTCCAGTGACTCGACTACTCCCTCAGGACGCGATGCGCCGTCCGGCAAAGCAAGTCCGTACCAGCGGCCGTCGAGGTACATGCTCCATTGGCGACGCTCTTTCGGTGGCGGCGTAGCATTGTCGGTAACGGTAAAGACTTCGCGAACGCGCGCCAAAACATCCGACGGCGAAATGCCATTCAGATCGCGCACAATGCGATTGTAAGGAAGAATCTGCAACTGCTTGTCGGGAAAGATCACGCACTGAAAGAAGTTGTATTCTTCAGTCCCGATGAAGCTGAAGCCGTGCTCTTTCAACTGCGCGCGGGCGCGGCTGGCGCTGGCGGCGCGGTGATGGCCATCGGCGATGTACAGGTTAGGCACGCCCGCAAACGCTTGAACGAATGCGCCCGCGTTTGGAACTCGCCAGATCGTGTGGCGGATGTCGTCATTGGCGACAAAATCGTAAAGCGGTTCGTTCTGCTGCAAGGCCTCGTTAACCAGTGAATCGATGTTTGCCTGGGCGCGATAAGTCAGGAACACCGGCCCCGTCTGCGCGCGCAGCACCAGGATGTGTCGTGTGCGATCATCTTCCTTTTCGCGCCTCGTGCGTTCGTGTTTGCGAATGACGTCGCTGTCGTATTCATCGATTGAGCAACAGGCAACGACGCCAATCTGCTCGTGATTGCCCATAATCAGACGGTAGAGATAGAGGCTCGCTTCGCCTTCCGGTTCCAGCGGACAGGCCTTCTTCAGCGCGTCGAAATTCGCGACGGCCTTTGCGTAAACTTCATCGCTGTAGATCGGCGTGCCGTCGGGTAGGTCGATTTCGGGTCGCGACGCGTGCAGAAAACTCAACGGGTTGCCGGACGCCAGCGCGCGCGCCTCTTCAGTATTCACAACGTCGTAAGGCACCGCCGCGACTCGCGGCGCGCATTCAGCCGCTGGTCGAAGCGCATTGAAAGGACGAATGACTGCCACTCCGTACTCCTCACTTGAATTAGTAATAAACGCTTTCCGCTAGCCTAACGGGCGAGTATTAACTTTGCCAAGAGGACATCGCCACAAAAAGGAATTGCTAAACAATGAGCGGCACTTCTTTCTTGTGCCTTTTGTGCTTTTTTGTGGCCCCTCTCTGTTGCATTATCAAACCGGGGTCCGGCCAAACTCGCGCAACAGCGGTTCCAGGCCGTCGATCACCAACTCGTGTGCGGCGCTGTTCGTCGCGACCACTCCGTTACGGTTGTCGATGCGCGGCGCGTTGTAACGAAGAGGTTTACCGAAGAGATCTGTCAGTCGCCCGCCAGCTTCGGTCAAAACGATTTCCGGACCGCACGTGTCCCACTGCTTCGTGCTCGGAGAAAGATGCAGGTAGAGATCGGCTTCCTGTTCAGCAATCAAACCGATCTTCACGCCGACGGATCCTCTGCGAGTTTCGGATTTGAAACCGAATGAATCGACCACGCGCTCCATGCGCGGGCTGCGGTGCGAGCGACTCGACGCCAGGACCATTTCCACCGGATCAGTCTTCTTGGAAACGTGCATTCGCTCGGCCCGTTTCCCCTCCTTTTCGCGCCACGAGCCTTCGCCGCGCACGGCGCGATACAGGACATCGCGCACCGGTTGATAGACGACGCCAAGAACGGCTTCGCCGCCAACCGCCAGACCGATTTGGACGGCAAAATCCCCATCGCGCTGCACGAAATTCTTGGTGCCGTCCATCGGATCGATCAGCCAGACGCGCTCTTTGTTCAAACGCTCGTCGGTATCAACTGACTCTTCCGCGAGGATGCCGTCGCCGGGAAACTCATCCGCCAGTCGCCGCACGATTAGATCGTTGGCTTCGCGATCAGCAGCGGTCACTTCTTCCATTTCCAGAAGCGCGTTCACTTTTTGCTCAACGAGAAACGGACTGTGGTAGTGCGCAAGCAGAACCGCGCCCGCAGCCCGGCCTAATTCCGTCGCGACTTCGATTTCGCGGTCGTAGTTGATTTTGTGCACGGCTGGTTGATCTTGCTACACGCTAACACAAGGCATCGGTTGATCGAAGTCACGCGCGCTTCTATAGTCATGTGAAACTCTGAACACGATATGAGCCAAAACGACTGGGCGAAGATGGATGGAACTGTGCGTTATCCCGCGCGCTTCAAAGACGCGGCCGAGGGACACTTCCGGCAGACAAAGGATCTGTGGATGTCGTCCATCGGCGTCGGAACGTATCTTGGTCAGCCGGATGAACAAACGGATCGGCGCTATACGGAAGCGGTCGTGCGCGCGGTCGAGCTTGGCATTAACGTTATTGATACGGCCGCGAACTATCGTTTTCAAAGAAGCGAACGATCAATCGGCGCCGCTTTGAGCGAGTTGCAAGGGCGTGGGTTTGCGCGTGATGAGCTGGTCATCTGCACCAAAGGCGGCTACCTGCCGTTTGACGGCGCGCCGCCACGCGACGTGCGCCAGTACGTCGAGGACAGCTTCATCACGACGGGAATCGCATCGTGGGCTGACATCGCCGGCGGCTCGCATTGCATGACGCCCCGGTATCTCGAGAACCAGTTGGAGCAGTCCTTGCGCAACATGGATCTCGACTGTGTTGATGTTTACTACGTGCACAATCCAGAGTCGCAGCTGTCAGCCGTGTCCAGCGAAGAGTTTTCGCGACGGCTGCGCGCTGCATTTGAGTTTCTCGAGCAGAGTGTGGCGCACGGCAAGATTCGAAACTACGGAGTCGCGACGTGGAACGGCTTTCGGGTGGAACCGAACGCCCGCGGTTATCACTCGCTTGAGCAGATGGTAGAAGTTGCGCGCGACATCGCCGGCGATTCGCATCACTTCCGATTCATTCAATTGCCGGTAAACCTGGCGATGCCGGAAGCGCTGTTCCTTCCGAATCAGAAAGTCGGCGATGAATGGATGACTGTCACCGAAGCGGCGCACAAACTTGGCGTCACGGTTATTGCGAGTGGTTCAATTCTGCAAGGCCAGGTCGCGCGCGGCTTGCCGGAAACGATTCGCCAGGCGCTGGGTTCGCTTGCCACGGACGCGCAGACCGGTATTCAATTTGTGCGCTCGGCGCCGGGAATCACGACGGCGTTGGTCGGAATGAGTAATGTCGCGCATGTCGCAGAGAATCTTGAACTGGTGCGGGTTGCGCCGGCGGCGCCTGCGGCTGTGATGAGTCTTTTTGAGCAGGAAGAGTAAGCGGCGCAATCAGGTCAGTACCACTTGCGTTAGCGGGTGGGTCAATCGCACAACGCGACTGGTAAGGCAATTCAAGATTCCAGATTCAAAATGAAAATTTTAATCGCTGACAAATTCGAAGAGTCCGGACGCATCGGTTTGCGCTCGATTGGGTGCGAAATTTCGTTTCAGCCTGATCTCAAAGATGACGCGCTGGTCGAAGCGATCGCCAAAGAGAAGCCCGACGTCCTCATCGTGCGCGGCACAAAAGTTACCGAACCGATGCTCGGAGCCGGGCCATTGAAGCTGGTGGTGCGCGCGGGGGCGGGCTACAACACGATCGACGTAGCCGCGGCATCTCGGCGCGGCATCTACGTCGCGAACTGTCCGGGGAAAAACTCAATCGCCGTCGCTGAACTTGCGTTCGCTTTGATGCTCGCGCTCGATCGCCGCGTGGCCGACAACGTGATCGCTTTACGGGCCGGTCAATGGAACAAGAAGGAGTTCTCGAAAGCGCGCGGTTTGTTTGGACGCGTTCTAGGGTTAGTGGGTTTGGGAAGTATCGCTCAGGAAATGATTCCGCGCGCGAAGGCTTTCGGCATGCCGGTCATTGCCTGGAGTCGCAGTCTGACTGACGAAAAAGCTGAACAGTTAGGCGTCGAAAGAAAAGATTCGCCACTCGATGTCGCACGCGCCGCCGATATCGTGAGCGTGCACGTCGCTCTGAAGCCGGACACGCGCTCGCTGATCGGATCGGATTTCTTTAAAGCAATGAAGGAAGGCGCTTACTTCATCAATACTTCGCGCGGCGAAGTCGTCGATCAGGATGCTTTGGTGGAAGCGATTCATTCGAAGGGCATTCGCGCGGGGCTCGACGTGTTCGCTGCTGAACCAACTTCCGGCGTTGCCGAATTCACGGATGCGATTGCGCAGGAAGCGAGCGTTTACGGCACGCATCACATCGGCGCCTCGACTGATCAAGCGCAGGAAGCCATCGCCGCCGAAACCGTGCGCATCGTGAAGTCTTTCAAGGAAACCGGGCAGGTCCCAAACGTTGTAAATCTGGCGGCGCGCACACCGGCAACGCATCGTCTGGTGGTGCGTCACCGTGATCGGCCGGGCGTGCTGGCGCAGGTACTCGAGGCGATCAAAGCCGAGCAGATCAACGTGCAGGAGATGGAGAACATCGTGTTTGAAGGCGCCGAAGCCGCCGTGGCGCGAATCAATCTGGACAAAGCGCCGTCGAGTGCGACGCTGGAGCAACTGCGCAACGGGAACGCGGATGTAATCGAATTGAATTTATTGACGCTTCAATGAACACCACTCTCATCACGGGCGCGTCATCCGGAATTGGTGAAGCGTTTGCGCGGGCGCTTGCGGCCCGCGGTCACAACCTTCTGCTCGTCGCGCGTTCGGAAGATAAGCTGATCACGCTTTGCAGCGAACTCGGCCGTATTCGCAGTATTCACTGTCAGCATGTGGCCATGGACTTGGCGAAGCCTGAATCCCCAGCTCAGTTGTTTGAAGAAACCCAGAAAGGCGAACTCGATATTGATTTGCTGATCAATAACGCCGGATTCGGATCGATGGGAGACTTCGCTTCGCTCGACCTCGAGCGCGAACTCAACATGATCGATTTGAACGTCCACTCGGTGGTCGAGATGACGCATCGCTTTCTGCAACCGATGCGAGAGCGCAAGAGCGGCGCGATTATTAATGTAGCTTCGACAGCCGGATTTCAGTCCGTGCCTTACATGGCGACGTACGCGGCGACGAAGGCGTTCGTGCTTTCATTTTCCGAGGCTTTGTGGGAAGAAAACCGCGCACATGGAATCAAAGTGATGGCGCTGTGTCCCGGAGTGACTGAAACGAATTTTTTCGAAGCATCCCAGATGAAGCAGAAGCCGCCCGCACGCGTGTCGCAGACAGCCGAGGAAGTCGTCGACACAGCGTTGCGCGCGCTCGCACGTGGGAAGAGTCACGTGATCTCTGGCTGGACGAACTTCTTTGCAACTGAAAGTGAGCGCCTTGTGCCGCGTTCACTTGTCACGCGCGCGATCGGGAGCGTGATGCGGAGCTCGCGCCGTGAGACGATACAGAAACGCGAGCGATAATCAGCTATGACCCTGGTTGGTAAATCAATTCCTCGCAAGGAAGGCCGGAAGAAAGTCACCGGCCAGGCACTATACGTCGATGACTTGAAATTCGACGGAATGCTGCACGGCGTGACGGTGAGAAGTTCTGTTCCGCGGGGACGAATCAAGAATATTTCGTTCAATCAACCGCCCGCTACTGCAGGCGTGTCTGGATCAGATCAACCACCCGCATCCACCACCCCAAGCGGGCTGCCCGCTTGGGTACCCCGGTCCGCAGGTGGTACTGACTCCATCCCATGGGATGAATTCACGATCGTCACGGCGAAAGACATTCCCGGAGAAAACTACGTCGCCCTGATTCTCAATGACCAGCCCTATCTCGCCGAGAAGACGTTGAATCACGCCGAAGAACCAATTGTCCTGTTGGCTCATCACGACCGATACCTGCTCGAAGAAGCTCGCCGCCACGTGAAGATTGATTATGAAGAGACCCCCGCGATCTTTTCACTCGAAGATTCGCTGGCCCAAAACGAAACCATCTGGGGCGAAGACAACGTCTTCAAAAAGTTCCTCGTGAACAAAGGCAACGTGGAAGAGGCCTGGGCGCACGCGGACTTCGTCGTCGAAGGCGAATACGAAACTGGCGCGCAGGAACAGCTCTATATCGAAACGAATGGGGTGATTGCCACCGCGAATCCGTCGGAAGGCGTCACCGTGTGGGGATCGATGCAGTGTCCTTATTATGTGCACAAGGCTTTGATTAAGTTGTTCGGCCTGCCGGAAGAAAAGATTCGCGTGATTCAAACTGAAACGGGCGGGGGCTTTGGCGGCAAAGAAGAGTATCCATCATTGATTGCCGGGCACGCGGCTTTGTTAGCCTGGAAATCAGGCAAGCCCGTCAAAATGATTTACGACCGTGCCGAAGACATGGTCGCAACGACCAAGCGTCATCCTTCGCGCACGCGTCACAAAACGGCCGTGACGAGTGACGGAAAGCTTTTGGCGATGGAGATCGATTTCGTGATCGATGGGGGCGCGTACTGCACTCTCTCGCCGGTCGTGCTCTCGCGCGGGACGATTCATGCTGCCGGTCCTTACTGCTGTCCCAACGTTCGCATCCAGAGCACAGCGGTGGCGACGAACATGCCGCCGCATGGCGCCTTTCGTGGCTTCGGCGCGCCGCAGAGCATCTTCGCTCTCGAGCGACACATGGACAAAGTTGCGAAGACAATTGGTCTATCTCCCGAAGAGTTTCGCCGCCGCAACTTCATCAAAGAAGGAGAGACGACGGCGACGAATCAGGTGATCCGCGAGCATGTTGATATGGACGCGCTTTTGAACCGCGCGTTTGAGTTGACTGACTATCACGCAAAGCGGGAAAGATTTGCGCGTGAGAACGCAAGCGCGCAGGCGCGCGCTCGGCAGGCAGGGATGCCTGCGCTCCGTGGCCTCGGCTTTGCCACGTTCATGCATGGCGCGGGATTTACTGGTTCGGGCGAGGTGTATCTGCAATCCGTCGTCGGGGCGGAAGCTAACGCCGCAGGCCAGGTGAAAGTGCTCGCCGCCAGCACTGAGATTGGGCAGGGCACGAACACGATCTTCGCGCAGATTGCCGCGGAAGCGCTTGGCATTGATTACGATCTGATCGAAGTTGCCCAGCCGGATACCGGCAACGTACCGAACAGCGGCCCGACGGTCGCATCGCGCACCACGATGATTGTCGGCAAGCTGGTTGAATCGGCGGTGCTTGGCCTGAAACAGACTCTGGTCGGCAGCGGCTTGTTGAAAGATCAGTTCACGCAAGCTCAGTTTCAGAAAGCTTGCGGTGAGTACATCGCGAAGTACGGAGCACTAAAATCTACCAGTCAGTATCAACCACCGCCAGGCATTCGTTGGGACGATGAGAAGTACGAAGGCGATGCGTACGGGGCGTTCGCGTGGGCAGTTTACGTGGCCGAGATTTCATACGATCCGCTTACGTATGAAGTCCACGTTCAGGATTTTGTCGCCGTACAGGAAATCGGCCGCGTAATGAATCCCGTGCTCGCTGCGGGACAAATCGAAGGCGGCGTCGCGCAAGCTATCGGCATGGCTATCTACGAGAACGTGGTTTGGGAAAAAGGCCGCATGGCTAACGGCCAGATGACGAACTACATCATGCCGACCGCCGCTGATGTGCCGCCGATTCGTGTTTTCTTTGAAGAGAACAGGTACGCCTTCGGTCCCGGCGGTGCGAAAGGAATTGGGGAGTTGCCGATGGATGGGCCGGCGCCCGCGATACTGAATGCCATCGAGAACGCGACCGGAATTAGTTTCAACCGCATTCCGTTGATGCCAGAAGCGATGATGAACTCGCTTTAATTGGTACGGACAGAGTTCGAAACGATGAAGGTCAAACTGAAAAGAGTCGCGGGTCTGTTCTTAATCTTGCTGGCCAGCTCAATGGCGGCCAATGCGCAGCAGGCCATCGGCAAGAAACCCAGAATAAGGCAGGTCGTTTACAGCGGCGACATGGCCCATCTCCTGGCCAGCCTGGCGGAGAATGACGGAACAGTTATCGGCTTGGAAACAGATCCAAAAAACCCCTGGTCTCAAATCTCGATTAGACTGGAACGTGCGGTTCTCTCCGATATTCTTAATGGCGTCGTGCGGTCCGAACCGCTTTATCAGTGGCGGGAAAACGAGGGTGCGATCGAAGTCACTTTGGTGAATAAGTCGATCTCGCTAATTGACACAACAGTCGACAGATTTCAGGTAACTGATGTTACCGGCGAAGAGGCAATCAATCGTTTGTGGAGCTCGCCGGAAGTTCAGGCCAACCTGCGTTCTCTCAGGCTAAGCCGCCGGCCCTCTGAAGCACCACGGCGTACGATCAGCGAGAAAAAAATCTTGCTGAATCTTCAGCGCGCTAACATGCGAGAAAGTCTGACTCGCATCGCCGCAGAAAGCGGGACGAATTTCTGGATATTCCGCGCTTTTTCGGATGGTTCGTTTTGGCTGGGTACGACCTCCAGGTGACGTCTTATTTTGACGGAAAAAATAGCTATCTCAGTTTTGGTCAATGGCGAGCAGAAGACTTTGCACGCCTATCCCATGGAGCGCCTGCTCGACGTTTTGCGTGAGCAGCTTCATCTGACCGGCACAAAAGAAGGTTGTGGCGAAGGCGAGTGCGGCGCTTGCACCGTGATGATCGACGGTCAGATCGTTAACAGTTGCCTGGTGCCGGTGGCGCAGGTGGAAGGGTGCGAGATCAAAACGATTGAGGGCATCGCCGTCAGCGAAAGCCAACTTCATGCTGTGCAGCAGGCATTCATCGAATGCGGCGGCGCCCAGTGCGGCATCTGCACGCCGGGAATGATCATCGCGGCAGTTGATTTGCTCGAGAAGATTCCCAATCCGACTGAGCCTGAAATTCGCAATGGCCTCGCGGGAAATCTTTGTCGATGTACCGGATACATGAAGATTTTTGAATCAGTTGTGCGGGCGTGTCAAAACTCAGCAACTAAGAAGTGATTTCGCGGTATTCCCTAGGGGCGCTGCTAACGTAGCCAGGCTTTCTTGCCGTAGCTCCATAAGGTAAAGCAGCTAATGAAGATGGAGCAGAGTCCGGCAACCACCAAATACTTTCCATAGCCGATTAGCTGGGTTGGCAAGTGCGAAAGCAACCTCGGATTAGTACCGAAATAGGTTATGTACAGCGCGGGGAAGAGATTTGTGCCAGCGAAAAAAGTTACCACAATGGATCCGAGGTCGCCAATTTCAAAGCGGCGGTGCCGGAATAGAATAATGGCAAGGGAGACAAGTACACCCTAGGACGTTGAGGGATCTAGGAGAGGACATTTTGGTTAGCGATGGTACTTTTCACCAAGGGCAAAGGCGATCAGACCTAAGGCTGAACAGATAAGTGCTCCAAGGTTTCCCGCCACAGACCAGCCGAAGGCAAACCCTCCACCGACGCCCGCGATCGCCCGACATGACCAGACGAACAGGTCTTTCAGGTCAATTGTCCCCGCAGCGAGATTCGCTGGCTGCGTCAGAACAACTTCGCCGGGTTGTAGAGATTTGTCCGCTACTTCCATGGTGTCCTTATGTTTGAGGTAATTTTGGCGCTATCACAGCGTTTGAGTCAAGATATTGAGAAAGCGACGGTCAATCGAATTTGAGAGCGCACGTTCCTAATTATCAATTAAGTACAGTGCCGAGCCTCGAAGAAGCGCTGAACGTGCTCGCTCGCGAGCCGGGCGCCTGGAAACCATTCGCCGGCGGCACGGATCTGATGGTGCTGCTCGAAGCGGGGAGACTGCCGCACAAGAACTACGTCAACATTTGGAATCTGAAAGAGCTGCGCGGAATTGAACTGACCGACAGTCAGATCGCGCTGGGCGGACTCACCACCTACACGGAAGTTCAGAACCATCCGGTCTTGCGGGAAGAGTTTCCGATGCTTTGTCAGGCCGCGAAGGAAACCGGCGGCATCGCCATCCAGAATCGCGGCACTTTGGGCGGCAACATCGTCAACGCTTCGCCGGCCGCAGATTCGCCGCCCGCGCTGCTCGCGTACGACGCCGAGCTGGAACTTGTTTCCAAAGCGGGTGCGCGAAGAATCCCATATTCCGGATTCCATAGTGGCTACAAGCAAATGGATATTCGTCCTGACGAACTGCTGCGCGCGATTACTCTACCGCGCAGGACGAAAGGGTTGACGCACTACTATCGCAAGGTCGGCACACGCAAGGCACAGGCGATCTCCAAAGTTTGCTTCGCGGCCGTGGCGGGAGTAAAAAACGGGAACATCGATCACGTGCGAATCGCGCTGGGCAGTGTGGCGCCGATTCCGCTTCGCTGTTTCAAAACGGAAGACGCAATCACTGGTCAGCCGCTAAACGCCCAAACGATTGCCGCCGCCCAACGGTCGCTCACCAACGAAATCTCTCCGATCGATGACATTCGCTCTACCAAAGATTACCGTTTGCAGGTTTCTTTGAATCTGCTCGAAGATTTCCTGGCTCGCCTGAAATAAGATTTCTCCAGTGGCAGTTCAAAACTTCGTTGCGTTAGAATCCCAACAACGCTTGCGCTTGAAATCTTTTGCGTACGTTACGAAAGTTCGCGTCGTCACTCTGGCGGCGCTGCTCCTCGTTTTCTCTCAGGGCTCGCTGGCTCAAAGCACTCGGCCCGCGGCTGACACAATCAATGCCCGCCCCGCTCAAAACACTGCGGGCAAGATGCCCGCGCTCCCAATCGAGTTCAACATGCTGGTCCTCGGCGACTCGATACTTTGGGGCCAGGGATTGAAAGAGCAAAACAAATCGTGGTATCTGGTGAAATCCTGGCTGCAAACCAACGGGCACAGCGTGCGCGAGCGCATAGAAGCTCATGCCGGAGCCATGATCGGGACTCCGGGCGCGGGGATGCCGAAGTCGCTAACCGTCCACGGCGAGATAGCCAGCGCTTATCCGACGCTTCATGATCAGATCGATATCGCAGTCAGGTCCTACGTCGACCCGGCGCACGTCGACCTGGTGCTGGTCGATGGCTGCATCAATGACGTAAACGCGCGCCGGTTTCTGAACGCGGGCAACACGCCCGAAGCAATTCAGGCGCTGGCGCAGGAAAAGTGCGGCGCTCCAGTCGAAGAGTTGCTCATAAGAATCGCCTCGACCTTTCCCAACGCACACATCATCATCAGCGGTTACTACCCCGTGTTCTCTGACAAGACACCGCGCGATTTCTTCATGCGGGCGCTGGCGAAAAGGTTCTATGCGGCCTTAATTCCGAACGGCCCGAAAATCAATTCAAGAGAAATGCTGGCGCAACTGACGATCATTTCCGCGGCCTGGTACGCAGCCTCAAACAGCACTTTGAATGATGCGGTCGCCCGGACAAACGCGCGTTTGGTGGCGCGCGGGACGCGTCAACGCGTGTTATTCGCCAAGGTAACCTTCGAACCCGAACATGCTTTTTCGGCCCGCAAGTCGCAGCTCTGGGGATTCGACGCTTCTTTTCTGAGAAAGCTGCTGGTGCTCGTGACGTTAGGAAAAGTGGACCTGCGAACTAATGACGAGGTGAGCAGGCTGCGCTCGGCGGCCTGCCGTGACTTTTACAAGCGCGTACCGGGCGAAAGCGAAGACGAGAAGAGAGCGCGCAAGGATCGGTTGATGGTTTGCCGGCTGGCCGCAATTGCGCACCCCAACACCAAGGGCGCGGTTTTGTACGCCGAGGCGATCAAAGAGCAGATGAAAAATCTGCTTCGCAATCCCGGCTGGCTGCGCCCGGCGGTGGTCGGCGCCAAATCCCCGTAGTTGATCTCGATCTTGCAGGCCGTGACGACACGTGGTAAATCTCCGACGCCAATCAGCGAAGGAGAACTCTGATGACCCCAAACTTCCCTGAAATCCGTCGCGGCGTCGTCTCGCCGATGGAGTGCCTGAAAGAAGGCTGGGCGGCTATCAAGGGCCAGTACTGGTTAATCTTTGGAATTGTCTTTGTGGGCGTGCTTATCGGAAACGCGGTCCCGGTTTTTCTGTGGGGACCAATGATGTGCGGAATCTATCTGTGTTTGCTTCGCAAGTTACGCGGCCAGCCACTGGATTTCGCGATGTTATTCAAAGGGTTCGACTATTTTGCACCAAGTCTGGTACCTGGCGCGGTGCAGTTTCTGCCGCTACTCCTCCTCTTCATAGTGTATTTCATCATCCTCTTTGCGTTCGCGACGATCGCCGCCCCGACCGGTTATGTCTCCCAGGCTGAGGCCAACGAGTTCGTAACCACGATTATGCTCATGTACGCCGGCTTCATAATTGCTATGGTGATCGTGAGTTGGAGTATCATGATTTTTCTGCTTTTTCCGTACGCGCTAATTGTTGACCATGGACTGTCTGGCTGGGAGTCGGTAAAGACCAGCGCCAGAGCTGCCTTGGCCAATTTCCCTGGCATTTTCGGTTTGCTGCTGTTGAGTTTGTTACTGATGTTTGCCGGCGTGCTCGCCTGCTACGTGGGCGCGTTTTTGACATGGCCGATTGCGTTCACATCATGGGCGATCGCGTACCGAAAAGTATTCGGCGATCCGCCGCCTACACCTGAAGCATTGCCGCAGGCGGTCGCCGCTTAACCGAAAAAACAATGACACCTGCAACCGACTTTCAGTCCCGTGTCGTCTCGCCGGTTAAATGCCTAAAAGAAGGCTGGCAGCTAATCAAGGATCAATACTGGCTTTTCCTGGGAATTGCTGTCGTGGCGATGCTCGTCGGCGGCGCCGTTCCCATCGTGCTCATCGGCCCGATGATGGTCGGACTTTACCTGTGCCTGTTTGCGAAGATGCGCGGCGAACCGGTCGAGTTCGGAATGCTCTTCAAAGGCTTCGACTATTTTGTGCAGGGTTTGGTAGCAGCCGCGATTCAGACCCTGCCGGCACTTATACTCGGTTTCGGGGTAGGTATCGTCTCAGCCTTTCTCTCGATCGGTTTGTCAGCGGGCCAGCCGCGCGGCGCAGGACCTCCAGCGGTACTCGTATTCCTGATAGTCATACTGGCTTTGGTTACGATGGTTCTCAGCCTCGTGATTCACATGTTGTTTGTTTTTGCCTATCCCTTGATCATTGATCGAAAGCTTCCAGGTTGGGACGCGACCGTTACCAGCGTCCGCGCGGTCAGGGGAAATCTTGGGGGTGTATTGGGTTTGGTTTTGCTCAATGCAGGCTTAAGTTTTGTTGGCTTTCTCTGTTGCTTCGTTGGCGTTTACTTCGTGCTGCCAATTACTTTTGCCGCCCAAGCCGTGGCGTACCGCCAAGTATTCCCGGACGTCGGACCTGTAAATTTTTCTTCACCACCCCCACCACCCGGAAGCTGGGCCGCCTAACCATGCACGCGCCGGAGCTGGTAATTCGCGGACGCCGGGTCGTTACCGAACATGGAATCGCCCCGGCGTCAGTACATGTAACGCGCGGCCATATCTCTTCCATTTCAATTTTTGAAGACGTCCCCGAAGGCGCCGATTTGGTCGAAGCATTCGACTCGATCGTGATGCCCGGCCTGGTCGATACGCACGTCCACGTCAACGAACCTGGTCGCACCGATTGGGAAGGATTCGAGACGGCGACGCGTGCGGCCGCCGCCGGAGGTGTCACGACGATCGTGGACATGCCCCTGAATTCGATCCCGGCAACGACAACACCCGGCGCTTTCGACGCGAAGTTAAAAGCCGCGACGGGCAAGCTGCACGTGGACACTGCGTTTTGGGGCGGCGTCGTGCCGGGAAACACGAGCGAGTTGGCAAGGCTTTGGGAAGCCGGCGTTGTCGGCTTTAAGTGCTTTCTGATTCATTCCGGCGTTGATGAGTTTCCGAATGTCACCGAACAGGATCTGCGCGGGGCCATGCCTGAGTTAGCGAGGCTCGGCGCGCTTCTGATTGTTCACGCTGAAGTGCCGGGGCCGGTTGAAGCATGCTGCCAGTCGGCATCCGAAGCGCCTGCTCGATCGTATGAAACCTTTCTGCATTCGCGGCCGCGGAAAGCGGAAAACGAAGCGATCGCGACGATGATTCGCTTGTGCCGCGAAACCGGCTGTCGCGTGCACGTCGTGCATCATTCGTCGGCGGACGCTTTGCCAATGCTGCGCCGGGCGAAGAGCTTCGGGCTGCCGATCACGGCTGAGACCTGCCCTCATTATTTGCACTTTGCCGCGGAAGAAATTCCTGATGGAGCCACTAAATTCAAGTGTTGCCCGCCCATTCGTGAACGTGAAAACCGCGAGCACCTGTGGGATGCCCTCCGCGACGGCACGATCGATTTTGTCGTTTCAGACCACTCGCCGTGTCCGCCCGAAATGAAGCTGCCTGATGAAGGCGACTTCATGAATGCCTGGGGCGGAATCTCGTCTCTTCAGTTGCGTCTACCCATTATGTGGACCGAGGCCCGCGCGCGCGGTTTCACGATTGAGGACCTGGTCCGATGGCTGTGCCGCGAACCGGCGCGGCAAGTTGGTCTCAAAATTAAAGGCGCAATCAAAGATGGCTACGATGCCGACATAGTCATCTGGAATCCGGATCGGGAATTCAAAGTCGAGCGGGCGATGCTGCATCACCGGCACAAGCTGACTCCGTACCATGGCGAAGTTCTTCGCGGGACGGTAGAAAAAACTTTCCTGCGCGGGCAGATGGTTTATGATGACGGGCGATTTTTCGGGCCGTGGGGACGGGTAGTCTTGCCGGAGCGACGTAAGTATCGGGAGTTGTAGCGACCGGGTCTCAGGCATCGCAACGGTCGAGTTTGCAATGACGCTACCCGGTCGCTACCGCTCCCGGTACTGACCCTCACGGCTTTCGGCCACCAATTTCTAATGGATTTCACTGAACTAATTGACCTGGCATCCGAACGACTCGGCGGTACGGTACTGTACGCCAACGACGAATTCTTTGCGCCGAAAGAGAATCTGCTGAAAGCTTCGGTTCCCGTTTTCATCGAAGGCAAATACACCGACCTCGGCAAGTGGATGGACGGCTGGGAGTCGCGGCGCCGGCGCACACCCGGATTCGACTGGTGCATCATTCGTTTGGGACTCGCGGGCGTAGTTCGGGGAGTCGTAGTCGATACAGCTCACTTTAAAGGCAATTATCCCGAGCAGTGCTCGATTGAAGCATGCGCGGTCGATGGCCTGCCCACCACCGAACAGCTGATCGACGCCTCGCAGCAATGGACTGCGATTTTGCCGCCAACACATCTGAACGGCGATTCACAGAATCTGTTTCCGATTAACAGCGACGAACGTTGGACGCACTTGCGATTCAACCTCCATCCGGACGGCGGGGTGGCGCGTCTGCGCGTGTACGGCGAGGTAGCCCCGCAATGGAACCGTCTGCGGCAAATCGGCGGAGATGTCGATCTCGCGGCCGTCGAGCATGGCGGAATGGTGCTTACTTGCAGCGACATGTTCTTCGGTCACCGGCACAATCTGATCATGCCGGGGCGCGCGGCTAACATGAGCGACGGTTGGGAAACCAGGCGACGGCGCGGTCCAGGTCATGACTGGACGATCATCAAGCTCGGCACACCGGGCCGCATCCGACGTCTGGAAGTAGATACGTCCTGGTTCAAAGGAAACTTCCCCGAGAGCTGTTCGCTTGAAAGCTGCAACGCCCCGGACGTTGCCCTCGAAACGATGCAAGATCCGGCGTTCAACTGGAAGCCGGTGTTGGCGCGCACGAAACTGCAGGCGCATACGCGGCATTTCTTTGACGAAGTGATGGAGACGGGCACCGCTTCGCACATTCGCTTCAACATCTTTCCGGATGGCGGCATCAGCAGATTGCGCGTGTACGGGAGGATCGGAGACTAACCACGAAGGCACTAAGTCACAAAGACTTACTCTTGAAGTTTTGTGCCTTCGTGTCTTTGTGGTGAGAACATAGGTTGAACAGCGGACTTGATCGATTGAACGCGCTTCCGCACGAGGACGCCGAAGCCGAGTTCCTGAAGTGCTGCGGCTCAACGCGCTGGGCAAAGCGCATGAGCGACGCTCGGCCGTTTTCGAATTCGGACAGAATATCGTCTAAAGCTGATGAGATTTGGTGGAACTTAACCAAGGAAGATTGGCTCGAAGCTTTTCGCGCCCACCCAAAAATCGGGGAAAAGAAAGCCGCGGCCGCTCAATCGGCTGAGGCCGAAGCGTGGTCGGCTCAGGAACAATCGGAAAGCCTGAAAACGGCTGACGAGACAAAAGCGGCGCTGGCTGCTGAAAATCTCGAGTATGAACAACGATTTGGCTTTATCTTTATTATCTGCGCCACGGGAAAGTCCGCGGAAGAGATGCTTGCGGCGCTGAATGGCCGCTTGAGTAACGATCCGGAAACCGAATTGCGCGTCGCAGCCGAGGAACAGCGAAAGATTACTCAACTAAGGTTACAGAAGCTTTCGGAGAATTGAAGACGAGAAATGGCCACGCTCTCAACGCACGTGCTGGACACATCGCGCGGCCGCCCGGCGTCTGGCATCACGATCAGCCTGGAAAGATTGAACGCAGGTGAAGGCTGGACTCCATTGTCGGAAGCCGCGACTGATGACGATGGGCGAGTTAAGCACTTCGTTTTGAATGAGCCGAATCTCGGCCCCGGCACTTATCGACTCGTGTTCTCAGTCGAAAAGTATTTCAAGGAACTGAATCAGCAGACCTTTTACCCGGAGGTTTCTGTCGCTTTTTTGATCGAACCGGGCGCCGAGCACTATCATGTGCCGCTTTTGATTAGCCCGTTTGGATATTCGACGTATCGCGGAAGCTAAGGGCTTTGGACTTTGGACTTGGACTTCCAAAGGCCAAAGACCTAAAACCAAAGCCCTAATCACAAGATGCAAATCGATCCAACCATTTCAGAATGGCTCAACTTTATCGCCCGCTGGATCCACGTGTTTGCGGGCATCATGTGGGTTGGGACGACTTATTACTTTACCTGGCTGGACGCCCGCCTGACGGAAGAAGAAAAGGCGGTGGCGAACACCGGCCGGGGTCCCCAGCCGGGCAGCCCGGCTGGGGTGGTCGCGGGCCAATCAGCCCAGATTTGGATGGTGCACAGCGGCGGATTCTACGCTGTCGAAAAAAGAAAGGTGCCCGACGAGCTTTCGCGCAAGCTCCACTGGTTCAAATGGGAAGCGGGCACCACCTGGCTGAGCGGCTTTGCGTTGCTGATCGTGGTTTATTATCTCGGCGGCGGAGCGTTAATTGACCGTGACGTTGCGGATATTGGTCTGGGAACCGCGGTTGGTATAGGCATAGGGACGCTGATCGTCGGCTGGTTGATTTACGACCTGCTGATGATTTCGCCGCTGGGCCGTAACGAAAAGCTGTTTGCAGTTAGTGCTTACGCGTTGATCGTCGCGGCCGCATACGGCCTGACGCGCGTTTTTAGTGGCCGGGGCGCTTATATTCATCTCGGGGCCATCTTTGGGACAATCATGGCCGCGAACGTGTGGATGCGCATTCTGCCGGCGCAGCGAAAAATGATTGAAGCCATGAAAGCCGGCAAAAAACCGGATGAGAAGCTGGCCGCGCAGGCCAAGCTCCGTTCAAAACAGAACACTTTCATGGCTGTGCCTGTCGTTATCCTAATGCTGAGCAGCCATTTCGGCGGCACGACAACGGGCGGTTACGACTGGATTCACCTGGTGATTCTGGTCCCGGTGGGCTGGCTGGCAGCAAAGTTCATCCGGCGAGCGTAGCTTAAGAAGTTTAGAGGCCGGACTTGTCCGGCCTAAGCGGGCACAAGTACCCGCTCTAAACGGGAGTAAACACAGGCTGAAGCCTATGCTACTTGCTCATCCTCACGATCTCTTCAAATTCACTCTCCCCAACCGGCATCACTGATAAACGCGATTGGCGCACGAGTAACAAGTCGCTCAACTTTGCGTTCGCTTTAATGTTCGCAAGTGAAACTGGATTCGGCAGATGCTTCTCCGGTTTGATATCGACGGCAATCCAGTCCTCTTCCTTGGCGGTCGGGTCCGGATAAGCAGCCTTCGACACTTTTGCGATTCCGACGACACACTTCTCTTTTCCCGAGTGATAGAAGAAAACCGCGTCGCCGACTTTCATTTGCCGCAAGTTGTTCCGCGCTTGAAAATTTCGCACGCCGCTCCACTGCGTACTTCCGTCGCGCACTAGATCATCCCATGAATAATCTTCCGGCTCCTGCTTCACAAGCCAGTGTCCTTGGCTTTCTTTCTTGGCTGACTTCATCGCAATCGTCTCTAAGTTTTGATTTTTGAAATCGTTGACTAGAATTCTAATCCTAAATTCCAAACAGAGGATCAATCAAGTGACAACTAAACTCAAAGAAGGTGACAAGGCGCCGGACTTCGCCGTGGCGGACGGCGAAGGAAACACCGTTCGTCTGAAAGATCTACGCGGCCAGAAAGTCGTGCTCTATTTTTACCCGAAGGACGACACGCCGGGATGCACGAAAGAAGCCTGCGCGTTTCGCGATTCATTTTCGAGATTTCGTAAGCGCGGCATTGAAGTGCTGGGCGTGTCGCTCGACAGCGAGAAGTCGCACCAGAAGTTTGCGCAGAAGTATGACTTGCCGTTTCGACTGCTAGCCGACACTGAAAGAAAAGTTTCAGACGCGTACGGCACCTACGGCGAAAAGAAATTTATGGGTCGCAAGTACATGGGCAATCACCGGATGACTTTTCTGATCGACGAGAAAGTGAAGCCGGACGAACACGCGGAAGAAGTTCTGGCAGCGTTCGCGGATTAGGATGCGCGAGCGCCCTCCCTCACGGGGCTACTGCCCCGGCTTCGATCTCAGGAAGACGCGGCTTTCTTTGCGGCGACGGCTTTGGCTGGGCGTTTCTTGCCCCGTGCCAACGGTTTACGCCCCGGCATCAGAACACCGACTGAGCTGAATGACGGTGAAAGCCCGCGTTTCACCTTATTTGCGGTAGTTTTTTGCAGTTCTTCGAGGGCCTCGTTCACAAAATACGTGCGCTGGTGATTCACTATCTGGGTGCGAATTTCGCGCGTCCACAGCAGCAAATTCGCCAGTGCGTCGCAAACCTCATCCTTCGGAAGTTTTGTGACATGAGCGATTTCCTTTTGCGTCTTGGCGCCACAGCGGATGGCTTCGCGTACGCGATCAGCGGGCGAAAGCTTGCGCAGCATTCGCGCGATGCGACGCGATGAAAACCCTGACTTAGGATCGAGCGTGACTTTTGTCTTGGTGGAAGCGGTGCCGGCTTTTGTCCGCGCGCTCTTGTATTCACGCAACGCCTGCCGACTTAAGGCGATCTTTTGTCTGATGCATCGCTTGCAGTAGAGATTCAGTCCGTCCTTACGTGCACGGCAGACACCAAACTCTGACACTGGCAACGATTCCTCACAACGGGGGCACCGCTTCAATTCGAGGGCAATTACTTCTGCTGCATTCGTCATCATCCGCTCCGACACTATTTCGAACAACACGATTCCAACTGACCACTCCAGCCCCAATAGCATCGAGGCTGCTTGCGCCCTGGTTCGATCGAACCCCGTCGGTGTGAAACTTGGCGATGACCTATCGGAGGAGTTGAATTTTCGCAACTCTGATTGCGATCCGAAAGGTATTGCTAATCGGAATCGCAAATCACAAACGCAAAGCGCTTCGAGTTAATCGCGAAATGGCTGACGGTTACTTTGCGAGGTAAAAAAATAAGTGCGTTAAACTGCTAATCGTTTCGTCAACTCGATCGCCGATGGTTCATCGTATCCAGCAAGGGACTGGAATTATATGTAGGAAGATTTTTTTTGCAACTTCCAAATTGATTGAGTGCGATCAAATCGTCGAACACGATCAATTCAGTGATGCGAACGACTTAAGAATTTCTTCTTACCTTCGCAACATGTGCAGTGGTGACAGTTAGAAGAACGCTTGATTCAACGGAACAACTGATAAATCTTCGATCTGTGATGATTCTCATCGAACGACAACCAGAAGATTGCTAATGAATTCATGGCATTCACTGCGACACATAAAGCGTTCGCCGTATGTTGCGCCCAACCCCTGCGACTGAAAGTAGCTTGGGCCTACTATTAGTTGGCAATTGATCTTTCCTTACTTGCCCACCAACGCAGAGATGAGATGAATTTTGATCGATGCAATTGAGTTGTGCCCTCCTCACACGAGGAGATTGATCAATAAAAGCTATTTTTGTGTCAGCCGGCGTTATCCAGGCGTTAAATGTTTCGCAACTTCGCGTTTGCGTCGGGGCAGTAGCCCGACCGTCAGGGAGGGCGTCGTTCTGCGAGAAATCGCGCCCTCCCTCACGGTCGGGCTACTGCCCCCCAGAGGAATGCACGAATTTTAGTGGGGCTGTGAATGCTGCCGCGTTGTGCAAAATGCCCTAAGTTGTTGCGCCTTCGACGCTTTTGTTGCTGCGTGCCACTGCGTCCACAGGCTTTACACAGCGCCTGTGGAAGCTTGTGAATAGCTCACCCGGCTCAGTCTTTTGGCCGGTATTTCAGCCGAATGACAAATTTCAGGCCCGACCAGACTTCATTGATCGCGCAGACTTTCACGTCAACCATCCCCTTTGCCAAACCGAGTTCTCTAACCACGTTGTCACTAAGATCAGATGCGACTCCGGACGTTTTCTTAGGCCAGCAAATCCAAAGCATGCCGGTCGGACGTAACTTCGTTGCGTAACCTGAAAAAGTTCGCTCTAATTCGCGTTTGCTTGTAACGAACAGCAACACGAGATCAATCGGTTTCCGCGCGCGGGCGTTTACCGTGACGTTCACCGGCAGATCCAGATCTTTGTCGAGTTCGGCCGGTGCGTTTACGAAACGAAGGTTGAAACCTTCTTTGATACCAAGTTTCCGGGCGAGTGGTGTCCCTGAATATCCAGCCATTAAAGTTTTACTTTCACTCTGCGTTCATGCACCCATTGCCGACAAACTTTGACCGACGAAAAAACGGAGCGATACTAAACTTTGAAAGCTCCGACGTTTAAGATGTTTTGTGCTTCTGGCATACGCGCTTAGCAAATTTCGCAACTAATAAACAAGGATGCTGATTAAGAAGCCATCTGACATTCAGGCGAGCGAGATCACCGATCAAAAAGTGTATCTCAATCGGCGCTTGTTCATGCGCGGCGCGATTCTCGCCGGGTCAGTTGCGGCAACTGGTTTGATTTACCGCAAGTTGAATCCATCTGCTCCCGTCGTCGAATCGCGTCCGAAGATCGAGGGCGTGGTTACCACGCCGACCGACGAAGCAATTCGCCACGCCTTTAAGACGAACGAAGCGCTGACATCGCTCGAAGACATCACCAACTACAACAACTTTTACGAGTTCTCGACGGTTAAGGAAGAGGTTGCGTCGGCCGCGCGTGGTTTTGTAACTCGGCCGTGGGCGGTTGAGGTTGGAGGTCTCGTCAACAAGCCAAAGACCTTTGACCTGGAAGATTTGGTGAAGTTGGCACCGCAGGAAGAGCGGGTTTACCGGCTGCGTTGCGTCGAAGGCTGGTCGATGGTAATCCCCTGGGTCGGTTTTCCCTTGAACGCAGTGCTGGAACAGGTTGAGCCCCTCTCTGTTGCCAAATACGTGGCCTTCCAGACGCTGCTGGATCCCAATCGGATGCCGAATCAGAACACGGGCGTGCTCCACTGGCCGTACGTTGAGGGGTTGCGGCTCGATGAAGCCATGCATCCGCTGACGATTCTGGCTACCGGCCTGTACGGCGAGACGCTGCCGCCGCAGGATGGCGCGCCGATTCGTTTGGTTGTGCCCTGGAAATACGGGTTTAAGAGTATTAAGTCAGTCGTAAAAATTACTTTGGTCTCCGATGAGCCAAAGACGACCTGGAACATTCAGGCCCCGAACGAGTACGGGTTCTACTCGAACGTAAATCCGGGCGTCAGCCATCCGCGCTGGAGCCAGAAATACGAGCGTCGGATTGGCGAGTTTCGGTCACGCGAGACGCTTTTGTTCAATGGCTACGCCGAACAGGTCGCGCATTTGTACGCAGGAATGGATTTGAGGGCGAATTACTGAACTGGCAGCGCAGGCTTCCAGCCTGCCTTCCAGAATCTGCGGGCAGGATGCCCGCGCTCCCAGAGATGAAAGACATTCGCTTCACCAAACTGGTTCTCGTAATCAACGGCCTTGTGCCGCTGGGGCTTTTGCTCTGGGACGTGTGGCGTAAGCAGGTCGGCGCGAATCCGCTCGAGTTTGTGACGCGCACGACGGGCATGCTAACGCTGGTTTTTCTGCTTATCACGCTCGCCGTCAGTCCATTGCGCCGCATCACCGGCCTAAACTGGTTGATCAGGTTTCGTCGGATGCTGGGCATCTTCGCGTTCTTTTACGGCGCGCTGCACCTTTTGACTTACATCGCGTTCGACAGGTTCTTCCGTTTATCGACAATTCCAGGTGACATTGCCGGGCGACGTTTCATCGCCGTGGGCGTCGCGGCGTTCTTCCTGATGCTGCCGTTGGCGATCACTTCAACTGACGCGATGGTCAAGCGTTTGGGCGGCAAACGCTGGGCGCGGCTGCATCTCGTCGTCTACCCCGCCGCAATTTTGGGCGTCCTGCATTTCTACATGCTGGTAAAATCTGATGTGCGGCAGCCGCTGACGTTTGCGTTCCTGCTGGCGGTGCTGCTCGGATTCAGGATTTTCGCGAAGTACCACCAAAATCGAGGCCCCCTGACTGCTGATTTGACCAAAGCTCATGAACGATGAGAAGCGAACAGGTGAACGCGTCCCGGTGAATCTGCCGACGCGTTGGCACAGCGCCACGGGCACCTATGAGGGCCGCGTCGAGGACGTCAGCGTCACCGGATGTTTCGTAAACACGAAAGGCGCGGTCGATGTCGGCGAAATTGTGAGCTTGCTGATTCAGCTTCCCTCAGGTCGCTGGCTGCCATTGCGCGGGAAAGTCGCGTTTTATCAGCAACTGACCGGCTTTAGCATTTCGTTCTCGATTCTGGACGACAAAGAGCGTGAAACTTTGCACGAACTTGTCGCGCAACAATCGCAAACCAGTTGACCCCCCGATGCTCGACCCGACCAAGCGCTTTTCCAACCGCGTCGAAAACTACCAGAAGTATCGTCCAACTTACCCAACCGAAATCATTCCGCTGCTTGAGAAAGACTGCGCCCTGACGCGTGATTCGGTCATCGCGGATATCGGCTCAGGCACCGGATTCCTCAGCGAGTTGTTCCTGGGCAACGGTAATCGCGTGCTTGGCGTCGAGCCGAATGCGGAAATGCGCGCTGCCGGCGAACGGCTCCTAGCCGATTATTCGAATTTCGTAAGCGTTGATGCGACCGCCGAAGCCACGACGCTGCCGGAGTCGTCGGTTGATTTCGTGACGGCCGGACAGGCCTTTCACTGGTTCGATCGAGAGAAAACGCACCGGGAGTTCCACCGAATTCTGAAGGCCGATGGCTGGGTCGTCGTCGTCTGGAACACTTTTCCCACTGACCGGAGCGCCCTCGTCAAAGCTTACGATGACATCCTGGTGCGATTCGGGACGGATTATCGCGAGGTCGCCAGAGAGATAGAGAACTCTGGCATCGAGAAGTTCTTTTCGCCCGGTGCCTGCAAACGCTCGCTCTTCGATTTTCAGCAGACGTTTGACTGGGAAGGGTTCAAAGGGCGGCTGCTATCCGCTTCTTACGCGCCTAACGCCGACAGCGCCAATTACGAGCCAATGCTGGGCGACCTACGGCAGGTCTTCGATTCACATCAGAAAGACGGAACAGTCGTCTTTGATTACGACACGGTAGTTTATTACGGACAGTTTGGAAATGATTACTGAATCGCCAGCGTCTGGAGTCTCACCATTGCATGCGACAGGTCGAGCCGCGTGAAGGCACCACCGGGATTGAAGGTTGTCCCGGTTGTCGTGATCAGGCGATTCTGAACGGCAACGGCAACGTAGCCGCGGAGGGCGGCGGGAATTGTCGCGGCATCAGTGTAGCTCAGTGTGTGGGTGCCCGACTCAGCTTCCTGTCGCAAGCCAGCGGCGCGAACCAGCGCCACGATAGCATTCAGACGATCGACCGGAGCGTCGGGCAGGAAAGTGGTCGTGGTAATGTTTGGGAACAGCGATCCGCTTGGAGCGGCTTGCGCGCTTTCCACGACGAGCATTGTCGCTTTGTCCCGCACGTCCTCGTAGCTGGAACGTGCCGGTAAATATTGAGGAACACGCCCACCCAATAACAGCGCGGTGGCCAAATCAACGCGCGTGACCGTAAAGCCAGGCCGGAAGCGGCGGCCAATCGGCCGCATGACGAAGCCGCGTAAGTTCTGCTGAATCTCAGCCACGGCCGTCGGGCTCAGATCGGTAACGTCATCCATCGGCGCGTATCGCGCGCGGTGAATTTGCAGGACACCGCGAAATGTTTGCGTTGTCCCGGCCGAACCCAGGGTGTTGGTGACCACTGCTTTCCAGGTTCCCGCCGGAGGGTCGGCGATTCCAAGTCGCTGGCGACGTCCAGTTAAGCCCGGCAAATTGATCGCTGTTGATTGCGCGCGCTGCACACCTTGGCCGTCGACCGCTGCGAGGTTCAGATTATTGGGAGTCAACAAGCCGCCCCACGAGATCTGCAGCGAAGCGACCAGCGCATTGGCCGGGATGTTCAACGAAGTTTCGGTCGGAAGACCCGGCTGTACGGTGCCGCTAAAAACAGTCGGCGCGTCGGTAACAAACTGCACCTGTTTTTGATTGGCGAAGCCGGCCGACAAACCGAACCGGCGCGCGGGATAAGCCGCCTCCAGCACCGCCGCATGCGCGTTCAGCATTCCCGCGCCGACTTCGTGCCAGTAGTAAGGCGGCAGGGGCGTCGCGGTCCGTTGCAGAATGTCCCGAATCTGCGCCGGGTTCAAGCTCGGATTCGCTTCGAGCATCAAGGCGATAACCCCGGCGACATGAGGCGCTGAAAAGCTCGTGCCGCTGCCTGTCACGTAGTAGGGCAGTTCCGATGATGAAAGCGCCGCATCGTTTGTGCCTAATCCGCTAATGCTGCTGATGCTGCCGACCGTGGATGTTCGCAAACTCACGGTGCTTAGTCCCGGAGCGACGATCGTGGGTCGGAACAGGGGGCTGCCGAATTCGCCGCGCGAAGAGAAGTTCGCCAACCGTCCCAAATCGTCCGTCGCGCCAGTACTAATGACCCACGGCGCAACGGAATAAGGATTCAACGAGTCCGCGCCCGGGCCCGTATTACCGGCGGAAAAAACAACATTTACCCCTGAGTCCGTCAGCAAGCGCGTCGCGATGTTAACCGGGTCGTTTACGTCGAACACCGTGTTGGCAGAGAAGCTGCAATTTATAACGCGAACGTTGAACGCCTGGTAATTCGTCAGCAGGTAATCAAAGCCAGAGAGAATAAACAGCAGGCTCGCGTCGCCGGCGCTGAGACCGAGGATGTTTGCGCCTGAAGCCACCCCGGCGTATTTGCCTGACGACTGTTGACCGTTTCCCGCGATCACGCCAGCAACGAATGTGCCGTGCCCGTACACCTGATCAGTGTTTGTGAAACTTGGCGCCGCAGCGGGATAGTTGAATCCGGCCCCGAGACTCTGCGTGTCGCCAAGCTTGATATTGTGCACGACCCGTCCCGCGAGATCGCCGTGGGTCCCATCAACGCCGGTGTCAAGCACTGCAACCGTGACGCCTCGGCCCGTAACCGGAATTCCGCCGTTGACGTTTGCTAAATCAACATCGCGCCGGACGCGCTCAACGCCCGTGCGGTTTCGCTCAGTCGGAGCCAGATTCCATTGGAAAGTTCGATTGGCGTAAATCGAACGGACTGCGGAGAGACGCGAGATGGCCAACAGGTTCGCTTTCGTAGTGGTCACTGCAATCATCGGCAGAATCCGATAACGTGTGCCGCCAAGGACGCCAATCGCCTGCAGATCCGCAATGTCGCCTTCGTTTGGCAAATGATGGTAGACAATGACGGCGTTGATGTTGCTGTCATCGGTCAGCTTGTCCAGAACCACGGCCAGTTCCGGATCGATGCTGGCAATACCGACGCGTTCCGGCGGGTTTAGAGCTTCCGCCAGCGCTGCCGTACCCGTGCGTGTGAAAATATCAGCACCGCTGATCGTGATGCCATCCGCGCCGCTGATGGTGATGCCGTCCGCCCCACTGACCGTGATGCCGTTGGGTGAAATTGTGAACCTGCCGCCGTGGGCGTCCGTCGCGGTCATTGTCTCGGCGCCACTGATCGTGATGCCGTCGGCGCCGCTGACGGTGATCCCGTCAGACCGAACAATGTTGCGCGTGTCAGCGCCGCTGGCAGTGATGCCGTTTGTTCCCGTCGCGACAACACCGTCGGCGCCGCTAATGGTTATGCCGTTACCGTTTCGGATAAGGATTGATTCGGCGCGATAAGTATTGCCATCCGCGCCGCTAATCGTAATGCCATCCGCGCCGCTAATCGTGATGCCATCGGCGCGCGTAATTGTCGTTGAATCGGCGCCCGACGCGGTGATGCCATCTGCACCGCTCGCCGTAATGCCGTCTGCCCCTGACGCGGTAATTCCGTCAGCGCCGCTAGCGGTAATTCCGTCGGCTCCTGATGCGGTGATGCCGTTCGGTCCGAAAGCCAGAATCCCGTCCGCGCCGCTGATTGTGATGCCATTAGTGCTGGAATACTCGACTCCGTCCGCGCCGGACGCGGTAATGCCGTTCGAGCCGAATATGGTCAGACCGGCGAGCGCGGGTACGCTGCTCAGCAAAACAACCAGAGTTAGCGCCAGCGCGGTTCTAGCTTTGTTAATTAAGAAACAACTCATTCTTCACAAGCCAACGCCACGGTCGGGTCAGACAGTGGCTTGTCGATAAACGTAGGCGAGGCGTGATTGTCAAAATCCAGACCTGAGACGACCTGTAATTCTAAGTCGCCTATTCGCACCGGGTTGTTGCGTTCGCCTTGCAATTCAGTCGTCCTTTCTCGACCCAATTCATTCCCCTATTTGCCAACATTAAGGCGATTCCTCAGCTTTCCATCAAATCACGAAACGTCTTCTGTGTTTGTATTGCGGGCTCGACACCAAGCTCTTTTCGCAAGAGTTCCCGCAACGTTTCGTACTGCTCTTTCACGGCTACGCGGTTCCCAAGCGCGGCCTGTGCCCGCATCAGCATGCAATGGATGTCCTCGCGGAATTGGTCCTCGTGCAGGATGCGTTGCGCCAGGTCCATCGCGCGCGGCCATTCCTCGTTTTTTTCGGCAACGGCGGCCAGCGCTTCCAGCATCCGCAGGTGCTGCTCGCGATAATACGAACGCTGCTCATCGACCCAAGGCTCGTAGGTTCCCTGCATGAACTCGCCGCGATAAAGCGTCACGGCCTCCTCGTAACACTCGATACAGCGCTCATAATTGCGTTCGCGGCGCGCCGTTTCGCCATCTGCAATCAAACGCTCCAATGTGTCCGTATCGATGCGGTAGGAAAACTCGGGATTCAGTTGATAATCGCCGTCGCGATAGATGATGAAATTCTGCTTGAGTGGCTGATTGCTGTTGAGCGCCTTGCGAATGTGCGAGACGGTCGGATGAAAATTCTTTTCGATCGTTTCGATATTGTCCTCAGTCCAGAACATGTCGATGATCGTGTCTTTCGGCGCGCGATGGTGCCGGCGCGAAACGATGAAGCACAGAATGTCGCGGGCGCGGCGCGTCGTCCACGCATCGGGCGCGAAAGGCCGTGCCGGATCGCGGAAGATCTCGACCGGCCCCAGCGTGTTTATAGTTAGATCAACCAGCGGCCCGGGCGTTAAGTCCGTGGCCGTTACGGGTTGCGGCGCCGCCGTTGCCACTGCCGGGACCTGAGGGCGTAAATCTGCGGGCAGAATTTCCTGCGCCAGATCTGACGCGAAAAGCGCCGGCCGGTGTGCAATCTCCTGCCGCAGCCAATAGTCGTAGTCGTATCGCGCCGCTAAATCCATCACCCGCCTCAGGTAATCCAACATCTGCGGCTCATGACCGAGTTCGGACTCGCAAGCCGCCAGGTCGATGCACGCCTGTGCTTCGTAGTAGTAAAGTCCGCGCGGACGGAAATACTCGAGCGCGGGAACCAATTCGTCACGCGTCGCTTCAATTTCGCGCGCCGCAATCCTGATTCGGGCCCGCGCCAGAGTCGCTGTGAACACTCCTGCCTCGTCATTTCGTGCCGAACGGAGTTTGATTAACCGATTAATCTGGCCAAGCGCGCGTGACAGATCGCCGGCCTTCAGACTTAGCAGCGCCTGTTCCTCAAACAACTCAACGCGTGATTGGTCGATACCGGCTTCTTCGTAAGCTCGCGCGGCGCGTTCGTAAAACTCGGCGGCGCGGGTCAACTCGCCGCGCTCGCGATAGAGATTCCCGTAGGCTTCGAAGGCCTCGCCCTGCTGGCCGACAAGATTGAAAAGCTGACAGCGCTCCAGCGCGAGATCGAGGTGTCGCTCGCATTCTTCCATCTCGCCGCGGTAAAGGTGACACCGCGCAATGTTCAGGTGCGCCCAAGCCTCTTGCGGAATGGGTGCTTCGTGACCGTCAGTCCGAAGCATGCGGCGCAGCCAATGCAGCGCCTCGCCAAAATCGCCGCGCATCATTGCGGGCAGGCCGAGGTTGTGCGTAATCAGCCGAATGTGATGTTCGTCGTTGCGCTCTTCCGCCGATTGCAGCGCGGACCGGAACTCGCGCTCGGCGGCCGTCCATTCGCCCAGCGACACAAAACAAAGTCCGCGCGTATTGCCGCACTTGGTGCGCACGGCGGACTCAGGCTTCGTCAGCTCAATCGCGCGATCGAGGTATTGAAAAGCCGCATCGTAATCGCCCTGACGTCGCGCGATCGTCGCCAAAGAGTGCAGCGCGTCCGCTTCGCCTTCGTCGTCGCCTTTCGCACGCAGCGCCGCGGCTGCCCGGCGGAAAAGGCTCTGGGCCGTGTCGAATTCTCCGCGCAGACGGGCGACTTCAGCTCGGTGCGCCATCGCCCGCGGATGCGCTTCCAAGACCGCGGGCGGCAAAGCTTCAGCCAACGATGCAAGCGACGCGAGCTTGCCCGAGGCAATCCAGTCAGCGCCGTGTGCGGCGATCACTTCGCCCGCGCGGTCGAAATTCTCGGCTTCGAGCAAATGCCGCACACCCTGGCCCCAATTGCCGCGTTCGAGCAAGTGGTCCGCGCAGCGCACATGTTCGGCGGCCACGCCTGACAGGCCGATCTCCGCGCGTAGACGCCGTCGGAGGAAACTCTGAAATAGTGGATGAAGACGATACTCTTCGCCACGTGCATCGCTGGCGACCGTCAGAAAAACGTTCCGGCGCACAAGCTGCGGCAGGATGGCCGACGAAATCACTTCAGGATAAAGCCGCGCGCAGGTGTTCACTTCAATTCGATCCAGCAACGCCACGCGCATCAGGTAATGCTGAATGTCCTGCGGCTCAGCGCTGAAGACTTCTTCCGCAAAGTATTCAAAGATGTCGCGCTCTGACTGGTGCAGAACGCCAAGCGGATCGGCATGTCCGTCGCCGGCGGGCACCTGCCGCTGCGCGACCTGACGCACCAATTGCAGCGCCGTGATCCAACCGTGTGTACGTTCGCCGTACTCTTGCAATTGTTCCGGCGTTAGGGCCAGACCGAACACTTTGCGAAAGAGTTCTTGTGTTTCTTCCGCCGTGAAGAGCAGGTCGTTGCGGTCGATAATCGCGACCGATTCCTGCGAACGCAGGCGTGCCAGCGTCAGCGGCGGCACGTCGCGCGAAATGATGATGACGTGTACGACATCCGGGAGATAAGTGATCAGCCGATCGACTACCGCATGGACCGGAGTTTCCGTGCCGAGGTGGTGATAATCATCGAGCACGATGATTAGCTGCTGCTCAACGCGCTCGAGAATCTCGTTCAGCAGCACGTCGGCGGCGCGCTCCGGCTCTTGCACTAGCTCGGCCGCCTGCAAATAGGCAAAGATCGTCTCGCCAAAATCGATGACGCGCTGTTGGATTCCGTGCGCCAGGTAACCGAGAAAAACCGCGGGGTCACTGTCTGTGTGGTCGAGCTGATACCAGACGTAGGGCTGCTCCTGCTTGCGCAGAAAGTCGGCTACCAGCGTTGTCTTTCCCGATCCCGCATTCGCCGCCACCAGAGTTACGGGCAGCGAAAGGTTTGCGCGCAGCCGTTCAATCAGTCTTTCGCGGTACAGCAACTCCGGCGCCGCCCGGGGCGCGAGCAATTTTGTGCGCAGGAAAAACGTGCCGGGCAGCGCAAACGGCGCCGCGGCAGTGTTCGACGGATTCGGCCTGGCGGTTTTGCGTTCGCCCTTGACCATCACAGCTTCGAGAACCCCGACACGTCGGGGTGGTGGGGTGCGGAGAGTAGCACAGCCAAAAGCGGGACTTCTACACGTCGTCTGGCGTTCGGATAGCTGCGCGCCAAAGGCGACGTCGGTAGTTTGCACGGGGGCAAGGGTCGATTCAGGCATTGCTGCCAAAGTGTGTTCTACGTCAGCAGTCCGGGGCGTCGTTGCCCCCTTGAGCCGGTTACAAGATGCGGCTCGATGGCCAGAAGGCTGTCGGCGACGGCCCGACCAGCACGTCCCGGCGTGGCGGCAAAGTTGGCAATCGCCGCGGCACGGCCGTTGGTTTCGCGCAGAGCGATGCGGGCGTGCTCTTCGCTTAGGCCATAGGTTTCGAACAGACGAGCGGTCTCTTCCAAAGTGAAAGCCAGCTCGGCTTCTTCGATTACGCGTAGCATTTGCTTGGAACGCAGACGCCAGAGCGGCGCCGGCGGCAGGCTGCGGCACGTAATGATCAGGTGGATATCTGCCGGCAGAAGCGGCAACAGGCGATGAAAGAACGGCACGACCCACTCGGCGTCGTAAATCAGGTGCAGGTCTTCGATGATTATCAGCAAAGGCTCTTCACCGGCTTGTCGGGGTTCGGCCAACTGGAAAACAAATGCCTCAGCCAACACCTCGGCGCGGTCGGTCTCGACTGACTCAGTGATTTCCATCAATGACCCAACGATTTCCATCAACCGCTCGGCTTTCAGCCTCGGTCGCTGGAAACGAAGCGTCGAAATCAGATACTGGCAGAAGACGCCAAGTTCAGCGTCAGCCGCATCGACCTTGTACCAGCACACAGATCGAGTGGCGCGGCGGGCGAATTCCGCCGATAGCGTGGTTTTTCCCGTGCCCGCGCGCCCGTTCACGATCGTGGCCGTGTAATTCGTCAGGTTGTCCGTCAAAACGTCGAGCAGGCGCGGGCGCGAAGTACGCGGTTTCTGCGTGGGAACCGTGATTTTGTCGTGTATCAAGGGGTTGTCGTCTTTGAGTGTCATTGAGAATCCTCGCTGGCGTTTGGAAATCTCCGCGCGCAGACGCCTTCACATCTAAGGGTGATTGCATTATCCCGAGGCGGCTTGAGGAATTCTTGAGTTTTGATTGCAATCGGCGAATTCGGGCGGAAAGAAAAAGAAATTGCACATTGCACCTCGCCATCAAGTGCGCTATTTGAATCGGGGTCGGAACCGCAAACTAAGGCGCGTAGCGCCGCAAGTAAATAGCCCCGCCCGTCAGAGCGGGGTAATCGAGTCGAAAAATAGGAGAGGCGCGAAGCGCCGGCACAAAAGGAGCAAACTCTCATCGCCGGAAAACACCTCAGCCTGCTCGTACATTTTGTTTGGAGCACGGTCGGTCGCGAACCCTGAAATACCGCAGAGTGGAACCATCGGCTCTTTAGCTTTATTGGAGGCGTCTTACGACACGATGGTGTCAAGCTGATCGGAGCCGGCGGTATAAGCGATCATGTCCATCTTTACACCTCACTACCGTCACCCATCTCGATCGCCAAACTTGTTAACTCGGTAAAATCAAATTCGTCGCGTTGGGTGCACGAGACGTTTCAAAACAGACGCGGCTTCGCATGGCAGAAGGGATATGGAGCCTTTAGCGTCAGTAAGTCAGCGGAGCATCAGGTCCTCAATTACATTCAACATCAAGAGGCGCACCACCGAAAGAAAACCTTTAAAGACGAGTTCGTTGCGCTTCTCGAAAAACACGGGGTTGAATACGACGTTATCTGTGGGATTGATCTGCCGCGCCTTCGGCGCTCGATGGGAATGTTTTGACAATGTTCCCCGCCCTAACGGGCGGGGCTATTAACTCCCGCCGCTTGGCGGCTGGGCCATTGAGTTATCGTCAGCGCCGTGGCTTAACTCATTCTCGTTGTCAGAACCGCGCTCGCGTTGTAAACTCTCGCCGCTTCCGAGACCGGGAAACCAGTACCAGTAAGTTACAAGCAGAAGGCAGACAAACCAGGAGTCACTAAGATGTTTAAGAAAATCATCTCCGCACTTTTCATCCTCGTCACCGCATCACTGGCCGTCGCGCAAACAACGCCGGCGCCGTCACCGACTCCGGCGAGACCGGCAGCACCAGCCGCGCCAAAGACTCATTTGAAAGTCGGCGATGCCGCGCCCGACTTCACCATGCGGGGCACGGACGGCAAGACTTATAAGCTCAACGACTTTAAAGGTAAAAAGAACGTCGTGCTGGCCTTTTACGTGCTGGCGTTCACCGGCGGTTGAACGAAAGAAATGAAGGCGTATCAGGCTGATATCGCCAAATTCGAAGCCACCGACACGCAAATCTTCGGCATCAGCGTTGACAGCGTTCCCGCCAATCGGGAATTTGCGAAACAGATTGAAGTGACCTTTCCGTTGTTGAGCGATTTCAAGCGGACCGTGGTTAAAGACTATGGAATTTTCAACGAGGAGCAGGGTTTTGGCAATCGCGCGACGTTCGTGATCGACAAGGAGGGCATCATTCGCCACATCGAAGAAGGAAACGTGGCTGTCGATCCGAACGGCGCCATCGAGGCGTGCAACATCCTCACGCACAAGAAATCGACGCAGTAGCGGCGGATATTACCAGTCCCTGGCTAACTAACGAGTTAAGAGAAGCCTGGCCCATAGTTTTCCTTGACGACTAAATCCTGTATCCACCAAAGAAATGTTTTGGATTCAGCGGTCATACACCGTTGAAATCGGGTAAGTTCTGAACTCTCAAAACCTCAACCTCAAAAGGCGAACCATTATGCAAAGCTATCTCAACAAACCTTTTGTCATAAACGATCCCCAAGCCAGGCTCCGTGACGGAGACGACCTGCTGACCTTCGTAATGGAAAATGGAGTTCCGAAACTAATTCCGAATGGGACTGAAGTCCGCGTAACTGACGCGCGCGTCCTGCGTGACTTGGTTTTTGTGAATGCGGAGAATTTTGGCTGGACGGCAGCCACCAATCTGAAGAACAAGTTTCTCAACGAAACCGTCGGCGTGTTTCCGCCCCAAGACGACGACCAGAAAGGCGCGAACGCAGCGTGGGACGCCGGGAAGTTCCTGAAACAAATAACGCTCGTTCAAATCGTCGGCGCCGGTAATCAGTTGAAATTTGTCTCGCAAGACATTGCCGACGAGTATCTCGCTTTGGTTAATGCAGCTGAGGCCGACGGGGTATTGCTGCCGCTCAAGAGCGGATTTCGGACCTACCCGAAACAGGCATATCTCCGGGACGGCTGGGAGCGGCGCTTGCCGGGATTCAACCTGGCGGCAAAGCCCGGCTTCTCAAATCACCAGGATGGTTTTGCTTACGACTTTGCGATTAGCGGCTATGAAGGAAATCCACTCTACGATTGGCTGAAGCGCAACGGTCCGCGACACGGATTCGTCCGCACCGTAAACAAAGAACCGTGGCATTGGGAGTATCGCCCGGCAATCGCTCAAACCGGAGCGTTCAAAGCGCCGGGAGTCACCAGGTAAGCGACGCGACGCGGTAAGCTCGAAAGGCGAATGGGGCGGCGCTGGTAATCAACCATCGCCGCCACCGTCTTGGTGTTCTGGTGGCACAGACTTAAGTCTTGGCCACGCCCTTACTTGAACAGCGTCGCGCAGGGTCTGCGCTTCAGCACGTGCGTCTTGCCGTCAGGGTCTTTGACACGGAATCCTGAAACGCTGACGGTGCCGGTGTATTTTTGATCGCCCACAGTGAACTCAACCTTATTGCCCTTGACGGTGGCATCTACGAACTCGGGTTTCGGATCTTCCGCGCCGCCCTGCGCGATCTGCACCATCGCATAGAACGTGTCGTGGGCGGGAATAATCACGACGCGCATTCCGACCAAATCGCCCGACTCTTTGCCGACCGTGAAGTTTTCATAAACACCCGCAACCGGCCCGGTCTGCGCCGAAACATTTGCGGCGAGCAAAACCGAAAAGATCATCACACCTAAAATTCCGACAACCTGTGAACTACGTTTCATTTGAATCTCCCTTAAATTGAAAACTGAATGTAGAAGAGCTGTTATTGCGCTTTACCCGCCCGCGCCAGGCCTTTCTCAATCGCTTCGCGCAGGCCGTCGGCGCTAAGTGTAGTCAGGACGACGCCATTTATGAAAATCGTCGGCGTGCCTTCGATGCCGTATTGTTCGCCTTCTTCGATGTCACGGCGAATGTCGGCCGCAAACTTTCCGCTCGCAAAGTCAGCATCGAACCGCGCGCGATCCAGCCCGGCTTGCGTCGCAAACTTTTTCAGTGACTCAGTGTCGAGCGACTTTTGGTTCTTGTAAAGCAAATCGATGTACGGCCAGAACTTACCTTGCGCGTTCGCAGCGGCCGCCGCCTGCGCAGCCTCAAACGCGTTTTCGTGAATCGAGCTCAACGGAAAGTTGCGCACCTCAAAATACACACGGTTGCCGTAGGCCTTCAGCACGTCCTCGATTACGGGATACATCGCGCCACACGCAGAGCATTGAAAATCGGTGAACTCAACGATCTTAACCGGCGCGCTTGTGTCGCCACGCGAAATGCCTTTGCCGGCTGCGATATTGAAAACGGGCGGCTCAGGTGCTTGCAAAAACATTTGGAGCTTCGCGCCGGCGCGCAGCCGAGCCGCCAATTCCTGCTCCAGCTTCTGCTGCTGTTGTTCCTGAAGATAATTCGCGATCGCGCCGCGGGTGCTGGCCAGGTCGCCGTTGATCTGCGATTTGTTTTCCTGGTAAAACTTCGCGATCTCAGTTTCGGTCGGCGCTTTCAGCTTGTCAGTGATTTCGGCGCGAATGATTACCTCGGGTCCGATGTTTTTCTTGTTTGCTTCAGCGAGTATCAGCGTGTCATTGATGCGGCGATCGAGCGCTTGTTTCTGCGCTTCGTAAATCTGGCGGTCCATTTTGTAGATGTAAGCCTTCATCCGCTCGTTAATCGCTTCAATTCTGAGCGGCTGACCGTTCACGGACGCCAGGACTATTCCCGGCGCGAGATTCGGCGCGTTAACGTCAGCGCCTTTCTGAACCGTGTTCGTCATTTTCAGACGATTGACCATGTCGCCGTAAACTTTTGCACTGCGTTCGTTGCGCAGATAATTAACAATCGTCGGCCGGGCCGCTTCCAAATCCGTGCCGCCGAACTGCGCTCGATTCGCGTCGTACACAGCGCGCACTTCCGCATCAGTGGGCGGCGGCGTCTTGCCCGTGACTTCGCGTTCCAAAAATTCGTCCAGCGTGACTCCGCGCTTCCTGGCTTCAGCGGCAATCAGCATTGAACTCACCCGCGCATCAACCGCGCGCTGGCGCGCTTCTCGGATCGCTTTTTCCCGGTCCTGATAAAAAGCGCCGAGTTCGGGATCGTTGCCGATCGCAGATTGGACGTTGGCTTCGATGTCCGCCGACGCGATCTGCACGTTATCCACCACTGCGAGTACCGGCGCGCTGGTTGACGGCGCAGGCTGAGTCGGAGTCGGCGCCGGCGTGGCAGCCGCGGTTGGGTTCGAAGCAGGCGTCTGCTTTGAAGTCGGATCTGCGGACGCGGGCCGGCCGGCCCGTTTCGCGCGCGGGCGTGGCTGCGCGATGGCGCTAACTGCCATCGCCATGATCAGAACAAAAATCCAGGGGGAAGTGCGCTTCATAAAGTTCATCTTTCTAATGGTGGCGCAAGTTGTCAACTTGCGCAGATGTACCGCAAGTTGGTAACTGCGCTTCTGACCGCGTCCGCAAGTTATCAACTTGCACTACTTAGCTTCTTCACGGTTTCAAGTGTGTCGATTTCGGCGGCCATCTTGTCGCGGCGAAGTCTTACGATGCGCGGAAAGCGCAAAGCGTAGCCGCTCTTGTGACGATTTGAGGGCTGTACGCGATCGAAGGTCACTTCGATGACGACCGTGGGCTCGACAATGCGGACGCGCCCGTGGGCGTATTCCTGCAGAGTGTGCGCGCGAAACCATTCAGTCATCTCGGCAATTTCAACGTCAGTCAGACCGGAATAGGCTTTGCCGATGTTCAGCAGTTCGGAATCGTTTTCCGAGCGGCGCACCGCGAACGTGTAATCCGAAAGCACGTTGCGTCGTTTGCCGTGACCGAGTTCTACCGCGGTCACGACCACGTCCAGGGTCGCCAGCGCCTTCTTCAATTTCAGCCACTCACGCCCACGTCGACCGGGTTTGTATGAAGACCGCGGGTCTTTGATCAGCAAGCCTTCATTGCCGCGGGCGCGCGCCGCGTCGAATTCATCATCCAGAGCGGCAACGTCGCTAAAGGCGCGTGCTTGCGACAATCTAACGGTGCCAGCGTTCGCTGGGCCGCCGCTCAGGATTTCTTCCATCCGCGCGCGCCGCGCGCGCAACGGCTCCTCAATCAGGACTTTGCCGCTGGCATACAAAACATCCCAACCAACGAAGACGACCGGCGCGCTTGCCAGCAACTCATCGCCGATGGTTTTTCGTCCCAGCCGCTTTTGCAGATCGGCGAACGGCAGAATCTCTTCGCCCCGCGCCGTGATGATTTCGCCGTCGATGATCGCGTCGGTTGGAAGCCTGCTCAGTGGCGCGATCAACTCCGGAAATCGCGCCGAGATTTCATCGAGCGTTCGCGAATAAATCGCCACGCGTCGGCCCTCGACGTGAACCTGCGCGCGAATGCCGTCGAACTTGTCTTCCACGAAAAACTCATCGGGCATCGTACGGGCAATGTCCGCAAGGTCGGACGCCGGCGTCGCAAGCATGAATTTCAAAGGGTGAAACAGGCGCATCTCGACGTCGCCCAAAGCGCCGGCGCGCGCGCGCACCGCTGCTTCGCCGATGTCGCCGCGCAACATGTTGGCGAGCGAGACGTCGGCCAGCGGCTGTTTGAAGGCGCGTGCGATCGAGTCTTCCACCAGGCCCTCGCGCAAACCGATGCGCAGATCGCTCGATAGGAGTTTCACGAGATACTTGGCCTCAAGCGGCGTGGCTTTCGCCAAGACCTTGGTGAGCAAATCAGTCTTCGCTTTCTTTCCGCGGGTGCTGCTCAAGCGAACCAGAAGATCTTCTGTGTCGCCGAGACTAAGACTCGGCGCGTTCCGAAGCTTAGCTTCCGTGAACATCTCGAATGCGACATCGCCCGCGTCGCCCCAACGCGCCCAACGTACGCCCAAATCAGCCGGCAACCCGGTCGCGCCAACCAGCGCCTCGCTGATGATGCTGCCGCCGACGTTCGTCGTGCGCGCATCATGTTGGGCGAACACTTGCCCGGCAAAGTAACGCGCCGCGCGCGCGAGATCTTCGTCCGAAAGATGCTGAAAGTAATCGCCCAGCAGCGCCGCCTTTGCGAGCTTCTTCGTTGTCGCGGCCACCTTTTCGGCGACCCGCGCGAACTGCTCGAGTGAATCTGGAGAGACATTTTCCACGACGTTTCGAGCTTGAGCGAACAGCCGAACCAGTGTCAAACGGCGGTTGTGTCAGAAGCCCGACGTCAGGGAGGACAATTCCCGAAGCAAAGCCCTTGCTGACGCGCGGGCTTCTGACACGCCGCCGCACGCGCTACAATCTTTTTCGACCCGTCTCACGTCAATTGTGAGCCGTATAAGCGATGTACCTGCTGATTCTCGATTCACTGGGAAATACTGAGTTGCTGCTGATTCTGGTGGCGGCGCTGATTTTCTTTGGGCCGCGGCGTCTGCCGCAACTTAGCCGGCAGCTCGGCAAGAGTCTTTCCGAATTTCGCCGGGCGTCCGAAGACTTCAAGCGCACCTGGGAACGTGAGGTCAATGCGGAAGTTCACGAGCACGGCATCGATCCCGCGAGTTCATTTCTCGATACCGCCAGCAACCGGATTCGCGCCGCACGCGAAGCCGCCGCGCGTGAGTTAAGCGTATTCGAATCTGAATCGCGGCCCAGCACGCCTGAGATTAAGCCGGTTGATGCGGAGCTCGTCGAACCACGCGATGCCACCGAGACTGAGCCCGCGAAAACCGAACAGCCAAAACACGAGTGGATATAAGTCGCGCATGCCGAGCCTGCGATTGATCAACAAACCAGACAAGAAAGAAGCTCGCGCGGATGAACTGGGCGGGCAGATGTCGTTTCTTGAACATCTGGATGAGCTGCGCTCGCGTCTGATTCGCAGCATCGTGTTCGTATTCCTGGCCGCTTCAGTGGCCTGGGCTTTCTCTGATCACATTTACAATTTTCTCGCGCGGCCCGTGCAGCGCGCACTCAGTGAAGCTCAGCAGCAAAGGCGCGTGCCGATTGACGGGTTGAACGGTCAACTCTCTACGGGTTCGCTCAGTTCACTTAAACCCGGCGACAAGCTGCGTTTCACTTTTCCCGAGGCGAAGCAACTCGGCCCGGCTTCGATTCCCGCAGGCACATCGGTGATTGCGCGCGTTGATAAAGACGCGCAAGGAAACATTGGACTGTTCACCGACGAACCGCTAATCGCGGGAAACGAAGTGGTGCCGAAAGACGTGCGGCTGCCCATTGATCTTGCCAAAGGGTACGAGAAGGGCACAGACCCCAACGAAAAACTGATCGTGACCACCGTGGCCGAATCCTTCGCGCTGTACGTGCGAGTCTCTTTGTACACCGCGATCGCGATCTCAGTGCCGTTTTTGTTGTGGCAGATTTGGGCGTTCGTCGCGCCCGGACTTTTTCCGCACGAGCGCAAATACGTGACGCCATTCGTCATGTTGTCGAGCGTCTTTTTCGTGCTCGGCGCCGCGACTGCGTATTACTTGATCTTTCCCGCCGCCGCGAAATATCTGCTGGGACTGGGATCGGATTTTCGTTTGCTGCTGAAGGCGGACGACTACTTTGATTTCATCATCCTGCTGATGCTGGGGATGGGTCTTGTCTCGCAGATGCCGGCGATTACTTACGTGCTGGCGCGCATTGGTGTAGTGACCGCGCGCTGGATGGTGAAGATTTGGCGCTTTGCGGTGATCGGCATTCTCGTCATCGCCGCGGTCCTGTCGCCCACCGGGGACATCCCGAACATGCTTTTGTTCGCGCTGCCAATGGTGGTGCTGTACCTGATTTCGATTTTGGTGGCGCTCGTCAGCGGCCGCCCAAGGACGGCGACTTAACTCGGTCAGAGTACCGAACTCTCGGTATCGTTTAGAGGCGGGCTACTGCCCGCCGACCCTCTGGCGACAGCAAGAGGCGGGCAACGCCCGCCTCTAAACGAATGCTACAACTAAAGTTGGTACTCTAACGGCGCGTCAGTTGGTGGGAGCGGTAGCCGGCACTCTGGATTTCCGGCGACTGCCGCCCGCCGTCTGTAGCAGGCTCATCACACCCATGTAGCCGTAGCCGAAGCAGAACAACAGCAGGAAAAGTATCGGTCCCCACATGTGCATCTTCACCGCGTACGCGATCGCCAGCACAAAATAAACTGCAAAGGTGAGTTCAAGTAGCGGGAGCCAACCGTGCTTCCGTTTGTACTTCTTGCGCTTCCACGATTCGTCGTCGCCTGGCTCGACGCTGTACTTAGGCGTGCGCACGAAGTCGGATTTCTTTCCCATGAGCGCTTCCAAAACCGCGCGCGCGTTTGAGAAAGCCAGGCCAATACCCAAACCCATCACCAATGGCAGATGCAAAAAGCGTTTCTTCGTTCGGTCGAGATACCAGACGGCGCTGCCATAAAACAGGACGACGGAAACTGTCGAGAAGAACATCAACGGCACGTCCAGAATCATCAGTTGATAAAGCCCCTGATTGTATCGCACCAGCAAGAGCGGGAACTGCATGAAGCTCGCGACGATCATCAGCGGATAACTGATGTTGCCGGTCAAACGGAAAAACATCTCAAGCTTCACCATCAAAGGCAGGGGCGCGTGCCAAATGCGCCGGTAGAGCTTAAACCAAACTTGCAGCACGCCCTTGGCCCAACGACGCTGTTGCGCTTTGAAGGCGTTAATCTCGACGGGAATTTCCGCCGGCGCTTCTTCGTCCAGCAGGTAAACAAAACGCCAGCCCATCAACTGCGCGCGGAAACTGAGATCGGTGTCTTCGGTCAGCGTATCGTGTTGCCAACCGCCGCTCATCTCAATCGCTTCGCGTCGCCAGATACCCGCGGTGCCGTTGAAATTGAAGAAGTTGCCGCTGCGATTACGCGTCGTCTGCTCAACCACGAAATGGCCGTCAAGCATGATCGTTTGCAGACGCGTCAAGAGATTGTACGAACCGTTGATGTGCGCCCAACGCATCTGCGCGCAACCGACCGTCGGTTCGGTGAAGAAGTGAACCAGCTTGCGCAGAAAGTCAGGCTTCGGCACAAAGTCAGCATCGAAGATGGCGATCAAGTTCCCTTTCGCCGTCTTCATGCCATTCTCGAGCGCGCCCGCTTTGAAGCCCGTGCGATCGGCGCGATGAATGTAATGAATGTCGAAACCCTGCGCGGCGTACCGCGAGACTGTCGCGCGGGCAATGTTCACCGTTTCGTCGGTCGAGTCGTCGAGCACCTGAATTTCCATGCGCTCGCGCGGGTAATCGATTTCCGTCACCGCTTTAACCAGCCGCTCGACTACATACATCTCGTTGAATAGAGGAAGCTGCACGGTGATGTACGGCAGATCGACTGCGGCGAATTCGCCTTTCGGTTTGGGCGGGAATTTCGAGTAGCGCCAGAAGTCGATGACCTGCTTGACGCGATACACGCCGTAAATCGCCAGCACGGTAAGAATGCCGAAGTAAACGATCAGCACCGTCCAATCGAACATGTCGAGCTGGTAAAGCGGGCTGATGTTCCAAACGGAAGCCTGCTGCACCGAATCTGAATAGCCGCTCCAATAACCGGTTTTGTCGAGAGAATCGCAGAAGTCAGGCACGTCAATACAGATGTAGCCGTTCAGCGGCGGCGGACAATTTGTCCCGTATTCGAGACACTTTGAGGGGATAACTTCAGTCGCGAACATTACTTATCTTTCTGCAGTGAATACCGCTGCCGGTTGGTAGCCGATGCAAACGCGGGCTTTGAATTCTAGCCTATTCGGATCGAATTCCATAGCCGGAAATATCGCCTTTCGAGCCCTCCCTAACGGTCGGACTAACGCCCCGTGCGAGTCGCCAATCTGACCTGGCTTTCTGACCGATGACCGCGTAACCGAAACTGGAGACGCCAACATTTCCTAAGGAAAAAGCATTCTGGCTCGTGGAATGCTCGTTGCGATGCGCGAGTGGAGACCGTCCTGCCCCGGACCCCCTTTGAGATGTCACGCACCCGACTAAATCAAATCTACATGTGGCTCGTGGTCCTGGCGGGCACAGCGGCGCTGTTGTTCTCGCTGCGCGAGTTCCCTGTGTCGCAGCTCGACGTGCGATTCCTCGTGTTGGCGCTGGCGACGGTACTCATCGGACCCCGGCTCAGCATTCAGATTCCGCGCGTCCGCGCTCATATCTCAGTCTCTGACACCTTCATTTTTCTTACCCTGCTGCTGTTCGGTGGTGAAGCAGCGATTATTCTGGCGACCGTGGAAGCACTCTGCTCGTCGGTACGCATCAGCAAGCAGGTAATCACTCATTTCTTCAATGCCGGCGCGACGGCCGTTTCAACTTTTCTTACGGTCTGGTCGCTGCGGCTAATCTTCGGCGAGACGGTCACGTGGCAGGATTCGTACTCGACCAATCACCTCGCCGCGATTTCGGCGATGGCCATTATTCAGTACGCGAGTAACTCACTGCTCGTCGCGACCGGTTCAGCGCTGAAATCCGAAACTTCGGTGTGGGTAACATGGCGAAAGAGCTTCCTGTGGACTTCGATTACGTATTTTGCCGGCGCCTCAGCGGCGGCGCTCATTGCTCGCTTCATCGGCACGGTGGGCTTCTTCGCTTTCGTGTCAACAATTCCGATCATCGCGATCGTCTACTTCACTTACCTGACGTATTTGAAGAACGTCTCGAGCGCGGCGGCGCAGGCGGAACAGGCGCGCCAGCACGTCGAAGAATTGAATCGCCACATTGCGGAACAGGAACGAATCAGTAAAGCATTGCGCGAAACTGAAGAGCACTTTCGCAACGCGTTTGATTACGCCGCGATCGGAATGGCGCTCGTGTCGCCGCAGGGCAGTTGGCTGCGAGTCAATCACTCGCTGTGCGATCTGATTGGCTTCACGGAAGCCGAGTTGCTCGCGTCGAATTTTCAAACCGTGACGCATGGCGATGACTTGCAGCACGATTTGGCAAACCTTTACCGGTTGATGCAGGGCGAAACGCTCACTTGTCAGGTCGAGAAGCGCTACGTTCACAAATCGGGCAAGATCGTTTGGGCACTCAACAACGTCTCGTTGGTGCACGACGTTGACGGAAACCCGGTGCATTTCATTTTTCAGATTCAGGACATTACTGAGCGCAAGCGCGTCGAGGCTGCCTTGCAAAACCTCTCGCTGATTGACGAGCTGACCGGTTTGTATAATCGCCGCGGATTTATGGCGGTGACTGAGCAGCACCTCGCCGCGATTCGGCGAAACAAGCAGGTGCCGGTGATTCTGTATGCGGACCTCGACGGCTTGAAGACGATCAACGATTCGTTGGGCCATCACGAAGGCGATCGCGCGTTAAAGAAGACGGCAGACATTCTCAAAGATACGTTCCGCACCTCAGACATCGTGGCGCGCCTGGGTGGTGACGAGTTCGTGGTGCTCGCCGCCATCGGGCAGGAAGAGGTTGCCGATTCATTGACTGAGCGGCTGCAGGAAAGATTTGACATCAGCAACGCCCAAGCCAACCGGCCGTATCAGCTTTCGATTAGCGTCGGCGTCGTCCACTTCGATTCCACCGACACGTCGATTGAAGAGGTCACCGCGCGCGCCGATCGCAGCATGTACGAAGATAAACGCCGCAAACACTCACTTCGAATGGCGCCACTCGAGATAGTAAAGCCGCTCATCGAAGCCGCCGCTTAGTCGGTTGGTACGCGCGCCTCCGCGGCTCATTGCACAAGAAGGCAAGAAGAGCGGGGCAAGCCCACCTTCCCCACCCCGAGCTGATTAGAGTTGAGATCGTGATCGCAGTTGTAACGGCTTTCAACGTAAAGCAATCGAGTAAGTTCAGGAGCCTCAGGGTACAGAAGGCGGGTTTACCCCCGCTTTTTGGTCAAAGACTTTTTGTCCAAAGCCGAATACCTCGCGCCGTTAGGCGCGAAATGTTAATAGAACTGCCGTCCCGTTGGTTTATAGCGCAGACAGAAACGAAGCCGCTTCGTTCTGTCTGCGCCCTGATTTTTTTCTGTAATTCGCGGCTATAAACATCTGGCTCCTATGGAGCCGTGCGTTTACAATGCGACGCCTTGTCTCGATCACTTAGTTCTGCGGCTGGAAATGGTGGATCACTGCGTTGGCGCACCCTGGCGCTGCTCGCGATTGCTGAGTTGCTCGGCATGTCTCTGTGGTTCAGCGGCTCGGCCGTTGTGCCCGCGTTGGCGCGCGAATGGAACCTGACCGAAAGCGCCGCCAGTTGGCTAACCCTCTCAGTTCAACTCGGGTTTGTGGCCGGCACGCTTCTCAGTGCGCTGTTCAATCTTCCCGACATCATCAGTTCAAGACATCTCTTCGCGTTGACCGCAATCGCGGGGGCGTTGGTCAACGCCGCTTTCGGATTGTTCGCTGACGAAATTGGCATAGCGATCACTCTGCGGTTCTTAACGGGAATGTTTCTGGCCGGAGTTTATCCGCCCGCGATGAAGATCCTTGCCACGTGGTTTCGCTACGGTCGCGGTCTTGCACTCGGTGTTCTGGTCGGTTCGCTGACTCTAGGCAAAGCGGCGCCGTATTTGATCAATGGAATTGGCAGCGAGAACTGGCGGACGAATGTCGCGCTGGTTTCTTTGTTGGCCGCGGCCGGTGCGCTGATTGTTCTGTTTTTCATCAGCGATGGTCCCCTGGCGTTGCCGGCCGCACGTTTCGACTGGCGACAAGTCGGGAAAATCTTTCGCAATCGTGGCGTGCGGCTCGCGAGTTTCGGTTACTTCGGCCACATGTGGGAGCTGTACGCGATGTGGACCTGGATTCCGTTCATGATTCGCGCGAGCCTTTCTTTGCGGCGCAGCGAACCGGCACTGGCTGAAGTTGCTTCGTTCCTCGTGATCGGTTGCGGCGCACTGGGTTGCGTGACGGCCGGTCTGCTCGCGGATCGCCTCGGTCGCACCGTGGTGACGTCCGGTGCAATGGCGATCAGCGCGAGTTGTTGTTTGCTGATCGGCTTCGCTTTCGGTGCTCATCCGCTCCTGCTTTTGACGATTGCCGCGATCTGGGGAGCCACTGTCGTCGCCGATTCCGCGCAGTTCTCTGCCTGCGTCACTGAACTCGGCGATCCGCAATACATTGGCACCGCGCTGGCAATGCAAACGTCGCTCGGATTTCTGCTGACGACTGTCTCGATCGAATTGATTCCGCATGCCGAAAAGATTGTGGGGTGGCGCTACGCGTTCATAATTCTTGCGCCGGGTCCTTTGTTTGGAGTGATTGCGATGTTGCGTCTGCGGGGATTGCCTGAGGCAGAGAAGATTGCGCAGGGGCGAAGGTAGTTTAGAGTTCCGACTTAAGTCGGGTTTTTTAAAGTTCAGACAAGAAGCCAACTGAAGTTGGTACTCTAAACGCTCTCTTCATTTGCAGTCATCGCCGTATCGGCGTTTAATATGCGAAAGAATGATCGGCGCAAAACTTGGGAACTATAGGATCCTGGAAAAGATTGGCGCCGGTGGGCAGGGAACAGTTTACAAGGCGACGGACACGAAGCTTGGTCGCGCGGTTGTCATCAAAGTCCTCCCCCCGGAACTCACCGTTAAAGAAGCCAACCTAAAGCGTTTTGAACGCGAGGCGCGCCTGGCCTCGGCGCTCGATCACCCGAACATCTGCACAATTTTCGACCTTAACGAAATCGGCGGCGTGCATTTCATCGCGATGCAGTTCGTCGAGGGCAAAAACGTCCGCGAACTGGTGAATGGCCGCCCGCTGGATCTGCGCAGCGCGCTCTCGATCACGATTCAGGTCGCGGACGCGCTGGCCGCCGCGCACGGCCGCGGCATCGTGCATCGTGACATCAAAGCCGGCAACGTCATGGTCACGCCAACCGGTCAGGCTAAGATCCTGGACTTTGGATTGGCGAAGCTTTTAGACAGTGAAGATCTCGGCGGCATACACCACACCGATTTAACTGAAGTTGGAATTCCGTACGGCACGGCGACTTACGCAGCGCCTGAACAAGCGCGCGGCGAACGCGTTGATGCGCGCGCGGACATTTTTTCGACCGGCGTGCTGCTGTACGAGATGCTCACCGGCACGTGGCCGTTCCAGGGTAAGACGAGCATCGATGTGCGCCACGCCGTGCTGCACGACGATCCGGTGCCGCTCGATCAGGCGAGACCAGATCCGACACCGGCGCGGCTGCAGGCAATCCTCGATCGGACCATCGCCAAGAACCCGAAGGATCGTTACCAGAAAGCCGACGTACTGCGCGACGAGTTGCGCGAAGTACTGCGTGACATCGATAGCGGCACGGCGTTCAATGAACCGCTTGTGCCGATTGCTCCGAAATATTTATCGGGAACCAGTGCGGTTGGCCGCGCGATGCGCTGGTTACGCGGGATGACGGGCGAGCGGACCTCACAAATGCGTGGGTCAACTGCCGAGCGGCCGGTACACGAAACGCCGGTGACGAGCGTGGGCGAAGGCGACCGCAAAAGCGTCGCGATCCTTCCTTTTAAAAATCTCAGCAGCGATTCGCAGTCGAGCTTTTACGAATTTTCTCTCGCGGACGCGGTCATTACTGAGCTCGCGCGGGTGCGTTCGCTGGTCGTGCGGCCTTCTTCGGAAATCGTGAAGTACCAGAACAAGCAGGTCGATCCGCGCGAAGCGGGCCGTGAAATGAGTGTTTCCGCGGTCCTCTCAGCTGGCTTCCTGCGTGCCGGCGATCGCATTCGTGTCACAGCGCAGCTGGTCGACGTGAGCTCAGGCGAGCTTCTGTGGAGCGACCGCATCGACGCCGACGCGACCGACATCATCAACGTGCAGGACACAATCACGCAGGAGATTTGCGAGGGGCTGCGGCTCGAGCTGTCGTCTGATGAAAAGGATCGGCTCGAACGGCAGAAAACTGCGAATGCCGAAGCGTACGAGGAATACCTGCGCGGCCGTGACTCGCTTGGGCGGTACATCTATCACACGATCGCGCGCAAAGACATCGACGAGGCGATCGAACGTTTCGAACGCGCCGCGGAAATGGATCCTTCGTTCGCTTTGGCGCACAGCGCACTTGGCGCCGCGTACGCCAGTCGCGTCATGAAAGGATTCGGCGAGGCCGACGATCATGCGGCGGCGCACGAAGCGTTCGACAAGGCGCTGGCGCTCGACCCGCACCTGCTCGAAGCACGTCTGAACATGATCTTCATCTACTTGTCGCGCGGCGAGAAAGCGAAGGCGCGCGCGGCCGTCGATGAGTTACGACGCGAAGCGCCCAACGATGCGAGCGTGCATTTTGTGCGTGCGGTGGTGGCACGGCTCGACGGCGATTACGAGAAAGCGCTGCGGAGTTTGGATCGGATGCTGAAGCTGAACCCGAGCGAACGCGTCGTGGTGAGCTACAATCGGTCGCGCATCCTCACGTATCTGTCGCGCTTTGACGAGGCGTTTGCTGAATTAGGCGCCGGTGCTGCCGTCGAGCCCGATCATCCGCTGATTAAAACGTTTCGTGCGCGCGCGCTGTATTACCACGGCGAGCCAACCAAGGCGGCAGAGATTCTTGAGGCAGTTCTCGAACAGCACCCGCAACTCGACGGCGTCCGCCCCATCTACGCGACGTTCCTGAGTGCGCTGGGCTTCAGCGAAGAAGCGCGCGCGCAATTAACCGACGAAGTCATCAAAACAGCTAACACCGATCACGACATCGCGTATTGGCTCGCCTCGGCGTATGCGATGGAAGGCGAGCGCGATCAAGCGTTGCAGTGGTTGCGGCGCGCCATCGAGCTCGGCAACGAGAATCGCCCATGGTTCGAGCGTGATAAGAATTGGGATACGCTGCGTGACGATCAAGAGCACCAGCGGATTCTGAATTCAATCAATGTCCCGACGTCGCGGGACGAAGCGAGTCTCTAATTTTGGAGTGGGCCGGGCTCTGGGAGCGCGGGCATCCTGCCCGCAAGTTATCTAGAGTTCGTTAGCTTTCTTTGCGCCTTGGCGCCTGTGCGTGATTAATGTTCACATTTACTCCCATAATGAAATTCGGGGGGCTCAACTTAAATAATGCGGGCCAGATGCCCGCGCTCCCAGAGCCATGAGAACATTCGTCGTTGGTGACATTCACGGCCGTTGTGCGCAGCTGCGTGGGCTGCTCGATCTTCTCCCGCGTGATGAAGCAACGGACACGCTCGTCTTTCTCGGCGATCTCATCGATCGCGGGCCCGACGTGCCCGGCTGCGTCGAGCACGTTTCTAAACTCTGTCGTGAAAATCCGGGACGCGTCCGGTGCCTGCGCGGCAATCACGAACAGATGCTGCTGGATTTTATCGATCGCAAACACACGATCTGGGTAGAGGCCTCGACCGGGGGAGATCAAACGTTCGCGCAGTACACCGGGAAGCCCTGGCGGCTGCGCACGGATGCGGATTTCTGGGCCGCCAGTGACGCGATCGCGGAAGCGATTCCGGCAGAGCAACTGGCATTCATGCGTGAGTTACCGCTCTATCACGAAGACGATTTTGCGCTTTACGTTCACGCCGGACTGGAGGACGGTAAGCATCCGCGCGACAGTTCGCCTCATGCTCTGCTCTGGACGCGCAATAGCGATTTTTACAAAAGTTATCACGGCAAGCCGTGCGTCTTTGGTCACACGCCGACGCCTTTTCTCCCGCTGCGCGGGCGACTCGGCCGGCACGGCATTTATGTCCACAACAGCGCGATTGGCATCGACACGGGGTACAACCTTCAGTCGCCGCTGTCGTGCCTGTCGCTGCCTGACTTCACTTTGTATCAGACGTTCGCCGACGGCCGCACCGCGACGCATTACGTCACCACGATGATTCCTGAAAGTTTGAAAGAGATGCAGCGGAAAGCAGCGGGTCAGTAGGTCAGAACCGCCTGCAATAGCGGGCGGTTGATCGTTTTGGAGACGGCCGAGATTGCGAAAGTTCAACCACCCGCTACCGCAGGTGGTTCTGACAACTACTCATATCGCAGACACTCAATCGGATCGAGGCGGGCGGCTTTGCGCGCGGGCCAGACGCCGAAGACGAGTCCTACGAAAATACTCACCGACAACCCCGAGACGACGGCCCAGGTAGGAACTGAAGCCGGCATGCTGGGAATAAGCAGCATAATGAGTTTGCTAATGCCCACCGCCGACAGCACGCCTATCATGCCGCCGATAAACGTGAGGGTCATCGCTTCAAAAAGGAATTGATTGGTGATGTCGCGGCGGCGCGCGCCCAACGCTTTGCGCACGCCGATCTCCTGCGTGCGCTCCGTCACGCTGACCAGCATGATGTTCATGACGCCAATGCCACCGACAAGCAGCCCAAGGCTGGAAATCGCAATCGCGATCAAGCCGACCATGGCCGTAATGCTGTCGAATTGCTTCACGAAATTGTCGGCCGTTTCGATGTCGAAGTTGTTTGGATCGCCAAAGTTGACGTTGCGCCGGCGCCGGAGGATATCTTCCGACTGCGTCAGTGCTTCATTAAGTTGGCCCGAACGCCCTTTGATCACAAACAGTAGCCAGCCGCGCGCGGGGGCAACTTTTTGCGCCGTGCGCAAAGGAAGATAGACGGCGTTATCTTCCTCGTTCTCTCCGAAAAAGCCCGCTTTGCGCTTTTCCAGGACGCCGACAATTTCAAAGTTTAAACCACCCATCCGAACTTCCTTGCCGGCGATATTGCTCTGCTCACCCGGAAACAGTGCATCCGCGGCGTTAACGCCGATCACCAGGACATTCCGGCGCTGATCATCGTCAGCATCGGTTATGAAGCGTCCTTCGCGAATTGTCACGTTCGTTAGATCCGCATAATTGGCAGTCACGCCAGTCGTGTTTCCCCAGCGATAGTTGTTCCCGCGATAAGTGATGTTGTCGTCGAACGGACCGCCGCTGTAACCAACATTCGGCGCCTCAACCGCGACATCTTCAACCGCGGGTGCCTGGGCCTTGATCGCTTCGGCATCGTCGAACGTCAGAGGCTTGCGCAAGCGCTCGGCGCGATCGGTGTTTGTGCGCGGGCCGGTGGTGAGGTGAAAAGCATAGATATTGTTCGTGCCGTAATCTTCAATCATTGCGACCAGACTCTGCCGCATGCCGGTCAGGATTGAAGCGACGACAATCGCGGTGAATACACCGATCACGATGCCGAGCACAGTCAGAAAGCTGCGAAACTTATTCGAGCGGACGCTGTCCAACGCCATGCGAAGGACTTCTGTGGGGAAAATTTTGGGTAACTTAAGTTTCACGTACTTCCTAAGTAGCCATTCGTAGTACTTTGAACTTTGTACTTTGTACTTTGAAAAGACATCAAAGCACGAAGTTCAAAGCACCGCCCTACGTAGTTTTAGTCAAAGCAATGATCGGATTCAGCCGGGCCGCCTTGAACGCCGGGTAAATGCCGGCAATAATGCCAACGCCGGTTGAAACAATTACCGCCAAAAGAATGTAGCCAATGGTGATCGTCATCGTGATCCCCGCCAGCGCCGTTATCAGGGTCACAATCCCGTACGCCACGAGCAGCCCCAACAGACCGCCCATCCCGCAGAGCATTGCGGACTCGATCTGAAACTGCACCAGGATTTGTTTACGCGTCGCGCCGACAGCTTTGCGCAAGCCGATCTCAAACGTTCGTTCCGTCACGCTGACCAGCATAATGTTCATCACGACGATGCCCCCCACGATCAGGGTGATGGCCGTGATCGGAATCACCACGGCGGCGATGCTGGCGGTGAATTGATCGATTTGATTGGTGAGCCCTTCGACGTCCACCACGCCAAAGTCATCTTCCTCGTTCCCCTTCAACCGGTGTTTGTTTCGCAGCTCCATGCGCGCGTTTTCGATGGCCGCGGGGAAGGTTTCGCGCGAGCTCGAGCCGCCGTGAATTTGCAGGTTGTTCCGCCCAAACATCTGCATGTGTGTCGTTGCGGGAATGTAAATGTGCCGGTCCATCGAATCGCCAAAGAACGAGCCGCGCGCTTCTTCGACGCCGACCACGCGCATCGGCAATCCGCGAACCTTCAGCGTCTTGCCAATCGGGTCCGTGTTCCCGAAATACTTTTCTCTAATTTCGTGGCCAAGTACGCAGACCAGCGCCGAACGCGTGACGTCGTCGTTCGAAATGAATCGGCCTTCGCGAATTGTCTTCTGTTCGATCGTCTCCATGTTCGCGGTAACGCCGAAGATAATCGCGCCGGGAAACTCGACTCCGTCCTGACTCAGATCAGCCTGAGCGCCCATGTTGACGCCGACTTCCGAGCACGCCTGGCAGCGATCGCGTACCCATTCGTAGTCGTCCCAGTTCAGCCGTTTATTGCGGCGATTCCGGCGCTCGTACTCTTCATCGCTCATCCGCCCGTGCGAGGCCATGCGCGCAATCATGAAGTGGTTTGCGCCCAGAATCTTCGAGACCCGTTCGGTCACATAGGTGTTCAGGCCGCTAATCGAGGCGCCGACAACCACCACGGCGGCGACACCGATGATGATGCCGATTAAGGTCAAAAACGCGCGCAGTTTGTGCGCCAGGATGGACTGGAGCGCGATTTTGGCGGAATCAGAATAGACTGAATATAGGTATCGCATCGGTAAACACGGTCAGATTTCAGTACGAGGACTACGCGTGAAAAGTTTAGACCAGGAACATCGACCCAGAGTTCCATTCTAAAGACGTAGCAAGATGAGCTTTATTAACGGTAAACAGGTTGGATCTGGAGAAAGGTCAATAAAATTAGTTACAGAACCGCGGGGTTTTTCGACGGCCTACTTAACAACCCTTTTTTCACTAGCCATTCGCTCACGACGACCTTCTTGTCCCGACGGGCGCCATCCACTTCGTAATTGAGCTTTCGCATTTCGTCGGTGGAAATCGCGCCGCCGAGTTTCTGCAGGACGCCCGCGAGCGCCGGAACACGCGCCAAGGTGTCCCTGCGAGTCATGAATACAGCCTCGTACGGAGGAAAGTAGCGCCGATCGTCTTCGAGTTGAACCAGGTCGAGCGAAGCGATCCGTCCGTCCGTGGAATTCCCCGCAATCATATCGACCTGACGCGAAGACAACGCTGTGTAGGTCAAATCCAGCGACATGTCGCTTACCTTGCGGAACCGTAGTCCGTAGGTGCGCGAGAAGCCAGGATAACCATCAGGTCGCACCATGAAGTCGTGGCCAAAGCCGGCTTGCCATCGCGGTGAGTATCTCGCGGCGTCCGAGACTGTTTTCAGATTAAATTTGCGCGCATCCTCACCGCGCACGAGGATCGCAAACGTGTTGTCAAAGCCGAGCGGCGGACTGACTTCAATGTCGAATTGTTCCGCGTACTCGCGCCTAACCTGATCGTAAACGGCCTTCGGATCGGTGACGGGCGGGTGTTGGAGAATCGCGGTGAAGGCTGTGCCCGTGTATTCAGGATAGAGATCGATTTGCCCGGCAGTCAGTGCCGTGTGCGCCAGGTTTCCTCCCAAATCAAAACGCCGGTCCACCGTGATGTTCTGCGCTTCGAGCATCTGCGCGACAATCTCCGCAAGCAGGACCGACTCCGTGAAATCTTTCGAGCCAACAATTACCCGATCCCGGCCGTCAGTGGCTGCGCCGCGGAAACTTTTAACGACCGCATAACCCATCGCGAGCACGCCCACCGCAAGGACGGTCAAAGCTGCCACTCTAAGGAGTTTCGGAAGTCGCCGCTTACGCGGCGCGTTGGGATCAAATCGTCTTTCGATCAACGTAAAGCCAAAGTCTGCCGCCAAAGCCATCAACGCCGATGGTACGGCCCCGGCAAGCAGCAAACGATCATCATTCACCCGTAAACCGCGAAAGATGTATTCACCCAGTCCGCCCGCGCCAACCGCTGCGGCGATAATCGCGACGCCGATGGTGATCACCACCGCGACGCGCACGCCGGTGAGAATGACACTCAACGCGAGCGGCAACTCGACCTGAAACAGCACCTGCCGATCAGTCATGCCCATGGCGACGGCCGCTTCGCGCACGGCTACGTCGACGCCGACAATTCCAGTCACTGTATTGCGAATGATTGGCAGCAGCGCGTAAAACACGAGCGCGACAATCGCCGTGCGCGGACCGATCCCGCCGATGAATGGAAGTGGAATCAGAAATCCGAACAACGCCAGACTCGGAATCGTCTGCATCACATTCGCGATGCCCAGCACGGGCGCGCGCAGACGCTTTCGCCGCGTAATCAGGATGCCGAGCGGCAGTCCGATCGCCACCGCGATGGCAATCGAGATGAAAACCAGCCAGACGTGCTGCGCGATGTGCGCCAGGATGTCAGCCCAGTTGAATCGAAGGAATTCCATGAATTTGAATCGTCCACAGATTACGCAGATTCCACAGATTAGAAAGAATAGATTGAGTTTAGAAACCGCGCTTGTGCGGACGGACGGCTTGGCCGGACAAGTCCGGCTTCTAAACGGTACTCTCCAATCTGTGTAATCTGTGTAATCTGTGGATTAAACGTCTGTACTAAGCGTCTCCAGCAGCGCCTGCGCGTGTGCATTCGTCGATCGCCGAAATCCTTCCGGCGTTTCGATCAGCACAATCTTGCCCCTCGACATCAAGGCGATGCGCGAACCGAGCAGCAGAGCCTCGCGAACATCATGCGTCACGAAGACAACGGTTTTACCCAAACTGCTTTTCAGTTGCGCGAATTCTTTTTGTAAAGATGCGCGCGTCAGCGGATCAAGCGCGCCGAACGGCTCGTCCATTAAAAGCAGCGGCGGATCCGCCGCTAAAGCGCGCGCGACTCCGACACGCTGGCGTTGACCGCCCGACAACTCACGGGGATAGCGATCTTTAAAGCGAGCCGGCTCGAGTCCAACCAGCGACAGCAATTCTTCGACGCGAACGCGGGTTCTGTCTTCGTCCCAATTCTCGAGCGATGGCACCAGCGCCACGTTCTCAGCGACAGTGAAATGCGGAAACAAACCGGCTTCCTGAATCACATAACCCGTCCGTCGTCGCAAACGAATTACGTCCCATTCAGTCGTTGGTTTTCCGGCGACCACAACCTCACCGGACGTAGGCGCCAACAAACGATTCACCAGGCGCAGCGTGGTCGTCTTGCCGCAGCCTGATTCACCAAGCAGCACGAGCGTTTCACCTGCCTCAACGCTGAAACTCAATCGATCGATGATCGGTGCGGACGTGTCGGGCTTGACCGCGAATGTGACATCGCAAAATTCTACGAGAGGGACGTGCGTTTCCAGTTCCAAAGCGCCGCGAGTCTATCAGAATCTCAACCACAGAGGACACAGAGCAATCGGCCGCAGATGCACGCGGATTTTCGCCGATCTGAATTCAGAATGAATCCGCGTTTATCTGCGTGAATCTGCGGCTGGTTCTTTTTCTTCCTCTGTGCCCTCTGTGGTTAAATGTGTCCGGTACAGTGTAAACATGAGCCAAATCGATCGAATTCACGCACGCGAAATACTCGACTCGCGCGGCAATCCAACTGTTGAAGCCGACGTCATTCTGGTGAGCGGCGCCAGCGGCCGCGCGGCTGTTCCTTCCGGAGCTTCAACCGGAGAGCACGAAGCGGTGGAGCTGCGCGACGGTGATCCAAAGCGCTATCTCGGCAAAGGCGTTTTAACCGCGGTCCGACATGTGAACGAAGTGATCGCTGTTCAGTTGAAAGGCATGGATGTACTGGATCAGCGCGCGATTGATCGAAAACTGATTGAGCTCGACGGAACACCGAACAAATCAAAGCTGGGAGCGAACGCTCTGCTGGCGGTGTCGATGGCGTCGGCGCGCGCGGCGGCGAATTCTCGGAAGCTGCCGCTGTATCGCCACATCGGTGGTGACGCGGCGAACACCTTGCCCGTGCCGATGATGAACATCATTAACGGCGGCGCTCATGCCGACAACAACGTGGACTTTCAAGAGTTCATGATAGTTCCCGTCGGCGCTGATAAGTTCTCCGAAGCGTTGCGTATGGGTGCGGAAATCTTTCACACGCTGAAATCCGTTCTGAAGAAGAAAGGCTATGCCACCAGCGTCGGTGACGAAGGCGGCTTTGCCCCGAACCTGAAATCGAACGAAGAAGCAATCGAAACGATAATTGAAGCGATCGCTCAAGCCGGTTACGAGGCAGGTCGCGATGTCTTACTCGCGCTCGATCCGGCATCGAGCGAGTTCTTTGACGGCTCGGCTTACGTGTTCAAGAAATCCGACGGCCGCAAGCTTTCGAGTGAACAAATGATTTCATTCTGGTCGGACTGGGTCGGCAAGTATCCGATTATCTCGATTGAAGATGGCATGGCCGAAAACGATTGGGACGGCTGGAAAGCCCTGACGGAAGCAATTGGCAATCGCGTGCAACTTGTCGGTGACGATCTGTTCGTCACCAATACCAAGTTTCTGCAAAAGGGAATCGATCTCGGCGTCGCGAATTCGATTCTGATCAAGGTCAATCAGATTGGAACGTTGACTGAAACGCTGAACTGCATCGAGTTGGCGAAATCGAACGGGCGCACTGCGGTCATTTCGCATCGTTCGGGTGAAACTGAAGATTCGTTCATTGCGGATCTCGCGGTGGCGACAAACGCGGGCCAGATCAAGACTGGTTCGCTTTCGCGCAGCGACCGCATCGCGAAATACAATCAGTTGCTGCGAATTGAAGAGGAACTCGGAAGCGCGGCGCGCTATCCCGGCCGCGAAGCGTTTAGTCAGGACGCGCGGTAACAGGAGTTAGAGTGCCGACTTTAGTCGGGATGTTGCGACAACGAAAAAGCCCAACTGAAGTTGGTACTCTGACAGCGCACTCCAAAGCATGAACTTTTCAGACATCAGACGTCTCTTCGACTACACCGAGTGGGCGAACCAGCTCGCGATGGAAGCCGCAAAGCAGTTGGCGGAAGAAAATCTGCGGCGCGATGTTGGCGTCAGCCATCAGTCGATCTTCGGGACGCTTTTGCACATGGCCGGCGCTGAGTGGATTTGGCTGGAGCGCTGGAACGGACGCTCACCGGCGAAGGCCGAAGCCTGGTCCAAGTGGACTCCGGAATCCTGCGCGGACCTCGCGACCCTGAACGACCGCTGGTCAGACGTGGTAGATCGACGCGTGCAACTCCTGACGAGCATCGATGAGGATCGACTGGCGGCCGAGTTGCCTTTTAAGCTCCTGAGCGGCGATCCGAGTTCCATGCCGCTCATCGATCAGATGCAGCACGTGGTCAACCACTCCACGATGCATCGCGGTCAGGTTGTCGGCATGATTCGACAGTTAGGAATTGAACCGCCTTCTACAGATTTGATCTTCTTTCTTAGGCGAGAGATTTCGCCGAAATGAATCTGGGGCAGTAGCCCGACCGTCAGGGAGGGCGCCTTCGCTTAGCCCCACGCCCTCCCTGACAGTCGGGCTACCGCCCCGAAATCTTATGACGAACACCTGGACAAGAGACGAGTACACGATTAGCACGGATCGTTCGCTGCTCAATCTCGCTCTTATTCATGACTATCTCAGCAATCAGACATATTGGGCGACCGGTCGTGCGTTCGAGGTCGTCGAGCGTTCAATCGAAAATTCACTTCCGTTCGGAATCTACAAAGGTACGGAGCAGGTTGGCTTCGCGCGCATCGTGACGGATTACGCAACCTTCGCCTGGGTCGCCGACGTGTTCGTTCTTCCTGATCATCGCGGACGCGGGCTTGCGAAGTGGCTGATGGAAGTCATTCTCGCGCATCCGCAGTTGCAAGGCTTTCGCCGCTGGGTCCTGTCAACAAAGGATGCGCACGGCGTTTACGAACGGTTTGGGTTCATCAAGCTCCACCGGCCCGAGCGTTGGATGGAACGGCCCGACCCGAACATGAAAGAGAGTCCCGATTATTGGCAGCACTGATCGTTTAGGCGCCGCACTTGTGCGGCGGGGCGGACAAGTCCGCCCTGTAAACGAAGGAAGATTGTTTGAAACAGAAAACTCCACTCGCACTCATCATTCTCGACGGTTTTGGCTATCGCGCGGAACGCGAAGGCAACGCGATCGCGCAGGCCGAAATGCCTTTCTATCACGAGTTGCTCGAAAAATATCCTCACACTTTGCTGCAAGCGTCAGGCGAATGCGTCGGTCTGCCGACAGGCGTGATGGGTAATTCGAACGTCGGTCATTTGTGCATGGGCGCGGGTCGCGTCGTGCGCACAGATCTTGAATACATCAATCATGAAATTCGCACCGGCTCGTTTTCTCAGAATCTTGTGCTGAATGCGGCGATTGACAATGCCGTGAAGCATGACCGCGCGCTCCACATCATGGGCTTGACGTCAAACGGCATGGTGCACTCGTCACAGGAACATGCGTTCGCTCTGCTGCGCATGGCCCAAGACCGCGAAGTGCGCCGTGTGTACCTTCACTGTTTCCTGGACGGCCGCGACACGCCACCCCAATCGGCGGACAAGTACGTTCAGCTTCTGCAGAACGCGTGTCGCGATATTGGCGTGGGCGAGATCGCTTCGGTGGTTGGGCGCTACTACGCGATGGATCGAGACAAACGCCGGGAGCGAACTGAACGCGCTTACCGTCTGCTCGTGCATGGCGAAGGCGAGCTGGCGCCCGATCCGATCGCGGCGATCAAGAAAAGCCATGAACGCGGCATCACGGATGAATTTGTCGAGCCAATTGTAATGGTTGGCCCAGACGGACAACCTGTCGCCACGATTCAGGATGGCGACTCAGTCATCTTCTTCAACTTTCGCGCGGATCGCGCGCGGCAGATCACGAGCGCGTTGGCCGCTCCCGGCTTCGACGATTTCCCGACACCGAACCGGCCGCACACGCACTTTGTTTGCTTCGCGGTTTACGATAAGACCTATCCGTTGCCGGTCGCTTTTCCGCCAGAGATTCCGCGAAACATTCTCGCGGACGTTTTTGCCGGAATCGGAGTGCGGAACTATCGGATGGCAGAAACTGAGAAGTACGCGCATGTCACTTACTTTTTCAATGGCGGGACAGAGCGCGAGTTTCCGCATGAGAAGCGCTTGCTCGTTCCTTCGCCGAAAGTCGCGACCTACGATCTGCAGCCTGAGATGTCGGCATTCAAAGTTACCGACAAACTCCTGCGCGCGCTCGAAGAACGCGACACGGACGTGTTCATCGTAAATTTCGCCAACACGGACATGGTCGGCCACACAGGCAAGCTCGACAAAACGATTGAAGCGTGTCAGTACGTCGACACCTGTCTGGGCTGGATTTCGAAAGCCGTTGCGTCCGCAAAAGGCACCATGTTGATTACCGCTGATCACGGTAATGCCGAGCAGATGATCGATCTATACACCGGTGAGCCACACACCGCGCACACATCGAACCCGGTGCCGTTTATTTTGATCGACAAGGATTCAATCGGTGTAAAGTTACACAGCGAAGGGGCTTTGGAGGACGTCGCGCCGACGGTGCTCGGCCTGTTGGGAATTGAGCAACCGTCCGAGATGACGGGCAGAGATTTGCGGGAGAGTTAGATCTTTTACGTAGCCCAGGCGTTTACGCCTGGGATCGAGAGAAAGAAGATTCCGCTTTCTCAGGCGTGAACGCCTGGGCTACAGAAAGTCCTACAAAAGAACGGCTCGTGATGTCCGCCGCAACCGAAACAATTGACCAAACGCGCCCACGCGCCCTCTCACTGCGCTGGATCATCAGCGCGCGCGAGGACCTCGTCTGGTTCATTGGCTCAGTTGCATCCAGTTACCTCTTGCTGATTTTGTACGTCAGCGGAGTGCTGCCGCTGATTCCAATGGTGACCGGCTGGGCAATTCTGATCGACGCGCCGCACGTGTTCGGCACTTTCTCGCGCACTTACTTCGATAAATCAGAATGGAAGACGCGCCGGCGTCTGATGCTAGGGTCCCTGGGGTTTTTTATTATTGGCCCGGCGATGGTTTTGCTCGGCGCGGGCTTCACCTTCTTTTTCATCGCAGCGCTGTGGGCTTATTACCACCTGGTGAAGCAGCACTACGGCTTTATGGTGCTGTACAAGAAAAAGAACAACGACCTCGCGCCGATTGATAATGCGCTGGATCGTTTGTTGTTGCTGTTCGCGTTCAACTATCCGTTCGTGGCGTTCATCGCAAACGACGGAGCGGCCATGGCCCGCGTGCCGCCGCTCTTGAGAAGCGGAGTCAATGCAGTCGCGCTGCTGCTGTTGATTGGGACGGTGGTTCTGGCCACGGGTTGGTTAATACGCCAAGTTCAGCGCCTGGTGTTGCGGCAACCGCTTAACGTTCCGAAGTATTTGTTACTGGCGGCGGCAATACCGATGCATTGGATTGCTTTGCTGACTCCAATGCCGGCAAAACCGATTGCGCTCGTGGCGATTCTCACCATCTATCACAACCTGCAATATCACCGGCTCATCTGGTTTCATAATCAGAAATACTCTGCTGGGAGCGCGGGCATGCGGGGTCCCCAGCAGGGCAGTAGCCCGGCCGTGCGGGAGGGCTCAGAATCGAGCGCGCAAGATGCGCGCGAACCGCAGGCAGGGATGCCTGCGCTCCAATACGGCGCCGCCGCATTCATCAGCCGCCGACTGATCATCTACATCGCGCTCGGAATCATCTTCGGCATCATCTACCAGGGCCCACGCCAATATTTCGGCTATTTGAATCTTCACACCGGCGACTCACCGGCCGCGCTGTCAATGCCCATTCAACTAGGCATCGCCTTTTTGTGGGGCTACGCCTTCATTCACTACTATCTGGATTCGAAAATTTGGCGGGTGCGCAGAGATCCCTCGGTGGGCAAGGCGTTGAGGATGTCAGAACCGCCTGCGTTAGCGGGCGGGTAAACGTCGAGTACCCGTGGGATAAGTTGTGAAGATCACCCACCCGCTAACGCAGGTTCTGACAGGAAGGTCACCCATTCGAGACCGGAGGTGGTCCCAACTTCTGCTTGAACTTCAGAGGCTTCGCGTTCTGCATCTCCACGGTGCTGCAGAACTGGGTAATCGCCTGGACAAACTTCTCAGGCTGTTCCGCGGGCGGCAGATGACCGCAGTTGCGGAAGACGATCAAACGCGCGCCCGGAATGCGATCGCGCAGCCGAACGCCATCGCTGAGCGGAACGTGCGAATCAGCTTCGCCCCAAACGATCAGCGTGGGCATGCGAATCGTATTCGCTTCGCGTGAGATACGTTCGGCACTCCAGCGTCGCATCGATCGCACCATCGCGCGATGCACGTTTGCGGTGGCGAGCAGATGATGCCGCGCCGCGAGCTTCTGTTCGTCAATCGGCACTCCGGTTCGCCGGTACATGTCTTCAACTCGTTTTCGCAAAACCCATCGCGATCCAAGGTACAGTGGCGTCACAACATCCCCAATCAGCGGCAGACGCGCGATCCGTACCATAGGCTGCCGGAGAATGCTGTCGTTGCTGACAGTTCCCACCAGCACGAGTCGATCGACCCGTTCGGGATAATCAAGCGCGATCGTTGCCGCCACCGCGCCGCCGTACGATGCGCCAACGATCGTCGCGATATCGATCTCCAGACGATCGAGCAGGCTGACAATGGTGTGCGCTTGCCAGTCGATTGTGTATTGCCCATCCGCCGGTTTCTCCGAGTAGCCATAGCCCGGCATGTCGATCGCAATGACGCGAAACCCCGCATCAGCCAGTGGCAGTAAGACATCGCTCCAGATCAGAGTGGAAGAGATGAAGCCATGAATCAGCACTATTGCCGGCGCGTCTTCGTCGCCGGCTTCCTGATAGTGGACGCGTACGCCGTTAATCCGCGTGAACCAGGAATGCTCCGGATGGGGAATCAGTTTAATGCTTTCCGGCCAACTGACATCTCGCGGCCGCGTCAGAAGTTTCGTGGCGACCGCGCCCGCGGCGATGCCTGTAAGGCCAGCAAGTAGATAGCGTTTCTTCACTGCGAAAGGATCTTAGCAAACGCAAGCTCGAAACATGAAAAGAGAGTTGCTGAAGCAGCGGGGGCGAGCCCACCTTCCCGACCTTGAGGTAAATTAAGGGCCTCGGTTCCCTGACTGGAGTGACGGCCGCGTCTTAGAACAACTACTTGTGAAACCTCAAGGTCAGGAAGGGTGGTTTACCCCGGATCCTTCTGTCTGATCACAACCTGCGGATGGACGACGCCTCTGCCGCGTTCGTAGAAACCGACGGCCAGCAACTCATCACCGCTCTTAAGCCTGATTGCCTGTTCATCAGCCCACGTGCGGGCCGTCGCGGCTTCGATGTTTAGATCGATTCCATTTAGAACCCGCGCCTCATCATCCTGACGGACTTCCAATGCCGGCAAATGCGTAAGGGCATTATTCGGCGAAATTAATACGGTCGCTAACATTTGGTTATCTGGGACTGTTGCAAGTAGTTCAAGAGTGAGCGCATCCTCGATCGTGAACCGGCCCGCGCGCGTGCGACGCAATTCAACCAGATGAGCGCCGATGCCGAGTCGCTTGCCTAAATCTTCCGCGAGCGTTCTGATGTACGTGCCCGCGGAACAGACAACCCGCGCGCGCAGATCCACCGCGCCGTCCTCGTTCGGTTCCCACTTGTCATCATTGGTCAGCAGTTCGAATTCAGAAATAGTTACGCGCACGGGCTGCCGCTCAATCTCTTCGCCGCGCCGCGCGTGCTCGTAGAGTTTTCGTCCGCCGATCTTTTTCGCCGAGTACATTGGCGGGATTTGTTCGATCTCGCCCGTCAACAAAGCCATCGCCGCTGCAATTTCTTCTTTGCACAAACTTTGGGCCTTTGTCGTGTTTGCCTGAGCCACTGTTTCAAGCCGCCCGCCCGTGACGTCGCCAGTGTCGGTCGCGTGTCCAAGCCGAATCACTGCTTCGTATTCCTTTTCAGCGCCGCTGAGAAACTGCGACAGCCGCGTTGCGCTTCCGACCAGCATCACGAGAACTCCAGTGGCAAACGGATCCAACGTGCCGGTGTGGCCGACGCGCTGCTCGCCGATGATCCGGCGCACGCGCGCCACGACATCGTGTGAGGTCATCCCCGCGGGCTTATCAATGATTAGCGCACCGTCCATAGGTGCCATTCTAGATTTTTGATTTGCGATTGTCTCTGTGTGCCTCTGCGTCCTCCGTGGTTAAATACGATCTATCAACCACAGAGGACACAGAGGAAAACGACAGGACGAGGCGCAAGAGCGGCCGCTCACTCCCGAGAAGGCACGCGCACTTGTCTTTCAACGCGCCGCGAAACTGCTGGCAGCAAAGCAGCGTTCAGTTGAAGAGTTGCGCGAAAAACTTTCCACCACGCGCGGCGCGACAAAACCGATGATTGACGAAGTCATCGCCCGCCTGCGCGGCTACGGCTATTTGGACGACGCCAGGTTCGCGCAGAGCTACGCGTCGCTGCGCTTGCGCGAGCGGCCCATCGGCCGGCGCAGGCTACAACGGGACCTCCGGCTGAAGAAAATCGACAAGCAAACGGCCGAAACCGCCCTCGACGAAGTCTTCGAATCTACTCCCGAAGAAGAATTGATCGAACGCGCAATTGCGAAACGCATTCGCCTGCGGGGAAAACCCAAGACTCGCGAAGACGCAAAGAAGCTTTTCGATCATTTGATTCGCCAGGGTTTTGAATTCGAATTGGTGAGCGACAGGGTGCGCGCGTTGGCGAAGAGCGAAATGGAATGACGTGCACTTCTTTGCATTGCTTTGCGCCTTTGCGCCTTCGCGTGAAATAGCTGTCCTGATTACGAGCCAGTCTCACGCAAAGCCGCCAAGCCCGCAAAGGAACGCAACGGGTAAACCTACTTCTCAATCCAAACTATCGGAATGGGCGAGACAAGCACAATCCCGCTCGCCTTTGCGTTCGGAAAGAAAGGCTTTACCTCGCCGCTTTCGGTGTCGATCAGAAGCAACCGGTCGGGCGCGTCGCCGGCCACCATCAGGCGCGCGGAAGAGTTGATCAGGAACTTCCCGTTGGCGAAGGTCCAGGTGATCGAGGTTGGTCTCTGCTTCTGCCAGTTCGTGGGATTCAAAAAGAACAGCTCAGTGGTCGTGCTGCTTGGTTGCTCGATGAAAAAGGGCGCGCAACTCTGCGCCGCGTAGCCGATGAACTCACACTCTGAGCATGGCGCGGGCGCAGGGTCGAGACTTTCGAAGCGATCGAAGTTCTTCGCGGTCAGCAGCCGGCCCTGATCCGCGAAACGAACAAAGCCCTCGTTTGATTTGGCGCAGACGCTTTCGATCGACCATTTCCTCGACGTGTCCTTCAGCTTCACCGTTTCCCCAATCGTTATTACGGTCGAAGTGTTCGGCTTGAGCGGCTCCATCCCTTTTTTCGTGCTCAATCCAACAAATCGATCCAGCACCAGACGATCTTTCGCGATCCAATGAGCGCAATCTGTCGTGCCGTTCGGATCGTCCAGAACCAGTTTCGCCTTTCCGGTCGCATCAGCTACATACAATTTCGTCGAATTACCGGACTGCTGCTGGTAACTGAAGTGACTGCCGTCGGGCGCCCACGCCAGACATGCGCTCTCACCTTTCACCAGCGATGTGACGGATCCGATGGCGAGATCGCGCAGACTGATTTCGTCTTTCGTAGCGTAGAGCAAACGCGCCTGATCGGGACTGGCTACTGCTTCCTTCACGCCGGCCGTCAGCGTCGCCAGGTTGTACCCATCACCCGCGAGCGTGAGTTCCGCCAGGGCTGCGCCCTGGGATGGATCACCGGTCAACAGCAGCACGCGGCCGCGGAATTGTGGTCCCGTGGGTTTCGGCGCTTCTGAGCAGGCCGTAACCAGTACGCACCCGACCAGATAAAAGACGATTGAATATCGATAAGGTCGGTTCACCAACTAATCAATAACTCAATCAGGGCCAGGCATCAACCATCCGCACCTGATACCGCGCTAGAGCCGCAAACTGATAGCGATGGAGTCAGTACCGGAAGCGTTAGCGACCGGGTTTAATCTCACGTCACGGTCGCGATAATTATCACCGGGTCGCTACCGCTCCCCGTACTGACTCCATTAATCACGCGTGCTAAACTCGAAAACGCATGACAGGTTCTGAAATTCGCGAAAAATTTCTGGAGTACTTTGAGCGGCACGGCCATACGCGCGTGCGTTCCAGCCCGCTTCTGCCGGCCAACGATCCGACGCTGCTCTTCACCAACGCGGGCATGAACCAGTTCAAAGACGTGTTCCTCGGCGTCGAGAAGCGCGATTACGTGCGCGCGGGTTCGTCGCAGAAATGTCTGCGCGCCGGCGGCAAGCATAACGACCTCGACGAAGTCGGAAAGACCGCGCGGCATCAGACATTTTTCGAGATGCTCGGGAACTTCTCGTTCGGCGATTACTTCAAAGAAGACGCCGTCAAGTTTGCCTGGGACCTGCTCGTCAACGAATTCAAACTCGACCCGCGCCGCATGTGGTTCACGGTTTACGAAGGCGACGAACAGGTCGGTCCTGACGAAGACGCTGAGAAGTTCTGGCATCAGGTGGGCGCGCCGAAAGAAAGAATTTTGCGCTTTGGCCGTAAAGATAATTTCTGGCAGATGGGCGAGACCGGCCCTTGTGGCCCCTGCAGCGAGATTCATTACTACATGGGGGACGATCCGAGCGACGCGGAGAACTGCGCCGCGAACGTCAACGGTCCATCCGACATCATCACAGAGCTTTGGAACCTCGTCTTCATGCAGTTCGATCGCAGCGAAGTCGAGAGCAGTAGCCCGACTGGCAAGGAGGGCTCAGTTGGCGGAAACCCGACCGTTAGGGAGGGTGCTGGCGGAAACCCGACCGTGAGGGAGGGTGCTGGCGGAAACCCGACCGTTAGGGAGGGTGCTGGCGGAAACCCGACCGTTAGGGAGGGTGCTGGCGGAAACCCGACCGTTAGGGAGGGTGCTGGCGGAAACCCGACCGTTAGGGAGGGTGCAAAGCAATACACGCTCACCCCACTGCCCGCGCCTTCAGTCGATACCGGCATGGGACTCGAGCGTCTCTGCGTTGTGCTGCAAGGCGTCAAGTCGAACTACGAAACGGATCTGCTGAAGAACATCGTCGAGTTCGTCGCAAAACTTTCCGGTTACGAATACGAAGCGGAAACTCAGGAAGGCTTTGCCATGCGCGTCATCGCCGATCACGCACGCGCGACTGCCTTCTCAATTGCCGACGGAATTCTGCCGGCAAATGAAGGCCGGAACTACGTGCTGCGGAAGATTATGCGGCGCGCAATTTATCAGGGGCGACACGCGCTCCGCTATGAAGGACTGTTCTTTCACAAAGTCACGAACTTTGTCGTCGCTCAGATGGGCGAAGCGTATCCCGAACTCGAAAGCCATCGCGACTTCATCGGAAAGATGGTGCGGCTGGAAGAAGAGCGTTTTGGATCGACGCTGACGGTTGGTTTGCAGAAGCTCGATGAACTGTTCGCGAAGATTGGCCAGGGAGCGGCGCCCGACTATAAAGAGTTGGCGCGGCTGTACGACACGTTTGGGACACCTCGCGATCTGATTCGCGTGAGTATGGAAGAGCGCGGTGTTGAGATCGGCGAAGAGGAGTTTCTTCAGAACTTCGATCTCGCGCTTCAGGAACTGCAACAGACAAGCGGGATTGGAAAGATTGAACAGAAAACCAAAACCAAACCGCTCTATGCTGAACTGGCCAGCCGCGTTCAGTCCCCCTTCCGTGGTTACGAAACAACGCGCGTTGACGATGCCAAGGTGCTTGCGATCATTCGGGGCGATGACGAAGTGTCTGAGCTGCGTGAGGGCGATGACGCCGGCGTGGTGCTCGACCAGACGCCCTTCTATGCTGAAGCTGGCGGCCAGGTCGGCGATGTAGGGCAACTCTTTGCGCCCTCCCTCACGGTCGGGCTACCGCCCCGCAGCGGAGCAGGCTCGTCTGATCGCAGCGCAGATCGTGACACGGACGGGGCAGTAGCCCGACCGTCAGGGAGGGCGTCATCTGAGCCACTGGTTGCTCGCGTCGCCGACACATATTCGCCGGTCCAGGGCTTAATCATCCACAAGGTGCGGGTCGAAAAAGGCGCGCTCAAAGTCGGGGACACTGTCACTGCCGAAGTCGATGTCTTTACGCGCGATGCGACGCGACGGAACCACACGGCGACACATCTCGTCCATGCAGCGTTGCGCGAAGTTCTGGGCGCGCATGTAAAGCAGGCTGGCTCAGTCGTGGCGCCGAGCTACCTGCGCTTTGACTTCACGCATTACCAGCAAATGACTGACGAAGAGATGCAGGAAGTCGAGCGGCTGGTCAACGAACAGATTCTGCGCAACGTGAAGGTCGATACCGATGTCATGCTGGTCGAAGACGCGATTCGCGGCGGCGCGATGGCGCTGTTCGGCGAAAAGTATTCCGGGATGATGCGCGTCCTGACCGTGCAGGGATTTTCAAAAGAGCTTTGCGGCGGCACGCACGTGCGCGCCACCGGCGATATCGGCGTCTTCAAAATCACCAGCGACGAATCGATCGCTTCCGGCGTGCGTCGCATTCGCGCCATCACCGGCTTCGACGCTTATGAACGTTTCCGGGAAGACGAGCGTTTGATTGAACAAGCCGCTGCGAACCTGCGCACTTCGCGCGCGGAATTGCCGAACGTCATCAACCGGCTCCAGGAAGAATTGAAGAAAGCGCGCCGCGAAGCTGAAGAGCTGCGTCTGAAGATTGCCAGCGGCGCGATTGGAACATCCGCATCGAACGGCGACGAAGCGCGGGAAATTGCCGGTGTGAAAGTCCTCGCCAAAGAAGCGAGCGGCCTCGATGCTGCCGGCATGCGTCAGCTTTCCGACACGTTGCTCGCGCGCATCAAATCAGGCGTGGTTGTGCTCGGCCGCACGAGCGACGGCAAGGTTTCACTGATTGTGCGCACTTCGGACGATCTCACCAAGAAGGTTCCGGCAGGGCAGGTCATCAAGGAACTCGCGGCGATCATCGGCGGCAAAGGGGGAGGCAAAGCCGACATGGCCGAAGGCGGCGGCAGCCAACCTGAGAAACTCGCGGAAGCCCTGCAAGCCAGCTATGGCGTGGTCGAAAAGATGCTCTCGTAAGAAATCTCTACCCGCAGATCACGCCATTACAGAACCGCGAGCAGTAGCGAGCGGGTTAAAGGCGCAACTCTCGTTGCGGGTTTCGAATCGTCCTCGTTATACATTGAATCTTTGTTTCCTTTAGCAAATGGAAAACCGCAGCCTGAAGGCTGAACTCTGAACGGCCCGCTCAAACTGCATCGGCCTTCACGCGATGCAAAACTATCAAATTTTGGCGTCTGCGAGTATGATTTCCCAGCTTTTGGGCCTCGTGGCTTAATCCAAAAAGGAGCAATTGATGCGAAGAACGACAATCTTAGTGTTGTCTCTCGTCTGCGGCCTGGCGTTGATGGCCTGTTCCACGACCGAGACAACGAACAGCAGCAATACGAACTCCACTGGCAGCACGACTGATAAACCTGCGACGGCGACGACGCCGGCGACTACTACCGCTTCAACGAGCGGCGCCAGCGTCGGCGTGCCGGAATGCGATGATTTCCTCAAGAAGTATGATTCCTGCGCCGGCAAAGTCCCTGAGATGGTGCGTGCACAGTACGAGAACGCCGGCAAACAGATGCGCGACCAGTGGAAGAAACTGGCCGACAATCCAGACACAAAGGGATCGTTGGCAGCGGCTTGCAAACAGGCGGTTGAGCAACAGGCCACCGCATGGAAGATGTACGGCTGCGCAAACTGACTCTAAAGCGGTCGACATAGAATCAACGGGCCGGTAGGGATATAATCTCGCCGGCCCGTAGCCATTTTGGTTTCAATGAGCAACTAGACGGCTGCTTCGCACGTCTCAGCCGGCAGATAACACGAGCCACGGATGAACACAGATCCACACAGATCAGAGTTTTGGTTTTCTTGTCTGTGAGAATTTGTGTTTATCTGTGGCTGTTTCTTCTAGTAGACACTCGGACTCAAACCTTCGGAGGTAGTTCACATGAAAGCACAACTCGCCCGCGCAGTCGCTGTGGCGCTGCTCGCAATGTTCTTTGTCCAACCAACGTTCGCCACGTGTGGCGGCGGTGGCGGCGGCGGCGGCGGCGGCGTCAGTGGCAGCTCAAGCGGCCCTTCGGCGCCGGTTTATGTTGTGCCGTGGAAAATTCGCAAAGCGACCGACCCGTCAGCCGCAGGCCTGATCCTGTATTGGTTTCCCGCCTCTGAAAACGAATTAAAAAATTCGAGCCTTCGCCAGTCGCGCCTTCTTTCGCTTTACGCCTCGCAGTGCGTGTCGATGGAAGTTAGCGATGGCGTCACCACACCGCACGCCGACACACTCATCGGTCAATCCCAGTTGCCGGTCGCAGCATTGGCCAGGCCCGACGGCACACTCGTCGGCAAAGTTGAGAACACAGGCGGCAAATTGAAAGTCGCTGACGTCGAAAAGCTGGTCGGTGGTGAAATGAAAGAGCGCGAGAACAGCATCATTGCGCAGATGAAAGAGGCTGCCGGAAAAGCCACGGCCGGCGACAAAGACGGCGCGATCGCGATGTATAAGGCAGTGCTCGAACAGAAGTGCCTGTTTCCAAAGAAGGCGAAAGATGCGGTGAAGGAATTGAAGAAGCTCGGCGTCACGGATGTCGCCAGCATCCCGCCGTCACCGGTGTTCGAACCGCGTCAAAGCGCCGCGATCGAGCGCGTGATGAGGCGCGGCCTGACGGCCGAACATCGCGGTCAATACGAATTGGCTGATCGTCTCTACAGGCAAGCGCATCGCATGGATCCGGCCGATCCGACGCCGCTGCGGTATCTTGGTGAGAACTACCGGCATAACATCGGCGACTGGGACAAGGCCCGGAAAGTCTTCAACCAAATTCTTGAAATGCCGGCCGATCCGCTTTCGCGTTCGGTCGCGTTGCACGGACTCGGCAAGATGACGATCCATGACGGCGAGTTTAAGAAGGGTCTCACATTCATGGAACAGGCCGTCGCGGAATATCCGCTGGCGCTGGCTTATCGAAACCTCGCGGTCTTCTGGAATTCGGAAGGCGATCCAGCGAAGGGCAACGAGTACACGCAGCAGGCGCTGGCGCTCGATCCGAAGGATCCCTACAACATCGTGTTTGCGGCGGTCTTCATGGCGGCGAACGGCAAGAAAGATGAAGCACTGAAGATTGCGCGCGAGAACATCAATCTGCTGCCGGCGTCGTATAACCTGGCGGCAATTTACGCGCAGAACGGGCAGAAGGAGAAAGCGCTTCAATTGCTGCGCCGTCACTTCTATGTGTATGAGCGTTACCGGGCGGTACGCGCGAAAGAGATGATGGAAGCACGCGTCGATGCGATGTTCGATTCAATTCGTTTCGATCGCGACTTCATCGCCTTGACTCGCAACGCTGATGGCAAGCTGCCTGTGCCAATGAGAGGCATGCCGGCAACGCAGGCAATGCCGCATAAGTAGCTCTTGAATTTTAGATTTCAACTCTGAGATCGAACACTTCAGAGGCGGGCTTTGGTCCGCTTCTTTTTTTTGGACTGATCCTTTCGCGGGCAGTGTCCTAATTCGAAATTCTCTGCGCGTTCACTGCGTGCTCGGCGTCTGTGCGGTGAGTTTCTCAGAGTGCTTTTCACCGCCGCGGCGCAGAGGACGTCGAGAATTCGCAGAGGAAAACTGAAAAGGGGTACTTTCTTTCGCGCTCCCGTTTGTGCTTTGCCGCCCACCCCTCTATCCTTATCGTTTGCCTTCAGGTGAGTTTTCCTCACTATCGGGACGCCGCAATGGATACAAACAAGATTCGCAACATCGCAATTATCGCCCACGTCGATCACGGCAAGACAACTTTAGTCGATGCCATGCTCAAGCAGGCCGGGACCTATCGTGACAACGAAACCATCGTCGATCGGGTCATGGACTCGATGGATCTCGAGCGCGAACGCGGCATTACCATCATGGCCAAGAACACTTCGGTGCGTTACGGCGACTACAAAATCAATATTGTCGATACGCCGGGGCACGCGGATTTCGGCGGCGAAGTCGAACGCGTTCTGAAAATGGTCGATGGCGTGATGCTGCTGGTTGACGCGGCCGAAGGCTGCTTGCCGCAGACGCGCTTTGTGCTGCGCAAGGCTTTGGAAGCAAGACTGCCGGCGATCGCGGTCGTTAACAAGATTGACCGGCACGACGCCCGGCCTGAAGAAGTCGTGAACGAGATTTACGAGTTGTTTCTGGATCTTGATGCGACCGACGAGCAAATTGAGTTTCCCATTCTTTATGCGATTTCACGCGACGGCGTGGCGAAAACGAAACTTGACGATACCTCGACAAACCTCAAACCGCTGTTCGACCAGATCATTGAAACTATTCCGGCGCCGCAGGCGCTGCGCAATGACTCGTTGCAGTTGCTGGTCGCAAATGTGGACTACAGCGAATACGTCGGGCGATTGGCGATCGGCAGGATCTTTTCCGGCGAGATCGCGCGCAATCAGGAAGTAGTGATCGCCGGGCACGAAGGCGCGGTCAAGAAAACCAGAGTGAAGGAGCTTTACGTTTTCGAAGGTCTGAAGCGCGTCCAGGCAGACACTGCCGGCGTGGGCGAAATTGTCGCGATGGCCGGTCTCGAAGACATCAACATCGGCGAGACGATCACCGATCCCGACAACCCAAAGCCTCTGCCGGCGATCGCCGTGGACGAGCCCACCATCGCGATGATCTTCACCGTTAACAACTCGCCGTTTGCCGGTACCGAAGGTCAGTTCGTCACTTCGCGTCAAATCAACGAACGCCTCGAACGCGAACTGCTGGGGAACGTCGCGATTCGCGTCGAAGAAACGGATTCACCCGATCAATTCAAGGTTTCGGGCCGTGGCGAGCTGCAACTAGCCATTCTGATTGAGATGATGCGGCGCGAAGGTTACGAACTTCAGGTGTCCAAACCCGAGGTCATTACCCGCCGGGTCAACGGCGAACTGCACGAACCCGTCGAGTTGGTCGTCATCGATTGCCCGGAAGAGTTTATCGGCGTCGTGACCGAAGCGATGGGCCGGCGCAAAGGCCAGATGACGAAGATGGTGAACCACGGCACCGGCCGCGTACGCATCGAATTCGAAGCACCGTCGCGCGGTTTGATCGGTTTTCGCGGCGAGTTCCTGACGGAAACTAAAGGCACCGGCTTACTCAATACGCTCTTCCTGCGTTTCGACAAATGGATGGGTGAGATGAAAGGACGCGGCAGCGGTTCGCTGGTCGCGGATCGCATGGGCGCATCGACCACGTACGCGCTCTACAACTTACAGGAGCGCGGGGTTCTCTTCATCCGGCCCAACACCAAAGTCTACGAAGGCATGATCGTGGGCGAGAACGCGCGCGCCGTCGATTTGGATGTCAATGCCATCAAGGAAAAGAAACTGACCAACATGCGAGCTTCAGGTTCGGACGAAGCCATGCGACTGGTGCCGGTGAAGGACTTATCTTTGGAAGAAGCGTTAGAGTTTATTGCCAATGACGAATTGGTTGAAGTAACGCCCAAATCCATCCGCCTGCGCAAACGAGTTTTGAAAGCGAACGAACGGCCGAAGAAAGAAAGCTGAATGTTTAAGTCGGTGAGGTTTCTAATTTTTCTTGGCGTTCTTGCGTCTTTCCGTGAACCTGCTTTGCAAGCAGCAACTCACGCAAAGGCGAAAACCGCAAATATGAAAGTGAGAGTACGTAGCATTTCAATTCTCCTTAGTCGTCCGCGCTCGGAACGTGCTCCGCTCTTCATGAACGATTTAGGACCCGAGATACTTGTGCAGAAAAGTCACCGCGCGCCGCCAAGCCAGTTTCGCCGCCTCGGCGTTATACGTCGGTCGCGTGTAAGCGAGAAAACCGTGACCCGCTCCTTCATACGTAAACAGCTCGACCGGCGTCCGTTGGCCTTTCAGCTCTTTCACGAGCCGCTGACTCTCAGCCAATGCGACGGCCACGTCGCTTGTGCCGTGATGAATCTGCACTGGAACTTTTAGCCGCTTCACTTCGCTGGCCTTTGTCACGCCTGGATGGAACGGAACGACGGCATCAATTTGGCGTGAGCGTGCACCATAAAGCATCGCGATTTTTCCGCCGTAACAAAACCCAAGCACACCCATCGTGTCAGTCTTGACGAACGATTGCTGCCGCAAATAATCGGCGGCGATATCGAGATCCTGGAGGACGTCAGTGTCAGTGTGATTAGCGCCAGCAGCCCGCATTTCCGCGAGCGTCCTGGCCGTGTCAGGCAAAACATGAAAGATGTTCGGAGCGAGGCCGACAAACCCCGCGACCGCCAGCGCCGCACACGTGTTCGGAATGTATTCTTCGGTGATGCGGTTACCTGCGATCACCAGCACCGCCGGGTAAACACCGTCGGCTTTCGGTCGCGCGAGATAGCCATCGATACTTTCGACGCCGTTGTGTTTGAAGACGATACGGCCATGTTGAATCGAAGGGTCATCCAGTACGCGCGTCGGCGCGTTCTGAGTTTGCGCGTTTGTGTCCGCTACGTTTAGCAACGCGAAACTAGCAAGCGTCGCCGTCGCGCCCGTCAAAAACGACCGTCGACTCGCAATATCTTCCGGACAATCGTCTTCAATGCACATAATTCGTCTCCGTTACATCGCCTTGCGCTGCGCCCGCGTTTTCCGCCAGCGCCTTTTGCCGGGCGAAGTGTTCGGCGATTTCCGTTGCAGTCTTGTGGCCGACAAACGGGGCGAGTTCTTCAACACTCGCTTCTGAGATGCGGTGAATCGATCCGAAGTGGCGAAGCAGACGCGTTTTTCGCTTGTCGCCCACGCCCGGAATTGCCGACAACTCAGAAGTGAAGTCGCGCAGCTCGCGGCGTTTGCGGTGATAAGTGACCGCGTAGCGATGCGTCTCGTCGCGAATCATCTGAATCAAACGCAGCACCGGCGAATAAGAATCCAGATATACCGGCTGATCTTCACGTCCTTTTACGAGTAGATAAGCGACTTGATTGTGATAAAGCGGCGGCTTGACGACGCCTATCATCGGCACGGCTTCCAGATCCAATTCACGCATCGCCGTGGCCGCCGCGTTCAATTGCGCCTTGCCGCCGTCGATCATGATTAGATCGGGAAGCGGCTTCTGTTCGTCGCGCACACGTCGATAACGACGCAACACGGCTTCGTGCAATGAAGCGAAGTCGTCTGCGCCTTGCTTCCCACGAATTTTAAACTTCCGATATTCGCTGCGGTTCATTTTGCCGTTTTCACTGACCACCATGCCCGCGACATTCTCCGAACCCTGAATGTGCGACACATCGAATGATTCTATTCGGGCGGGGAATCTCGGCAGCTCGAGCGTCTCCTGCATTTCTTCGAGGACACGCTTCATGTCCGGCTTGAGCACGCGGAAGCGCTGTTCGAAGGCGAGCTTGGCGTTCTTTTCGACCAAATCAATCATGTCGCGCTTTTCGCCGCGCTGCGGCGCGAGAATGTGAACGCGCCGGCCTTTGCGTTCAGAGAGTGCGCGCTCGAGCAGTTCGCGATCTTCGAAATTGACGGGAGCGTGAATCTCGCGCGGTAGCAACGAAAGGCTCACGTCATGTGTTTGCAGGTCTGCGGCGGGAATACTGGGCCCGCGGTCAGCGGCGCTGTAATACTGCGACAAAACTTCGCTGAGAAACTCAGCCGGATTGAAATCTTCTTCCGGCAAGTCTTCCCAGAAAAATTCACGGCGACCGACGATGTCACCCTCGCGCATAGTGAACAGTTGCAGCGCGAGCCGCTTGCCTTCGCGATAATAGCCAAAGATGTCTATGTCGCTTTCCGAAGTCGTCGCCATTTTCTGTTGCTCGGAAAGCTTGATGACCGTCTTCCGCAGATCGCGATATTTGGCGGCGATTTCATAGCGCATCGCTTCGGACGCATGCATCATGCGCGCTTCAAGTTTGTCCGCCAGTTCCGTGTTGCGGCCTTCAAGCAGCATGCGCACGTCACGCACGGCTTCCTGATACTCTTCCGGCGTGCACAAGCCTTTCACGCACGGCCCCAGACATCGTTTGATGTGATACTCGAGACACGGACGCGGAGCTTTGCCGTCAATCTCGATGTCGCACGTGCGCAGTTGAAACGTCCGATTGATCAGATCGATTGTCCGGCGCGCCATCGACGCCGGCAGAAACGGTCCGAAGTAAAGTGCGCCGTCGTTTTGAATCCGCCGCGTGATCACGCACTTGGGAAACGGCTCGTTGACGGTGAGCTTCAAGTGCGGATAAGACTTGTCGTCTTTCAGCTTATAGTTGAAATACGGCTGGTGCTTTTTGACGAGCGAAGCTTCCAGGATGAAAGCTTCGACTTCGTTGTCCGTCACGATGACTTCGACGTCGGCGATCTGGTAGACGAGCTCTTCAGTCTTGATGCCATAGCTAAATTCGCCGCGGCGACCGGCCTGAAAATAAGAGCGCACCCGATTGCGCAGGTTCTTGGCCTTGCCGATATAGATCACTTTTCCGGCGGCGTCTTTGTACAGATAGACGCCCGGCGACCGGGGAATTTCTTTGAGCTTTTCGTCGAGAGTCATTTTGCCTTTGTGAATTGAAGTCACTCCATTTTAGCTTTGTAAAGTTCAGCTGGGAAAACCTCAGGGTCAGGAAGGCGGGCTTGCCCCCGCGACGTTGATTCATTCAGTCCGGGCGGGGCAAGCCGCCCTTCCCAGCCATGAGATGATGTCGCTTGACAATATGCGCCTGCCATTGACCATTCCGCCCAAAAGAGAGTTTGATGCCGTCGGCTTCGGCCTGAATGCCGTCGATCATTTGATCGTTGTCCCGGAGTATCCGCAGTTCGACACCAAAACCAGACTGACGGAACACAAAAAGTCTGCGGGCGGGCAGACGGCGACGGCGATGGTGGCGTTGCAGCGGCTTGGGATGAAGACGGCGTATGCCGGCAGGTTTGGTTCGGATGACGCGGGAAGGTTTGGCCGCGAGTCCCTGGTTTCAGAAGGCGTTAACGTCGATCACGCCGAAACGATTGACGGTGCAACGAATCAGATCGCCTTCATCATGATCGACGAACGTTCTGGTGAGCGCACAATCATTTGGGACCGCGACGAACGCCTGTCTTACCGAGCCGATGAAGTGCCGAACGATTTAGCAGCACGTGGCCGCGTGCTGCACATTGATGCCCACGATCCGCCGGCATGTGTAGCCATGGCGCGTGCAGCTCACAACGCGAGCGCGGTTGTTACCGCCGACATCGACAACTTCTACGAAGATCTTCCGGAATTGCTTCCACTGATTGATGTCCTGATTGCGTCTTCCGAATTTCCGTATCGACTGACGGGCAACAGCGACTTGCGCGAATCGTTGACTGAAATCAAATCGCGCTACGGCTGCGCCATAGCCGGCGCGACGCTTGGCGCGCGCGGCGTCATCGTTTACTGCGAAGGCCAATTCATCGAATCACCCGCGTTCGCGGTTCCCGGCATCTGTCGTGACACCACCGGCGCCGGCGATGCTTTTCACGCCGGGTTCATTTACGGAATGCTGCTCGGTGATGACGTCGAATCATGTTTGAAGGTCGGAAACGCTGTAGCTGCTTTGAAGTGTCGCGCGTTGGGCGGGCGTGCGGCTTTACCTGATGAGGTTGAGCTGCGTGAATTCCTCAAGACTTAATCCGCAGATTTTGCAGATTACACTGAACAGAAATCAGGCACAAACCCTAAAGAAATGGGGCTTTTCGTGAGTCTGCTTTTCTCGTGCTTCTTGTGCCTTTTTGTGGATCTTGTCTCTTGAGTTCTTATCTGTGTAATCTACGAAATCTGCGGACTAAATCTTAGGCCGCTTCGGCAGCTTCGCTCGCCTCGAATTCTCGGCTGTGAACTCGCACAAAATAGACCGCGACCAAAAACGCCCCAAACTGAATCGCGGCCGCGGTCCAGAACGTGCGCAGAATTGATGAGTCGCTCATGTGATGCGGCAGCCGATCGACGCCGACATAGGCGACGGTGCTGTAAATTAGAAACGCTGCGATTGAGGGGCCGACCGCACGAGCGAGGCTGGCAACGGATTGAGTTACTCCCAGCACCACGCCCTGTTCGGCTGCGCCGGCACATTTCGACGCGAGGCTCGCAAGCGACGGCGCGTTCAGTGCGTTTCCGACGGAATTGATCGCTCCCGTGATCAGAATTCCAAGCAGCCCCATCGCCGGGCCAATGAAGGGAATGGCGAAGAGGCTTCCCGTGAACATGAGCGTGCCCACCACCACCAGCTTCGCCTCGCCAAAGCGCTTCACCAGTTTTCCGATCAACGCGCCCTGAATGAACGCCGAGATGATTCCCACGAACGCGAAAATCCAGCCGCTGTGAAATGCATCGTAACCAAGTCGGAAGACCATGAACAGCGTGAACACCGCGGTCAGAATTGAAAACGCGACAATCGACAAAAAGTAGATCGTCAGCACCAGACTGAGGCGCGGATTCTTGAAGGCGTTGATTACTTGAGTCCAACTGCGACCGGTGGCGGCGGAAACGCGTGCGGGATGATCGGGCGTCACGGTTTCCGGCAGAGTGAAATAGAGAAGCACGGCGTTAGCAAAAGCGAGTGCGCCGGCGAACATAAACGGCACATGTACACCCCAGCGGCTCATGATGCCGCCGATGGCCGGACCAAACACGAACCCGAGACCGAAAGCCGCGCCGATTAATCCCATCCCCTTCGCGCGGTTCTCGGGCGTCGTAACGTCGGCGATGTAGGCTTGTGCGGTTGAAATATTTCCGCCGGAAATGCCGTCGATGATTCTCCCGAGAAACAGCATCCACAGCGTCGTCGCAAATCCCATGACGAAGAAACCGAGACTCGTTCCCAACAGGCTGATTAGAAGGACCGGCCGTCGCCCGTACTTGTCTGACAGGCGTCCCAACACCGGTGAGAAGATCAATTGCATCACCGAGTAGGAGGCGAACAGCAGGCCGACTCCGCGCGGCGTCGCACCGAATCGCGTGCCTTCGGCGTAGTAAGGCAGCACGGGAATGACGATCCCGAACCCGACCAGGTCGATAAAAACGGTGATGAAGATTACGAGGAGCGGTGAGCGGTTGACAAATAGTTTCGAGTTTTGAGTTTCGAGTTTCGAGTTGGGAGAAGAAAGTTCCGAGTTTCGAGTTTCGGGTTTCGGGTTAGGAGGAGACGTAGACATCAATGTTGAGGCCGCGAGACCATTTTAACTCGAAACTCGAAACTCGGAACTCGAAACTCGGACTTTTGTTTTTCACCGGCGACTGATCATTCGATCGGCGGACGCCTGACCACCGCCGGCAATGAGCAGCGCCAAAGCCATCCCGAGCAGCGCCACGATGTACTCGACGCCCATATTTGACATGAAAAAGCCGTTCTTCCAGTGCACCGCGAGCATCGCGGTGAGCATGACGCAGAAGATCAGAAAAGCTCCAACGCGCGTGAACAAGCCAAGCAGAACCAGAATTCCGCCGACCAGTTCAGCGATTGCCGCCGCGCCCATCCAAAGCCATGCCGGTCGCATAAATGGATAAGGCGCCGGAAAATTCATGAACGCCCGGATCCCCGGCCCCTCCCAAGTGCCGAACACTTTTTGCGCGCCGTGCGCGATAAAGATGACTCCCAAAGCGAGTCGCAAAGGCAGCATGGCCCACGTGGCTGAGGTCGCAGTCAGTTTACGAAGCATAACTCTTCGCCTTTCAGGAATTGATGTCTGAAACGACTGCAACTATAAGTCGGTTTGGGGGACGTGGCCAGGCGAGAAGTTCTTTGATACTTGCCCTAACGCTTCGCTCTGTGTCTCGGTGAAGTGCTCCGTGTCTCTGTTGGTGAGTTTTTGTCTAGACATCTTCACTACAGAGGCACAGAGTGCGCACTGAGGCACAGAGGGGGAACTACAGGCTACCCAATGTCCGCAAATTGAAAACTCCTTTCCAGCGGCAGTTCGTAGTAACATGCGCCGCCAAAATCGAATCATGCGTCCAGAGTCCTGCACAACAAGACGAGCGCTGGTCGTTGTCGTCGTTTCGATCGCCTTCGCTTGGTTAGTTTCCGCGCCCGAACTCACTTCAGCGCAGCGAGGCGCGCGCCCCACCGTTGAGACGGTTCAGTTTCACAGCACGCTGATCGGCAAGACCCTTCCCTACAACGTTGTGTTGCCGGTGGACTACCGCGCCTCGCGGGTTACTCGCTATCCGGTTCTTTATCTGCTCCACGGATTAACCGGCCATTACTCAGACTGGCTGACCCGTTCGAATGTCGCGGATTACGCTTCGAAGTATCGAATTATCATAGTCATGCCGGAAGGAAACGATGGCTGGTACACGGATAGTGCGACTGGGTCGAGCGAGAGATACGAGAGTTACTTTATCAGGGAACTGATTCCCGACGTGCAGAAGCGTTATCGCACAATCGAAAGTCGCTATGGCCGTGGCGTGGCCGGTTTGTCGATGGGTGGATACGGCGCGCTGAAGTTTGGTTTGAAGTACCCGGCGACGTTCGCGTTTGCCGGATCGATGAGTGGCGCGTTGCGTCCCGCCTCGTGGACTGAAGAAGAATTGAAGGACTTTAAGCCGATCCGCGATTCTGTGTTCAGCGTCTTCGGGCCGATGGGTTCAGACACGCGGAAGGCAAATGACATCCACCAACTCGCGCGTAGCGCGTCAGCCGCGCGGATATCTGCCCTTCCCTTCTTTTATCTCGACTGCGGAACCGAAGATGTGCTCGCCAACGATAACGCACGATACGCGGCGCTCCTGCATGAGAAGAAAATTGCGCACGAGTACCGGCAACTGCCCGGCAATCACAATTGGCAATATTGGGATCAGCAGGTGCGGGAAGTGTTGAAAATTGCGGCTGAGAAACTGCGTGCGCAGCGAGCCTCGCGCGCAGGGTTTGTTAATGGGACGGTCGTTCGCGCCTTCAGTACCGATGTGATGGCCGGCCAATGTGAATATGCGGCCCCGTAGCCACGCCGGGAATCGCACCACGAAATGCCGAAAAGGGGATTCCATTGCGGCGCATGAAATCGATCAGCGCCTGACCTTCAGCTCCGTCCGGATGCAGCGAAACATCCATCGCGTTCCGGTGATCCAAACTCCACCGATTATGAATCGCGCCCTGCCCGAAAACAGCAATCGGCAAGGGGCGTTTGAAAGTCTGTTGAAAGAACATCTCGAGCTTACCGGCTTGCGAGATGGCCCAACTACCGGCGCCGGTGTAGCGAATGAATGACGTCGTCTGAATCAATCCGCCTTTTGGCTTCAGACGCAGCCTGGCAATTTCCTTTTCGCCTTCCATTTCCAGCAGCGTTTGCGAGATCTGAGTCTCGGCGCCTTTCATCTGATTCTGAACGCCGGCGATTTTGAGCTGCTCGTCGGCCAGCGCCTGTTCGCTTTCTTCAAACTGAGTCCTGGAAATCAGGCCTTCTTTGAAAAGGTCCTTAGACTTATCGCGGCGGACTTCTGCCTTCTCTACGCTGGCTGTGTACAAGTCGATTAGCTTTTCCAGGCTCGCTTTGTATTCCTTCGTTGTCTCGATGTATTGCTTTCTGAGTTCTTCCAGCTCGGAAGACGCCGGCGGACGTTTCACGTTCGTCTGGGATTTCGTTTTGTTGCTCTGCGCGACAATCGTGGTAGAGCAGACCATAACCAACAGCGCCGCGGTTAGCGCTTTCGTCAAAAGACGAGTTCCCAGAGATTTAGTGGCGTGTGTCATTCAGGTTGATTAAGGCAATAAACAGACCATGACAGCCTGAAAGGATAACGAATTGTGAATGGCTGCGGTTCTCGATGTTTCCAAAAAGCCGGCGCGAAAAAGGAACACGCGTGTTCACCTCGCATTCGAAAGCGGAAACCCGACCGTAAGGGAGGGTGCTAACCGGTGGGCTGCACCCTCCCTTACGGTCGGGTTTCTGCCTCCCTCGGTGGTTGATTCCCTACTGGTCGATCGCGACTAGCGCGTCATGAATCGAAAGTTATCGAATCGCCGGGAATTCTCAGGCGCTGTCTGACGCACGCCGAATGCTCCCTGCACGATCGATAGCTTCGACATCAGCCGCGGCTCAGCGAATTGGAATCGATCGGCGGTCGCTTGCGCTCGCTCAAAATCGATCTTCGCGAGCGATGCCAGTTGCTGACCGAATCGGGCCACGACGCGGCCCAGCTGGCTGCCGCCCTGAAGCGGCATTTCGCCGTCGCGAAACACTTGCACTTCGAATCCGTTCAAGACCTGCGCCGCTGTAAGCAGTTCGTTGAGCTGCGCGATGCCAGGCTCCAAAACTTCAAAGCTCTTTTTCGCGTCAAGCGGCGCAAACAGTTCCGCCACGCGAACCTGGTCTTCAAAATCGCGATAGTCGGATGCGCGCTTAGTCACAATTGTGCGCGCGTCCTCAGCAAAGCGCAGCGCCAGCTTTGGATTGTCTTTCTGCGTCGCGGCCACCAGATCGCCCAGGTACTTCACCCGATCTGAATCTGACGGCAGGGCCGCCAGCTTCTGACGAATCTCGTTCAGCTTCTCAGCAGAGGCATTTGTCGTCATCTTCTTGAAGTCGATCGCCTGCATGACTGACGCACGTCCTGCTTCGTCAAGGTGATCGTTGGCCAACTGCAGCGCGCGTTCAGTGTTCCCTTCATCGACGGCGCGGGTCGCCGCTTCCTGATACAGACGCGACTGAATCGGCGCAGGCGCGGTGCTTGCGGCCGCCGCCAGGCTCTCGCTGTCGCCTTGCTGCATCACGTTGCGCATCTGGTTTGCGAAATCCGTCGTCGAGTTGCTGCCCATGCCTAATTCCGTAAGCTTCTGACGAACCGCCTGGCCGCGCTCAGGCACGTACTGATCGATTTGCGGCAGCATGCCCTGCAGATTCCGCAGCAACATACGCGCGTTGTTTTGCTGAACCTGAGCCGCGTCAGGTTGCTGTTGATTGTTTCGCGGCGGCTCCATGTAAATGGTGACTGGCCCATCACCCGATGATCCCGTCGTTACGCCCTGCCGGCGCTGGCCGCGGCGCGGCTGATTGCCACCGCCAGTATTCGTGCGCGGCGTCGCGGTCAGCGCGGCGGTCACTGCGTTATTGAGCAAACCTTGGAACGCAGATTCCGTGAGCACGCGCGAGTTGTTCGCACGTGAATTGGCGACGGTCGCTGGGCTGGGGGCAGTCGCGGCGGCTTGTGGCCCGGGTCGCAAGAGGCTCATGGCCACGGTCACAGCCTGACCACTGGTTAAAAGATTTTCAGAACTCAGACGGTTGAGTGTCTTTTCGGAAAGTTTCTTGAACGCCTCTTCGTCTTTCGCCTGGAGCTGCGACAGCACGCGGCTCAACGACATCGGATACTCGCCTTTGTCCAAAGACTCGGCCGCTTTCTGATACGCGACTTTCGGATCGCTGGCCGCGATCACCGTCAGCAGCGCCTGTTCGAGATTGTCATCAGGAAACTGAAAATCGCGCCGGCGATTCTCGGCATTCGTGCCCGCCGGCGGTTGCGTCTGCCGCAGCAGTTGATAAGCGAGTTCTGCATCATGGCGCGCGGCGCCGAGTACCAGTTCACGCCTGAGTGCGTTGAGCATGCCGAAATCGCGCCTATCGGAATCGCCGGGCTGGGCCATGGCGTTCGCCAGTATCGAAGCCGCATCCGTGAAAAATGTTCGCGCGCGCGCCGGACTGCGGTCCCAAAGCAAATCGCCCGCGACGATCTGGACCCGAATGCGATTCTCCGGGAGCTTCAGCCCCTGCGATTCGCTGACGATCTGTTCCAGCAAAGCAGCGGCTTTGGCTTCAAGCTTGGCCTTCTCTTCCTGCTGTTTCGCGGCGTCTGGCGTCGCCTCCTGCGCGGCAGTAAACGACGCGAACATGACGAGAAACGCCGCCATTAACGGCAAACGGGCGGTTAACTTACTCATAATGATGTCCTCAAGTTCTGAATAAGCGGAGAGCGGCTGTTCTAGCAGCTTTAGACGTTAATGCACACGGTTTGGTTACCCAAATGTTCCCGAAATGCTGGGCAGTGATCTACTTTGCGTTCTTTGCGCCTTAGCGCCTCAGCGCCTTGGGCGTGCCACCGATTCGAAAGAAGCTATTTCACGCAAAGTCCCAAAGCATCGAAAAGGTGACACTACTCGAAACGAGCGCAGCATTTACTTCGCTTCACGATTGAGCTAGCTTCAGACGCTCGTTCACTGACCCCAAACGAGGTTGAAGATGGAAGAACGCACCGTCACACATCACCGCTGGAATGAGTTGCCGATCGAGGCTCTCTCGGATTCGCTCGCGCGCCGGCTGATCACCGGCGATCGCATGATGCTGGCGCACGTGTATCTGAAAAAGGGCAGTGTCGTCCCGCGTCATTTCCACGAGAACGAACAGATCACATACATCCTGGAAGGCGGCCTGCGATTCTGGATTGGCGCGGACGAGTCACAGGTTATCGATGTAATGGCCGGCGAGGTCCTGCACATTCCTTCAAACGTGCCGCACAAAGCGGAAGCTTTGGAAGACACGCTCGACGTCGATGTCTTCAGCCCGCCGCGACAGGATTGGCTGGATAAGACGGACGATTATTTGAGACAGAAGTAGCGCAAGTTGCTAACTTGCGGTTCGCAAATTAACAATTTGCGCCACAAAATCAAAAGCCCGAACCTAATCTTTTGATTAAGTTCGGGCTTTTACTTACTTAATTCGCTGTCAGCTTCTTATCTGAAAACCGCGCCGATACCGACGCGAGTTGTGCTGAGTTTCTCCGCCGAGACGAGTCGGATTGTAATCAAACTGAATCGCACGGAAGTCGACACGCGGACAATCTTAATGTCCACGCCGCCGCCAATGCCACACGCGTTAAAAACGTAACGCAGGATTCCTTTGACTGGCGAAGTGCAACAAAATGCGGTGCAGCTTATGATGGGGACCATGGATAGCGAGTGCACCCATACTGATCAGATTCAAGATGTAACGCCCAGCGGCGATGGCTGTGAAGAGTGCCGGAAAATTGGAGACACGTGGCTTCACCTGCGTCTGTGCATGACGTGCGGTCACGTCGGCTGCTGTGACTCGTCAAACAACAAGCACGCGACGAAACACTTTCATCAGGCCAGTCATCCGATTATCAAATCGTTTCAACCGGGCGAAGAGTGGGGCTGGTGTTATGTCGATGAAGTGATGCTGGATGACGTGTGACGGGCGGTTTTTCTCCCTCTCCCTGGGAGGGGGTGGGGGAGAGAGATGAAGTTACAATTCGCTAAACCCCACCCTGTCTCTCTCCCAAAAGGGAGAGGGAACCTGAGACGTTAGGTCATTAATTCATTAACCAGTAGTTCGACTTGCATGCGTGGCGTTGCTTTAGAGGTTTTTATCCCGAGATCTGCTTCCGCAATCCGGACCATTTGCTGCGCGATTCTGCGTCCATCAACGCGGTTCAGCATCTGAAGATAGCTCGATTGTTTGAACGGGGGCATCGGCACCTGGCGAAAGATTTCTTTTGGCGGTGCGCCTTTTGAAAGCAGCGCGTGAGCCAGAGCCATACGCCGGTACGTGCTGGCAATCAAACCGATCAGCATCACCGGCGGCGCACCGTCGTCCAGAAGGTGTTGCAGAGTCTGCACCGCGCGTGCCCGGTTCCGCGACAGCATTTGATCAGTCAATTCCCAATTCATCAACTCGCGCGAACGACCGACCAGTTCTTCAACCAGCTCCAAAGTAATGTTTGTTGAAGGCAGCGCCGCGGCGGCGAGCTTGTTCAGCTCGTTAGCCAACGTTCGCACGTTCGAACCGACAAGCTCGACAATGCGACTCACTACCGCGGGCGCGGCGTCGGCTTTCAATTCCGCCAGGTGTGTTCTCGCCCAAAACGCCAGTTCGGCATTGTTCAGCGGCGGGAATTCAAAAGCTGCCCCGCTCATCAACTTCTTCGTGAACTTCTTGCGCTTATCGCAGTCATCGGTGTTGAAGATGACGACGGTCGTTTCGACTGGCCGGTCGATGTAACGCAGCAGGATTTCTTCGGTCGTTTCGTTCAGCTTTGAGAAATCCCTGACCTGCACGACGCGCCGGGGCGACATCATCGGCAGTTGTTCAGCGGCGGCAATCGCGCCGCGGGCGTCGCCGGTTCTTAGACTGAAGGTTGAATCGTTGAACTCGCGCAGCAGAGTTTCGCGCAGCGCTTCGTCGGCAATGGCGCGCACCGCCTGATCGCGCAGATACGATTCAGGCCCAAAAAGAAAGTAGACGGGCTCGATCTTTCCTTGCTTGAGTGATTGCAGAAGTTCCTGGCGGCTGCGTACGGGCATTTTTTTGTCGGACTTATTGCTTCACGCCAAATCCATTAACCAGCATCGACACTATTGATTCGGCAAAGCTGCGCGACATGCGCATGACGGCCGGGTCCTCTTCATTGAAGAAATTTCGCGGGTCGTTAGCGAATTCAAACTCGCCGCGAAACACGAAGTTCTGGTTGTCGTAAAGGACGCGGTTCTGGTGCTGGTCACGCACGGTCACGGCGGCCACGATCGTCACCTCAAAGATGCGCGCCCGCCCCTTGTCGTCCAACAACACGCCTGAGAAATTGAAGCTCTTCACGACGCCGTCAACCACCGCATCGGCGCCTTCACGCTCGCTCTGCACGCGCAAACCATGACCGCGGCGAATCAGTTCTTTCATCACGGCTTCGGTGAAACGATGCTCGATCTTGAACCGCAGCGCGTTGTTCTGAAACGCCGGCACGGCGACGGTTTTGATGTGCGGCGGGAGCTGCGTCTTCGTCACCGGCTTGTAGCATTCCGTGAAGCCGGACACCAATAGCAGAGACAGAAGCAAAGTAGCCGCGCGAATCGTTCGTTTCATGATTTCTTTTGCGAAGAACGTTGATAATACGTCAGCGTGCGTGTTATACGGAAGCCGCTCTTGTCGGAACCACCTGCGTTAGCGGGTGGGTAATTCCAGACCACTCAGATCAGACGAGGAACAGTATGGCTGCGCCCATTCCGATTGGCCCGACCCTTTCGCAAATCGGGCAGATATTTGTCAACGTCAAGGACCTCGACCGCGCGATTGCTTTTTACCGCGACATGCTGGGGATGAGGTTTCTGTTCCAAGCGCCGCCCGGCATGGCGTTCTTCGACTGCAGCGGCATCCGCATCATGCTGGGCCAGGCCGACCGGCCCGAGATCGATCACCCTGCGTCGATCATCTACTACAAGGTCGATGACATTGAGAAGGTTTACGAAGTCTTCAACGCGCGCGGCGTCGAGTTCATGGTGAAGCCTCATCTGGTGGCGCCGATGCCGACCTACGATCTTTGGCTCGCGGACTTCAAAGATTCAGAAGGAAACATCCTGGCGTTGATGAGCGAAGTGCCGCGCGAAGTGGCTTGATACATCGCGGCTCTGCCGCCTGATGTGCGGAAGCGCTCTGCGCTTCCGTCGCGTCTCAAAGGTCCGAAGGGGCTCTGCCCGCGGTCAACCCGGGCAGAGCCCGAAATATTATTGAACCTTGCCCGGAAGGTTAGAGGCCTTCCGCACATCAGACGGCAAAGCCGCAACTTCAGCAACTCGATTTACCACCAAACTCAATCCCATGATCAGGTAGAAGATCATTACGACTTCGGAATCGCCCCAGTTGTAATGCACCAGGCCGCTAATCATGAAACCGACGAGTCCGCCCAGCGCGCCCAGCACCACCCCGCGTTCGATCCAGCTTTCTTTCGAGAGCTGTCGCTGCAAACGCCAGAGCATCCGCGCGTAAAGCGCCATCAAAGCCAGCCAGGCGATTAACGCCGGCAGGCCCCGTTCGAGCGCGATCTGCAGGTAATCGGAATGCATGTGGCCCATCGGCAGCCGCCCGTTGTCGAACAGCTTCCATTCGCGCCAGTGCGCTTTGATCGAATCCATTCCCACGCCGACGAGCAGATGACGCGGGTTACTTTTCAAAAGTTGTAGCCCTTCACGCTGGACCGTTTGTCGCCAGCGGATCGAGTCGTCTTTTGAATCGAAGAACCCAACATTTCTCTTTTGTTGCAGCACGAAAAGTCCCGCGACAATCAGCGGCAGCGCGCACGCGCCAACGATGAGAATCGCACGCCAACGCAAGCCAATCAGCGCCATCACAAGCGCGGAAGCAAGGAAGGCGAGCCATGACGCACGAACCACCGTCAGCAGCAGCGCTCCGCACATTATGGCGAGCGCCAAAAGCAAGAGTACTGTCCACTGGCTTCGTTTGCGCGGCAAAGCGATCAAGAGCCCAAGCCCGAGCGACGCGAGCAATTGCAGGCTCTCGCTGTACGTTGTCCAGTGATTGAAGAAACCAGTCGCGCGCCGGTCGCGTCCACGACTCCACGGCCCGATTCCCAATCGCTCTTCGGCGGACACGCCCGGCAGCAGGCCGTCGCGCGGAAGGCGCAGGATGGGATTCCACTCGAGCCGATAGATTTTGATTTGCGCCGGCTTGTCCGCCGGCGACCGGTCGAGCGCCGCCACAAGTTCCTCCGGGTTCGAGATGCGCTCGCCATTAATTTCTTCAATTGTGTCGCCGCTCTGAATTGGAGAGGGATCGTTCTTCTCACGCGTGACGAAGCGCGTCGTTTTTAAGGGACTGTTCGGGCTCATGCCGCTGACTTTGACGCCGCGCCCGATTGCAAATTGCCCGAAGGTATAGAGTCCGCTAAACGCTGCCGCTGAAATCAGCACGACAACCAGCGCACGAAACGCGCGGGGCGCCCTAACCTCCTGAGCAAACAAAAAAGCAATGGTAAACAGCATCGCGCCGCGCAACTTGCCGATTGAAACGAAGGGCTCGTAAGAAAGAAACGATGAAAGGCCAGTAAGGATAAAGAACGCGAGCAGGGGATAATCCAGCGGGGTTCGGTCCAGTTTCTGCCTTGGCCAAACCGCAAGCCGCAACAGCCAGAACAGAATTCCCATCGCCCAGGAAAACTGCGCGGCCGCGATTGAGATTGGCGCGGCGAACGCGAACAGAAAAAGCGTCGCCAGGATCACTCGATCCAGCCAGACGGCGAGCTGACCAGGCACAATCTCACGGGATTTCCGACGTTGAGATGGGGTCATGGGCTAGGATCGACTACCCAACGAGCCCCGAGTCGTTGAGACGGCAGAAGGCAGCAACTGTCTTTTAAGGTAGCCCCGGGCATGAGCCCGGGGTAGAGATACCCCAAAGGTTCCAGCCCTGAAGGGGCGACAGAATCTTTACTCGTGTTTAGAATCACAAAGCTCGGATTATATTCGACGATGAAAGAAACACTTGCATGAATAATTGGACTCGCTCACTGCTATTGATCTTACTTTTACCGTTCGCGGGGTTTTCCCAAATCAAAACCGTTCAGGAGTACATCGATCAGGTGACCGCATTGACGAGCCGGCCGGACGTCAAGGCGGCAAACGACTACCTCGATCGCAACAAGGAAAGCATTCTGCAGGAATGGATCGCGATTACCGAAATCAATGCGCCTTCAGGGCACGAACAACCACGCGCAAAGTACATCGAGAAGATTCTGCGCAGTTATCAACTCGATGAAGTGCGCTACGACTCAGCGGGCAACTTGATCGCTGTGCGCAAAGGCACCGGCGGCGGGCCGCGCATCGTGTTCGACGCGCACCTCGACACAGTCTTTCAGCCGGGCCTGCAAATCAAAGCGACTGTGCGCGACGGCAAAGTCTACGCCCCGGGAGTTGGCGACGACACGCGCAACATCGAAGCGCTGTTGGCCACGATTCGGGCGTTGAATGAAGCGAAGATCAAAACCAAAGGCGATCTCATCTTTGTTTTCACGGTCGAGGAAGAGACAACCTTCAAAGGCGTGAACGCTTTCATTCAAGAGAACAAAGGCAAGGTTGATCATTACATCGCACTGGACGGCGGGTATGAGGGTTTCACCTACGCCGGCATCGGCATTAACTGGTACCGCCATCATTTCATCGGCCCGGGCGGGCACACGCGCTCGCGCACCCCACCGTATTCAGCGACGCTGCCGCTGGTCCGCGCGATTGAACGCATTTATCAGTTGAAAGTCCCGACGAACCCTTCGTCGAATCTGAATATCGGCATGCTCGGCGGTGCGGAAGTGGTTAACGCGAAGGCTGCGGACGCTTGGTTCACGGTTGATTTGCGCTCGACGAGCAACGATGTGCTCTCCGATCTCGAGAAGCAGATTCAAACGATTCTCAACGAAGAAGCCGCACGCGTGGGGATGACAGTTAAGACCGATGTGATCTCAAGATCACCGGCGGCTTACATACCCGGTCATCGTGAGTCTTACCTCGTGCGCATGTCCGAAGCGGTGCATCGCGTGATGGGATTCGATCCGCCGATCACGGACTCAGGCTCGAACAATTCAAGTCCGGTTCTGCTCGCGGGCATCTCTTCGATTTCCACCGGCGCCGGCCCGTGCCAGGATGCGCACGCGTTAACGGAGAACTGCGAAATCGAACCGCTTTATCGAGGGATTAAGAAGATCCTTTTGCTGGAGTTGGCGCTAGCGGGGTTGTTTTGAGTTAGTAGCACTCCTAGAGGTATTTAGCAAAAAGGTAACTACACTATACCATGATAATGTGGAATTATTCGTTTGCCTTTCGTAGCCATCCATCCCTGGCCAAATCGGCCCCTGACTGATCACACTGCTGCTGTAATTACGGAACATTTGTTGGAAGGTTGAGTATTGTGGGGCTGATGACCCGAACCAAATAGCTGATCAGTTTGCTTGGTCCATGCTGTCACTTCGGAGGTAAAAACGATTAGTCTTGCTACTTCTGCGCCGGCACAAAATACCCACGCCGGCTGCGCAGATAGAGGCCCACTCGGCGCGAGGCAACCTCAATCTGTCGATACTCGTTGGGCTTAGCTTCGGCGAGTGGCCGTGTGGGTCGATAGGTTATGACATAGTGCGCTCCGATGTCGCGGGCGATCGAATCCGCTTGACTAAGCATCGTCTCGACCGAGTCCGGCAGCATAATCCGCCCGCCACTCTCTTGCGCAATTTCAGTCAGAAGCCTCTCACTCTCGTGGGTTGCGCGTTCGTATTCTTTGCGTTTCCGGCGCATCGCGAAATCGAGATCGATGGTGCCGATTCGAAATGAAGGCGTGCGAGTGCTGCCGGGTGGCAAAGTCGGGTCGCCATTCGCAACGGGATTGGTGGCGGGATTTGCGTCGCGCTGCTTCCCATCGCCGCCTCTAACGACTTTATTTTGTCCCGCAAGAGCGAGCCGCGCCAGCAGGGTGTAACTAATCACGTGGACGCTAACCTGCGTCGCGTTCAGCTCTCGCAAAGCCTTCGCGAGCGTCGTCTTTCCCCCGGGTTCTTCGACTCCATCGGTGATCAGCACCAGATGGCGTGTTCCCGGCGGCGTCTCTTTGAATTGTGCAGCGGCCGCGACCACTGCGTCGGTCAAGCGGCTGCTTTTTCCGGAAAGCAATTTAGTTTTCAGAATTCTTGCCACGGCGGTCTTGTCCGTGGTCCACGGCTGCAACAGCTCGGGCCGCATCGCAAACTGCATCACTGCGAATCGATCGCCATCTTTTAGCCGGGATATCAGGCGCAGCGCGACTTCTCGCGTTGCGTTTGTATCTTTTAACCCGAGTTGATTGCCGGTATCGAGTAACAGGAGCACGTTGGTGGGCAGATGGCGAATGCTGCGAATCTGCTGAGGCTGGCCATCTTCCAACACCAGCACTTCGTCAATCTCCAGCCCCGCATCGTAGTTGCCGGCATGGTCGGTAGCGATTACCTGGAGGCGAACTTCTTCGGTAAAGACTTTGACCGGATCCTGGCCTTCTTTATCTTCGGGAGTCGGCGTCGGCGATGGCTTCGCAGTTTGCGCTGGTGAGCTGGCGGCGACTGAAATCAGCAGCGTCAGCGGGAAAATTATAAATAGAGTGCGGCGCAAATTGTTCTCCTCAGCTGGTGAAGGTGTGCGAGGGTTTGATGCGTGCGCGGCTGCCGCGACGTTGCCTTCGGAAACTCAACTGCCGGATTTTCTCGCCTGCGCTTGAACGGCAGTGATGGCGATGGCGTCAACGATATCTTCCGGTTTGCAGCCGCGCGAAAGATCGTTCGCAGGACGGTCCAAGCCCTGCAAAATCGGGCCAATAGCTGACGCTCCAGCCAGACGCTCAGTCAGTTTGTACGCGATGTTGCCCGCCTGTAGGTCGGGAAAGATGAGCACGTTGGCGCGACCCGCGACCGGCGACCCCGGCGCTTTCGATTGACCGATTGCCTGCACGAGCGCTGCGTCGGCTTGCAGTTCACCGTCGATCTCGATCTGCGGAGCGCGCGCGCGAACTGTCCGCGTGGCTTCGACAACTTTGTCGATCAGTTTGTGTTTTGCGCTGCCTTTGGTTGAAAACGAAAGCATCGCGACGCGGGGCTCGGCGCCAATCAAGGCGCGGCATGAATCGGCTGAGGCAATTGCGATCTCCGCGAGTTCGGCGGCGCTCGGCTCGATCACGACGCCGCAGTCCGCGTAGATCATCGCGCCGTTGTGGCCGACGCTTTCGTCGCGCAGGGCCATCAAAAAGAAACTAGACACCAGCTTGAAGCCCGGCCGCACCCCGATGCAGTGCAGCGCTGCGCGCACGGTGTGCGAGGTGGTGTTCGTGGCGCCCGCGACTGAACCGTCAGCTCTTCCGGAACGCACCATAAGATTTCCGTAGTAAAGTGGATCGCGCAAAGCGTTGCGCGCTTCGTCGAGCGTCATGCCCTTCGCGCGCCGCGCTTCGTACAGCAGCGACACCATCTTGTCGAGATCGCCCGCGCGTTGATGGTCGATCACTTCAACGCCGCCGAGGTCGGCGCCTGACTGTCGCGCCGCGTCGCGAAGCTTGTCTTCCGATCCCAGCACGGTAATTCGCGCCAGACGTTGTCGCACTGCGGCGCCGGCCGCGATCAACGTCCGCGGATCTTCGCCTTCCGGCAAAACGATGTGTTGCGGATTAGAAGCAGCACGCTGGCGAATTTGGTCGAGAATGGACACGGGTTGTCAGTTGTCCGTCGTCAGTGGTCAGTTGTTTGGAAAGCGGGGCAAATTTACCACGACAGTTAGTTTGGTCGGAAGCTTGCTCCGTTATGCGTCGCTCGACTAGACTCCCAGGAAACTGCGAACAAGCGTCAAACGAAAAGCGTATTTCAACCGACAACCGACAACCGACAACTGACAACTAACTATCATGTCCAAACTCAAACTTAAAAGTCGCATGAAGAACCTGCTCATGTTCCTGCCGAACATGATTGCGCTGTCTGCTCGACTGATGGTTGATAAGCGCGTGCCGGTCACTGAGCGCGCGTTGTTCGCCGCGGCGGTCATCTACGCAATTATCCCTTTTGATTTTCTGCCGGACATGATTCCGTTTCTTGGGCAGATCGACGATCTGTTCCTGGTCGCTTTGACGCTGCTGCGATTGATCGGTCGCACTGACGACACCGTCGTGCGCGAGCACTGGCGCGGCGGCGGAGACATCGTCGCGCTGGCAGAATCAGCCGCGGCGATTGCTCCGGCGCTGATGCCGAAGCGCGTGTCGCGAGTCCTGTCCGCTAAAGTGAACCCCACGGCTGAAGGAACAGGCCTGCTAATCAAGTCAACAAAGATGGAGCCTTTGTTCGTCGCTGAAGAGGGGCAGAAGTTCGACCGTGAGGGAGGGCGCGACGCTGAGGCTGATAGGGCCCGTCGTCGCCACCGCATCCGCGAAGTAAAATCCGCCTGAGAGTACTTTTTATTAGCCCAGCGCTTTAGCGCAGGGACACCCAGCCGTTCTTGAATAAGAGCCCGCGGAGCGGGTGACAGAGCGTTGAAGATTCTGTCGCCCGCTCCGTGGGCTCAGTGTTTCTTTTTGGCGACCCGATCCCAGCGCTGAAGCGCTGGGCTCTGTCAAACGTCCCTGACGGGACGAAAACACTGCGCGTCTACAACTTGAACCACGGACGCCTGGGAGTCCTAGACAGTCACTACTTTCAATTGCCTTGAATTTGTCGTTTGAGGTGTGATTGCCCGCTCGCGTGCTTCGCGCTCTGCGCGCGACACGTGACGATACAGGATGTCTCGCTGCTGTGGAGTGAAACCGGCTTCGGTGATCAGGTAACGCAGCATCTCTTCTGACGCGCGATTGTGCGCTCCCGCGGCCGAAACTACGTTCTCTTCGATCATGATCGAGCCCATGTCATTAGCGCCGAATCGCAGCGCGACCTGTCCGAGACGGAGGCCCTGTGTGAGCCAGGACGATTGGAAGTTTTCGATGTTGTCGAGAAACAGCACTGAAACGGCGAGCATCTTCAGATAATCGATTCCAGTCGGCTCGTCCTTAATCTTTCGTCCCAGCGCGGTGTTTTCACGCTGAAACGTCCACGGAATAAACGCGAAGAAGCCGCCGGTTTCATCCTGAAGATCACGAATCTGCTGCAGATGCCGCACGCGATGCTCGATCCGATCGCCGATGCCAAACATCATCGTCGCCGATGATTTTAAACCGACTCGATGGACAGCTCGCATCACGTCGAGCCATTCGTCGGTCGTGCATTTGGTTGCGACGCGTTTCCGAACTTCGTCGTCGAGAATCTCTGCGCCACCACCGGGCAGACTGTAAAGTCCCGCGTCCTTCAGCCGCCGCATGATCGTTTCGTAATCGAGACCCGTAATCAGGTGGATGTTGTGAATCTCAGGCGGCGAAAAGCAGTGCAGTTGAAAGCCCGGATATTTCGCGCTGAGTTGCCGCAGCAGATCTTCATACCACTCAATGCCGAAATCGGGATGCAGCCCGCCCTGCATCAGAACGCCCGTGCCGCCCAGCGCAATTGTCTCGTCAATCTTTTCGCAAATCTCATCGAGCGTGCGCACATAAGTGTCCGGCGCGCCCGGCCGTCGATAGAACGCGCAAAAGGTGCAGACGACGTTGCAGACGTTCGTGTAGTTAACGTTTCGATCGATGATGTAGGTGACGATGTTGTCGGGATGCTTACGCTTGCGAATCTCGTCGGCCGCCGCGCCGATTTTCGCGACGTCGTGCGATTCGAGCAGGACCGTGCAATCTTCGGTAGTCAGTCGTTGCCCCGCGAGCGCGCGGTCGAGGATCGGTTGAATGTTGGTTACAGTCACCGGCGTAAGTCTATTGATTTGCCGCAAAATACTCAAAGCCGCGAGTAGTGTCCAATCTTGCCTTTGCGATGCTTTGCGACTTTGCGTCTTTGCGTGAAATCGCCTCTTTGACGGCGGGCTGGTTCACGCAAAGGCGCTAAGGCGCAAAGACACGCAAGGGTAGAACTCTACCAAGCCGCGAGGTCGCTAGCCAACGATTGCTGATTGTCGTATAAGTCAGCGGAGTTGAAATGTCGCGACCGCTAATCATCGCTATCGACGGCCCCTCAGGTTCGGGCAAGTCCACGCTCGGCCGGATGCTCGCGCGCGCGCTGGGTGTGCTTTATATCGATACCGGCTCAATGTATCGAGCCGTCGCACTGGCGGTCATCGAATCCACGATGAACGCGGATGACGATGTCGCGGTCGGTGCGTTGGCGGAACGCGTGGATATCGACCTCGCCGGGGATCCAGACTCGTTGCGCGTCACGCTCGACGGGCGCGACGTGTCCGATCGGATTCGCGACGAAGATGTCACCCACATTTCTTCGATCGTCTCAACAATTCCGGCCGTACGACGCGCGATGGTCATGCGGCAACGTGCGATGGGCGAACGTGGCGCAGTGATGAACGGCCGCGACATTGGGACAGTTGTTTTTCCCAACGCCGACGTAAAGTTCTTCCTTGATGCAGCCATCGAAGAAAGGGCGCAACGCCGGCTCGCGGAAGAGCGCGAACATAATCCGGCGGCGACCTACGAACAGACGCTGGCCGACATCACCGAACGCGATCGCCGCGATACTACCCGCCTTGATTCGCCTTTGGTGGCGGCTGAAGATGCAATCATTGTTGATTCCAGCGGCATGTCGATCGACGACGTGTTTCAGAAGATGATGTTGATCGTGCGAGAGCGAACGGGAAATTGACATCCACAGATTACACAGATTACACAGAAACAATCAGGAGCTGTGAGCAGAAGGCGGAACGCTGGTTGCGGTTTATCTGGTTTTTCAATCTGTGAAATCTGCGTAATCTGTGGATCTTGTTTTATGTTCACTGGAATCATTGAAGAACTCGGTCGCGTGCGCGATATAGAACGGCGCGGTGAAGACGCGCGCATCGTGATTGAAGCGCGGATGGTCACGGAAGGTTCGCGTGATGGCGATTCGATTTCCGTGAATGGGGTGTGTTTGACGGCGCTCGATCTGACGCCCAATTCATTCGCCGCTGACGTCTCGAAAGAGACACTGTTCCGCTCGACGCTTGGCTACCTGCAAGCGGGCTCGCCGGTCAATCTCGAACGCGCTGTGACGCCGGCAACGCGGCTCGGCGGGCATATCGTGCAAGGTCACGTCGATGCGCGCGGCAAGTTCCTGGCTTCGGAAAACCATGGCGAGTCGTGGACGTTTCGGTTCTCTTATCCGAAAGAAATTGCCCGTTATCTTGTCTTAAAAGGCTCAGTCGCGGTCGAAGGCATCAGTCTCACCATCGCGAATCTGACTGACGATTATTTCGAAATCGCCGTGATCCCCAAGACGCTCGAACTGACGAACTTTTCGCAGTTGAAGCCCGGCGACGAGGTCAATCTCGAGGCCGACGTGATTGCGAAGTATGTCGAGCGCATGCTGTTTGAGCGGGAAGTTGCAGGTTCAACGGGCTCGTAAGTCGCCAAAATCCGTCCTGCGCGTTAACATACTCCCAAGCCAAAAATTCAGATTACAAGATTTCAGACTTGAGTAATCCCAAATGTCTTTTGCTTCCATTCCCGACGCCGCTGCCGACATTCGCGAAGGGCGAATGGTCATTATCGTGGACGATGAAGACCGCGAGAATGAAGGCGATCTGGTCTGCGCGGCTGAGAAAGTCACCCCCGAAGTTATCAACTTTATGGCGCGGCACGCGCGCGGCCTGATTTGTCTGCCGCTGACTGAAGATCGCTGTGACGAGCTGCATTTGCTGCCGCAGGTGGCTGACAACACTTCATTTCTCGGGACCGCGTTCACGGTTTCAATTGAAGCCCGCCGGGGCGTGACCACGGGAATCTCGGCAGCCGATCGCGCGACTACGATTTTAACTGCAGTCGATTCGCGCACGAAGCCGCAAGACCTGGCGCGGCCCGGTCATGTATTTCCCCTGCGCGCGAAAAAAGGCGGCGTGCTTGTGCGCCCCGGGCAGACTGAAGCGGCCGTGGACATCGCGCGCATTGCCGGGCTTTATCCGGCGGGCGTCATCTGCGAAATTATGAACGAAGACGGCACGATGGCGCGTCTGCCGCAGCTTAAAGACTTCGCCGTCACGCATGGTCTGAAGATCATCACCGTCGCTGATCTGGTTCGTTATCGAATTCAAAAGGAAGTGCTCGTGCGACGCGCCGTCGAAACTGATCTGCCGACGGTTTACGGAAAGTTTCGCGCCATCGCTTTCGAGAACACAATCAACGGCGACGTGCATCTGGCGATGGTGATGGGTGACGTGCGCACCGACGATCCGGTAATGGTGCGCGTCCATACTGAGAACGTAACCTGCGACATGTTCGGATCGACGATCGACGACACGGGCTACCAGCTTCGTCGCGCGTTGGAGAAAATTGCGGAAGCCGGCCAGGGCGTCGTCCTTTACTTGCGGCAAAGCGAGCACGGCCTCGATCTGATTCACCAGTTACGAACGTACGCGCTGATGCAGCAGCGCGGCGCCAGCAAACGCGAAGCGAGCGCTGAAACCGGCTACGGGCTTAATCGCGACTACGGAATCGGCGCGCAAATTCTGCATGAACTCGGTCTGCGGAGGATTCTACTCCTGACAAATCACCCCCCGAAGATTTCCGCGATCGAAGGTTTTGAATTGGAAGTGGTCGGTAACGTGCCGCTCGGCTCTCCCCCATCGAACGAGTCGGGGCTGAGCTCAATTACGGATTTGGTGGCGCAGAGCACGGACTAACGTCTATGCTACATCTTGAATTCCCCATGATTTCAGTTTGAAAAGACAGACGTCAGATGTCGGAGATCAGAGTTCAGACGTGATCCTCAGTGGCCATCTGAGATCTGATTTTTGACATCTGACTTCTACTTTTCGGGCTCTCCTGTAAAATCTAAGTTACTGTTCAGCCGTGGTCGCGACTGCCGGTTAATGCCTGTGAACGATCAAGAGCCTGCCGAAACTAAACGTAGCGCGCCGATGTCGCCCTCACGACGGCGCCGTCGCCGGTTCATCAATCGCCGCAACACGATCATTGTCGCAATCGTCGCCGCGGCCGGCATCGTTGCCCTGATGCTGATTGCCTTGTTGAGTTACCGGTTCGGTTACGTCGATGCGTACATCGCCGCGCAAGTTAAGAACACGCTGGCGACGTACGGCGTCCGCGCAGAGATTCGAGAGTTCCGCACCTCTGTATCTGCCGGACCGCAAACCGTCGAGATGCTCGGCGTCGAACTTTACGACGCCCAAACCGGAGAGAAGCTCGGCAAGATTGATCGGATGGTCGCGACTGTTCGCATCGAGGATCTGTACGCGCTCAACCTCCAGCGCAACATCAACCTGAAGGATTTGCAGATCGAAGGGTTGGAGCTGTGGGTGAACTTCGACGCGCAAGGGCAATCCAACTTCCGCAACTTGCGGATGCCGCCGCCCGAACCGAACCAACGAATTCTGTTTGCCTACTCAACCGCCCACATCGAGATCAAGAACGCGCTGATTCACTACGGCGACGCGCTCCATAGTTTGTCGGGCGAAGCGCGTAACCTCCGGGCGACGATTCACCCTGACGATCCAAATGCGCCGGCCGAGAGTTGGATGAATACCGTTACGTTGACCTCGACGAACTCAACGTTCGCGTACGATGGCAGGCCCATCAACAACATCGACATCGACGCGCGTGGCCGTGTGAATCAGACGCGCGCTGAGATTCAGGAACTGAACATCCGCTCGCCAGTTGCCGAGGCGAAACTCACCGGCGTCATGGATGACTGGCGCGCGCTGAAATACAACTTCAACGTTACTTCGACGGTCGATCTCACTCAGCTGTCTGATGTCCTCGCGACCGGCACGGCGTTGCGCGGCGTTGGCAACTTCACTGCGACGATCAATGGTGAAGGCGACAAGTATCAGCTCAATGGCGGCGTGAAATCCGACGCGCTTGCCGCCGGTAACATTCGTCTGCAAGGGCTGAACGTCACCGCGAAAGGATCGGGGCAGGGCGAAAGCTACGACTTTAACGGCCGCGCCGTCGCGCAGCTTCTGACCGCCGGCGATTTTCAATTGAACGGGGTGCAGTTGACTGGCGGTGTGATGGGCACCGGCGCGGACTTTCGCTGGGTCGGTGAACTGCGCGCGGCGGCTGAGAAGAGTTACGGCACAACGATCACCGGACTGATTCTGCGCGATGCCGTTGCCGAATATCGCGGCGGAGTTCTCACTGCTTCCGCTCCGCAACTAATCGGCAGCACGCTCACTACCGCAACCGCACGCGCCGCAGGTATTCAAGCCAACGACATCCGCGTGAGATCCGAAAACGGCGTCACAACTGCGACTATCGCGACGGCAAAAGCCGGCAAGATTCAGTCGCAGGACGCGACGATCGATGGGCTGACCGCAAAGAACATCGCCGCCAACAGTCGTGGCGACGTCACCAACGTAACGGTGCAGGACGTGCAAGTCGGTGCGATCAACGCATCGGGAGCGCAAACCGGCAGCATCAACATTGCCGGCGTGCGACTCGCAGTTCGTAACGGGCGCGTCCAGGGCACGACCAATGACATCAACGCGGGAACGGTGAAGCTTGAGAACGGTCAGGTCGAGAATGTGAAGCTGGCGCGACCGGCCTTCACGCTTGAGCCTTCCGGCAGTTATCGCGCCAGCGCGGATCTGAGCTTGGGTGGCGGAGTGTTGGGCGAGATGAGACTTGGCCCGGCGCGCGCCGCCGTCGTCGCCTCGAGCGATCGGATCGAGCTGAAAGATTTCGTCGCCGAAGCCTTGGACGGACGCGCGAGCGGCAACGCAACGATTGCGCTGACAAAGACGGGTACGTCGCGAGTCTCGACCGACTTCAACAATTTCGATCTCGCCGCGATCATCGCCGTTCTTTCGGGACGCGCGGTGCCGGTTTCCAGTCGCGCCACCGGCCGCGCCGATCTGACTTTCACGGGGACCGATTTGGCGGCGGCGACGGGGAATGTGAACGCGCAGTTGCAGGCTGTGCCTTCGGCAGCAGATCTCGCGCCGCTTTCGGGCGACGTAGCCGTCACCGCGAACCGTGGAGTGTTCCAGATTCAGCGTGCGAACCTGCAAACGACGGCAACGAGGTTGAGCGCGTCGGGCCAATTCTCGATCGAAGAACCGATTTCGAACCTGAGCGTCGATGTGGCGTCAACTGATGCGTCTGAGATTCAGCGACTTTTAATTACATCGGGCGCGCTGCCTGAAGTCGAAGAGCAGTTTCGCACATACGGTATCGATCTGGCCGGGAAACTAAATTTCAACGGCACATTGGCCGGCGCGTTGAAGGACCCGCAGGTGACGGGCCACGCCGAACTCGGCTCGCTTATCGTGAATGGCCGCGACCTGGGATCGCTAAACGCTGACATCGCTTCAACAGCAATCGAAACCCGCGTGGACAACGGCCGTGTGATTCAGCCCAACGGGGGCGGCGCGCAGTTCGCCCTCGTGATTCCGCGCATTGGCGAAAGCAACATTTCCATCAACGCGACGCTCGATCGGATGAGCACGGCAAATTTGATTGCCGCCTTGCCCATGGCCGGCGGAACGCGTGAACAATTCGGCAGCACCGAAGGGGAAGCGTCGGGCTCAGTAAAAATCAGCGGCATCCCCAACAACATGACCGGCATCGCCGACCTGCGCTTCGGCAAAGGACGTCTGGTCGGCGAGCCACTTCAAAGCCTGACCGCGCGCGCGACCTTCGCCGGTTCGACCGTGAACATCGAGAGCATTGACGCGGCCTTCGATGCCGGGCACATCGTCGGCAATGGCACGTTCGACATGAAGACCAAAGCTTTCGACGTGAAGTTCAACGGCGATCGCGTGCAGATCGAGCGGCTGGCGGCGCTCGCGAGCCGGCCGGGCATGCCGAAGTTCGGCGGCACGGCAAAGCTCAGCGCGACTGCGTCGGGAAGCAACTTCGACGACTTCACGACTTATCAAATCAACTTCAACGCCGACAGCACCGACGTGACTATCGACGGCAAGCCCGCGGGCGCGTTGAAACTTGTCGGTGTCACCGAAAACAAACAGCTCAACATAACTTTCAGCACGACGGGACTGCTTGGCGAACAACCGCAAACAGTCACCGCGCGCGTCGATCTCTCGAATGAAAAACTTCCCGCCGTCGTTGAGTCGAACATTACCGGCGCCGATCTGACTCAGGTTTTGAAAATCCTACTTCCCGAAACTCAAGTTCCCGTCAGCGGCCGCGCGACGGGCACGCTCAGACTCGCCGGGAATCTGGTAGACGAGGACAACAACTTTGACTGGCGCGGTCTTACCGGCTCAGCCACGTTCACTGAACTAACCGTGAGCGTCGCGGATGTTCAGCTCGCGCCGACCGGTCCACTCGTCATCGATTTCGCGCCGAATGAAGTGACGTTTCGCGAGACGCGCTTTACCGGGCCGGGAACGAATGTGACGATCGGGGGAACCGTCGCGACCAGCGCGGGCGGCCGTCAAAACCTGGGCATCAACGGTGATGTGAATTTGCGGGTGTTCAGCGGCCTCTCGCCTGACGTTTTCTCCTCCGGCGTCGCCCGGCTCTTCATCCGCATCACCGGCAGCTACGAAGATCCACGCTTTCTGGGTACGGCGGAAGTGACCGGCGCTTCAGTCTCAGTCTTCTCGGGTGACCAAACCATCACTCTTTCGAACCTGACGGGCTTGATCAGATTCAATTCGAATCAGGCACAGATCGAGCGGCTGACGGGAACCTTGGGTGGCGGCAGAGTCACTGCATCGGGCGGCGCCTTGCTGGCCGGCTCGGCGCGCGGACGTTTCGCCCTGAATCTGCGCGGCGAAAACGTCACGCTCAACTATCCGAAAGATTTTCGCTCAACAGTCACCGCCGATCTTTCTCTGAACGGGGACATGACCAATCAGTTCATCACCGGCTATGTGAACGTGAAGCGGACTGAGTACACGAAGGACATCGATCTCGCAGATCTGATCGATCAACGACCTGAGACAACAATTGAAGAAGGCGGCCAGTTCTCGTTCGCCGAAACGGCGGTGCTCAGCGGCGTCAGGGTTGAAGGACGCAACGCGCTCGTCATGCGCAACAACCTCGGCAACGTCGTCGCGTCCATCAACCTGCGTCTCGATGGCCCGATCGGCGCGCCCGTCATTCAAGGCCGCGTAACGGCGACGAGTGGCACGCTGAACTTCCGTAACAGTCCGTACGAGTTAACGCGCGGTTTGGTTGATTTTCCGGGACGACTTAGCGCCGATCCGGTTCTCAACATTGCGGGCGAATCAGTGATTCGCGGCTATCGCGTCCGGGTCGCCATCACCGGACCACTGTCGAATCCGAACACCACAGTCGGTTCTGAGCCGGCGTTGCCGCAGGCCGACGTCGTCTCGTTAATTCTTACCGGCTCGTTGTCTTCGAGTGAGCAGAACACTTCGGTGTTGGCCCAGTCAGGCTTGGGCACCGCGGCGAGCTTGTTAACGGATGCGATTATCAACACGCCGATATCGCGCGCCACAAACAAATTATTTGGCTTGAGCCGGCTGGAAATTAATCCGGTAATCAGTGGAGCCGGCACCACACCGACGGCGCGACTTACTGTGGGACAACGCATCAGCAAGGACGTGACGGTGACTTATTCGACCAGTCTCGCGTCGGATCCCAACCATGTCCTGGCCGTCGAGTATCGCGTCTCGAATCGTTTGTCGTTCATCGCGCAGTACGAACAAGGTTCGCAGCGGAATCTGAGCAACCGCAACAACAATTTCAGTTTTGAAATCAGGTTCAGGAAGAGATTTTGAAACACAAGGCAGCAGGCGCCAGGAGGCAGGAGGCAGGAAGCGGGAAGTATTTCTCCTGCCGTCTGCCGTCTGCCGTCTGCGTTTTGCGCCGTTTTCTTTCCTGCCTCCTGCTGTCTGCAGTCTGCCTCCTCTTTTGGAGCACGGCCCGCGCTCAAGTCGGCGACTACGAACGCCGGCTGGTTGCTTCAGTCGAAGTCGCGCTTGAAGGCACGCCGGCGGATCCATCTGCTCAGGCTGAGTTTCTCTCACTGGTTCAAATTAGAAGCGGCGTTGAATACACGGCGGTCGCCGCGCGACAGTCGCTGCACGATCTGTTTGCTTCCAATCGCGTGGCAAACGGGCGCATCGAGGTAACGGAAGTTCAGCCAGGCAGGGCGAACGGTCCCATTCGCGTCCGCTTTGTCATAACGAGGCAACTAGTGATTGCCGGTGTCACTGTCCGCGTGGATGCTGCGACGGGTGTTCCGATCGCGACGGATGAAATTCGCGCGCGTCTGAATCTGCTTGAGCCCGGGCGGCGCTTTTCTTTGCAGGCCGTCGAACGGAACGCCGACGAGATTCAGGCTTACCTGCGCGATCGTGGCTACTACGACGCGACCGTCGAACATGCTGAAGAACCTGATCCGACAGACTCAACCGGCACGCGGCGGCGCGTCATCTACACGGTAACGCCGGGCGCGCCCGCGCGCATGTCGGCCTTTGTCATCGACCCAAAGCTTGATGTTGAAGCCGTCCGTCCGACTTTGAAGCTTCAACCCGGCGCGCTGTTTACGCGCGACATCCTGGGCGAAGACGTGAATCGAATTCGGCAAGCGCTGCTGGCAAAAGATTTTCTGTCTCCCACGCTGAGCGACCCGCGCGTCGAACGCAATCCTGAGACGAACGAGATCAGCGTTAGAGTCGAAGGCAAGCCCGGGCCGCTAGTTAACATCGCTTTCAAGAACTACAACCTCAAAGAGAAAACCCAACGTGCGCTGCTGCCGCTGAGGCGCGAAGGCAATCTCGACTACTCAGTAATTGAGGAAGGCGCGCGTCGCGCGCGCAATCGTTTGCAGGAAGACGGCTACTTCTTTGTTGAGATTACGCCGGTGTGCACGGTGACTCCGCCTGGACCAAACACCGTGGACAACGGATCGAATGAAACCTGTCGCAACCTTGTGCCCGAGGGGCTGACCGGGCATACGGTCACTGTCACTTACGATGTCACGCTAAACCGCCGTCTGAAACTGGCCGACATTCGCATCACTGGAACCGACGAAGTTTCCCCTGAGGACATTGCCGATTACTTGAAGTCACGCAAGGCGAACGCCCTCTCCTTTCTTCCGTTCATCGGCGGGTTGGGCCGCGGCTTTACCAGCAATGCGCTGCTGGAAGAAGACCGCCGCACGGTCGAAGCCTACATGAAAGAAGTAGGCTACCGGCGGGTGAGGGTGACGGTGCTTCAGGGTATTTCGCTCACCGGCGAAGACCTGATCATCACCTTCAATGTCGAGGAAGGGCCACTGACGCGCGTTGCGGAATTCGAAGTTCGCGGCGCGACGGTTTTCGATCAAACGCGTCTGCATGAAGAGATCACGATTGTGAAGCAGGCGCCTTACTCGCGTTCACAGGTGCGGGGCGATGCGGCCCGCTTACTGAACCTGTACGCACGCGAAGGCTACATTGAGGCCGACATCCGCATCGCGGTGGACGAATTGCCCAAGCAGGACGACGACGAACAGGTGCGGGTCGTCTTCAACGTGACGAAGGAAGGCGCCAAGGCGATCGTCAACGACATTCTGGTCAACGGCGTGACCGGTAGCGCCGGCACGCAGCGCAAGAAGCGCGACGCGATCATTCGCGCGATTCCACTGCATCCCGGCGACCCTTTGCGCGCTGATCGCATCACCGAAGCCGAACGCGCGCTGTACGTCACCGACGCGTTCCGCCAGGTGCTGATTAGCCAACAGCCCGCAGGTGAAACGCCGACAGGTGAGAAAAAATACGACGTCGTCATCGATGTGGAAGAAACGAAGCCACGGGTGATTGAGTACGGCGGCGGCTATTCCACCGACACCGGCGCACTTGGTTTAATGGAACTGACGAACGTCAATTTCATGAACAAGCTGCGCACGGCGGCCATTCGCCTGCGCGGCAGCCAGCGGCAGCAGATCGTCCGTCTCGAGTTTCTCGATCCGCGGTTCGCTCGCGTTCGAAAGGATCAATTCGCGCCGCTCGCTTTGTCGCTTCAATACTTCCGCGACTCTACGATTACACGGTTCTTCCGCTCGACCATCGATCGCGGCACGTTCGGCATCGTGCAGCGGCTGGATGCGGACGGAAATCCGATCGACGTGCTCGGCAATCGTGCCGGCGAGCCCGAAATCGATCGTTTGACCTTCACGGCTGAGACGCAGCGCGTCCTCAGCCAGCAGCGACACAGCCTCCTGTTCCTGCGCTACACGTACGAGGACGTGCGTCTGCGCAACATTGAGAGTCTCCTGCTCAAAGACATCCTGCTTCCCGATCAAGTCGTGCGCATGTCGCGCTTCGGAACCTCGTTTGTCGTGGACACGCGCGAGCGATGCGAACGGCGTTTGCCCGGGGTGGTCGTGAGCGGCGAGGACGAGCGCATCCGTTCCGGCGAAGTGTGCCGCTACAACCAGACCGACGCGACGCGCGGGCATTTCTTGTCGGCGGACTTCAGTTGGGCGGCAAAAGCCCTGGGCGGTAACACTTCGTTCATGAAATTTCTCTCGACGTACCGGACGTATTACAAAGTTGGCGGCCCGACGCGAGGAACGGTGTTGGCAGCGAATGTGACTGTCGGGCTCGCGCAGTTGTTTGACGTGCGCGACCGCAATGGCAACGGCCGGATTGACGATTTCGATCAATTGCTGCCGATTAGCGAGCGCTTCTTCTCTGGGGGCTCGACCACGCTGCGTGGATATCCGTTCGAAGAAGCCGGGCCGCGCCAGGTGATCGTGCCGCAGGGACAGTTTCGGGATCGTGAAGGCAATCTCATCGGCATCAATCCGTTCACAGTTCCAATTGGCGGCAATGCTGAGGTCGTTGCAAATCTCGAAGCGCGCATACCGCTGACGCGCGACGTGCAAATCGTGCCGTTTTATGACGGCGGCAACGTGTTCCGGAGCATCGGCGACATTTTCAGCCGGAAGCCGATCACCCCGTCGGGCAATTTCGTCGAAGATGTGAACGCGCAAAACCTGCGCGTCCGTTGGAGTCATACGGTTGGGCTTGGTTTCCGGTTCAAGACTCCTCTGGGCGGCGCGCTCGCGGTGGATTACGGATTTCTTTTGAATCCGTCGCGGTTTTTGATTCCGCAGAATCTGAACACGCTTAATCCAACCACGACCGTGTTCCAGATTCAGAAGGGACAATTCCAGTTCAGGTTTAGTCAGACTTTTTAGCGGGTAAGAGAAAAGCAATGCAAATTGAAAATTGCAAATTGAAAATTGCAAATTTCATTAGAAGGGCTCAACTTGATGTTGCCCAGAATGCTCCAATCGCAGGAGCGGTACCAACCGGGAAGCGTCAGGTTCTTTACACTTGGCTTTGCCATTTGATGTGCGGAAGCGCTCCGCGCTTCCGGACAAGCTGTGACATTTTGGGGCTGCGCCCCGAACTGGGCGTAGCCCAAGATCTTGCTGAACTTAACGGAAGGCCAGAGGCCTTCCGCACATCAGGCGGCATAGCCGAGACCGAGAGGCAGGGCGAGAACAATTTGCATTTTTCAATTTGCATTTTTCAATTTTCAATTCTTTTCCGCGTCGTTCTCCTGCTGTCTGCCGTCTGCCTCCTGCCGTCTGCCTCACAAGCGCAGATCATTCCCGACAAAATGGTCGCCAGTGTGACGAACGGCTCACGCGCGACGCCCGATCTCATTACCTATTCGGATCTCGTGTGGCAACTTGCACTCGAACCCGACACGCCATTTGCTCAGCGGCCAGGTTCCGCGCAGCTTAACCGCGCCCTGCGACTGGTTGAAGACCAACTGCTGATTTTGCAGGAAGCGCGCAAGCTGCCCCGCGCCGACACGACGGAAGCGAATGAGGCACGCGATAAGGAAGTTGACGACAGGGTAAATGAACTGGCGCGATTGTTTGGATCGCGGGCCACTTTAGAAGGACGCATGACGCGTGTGGGGCTGACCACTGAACAGTTGCACCTGATTCTGCGCGACCGCGTCATGGTCGAACAATACCTGGACTTTCGTTTTCGCGCCTTTGCGGTTGTGACTGATCGAGAAATTCAGGACCACTACAACCAAAGATACGGACGTCTGCGAAACAGCGGCCAGATCGTTCCGACCCTGGAACAAGTGCGCGCGCAAATTGAGCGCGCACTAATGGTAGAAAAGATCGAAGGTGAAATCGACAAGTTCATTGACCAACTGCGTGAGCAGCCGGGAACCGAAATTGTTGTATTGAATCCCGTCTAAGATGAAGGCGCCAGACGGCCGGATGCAGACTGCAGGATTCGATTCCTCCCGCCTGCTGTCTGCCGCCTGCCTCCTGTTATGAAGCCTAGCGAAGTCACAAGTCGCCCGCGGATTGGCTTGGCCCTTTCCGGCGGCGCTGCGCGCGGAATTGCGCATGTCGGCGTTTTGCGCGCGCTCGAAGAAAACAATATTCCCATTAACGCCATTGCGGGAGCGTCGGCCGGAGCGTTAATAGGTGGCGCATATGCCGCGGGGCTGACAATTCCTCAACTCGAAGAATTGGCGAAGAGGTTTCGCTGGCGTCACATGGGCCGGCCCTCTTTCTCACGTCTTGGGCTGCAATCGAACCAGCGCATGGAAACTTTTCTGCGCGCTATCCTGCCGGTCACCCGGTTCGAAGAGCTCAAAATTCCGTTTGCCGCGCTGGCGATGGATTTGCACAGGGGCTCGGCGGTCGTCCTTCGCGATGAAGGCGACCTGCCGTTTGCAATTCGCGCCAGCACCTGCATTCCGGCGTTTTACGTTCCCGTTCGCGATCCGGACGGCCGGTGGTTGGTTGACGGAGGCTTGGTCGCGAGTCTGCCGATCAGCCACGTGCGCGGATTCGACGTGGATTACGTTATCGCGAGCGATGTGAATTTTGACGGTGCCCGATTCTTTAGGGGCCCGAAAACAGCGCTGGGGGTGCTGGCGCACGTCTTTGTCGCAGTCGAAAAAGTCGTCGCTAATCAGGATCGCGCTAACGCTGATGTTCTGATCGCGCCAAAAGTCGGTCAGATTCGCTGGGATCAAACGCGGCGTGCGGACGAACTGGTTAAGCTCGGGTACGAAGCGGCCGCAGAATCCATCGACAAAATCAAATCGCTCATCGAGCCCAAGCCCGTGGCCCAAATATCCTCAACGCGGGTTTAGATCCCGGCCCTTGTCCGGCAATCGGAGTTCACCACAGAGGACACAGAGAAGAACAACAAATCAAGACAGACTTCGTAAGCACTTGCAGATGTCTATTCGTTTTCTTGTGTGTTGTTCTGCTCTGTGTCCTCTGTGGTGAAAGTTCCGGCGAGTTACTGACTCGCTCCTCCAAGAATTCCGCCCTCATTCACCGTTTCCTAGAGCTAACGGATTGAACTGATGGATCGCTCAACGCTTGCCTCGGTGGCTTTGCGTCTGCTGACGGGAAGATTCTCGCGACAGAAGCAAAGCCACGAACCTTCTTTTTCAAACGCCGACTTACAGGTGGCGCAAATTGTTAATTTGCGCGCTCGCAAGTTAACAACTTGCGCTACTGAAAAACTTCAACTGCGGCAGAGGTCCACAGCTAAACGCAGCCGCAACCGGCGTGTGTTTCGCCGCACGCTACGAATTGCGGCGGTCGTTTGCGCCATCGCGACGATTTCCCTCTCGGTTCTCCTGATTAGATCGTACCGCTCGTACGCGCGATTAGTTGATGAACGTCTGACCCACGGCTATCTCACCAGCCGCGCCGGAATCTACGCCGCCCCACGAACGCTTAGACCCGGGCAAAAACTGACCCAGGATGGACTGGCTGTCGCGCTGCGGCGGGCGGGATATATTGAAAGCGATGCGGTGAGCGAAGTTTGGAACGGTAGCTTTCGCGTTGAAGACGCGGCGGTCGAGATCAAGCCGAGCGGTCGCGAAACGTCTCCGTCAGCAATTCGTGTGTCTTTCGATCGCCACGGCCGCATCGCGGAGTTGATCGGAGACGGCGTGACGCTCGATTCATTTACGCTCGCGCCTGAGTCGCTCACGAATGACGCGTTCACAAAGGGCGCCGCGCGCCGGCAACTGACTTTCAAAGACATTCCAGCGGTGCTGGTGCACGCGATTACTTCAATAGAAGACCGTCGTTTCTTTGATCATCACGGGCTGGACATCTTCGGCGTCGGCCGCGCGTTGATTCGGAACGCCGGCGAAGAACGTATCGGCCAGGGTGGTTCAAGCATCACGCAACAGTTGATCAAGAATACTTACCTGACCCCGGAACGAACCTTTCGCCGGAAGTACGCTGAAGCAATGCTGTCATTCAGCTTAGAACGGCGGCTGTCCAAGCAGGACATTTTCGCGCTGTACTGCAACGAAGTTTACCTGGGACAGAGGAATGTCGTCGGTGTGCGTGGCGTCGATCAAGCAGCGCGCGTCTATTTCGGAAAGGACCTGCAGGATGTAACGCTCGCGGAAGCCGCGACGCTGGCCGGAATGGCCCAAAGTCCAGCGCGTTATTCGCCGGTGCGCTCTCCCGACGAAACACGCATGCGACGCAACACAGTCCTGGGAACAATGGTGCGCGACGGCCACATCACTCTCACGCAAGCGGCCGCTGCCGCGAAGGAACCATTGTCGCTGGCGACCTTTGATCCCGCGCGTGAATCGTCAGCGCCCTACTTCGTTGACTACGCGAATCGAACGTCAGACGAAGATGATGCCGGCCGGCAAGGCTGCCGGCGAACCGCAGGCACGGATGCCTGCGCTCCCCTGGTCACCACCATCGATCTCGATCTGCAAAGCCTGGCCGAACAAGCGATCAGGAAACAGCTCGCGCGGTTGGACGAGACTTACAAAGCGCGCGCCACAGCGCCGCAGGTAGCGCTGGTTGCGCTCGATCCTAAAACGGGCGAAGTTTTGGCGATGGTCGGCGGGCGGGACTATGCCGAATCACAACTCAATCGCGCGACCGACGCCAAGCGCCAGCCGGGTTCAGTATTCAAGCCATTCGTTTATGCTGCGGCGCTGGAAAGCGGTATCTCGCCGCTCGCGAAGTTCACCGACGCGCCGCGCGAGTTCACTTACGACCGCACCGCGAAATATCGTCCGGCGAATTTCGGCGGCGGCTTCTCGATGCGCGACGTGCCCATGCGCGACGGGCTCATCAACTCGCTGAATGTGGTCACTGTGGATGTCGCGATGCAGACGGGACTCGCGCGCACGGCAAACATCACAAGCGACTTTGGCTTGCCGCGTCCTGAGCCGTTTCCGGCGCTGGCCCTCGGAACAACCGAAGTGACGCCGTTGCAAATGGCTGCGGCCTACGCGGTGTTTGCCAACGGCGGACATCGCATTGAACCGCGCATCGTGAAACACGCCGGCGAAGTTCAGTCGGGCGCGCAAGCGATTCAGCCCAGCACAGCGTTCATCGTTACCAACATGCTCGAAGGCGTCATCGACCACGGCACCGCGACGCGCGCGCGTGCATTGCTCAAGAACACTGCGCTTGCCGGTAAGACGGGCACATCGCGCGACGGGTGGTTCGTGGGCTACACGCCGAACCTGGTCGTCGCAGTTTGGGTTGGCTTCGACGACAACGAACAACTGGAAATGACGGGGGGAGAAGCGGCGCTTCCGATCTGGATGGATTTTATGAAGTCTGCCGTCGATCTGCGGCCTGAACTCGGCGGCAAGTCATTTGCGCAGCCGGACGACGTCGCGATCGTCGATCTTGATCCCGACACGAATCAGATAACTATGGGCGCGTGCCCTCAACACGAGCGCGTCGCTATTCTGCTCACGCAACAGCCTACTTCAGAATGTTTCCGGCACAACCCGTCCTTTGATTTCGCTGAGTCGTACGAGACCGCGGAGCCCTTGCTGACGAAAAACGAGCGACGTTTTGTGCATCCCGCGAGACCTCCAATCGAGAAGTTCACTAGTCCTGGTGAAACTCGAGTCGATACCGACAGTTCAGGACGGCGTGTGTTGACCAATGAAATGAGAGCCGCCACGCGTTAAGTCGTTTTTCACCACAGAGGACACCGTTCATTCCGCTTTTTCTGATCTGCGAGAATCCGCGTTTATCTGTGGCTAATTTTCTCTGGGCCGTCTGTGCCTCGCGCTTTGCTCTTGGTCGTATTGGTTTCCTCTGTGTCCTCTGTGGTTAAATTATTTGCCGCGCATGCCTGATCGAAAAATCATCGTTTCCATTGCCACCAGCGCCGATGGATTCATCGCGCGCAAGGACGGCGCGGTTGATTGGCTCGACCGGCCGGCGCCAAAAAGCAACTACGGCATGGGAGACTTCTACAAATCGATCGACACAGTTCTGTACGGACGAAAGACGTACGAAACGGCGGTGAAGTTCGTCGAAGAAGGAATCGAAATACCAGACGACGGCCGCAACATTCGAAACTATGTCTTCTCGCGCCGTCGCCCGCCAAAGAAAGTCCTGCCTGGCTTCGAGTTTGTGATGGAGCCGATAAAGAAATTCGCCCGCCGCTTGCGCGCGGAGAAGGGCAAAGACATTTGGATGATGGGCGGTGGGGGCATCATCGCCTCGTTTCTGGATGAAGGCATGATCGACGAATTCATCATTCACGTGATCCCCACCTTCATCGGCGAAGGCATTCCGCTCATCGCGCCGCGCCATCGCACCGTGCCGTTGAAATTGCTGTCAACAAAGAAGTATTCAGATGGAGTGGTGAGGTTGCATTACAGTGTTGAGAAAGCAAAACAGAAATAATCCACAGATTACACAGATGAAAATAACCAGTTAGGAGATCGAACCCCCAGGATTCAATGTGGAGGTAAAACAAAGAGGCTGCTTAGCTGGACTCGCTCTTATCTGTGAAATCTGCGTAATCTGTGGATAGTCATTCGGTCACGCTTCCGCCGGTTTCAACTTCTTCGGCTTGTTCTTCTTGGCCGTTTTCTCGTCCTTGGGCGGCTCTTCTGGTTCTTTAGTCAGGCGATTGATCAGCATCTGCTGGAGGAATCCCACGACGTTACCGACCAGCCAGTAAAGCAGCAGTCCCGAAGGCGCGCTCCACAGAATGTAGAGCATGAAGAGGGGCATGCCGATCGCCATCATTTTGCGCTGCAGCGGATCGGCCGAAGGCGCGGGTGTCAGCAACTGCAAGACGATCATTGAAGCGGTGAAGAGAACCGGCAGCGTACGAATAAAGCCGAGCAGGTAGGGCTCGGGCGCGGAAAGATCAGGAATCCACAAAAACGATGCCTGACGAAAGTCGATCGAGATCGTCAGGGCCGTATAAAGCGCAAAAAGAAAAGGCATCTGAATCAAGAGCGGCAAACATCCGCCGAGCGGATTCGCTTCTTTCATCAAACGCAGTTGCTCCATCTGCAACTCTTTCAAACGCGGATCGGTCTGCTTCATTCCCTTGAGCTTCTCTTGCAGCTCTTTCATGCGCGGCGCGTATTTCTGCGCCTTTTTCATCTTGCGTGACGACACCCACTTCAACGGCATGAACAGCGAGTAAATGAAGACGGTGAAGAGGATGATCGCGACCCCGTAGCTGCCGGTCATGCGCTGAAGTTTTTCGATGGCCCAAAGGATGGGGATCGCGAGGGCGCGCCGCATGCCGCCGAGAAATCCGTAGTTGATTACTTCGCCGAGATCGACCTGAGGGCCGCCTGCCTCTCGAACTTGCGCGCTGGCTTCGTCGAGCAGACGGTGATCTTTCGGCCCAATGTAAATGTCCGTTTTCGATCCGTCAGTCGGAACCGGTAGCAGGCCCGTGATCAGAAATCGCTGCTCCGTGTTCCCGTTGTATTTGTGCTCGTAGGCGGCGGTGCGATATTCGAGGCCCGTCGCCGGTTTAGCTAACACTCCGACCATTCCAAAATAAGTGTCATCCACGCCCGCCCATTGAATTTGGCCGTCGATCATCGCTTGATCGACAGGCTTCGGCACGGGCGACTTCAACCCGATGCTTTCCAGCATCCAGTTAATCGTGCCGGTGTTTTGACGGTCAGCGTGCACTTCCAACGAAGGGATGCGGCGCGCCTCACCGTTCACAAACGCCAAGCCCTCCGGCGGGTAGAGATAGAAACCGTAATACGCGATGCCTTGATCGCCGATGCTTGGGCCGAGCGCAAGTTTGGCTTGCGGCAGAGCCTGGTCTTGGCGGGCGATCTTGAGTTTGACTTCCGTAACATACCGGTCGGGGAGGAAAGTCACTTCCTTTGTGACCTCAGTCCCAGTTGCGGCGTCGTTCAAGGTGAAAACCAGCGACTGACGACTGTTGGTGACGTCGAGAGTGGCATCGCCGGACTCAGCAATTGCGGCTGAGACTTTGAAATTGCTTGCCTGTAGCAAGCCGTCAACGGCGGCGTCACCCGTTACGACTTGAAATGGCTGAAAAGTCTTTTCGGCCGCCACTGACTCTGGACGCTTTGTTACGAGTTCCAGCGGTTTTGGATTATCACGCGTAGATCCTTCACCATAAATTTTCCGCAACGTTCCGTCACTGCGCTTAACTTGCTTTACGATCCAACTGGTGGCGACAGCGCCACGCGTGTCGAAGGTGGCTTCGTAAAGCGGAGTGATGACGCGAATCTTGCGCTGCGGAACAGCCTCGGGTGTCGGCGTCGGTGAAGCCGCTGGTGGCGCGGACGAAGGTGTGGCGGTCGCGGTCGGTTGCGGGGTTGTTTTCGGCGAATCCTGGGCAGATGCCGGCGCGGTCGATTGCGGCGATCCTTCGGCGACCTGTTGATTCGCGTTGACATTCGCGTTGGCGTTTGGCGGCGGCGGCGGAACGGGAGGAAACAGATAGTTCCAACCAATGAGCACCGCGGCTGACGCTACTAACGCGAAAATGAATCGTTGTTGTGACTTCATTCGAACTCTTGAATGCCAACGTTTTTACTTCGCGTTAGCTTTGCATCTTTGCGGCTTGGCGTGAAAAAGCCTCACGCAAAGGCGCCAAGTCGCAAAGGAACGCAAAGACAGCGGCACTCCACATCACTTCACCGGATCGTAACCACCCGCGCAGAACGGCTGACACCGAAGCAGACGCCATATCGCCATGCCGCTACCGCGCAGCGCCCCATGACGTTCAATTGCTTCGCGCGCATATTCAGAACAAGTTGGAGTGAAACGGCAGGACGGCGGCAGCCACGGCGAGATTACTGCTTTGTAAAATTTCAATAACGAAACCAGTATGAGCCGCATAGTCAGAGTACCGACTTTAGTCGGGATTTGACCGACAAAAAACCCGACTAAAGTCGGAACTCTAACGCCCTTCCGCCCGCGCCACTTGCTCCACAATCCTACGAAACTCTTTGAACCGAAGTTCTTCAGTCGAAGTCAGCAAAGGCCGCTTGGCGTTGATGACCCAATCGTAACGGCCGCGAAGTGCTGCCAACTCAATCGCGCTGCGGCGAAACAACTCGCGCAGCAAACGTTTCGCGCGGACTCGATCGACCGATTTGCCAATGGCCTTTGTTGAAGCCGTCACGCCGAGCCGGTGCTCAGCGTCATTTGCGCGTAAAAAAGCGGCCATCAAGCGGCCGTCATAGCGCTGCCCTTCGGCATAAACTTTCTGAAACTCAGCCCGCGCGCGCAGCCGGCGCTGTTTCGGCAGCGCAAAGCTCAATTTCGCCGGCGCGTCATCGGTGGCTGCGATCAACTTTCTAATAATGCGACGGGGTCAGGCGCTTGCGGCCCTTCGCGCGGCGTCGCTTGAGCACCAGACGGCCGTTTTTGGTGGCCATGCGCGCGCGAAACCCGTGCGTCTTGGCGCGGCGTCGATTGTTCGGTTGAAACGTTCGCTTCGGCATAGACAGAAATCCCTTCGCTTAAGAAAACACTTAGCGTAGCGACGCCGTGAAGTGATGTCAAGGAAGGCGGCAACCCACCTTGACGCGTTTGAAAATCGCGTGTTAGCCTTCAGAGTTTCAGACGCAAGGGCAGTTGGGTCACTTAACCAGGGCAGACGTTTTTCAGTCCCCTGTGAGATCGAATCCCGATAAAATTGGGATTCGCCTCTGACGAACCTTTTCCCAGCTAACAACGGAAGATGACGTATCCGCTCGGGTTTGCCGAAAACTCAATTCAACTTGTGCCTGACGGCACGCTGATTCTTCACGTCATCATCATCCTGGTGATGGTGTGGATCCTGAACAAGACCCTTTACAAGCCAATCAACCGCATTCTGGAAGCGCGCGAGAAGCGCACGCGCGGTCGCATGAGCGAAGCGCAGGAAATCCTGACCGATGTCGGCGAGAAAGTCTCGAACTACGAACGACAACTGCGACAGGCGCGCGCCGAAGGATATGCACTGGCTGAGCAGGAACGCACCGCGGCGATGCAGGAGCGGCAAGGAAAGCTGAACGAGATGCGACAGCAACTTTCGGAATCGATCACGCAAGAGAAGCAAACAATCCAAACCCAGGTCGAAGAAGCCCGCGTGACTTTAGACAGTGAATCGCTTCGCATCGCGCGCGAGATTGGTGAACGAGTGTTGAATCGGACGCTATAACGGTCCCGAATATGCCACAAAGGCACAGAGACACGGAGCACCTGCGACAAAAAGAAAAGTTGATGAACGGTATTTCTAACAGTCTTTTTTTCAGTGTCTCTGCGCCTCTGTGGCTGCTGATCGCGTCTGAGGGTGGTGCCTGGTGGGACTATCCTGGTTTCGAGCTGTGGAAGTTCGTCAACCTCTTCGTGTTCGTCGCGATCCTTGTTTACATAATGACGCGCAAAGTGAGAGTCGGCGAAGCTTTTAGGACCCGTCGGGAACAGATTAAGCGCGAACTGCAGCGCGCCCAGCAAGAGCGCGACGCGGCGCTGGCGAAGCTGAAAGAAGTGGAAGAGCGTCTGGCCCGGCTCGACACCGAGGTCACGACGATTCGGGCGCAATCGCAACGCGAAGCGGCGGAAGAGCGCGAGCGGATCGTGAGATCGACTGAACAGGAAATCGCCAAACTCGGGGAGCAGGCGAAACGCGAAATCGAAAGCGCGGGCAAAGCCGCGAAACACGATTTGCGAGTTTACGCCGCGGCAACTTCGGTGCGAATGGCGGAAGACATCATTCGGCGTGAAATGCGGCCGGAAGACGATGTTCGTTTGATCTCGCGCACCGTTGACGAATTGGGAGGCGCGCCACAATGAGCATCCAGACGATCGCGCGTCGTTACGCTGCGGCTTTAGCCGACGTCGTTCTCGATCGCGGTGAAGCCAAAGAAATTCAGCAAGAGTTGCAGCAGTGGGCAGAACTGATCCTAACGAATGCGAATCTCGAGGAAGTATTCCGCAATCCCACGATTCCGCTGGATAAAAAACGCGCGGTGCTGAAGCAGTTGATCGAGCGCGCGAAGCCACAGCAGACAACCGCAAATTTCCTGAAGACGCTGCTGCATAATCAGCGACTGACCGAACTTCCTGAGATCAATCGCAAATTTGCCGAGATACTCGACCAACGCGCCGGCATGGTCGCGGCCATGGTCACCACCGCGCGGCCGGTGCCGGACGAAATCCAGGCTCGGCTGAGTGAAAAACTGGTGGCCGTGACGCAGAAAAAAGTGCGGCTGGATTTTGAGCAAGACCCGGAATTGATCGGCGGGCTGGTGACGCGTATCGGCTCGACTATTTACGACGGATCGGTGCGCAGTCAGTTGCAGCAGATCAAAGAAAGAATGGCGGGGTAGAGGTCTTGGGTTTTTGGTCTTCGGTCTTTGACCTGAAACCTTTCAGAACAATTTTTCAAAGACCAAAGTCCAAAAACCAAAGATCATTTTTATGGAACCAATCAAAGCAAACGAAATCAACGAAATCATTCGCAAGCAGATCGAGGACTTTGAAGCCGGCGTGACCGTGATGGAAGTCGGCACCGTGATCAAGGTCGGCGACGGCATCGCTGAAGCTCATGGTTTGGAAAAGGTCATGGCGAGCGAACTGCTCGAGTTCCCGCACGACGTGCGCGGCCTGGCACTGAACCTTGAAGAAGACAAAGTCGGCGTCGTGCTGTTCGGCGACTTTCAAAAGATCAAGGAAGGTGATCTGGTAAAGCGCACGGGGCGCATTATGCAGGTGCCCGTCGGTCAGGCGCTGGTTGGCCGCGTAGTAGATGCTTTGGGAAATCCCGTCGACGACCGTGGGCCGATCTTGACAGAGGACTTCAATCCGGTTGAGACCATCGCTCCCGGCGTGGTCGATCGGCAGCCAGTGAAAGAGGCTTTGCAGACTGGTTTGAAAGCTATCGACTCGATGGTACCGATTGGCCGCGGACAGCGCGAGCTGATCATCGGTGACCGGCAAACGGGAAAGACGGCCATCGCGGTTGACACGATCATCAACCAGCGCGGCAAAGACGTGATTTGCATCTACATCGCGATCGGCCAGAAGGCTTCGACGGTGGCGCAGGTGGTGAAGACGCTTCAGGACGCCGGCGCGATGGATTACACCATCGTGGTCAAAGCGACCGCGTCGGATCCGGCGGCAATGCAGTTCCTGGCGCCGTATTCAGGTGCAGCGATGGGAGAGTACTTTCGCGACCGCGGCCAGCACTCGCTGACGATCTACGATGATCTTTCGAAGCAGGCGGCCGCTTATCGCGAGATTTCGCTGCTGCTGCGCCGTCCGCCGGGCCGCGAAGCGTATCCGGGAGACGTGTTCTACCTGCACTCGCGTCTGCTTGAGCGCGCGGCGAAACTTTCCGATGCAAAAGGCGGCGGCTCGATGACGAGTTTGCCGGTGATCGAAACCCAGGCCGGTGACATCTCGGCTTACATTCCGACCAACGTCATCTCGATTACCGACGGTCAGATATTCTTGGAAGCGGATCTCTTCAACGCCGGCATTCGCCCGGCCATCGACGTCGGTAATTCGGTCTCGCGTGTGGGTGGTGCAGCTCAAGTCAAGATGATGAGACAAGTTGCCGGCGGTTTGCGGCTTTCGCTGGCGCAGTATCGCGCGCTGGCAGCCTTCGCTCAGTTTGGATCGGATCTGGACAAAGCGACGCAGGCGCAACTCGCGCTCGGTGAACGGCTGACGGAAATTTTGAAGCAGCCACAGTATCAGCCGATGGACGTCGAGAAACAGGTGCTGATCATTTGGGCGGCGAACAACGGCTACCTCGACGATGTTGCGGTCCCGGACGTGCGCGCGTTCGAGGCTGAGCTGCAGCGCTTTGTCGAGAACTCGCATCCGGGCCTGTTGCAGACATTGCGCGAAAAGAAAAACATCGATGCCGAAGTTGAAAAGGACTTGCACCAGTGCCTGAAGGATTTCGCACAGACGTGGGCGGAGCGGGCACAGGCTGTGGCGGCGTAAACGAAGTAATGACTAATGAGTGATGCGTGATGAGTAAAGACGTGGCGAGGCGTGAGTTGTACTCATGACTCATGACTCATCACTCATCACTAAACGTGAATGGCAAATCTTCTAGACATTCGCCGGCGCATTAAGTCGGTTAAGAATACGCAGCAGATCACCAAGGCGATGAAAATGGTGTCCGCGGCGAAGCTGAAGCGCGCGCAGAATCGCGTGATCAACGCGCGTCCGTTTGCCGATAAGATGAACCAGGTGCTTAGTGAACTCGCGGCACAAACGAGTGAAGATTTTCATCATCCACTGCTCGATCAGCGCGGCGACGAGCGTTACCTGGTGGTGCTGGTTACCGCCGACAAAGGCTTGTGCGGCGCTTTCAACACCAACCTGATCAAAGCCGCCCAGGTTTTCGTCAAAGCGAACCCGGACAAACAAATCGAGTGGGTCACAGTGGGCCGCAAGGGCCGCGATTTTTACCGCCGGCGCGACGCGAGCATCGTTACCGAATACATCGGCTTGACCGGCAAAGGCCGCGTGGACTTCGAAGAAGCTTTGGTCGTCGCGAACGAAGTAATCAACCGGTTCACGGAAGACCGTAGCGTCGACAAAGTCTTTCTAATCTTCGCTGAATTCAAATCCGTGCTGACGCAGCGCATCGTCACTGAGCAGCTGCTCCCGATTTCAAAGACCAGCGAAACAACAGAAAACGACGCTGCGCAAACCAAAGATTACATCTACGAACAGGAGCCCGCTGAGATCTTCAGCCGGCTTCTGCCCAGCCTGGTCGAAACGCAGATCTTCCGCGCGTTACTTGAGTCGATCGCCTCCGAACAGGGCGCGCGCATGACGGCCATGGAAGCAGCCTCAAAAAACGCCGGCGAATTAATTTCGACGCTGACGCTCAACATGAACCGCGTGCGCCAGGCCGCTATCACGCGCGAGATCATCGAAATCGTTTCGGGCGCGTCGGCGCTCTAAAAAATTTGGAGTGCGCCGGCGTGACGGCGCTTTGAGTTCCTAAGGGCATTCTGATTCATCGGCAAACAGAAAGCGGCGTCAAGCCGCCGCACTCCAAAAATCGTCGTTTACTCCGTTACGGCCCGGTCGTTCTCTGGGCCGCCCTCATCTTCATTTTTTCAAGCGGTCTGTTTTCCGGTTCAAACACGTCGACGATCGTCCGGCCGCTATTCCAGTGGGTGTTTCCGAGCATCAGCGATGCCGCGCTGAGACTTGTTCACGGGCTGATTCGCAAAGCCGGCCACTTTGTTGAATACGCGATCCTCGCTCTGCTGGCAGCGCGCGCATTTCGCACCTCATCCCGAGATTTACTGAGAAACCACTGGTTCGCGGTATCGCTAACGTTCGTCGCGCTCTACGTGCTGAGCGATGAGTTCCACCAGAGTTTCGTATCGTCGCGCACGGCTTCGATTTATGACTGCTTAATTGATACAGCCGGTGGACTGGCGGCGCTTACCTTAGTCGCCTGGCGCACGCGACGAAATCGGCATTTGGAGGCGTAGCCTCACCGGTTCTCATTTGCTCCGTAGGAGCAGAATGTTTATAGCTTCTGTGCGGCATTTCTCGCCCAACTCCTTTAGGAGCGGAATGCGCCGCGGCCCTTTCGCTCCGACGGAGCTATTGAGAGTCCTTGCTCATTCTCTATAAATATCTCGCTCCTAGCCGAGCGAAGAGCGCCGCTTCCAATCAAGACGCGCAGCCTCTGCCATTCACTGCTTCCTTATGGTATGCCAAAGGCTTACCGCAGTGTGCTGCGCACAGGCGCCAGCCAAACTTGAACCCGCTGCGCGCTTTCGCCGTATAATGTTGCCACGACACTTTAAGGAGAATACTGATGGGAATTCTTGACCGACTCAGCCCGACTGCGCAGTTCATCGAAGTCATCGAATGGCTCGACGATTCGGGCAACACGATGCTGTACCGATTTCCGGTGCGCGATCAGGAAATCAAAAACGGCGCGCAGTTGATCGTGCGCGAATCGCAGACGGCAGTCTTTGTACATGAGGGACAGGTCGCGGATGTGTTCGGCCCGGGCCGCTACACGATCGAGGGCGGCAACACTCCGATCCTTTCGAAACTCGGCGCCTGGAAGTATGGCTTTAACTCGCCGATGAAATCGGAAGTTTATTTCGTCAGCACCAAGCAGTTTACGGACATGAAGTGGGGCACGTCGAATCCGGTGATGATGCGCGATTCGGATTTCGGCATGGTGCGCCTGCGCGCGTTCGGCATCTATTCGATTCGCGTCGGCGATCCGCGCGAGCTCATCAAACAGGTTGCCGGCACCAACGCTCGCTTCGTCACGGAAGACATCGAAGGCCAGTTGCGACGTACTCTGGTGAGCGGTTTTTCCGACGCGCTCGGCGAATCCAAAATCGCAGCGCTTGATCTCGCTTCGAACTATGACGAGTTAAGCGTCTTCTCGAAACAGAAACTCCAGGACGAATTCAAATCGCTCGGCTTTGAGCTGACGAAGTTCGTCGTCGAAAACATTTCCCTGCCGCAGGAAGTCGAAGCGGCGATGGACAAGCGCACCTCGATGGGGGTGCTGGGCGACCTGGGCAAGTACACGCAATTCGAAGCGGCGCAGGCCATGCGCGACGCGGCGCAAAACCCGAGTGGGGGCGCGGGATTGGGTGCCGGCCTGGGAGCGGGCTTCGCAGTCGGCAACGTGATGGCCGGCGCGATGACTGACGCAATGAAACAGCGCGGCGCAACCGTTTCGGAAGGCGCTGGCGCGACGGCGGCGGCTACCGACAAGTGCATCAAGTGCGGCGTTGCGATAATGGCCGGCGCGAAGTTCTGTAACGAATGCGGCGCATCGCAAGCACCAGCAAAATGCGCCAAATGCCAGAACGATCTAAAACCTGACGCAAAGTTCTGCGATGAGTGCGGAACCAAGGTCGAGTAGCTGTTTTGGCGGCTACGCCGCTTGATGTGCGGAAGGCCTCAGGTCTTCCGGTAACTTTACAAGGCGGTTTTGGGCTACGCCCGGGTGCTTGGGCGCAGCCCAGTTTCTTTTTGTAGCATTTGACGGAAGCGCGAAGCGCTGCCGCACATCAGATGGCAAGCCATTTCGGTCGCGTCCTCCGGATCAGCAGCGTCAGGGATCCTGTCTCAATCTTTGCAACGATTCGCTCGCGTGAAGTCGCAACCGACGGCATCACGCGGTCGGGTCTGGAGTTCATCGCTGATCGTTGGCCGCTTCAGCGCGAGGCGCGCTTCACGAATCGAAACGCTTCTTGAGCATCGCCCCGGGCTTCGTTTAGACCGCGCACTTGTGCGCGCAGGCCGACAAGTCCGGCCTCTAAACGGCCGTGATTAATGATTACGGGATCTGAGTGGCGATTGGCGGGCTTGATTGTTGGCCAGCCTGAGCCACGGGGTGTATCCTTGGCCGTCCCTGACCCACTAGCCAATGCTCAACGGCTTCAAAACTCCGCGCCGAGTTGTCATTACCGGCATGGGGTGTGTCACGCCCATCGGCAATAGCCGAAAAGCCTTCTGGAACTCACTACAAAACGGATTAAGCGGCGTGCGGCGCATCGAGTCGTTCGATGTTTCTGATTCGCCGGTGAAGATTGCGGCCGAAGTCCGCGATTTTGATTGGCAGGCACAGCTCAACGCGAAGGATCGCAAGCACGTGCCGCGCACAGTGCCGCTTGCCCTGGCCGCCGCGCGCGAAGCCTTTCAGGAGGCGGGCCTTGAGACCGACAGTCTTTCCGTTGAAGACCGTCAACGGATCGGGGTGGAACTGGGGACCGGCGGCGGCGGCTTGCCGTTCGTCGAAGAGCATTACGCCATTTGGTACAACGGCCGCTCGCATTCGAAGGCCAGCATCTACATTATTCCCGCAGCCACGCATGGGACCCTGTCGAGTGAGCTCTCGATGGCGTTCGGACTGCGCGGTTTGTCGCATGTCGTCTCGACTGGCTGCACCAGCTCGACCGATGCGATCGCTTATGCCGCGCAACACGTCGCGCTGGGACGACAGGATGTGATGCTGGCGGGTGGCGTTGACGCGCCACTGGCGCCGGGAATTCTTGCCGGCTTTAACCTGCTGACAGTGCTGACAACCGACTGGAACGATGATCCCGCGCATGCGTCGCGTCCATTCACGCGTAATCGATCGGGAATGGTTTTGGGCGAAGGCGCCTGGATGTACGTGCTGGAAACGTACGAGAGCGCGAAACAGCGCGGCGCGAAAATTTATGCCGAGATTATCGGTTATGGATCGACATGCGATGCTTACCATCGGGTGCGTTTGCAGGAAGGCGGCGACGAACCGGCACGCGCGATGACGCTGGCGATGCAGGATGGCGGTGTCACGTCCAGCGACATTGATTACGTAAATCTTCACGGCACTTCCACAATGCTGAACGATCGCATCGAAACCAACGCTTTGAAGATTGCGCTGAACTCCAACTCGCCTCGCGTTCCAATGTCAGCAACCAAGTCACAGATCGGACATCCGCAGGGCGCCAGCGGCGCGGCGGGCTTGGGCGCGACGCTGTGCGCCATGGAGACCGGCATCATCCCTCCAACAATTAACCTCGATGAACCGGATCCGGATTGCGATCTGGACTATGTTCCCCTCGCCGCGCGCGCAGCCGAAGTGCGCACGGCGCTCTGCAACTGCATTGGCTTTGGATCGAAGAACAGCGCGTTGGTGGTTCGAAGTGTTTAATCCGCAGACGGATCCGGCAATTACAGAACCGCGACCGGTAGCGAGTGGGATAAAGGCTCAAGCCGCGTTCATACTGGTTCTATGCTACTTGAGCGCTTATCCCGCTCGCTACCGCTCGCGGTTCTGTAACGTGTAATCTGCGGATAATGTTCGACCGTTTCAAACAACGCAGTCTCGAGCCGGAAAATCTGGACAAAGGCACGTACACGCCCGCAGAGTACGAAGGGTGTCTGGTTGAGCTGCGGCGGGTGAACCGTTGGCTGGGCGATGCGAAGACGCTGCAGGATTTGTTTCTGACGGAAATCGAAGGACGAAACCTGCAATCATTCTCGGTTTTGGACGTCGGCGCAGGCTCAGGCGAGTTGCTACGCGTCGCGGCACAATGGTCGCGCGAAACGAATCGCACAGCGCGGCTGGTCGGACTCGAACTGAACGATCGTTCCGCGAAGTCGATCCTTGAAGAGTCGCGAGAGTTTCCAGAAATTCATTCAGTTCGCGCGGACGGTTTGCGGCTCCCGTTCGCCGATGGCGCGTTCGACTACGCGATTCAGTCGCTGACCCTCCATCATTTCGACGATGAAGGCGCCGTCAGACTCTTACGCGAAATGGGGCGTGTGGCGCGTGGAGTATTTGTTATCGATCTTCATAGATCGCCCGTCGCATATTTTTTCTATACAACGCTGGGAAAATTATTTCTGCACAACCGGCTGATACGGGAAGATGGTGCGCTGTCGATTCGGAAGGGTTGGAAGGTTGACGAGTTGCAAGCACTCGGATGCAGGGCCGGAATGCAGAAGGTGAAAGTTCAAGAGCACTTTCCGGCCCGTTTGGTTTTTACGGGGGTGTCAGAACCGCGAGCGGTTGCGACCGGATCTAAGTTACCTTGAGTGTATGATCCCGACGCCATCGCTCCGGGTACCGACACACGATTTCAATGAGCCCACATTCAGATTACGATGTAATCATCGCCGGTGGGGGCCCAGCGGGCTCGAGCGCTGCGATTCACCTGGCGTTACGAGGCGCGCGCGTCCTGCTGGCCGAACAAAAGAAATTTCCCCGCCCGAAATTGTGCGGCGAGTTCATCTCGCCGGAATGCATCACGCAGTTCGAACGGCTCGGCGTCTCGGAGCAAATGCTGGCGAGTAGCCCTTCGCCGATAACCGAAACAGTTTTTTATTCTCAGGCCGGCGCCAGCGTTTGTGTTCCCAGCGACTGGTTCAGCAAGGGCGCAGTCGCGCTGGGGCTGAGTCGCGCGGAGATGGACGAGCGACTGTTGCGACGCGCTGCCGAAGTCGGCGTCGATGTTCGGGAAGAGACTTCCGTCAGCAGTTTGAACTTAGAGAGCGCCCAGGTCGTGGGCGTGAATCTGAAGACACACAACTCTGAAGAACCAGTGAGCGCGCCAATTACGATCGACGCCACTGGTCGCTCGCGAATGTTGGCCCGCATGGCGGAAAAAAGCGGCTCCGTGCGCTCTCAACAGCGCGGGCTGGTTGCTTTCAAAGCGCATCTGCGAAATACGGATGTCGCGCACGGCGCATGCGAAATCTACTTTTATCGCGGCGGTTACGGCGGACTCAGCTCCATTGAAAATGGTTTGAGCAATCTGTGCTTTATCGTCAACGCGCGCGACGTGCGCCGGTGCCAATCGAATGCCGATCGTGTCGTGCGCGAAACCGTTTGTCGCAATCAACGCGCCTCGCACACACTGCGCGAAGCCGCGCTTGACTCCGATTGGCTGGCTGTTTCACTCGAAGGGTTTGGCCGCCATTCGCCAACGCCGGTCGATGGGCTGCTCACAATCGGCGATGCCGCTTCATTCATCGATCCGTTTACCGGCAGCGGGATGTTGATGGCACTCGAAAGTGGCGAACTCGTCGCGAACACGATCGCGCCCCAACTAAGCGAACTCGAAAACTACCGGATGCTCCGACAGTTGTCTCAACAATATCGCGCGGCGTATGAGCGGCAGTTCAACTCACGCCTGCGCCTGTGCTCACTAATTCGCCGGGCGGCCTTCGCGCCGGGAGTCGCCGGTTTCGCAATCCGTCTTTCCGGCGCCAGTGACACCTTGCGAAGGCGAGTGGCCCGCGCCACCCGCTCGCAGCCGAAACGAAACTTCTCGTCGTCCCAGGAGTTTAAATAGACTGGCAAGGGGCCCCCCCCGTGAAATCACGCCCAAGATGCGCGTGGCACGTAGAATTGCAGGCGGCGGATTTAGCACTAAAGCCTTGCCACAATCGCGGTTTTGCTGTACAAACACCGCGCATGTACCTGCTGCGAGTGAGATTCCCCCTGGCGGCACTTGCTGGTTTCAAAGTGTTCTGGGCGCGGAGCCATCGCCCCCGAAACGGTGGCTTGAACCAATAGCTCACTCAACGTTTCATATTTGATTTGACTTCACTCAGTTTCGACACACTTCGATAAACGAAGAAGGAGAACCCCAAATGTTTTCTTCCTGTAACTGGCGCCCAGCGTCGATCCGGATCCTTTTGATTTGTGCGACGGTAGTTTTATGCGCAGGTGGCGCGCTGTCGCAGTCGCAATCGAACGCCGCGGACTTGCAAGGTACGGTGCGCGATCCTCAGGGCGCGGCCGTCAGGGGCGTAACGGTAACCGCGCGCAATCTCGCGACGAGCGTTTCGCGTGACGCCGTCAGTAACGACGAAGGCGTCTATCAAATTCTTGGACTGCCGCCCGGCAACTATGAAATCACAGCCGAAGCGCAAGGCTTCTCGAAAGCGAGAATCGCCAGCGTGACTTTGACGGTCGGCCAGAGTGCCCAATTGGATATTCCGATGGAGATCGGAGATATCGGCGCCACGGTGAACATTTCAACGGCTGATGTGACGCTGGTCGAGACAACAAACACCGCGGTCACCAACACAATTGAGCAGGTAAGAATTGAGAACCTTCCGATCAACGAACGTAGCGCCACCGGCTTTGCGTTAACGCTTTCCACTGTGGGCCGCGATAACGGCCGGCCGATCGGGCCGGCGCCGACGTCGGGCTTGAACATCGGTGGCCAGCGCGGAAGATCGACGCAGGTGAGCGTGGACGGCGCCGACTTTACCGACAATTCGATTAACGCCGCCCGCACCACTGTCTCGCAAGAGGCGGTGCAGGAGTATCAGGTCGCAACGAATTCATATGCGCCCGAGTTTGGCCGCGCGATCGGCGGTATCGTAAACGTCGTGACTAAGGGCGGCGGGAATGACTTTCACGGGAACGTTTTTGGTTTCATCCGCCACAAGAGCATCCAGGCCCGTAACGCTTTCGCTCCATTGATCGACAATGATCCGAGCAAAAAGCCCCCCTTTACTCGCGCGCAATACGGTTTCACGATCGGCGGTCCGATCAAGAGAGACCGCAGCTTCTTCTTCTATTCATTCGAGCAGCGCCGCCGGCAGGAATCAGGTTTCTTTACCGGCGACATAGTCGGTGGCGCCACCAGCAGCGTGGCGATCGGCGCGCCGTTTTTGCCGGTGACGCAAACTTTTACCGGGTTAACTCCGGCCCAAGTCGCCTACATTCAAGCAGGGTTAGCCAGCCTTAATGCGACCCGCATTGCACAGGCAATCGGATACGCGCACCTGGCTTCAGCCGGAACCCAGACTGCCTTAAACGGATCCAGCACGCTGGTTAATTTCCTGCCAGGACTCGGAGTAGCGCAGGGAACTGTCATCGGCGGTCGCTTCATTCTTTCGGGCCAGCCGGTTCCACTGACTCGAAATGCAGATGGTGAGTTGGTCGCGTTTCGACCGTTGGCTCAACTGCGCCGGATATTCCCTATCTCTGATGCCACGACATTCAACTCGTTCCGTTTCGACCATAGCGTTAACAAGGACAATCAGCTTGCGCTACGCTTCGGTTACAACCCGAGCCGCACCACGGGCATTCAGGACGAATCACAGAACCAGACGCTGGGCCAGAACGATTATTCACGCACCGGCATCCAGGATATCCAGGACACGTCGTTTGGTGCGTCGTTGTCCAGTGTGTTGCCGCGCCAGATGGTCAACGAACTCTATTTCAATTTTGGCCGGCGCAAAGCAAGCTTCGACTCTCAAGTGCCCAGCATCGCGCATCAGATCGCGGGCACGGGTTTCATCGGCTCGAATCCGTTTTCACCGGTCAACCGCTCTGAGAACCGATTCCAGATTCGCGACAATCTGAGTTGGGTGTGGGGTAATCACACGCTGAAGGTCGGCGGCGACTTTAATTGGATCGACGTTGATGCTCGGTTCGAATTGAACTTCCCCGGACTGTTCAATTTCAGTCAGCAATCCGGTAGTTCACTCGTGACGGGCTGCGACGCAGCATCGATTCCGGTCGCTGAACGTTGTCCCACGTTCACGGCCATTCAAACGTACGGCCTGGGATTTCCCGGCGTGTTCATTCAGGGTTTCGGCAATCCAAACAGCGGCCTTAAGAACAAGCCCATCGCTTTCTTTGCGCAAGACACATGGAAGATCCACAAGCAGTTCACGTTGAACTATGGCATCCGGTATGACATCGAGCTTAGCGAAACATTTGCGCCAACCGCGTTCCGCGATCCGCTGACCGGCATCACGTTGTCTGAGACAGACGTGCAGGTCGCGCAGGACGCGCTGAACGTGCAGCAGGGCTTCCCGCGAGACAATAACAACTGGGCGCCGCGCATGGGTTTCGCGTGGGACGTGACCGGCGACAGCAAAACAGTGATTCGTGGGGCGATCGGCTTGTTCTATGACCACCCGCTCCTGGCCGTCGCGTTCAACTCGGACATTGGTGACGGCTCGCAGCAACAGCAATCGACGCTCTTGCCGATCGGCGGCCCTTCACCGACCGGTTTATTCAACGCGTTCCAGGTATTTCACGCCACTGCGATTCCCGGCCTGACTCCGGGCCTCGCCCCCGGCGCGCGTTACTTGAACGGCTTCCAGAGATTCGATCCGAGCACGTTCACGGGCTTCGGGCCGATCCTGCCTTTCACCCTGAACGTAAGCAAGGATTTCGAATACCCGTACGCCACGCAAGGCAACTTAACAATTGAGCGTCAGATCGGAACCAACACCCTGCTGACGGCAAGTTACATCACAGTGAATGCGCGCCACCTGGGCCATCCGCAGGATGTGAACATCGTTCGTTCGGATCGCCTGACTGGCAATTTCCAAAGGTTCTTCGGCTTCAACCCATCGAGCCTGGCAGCCGCGGCGTTCGGCATTACGATCCCGACAACTGCTGCCGGCGGTCTGGGTCCCTGCGCGCAATCACCGAATGGCTGTTTTACCAACGCGGCTGGCCGGCGATTCGCAGTGATCATTCCGGGAATGATCGTTGCTCACGTTCCAAATCTGGCAGGACCTCCCGATCTGAATAACAAGGTAGTTAATCCGATCATGGCTAATTACTTCAGAACCCTCGGACCGAATTATTTCTTCATCGCTTCAGCTTCAGGCGGCCTGGTGAGCAAGGCGTTGTACGACAGTCAGCTTGGGGGCAGCCTGGCGACGCCAGGTCCGATCAATCCGTACGCCGATGTGAACGCGCAGTTGTCCGATGGCAACTCGTCCTACAACGCGATGAACCTGGAAATGAAGAAGCGCTTCTCGAACAATATTCAGTTCCTCGCTTCGTACACGTGGTCGCATTCGATTGATGACTCGAGCGATTTGCAGACTCTGCTGAAGCCGCAGGACAACACGAATTTCCGCGCAGAGCGATCCGATTCGTTGTTCGATCAGCGACACCGGTTCGTATTCAGCGGCGTGTTCTCGGCGCCGGAAACCTGGCGCTCAGCGGGCGGTATCAGGTCGATCTTCCGCGACTTTACGTTCGCGCCGATTATCGAAATCTCCTCCGGTCGTCCGTTCAACATCCTGGCGGTGGGCGACGCGAACGGAGACTTTCAAAGCACGAACGAGCGACCGACAGTGCGATCTGACGGGACGCTATGCGCGACCGGCGTCGATCTAAACTGTCTCCAGGGAGTTTTTCCAGCCAACGGTTCACTGGGTCGCAACATGGGAATCACGCACAACTACTTTTCGGTTGATGCGCGCGTGACACGGCGCTTTCGACTTGGCGAACGGGTGCGACTCGACGTCCTCGTTGAAGGCTTCAACCTATTTAATCGCTTCAACGAAGCCTCCGGGAATCCGTTCTATCAAGTCGTGAACGCTTTCGCGCAGCGGAGCGGCAGCAAGTACTACAGCCGCCCGACCGCAGCCTACGATCCACGGCAGTTTCAGTTTGGCGTAAAGCTCAACTTTTGAGCTTTGCCGCATCTGAACTTGAACAGGCCGGTGCTTGATTGCGCCGGCCTTTTTTTTTGTTCTCCTCCAAGTAAACCGCGCCCCGCAAGGCCGCATCCGAATACGAGACTTTCTCTCCTCTTGTTAGTTTCCGCCGAAATCTGAAAGAATCACGGCCATGTATCGAACCCTTTTGCTTGTAATCGCCGGGATAATTGCCCTGACTGCTGCCGGTTTGACGGCAGCGCAATCCCGACCACGGCGGGTCAAGCCACCCGAAACTTTGCTGGGACCAGAGCCGACGCCCGCTCCGGCAACGAACAAAAACGCGCCGCTGCTCGACGTGAAGCCCACGAAGCCCGTCGGCGCCGCTCCCGTTTCGAGCGACACCACCCACGCGTTTCAGTTGTTTCAGCAGAAACAGTATGCCGCCGCGGCTAAAGAGGCGAAAGAGATTGCCGCCGCCGATCCAACCAATGCTGAGGCGTGGAAGCTCGCCGGCTTCTCAGAATTCTATTTGAAGCAATACGCCGAAGCCGCCAGCGATTTGCAGAAGGCCCTGGATCTTCAGCGCGCGGCGAAAGAAGAAGATCCGAACACCGTCGATGCATTGGCCGAAAGTTACGTGCTTGCCGAGCGTTTTGAACAAGCGCTACCGTTGCTGAACTCGATCATCAATCGAGCGGGCAAGACTCCCGATCCATTGTTTCTCTACTATCGCGGCCTCGCGGAATTCAAGACCGGGAAGACTGCTGACGCAGAAAAGTCTTTTAACGAAGCGGTGAAGGCCAACCCGCGCAACACTGCTTCGCTTTTTTATCTCGGCCGGATGGCCTTTGAACGGAAGGATTTCGATGCAGCGATCGCGTGGCTCAACCGCGCCACGACGAGCGACGCTCGATTGGCCGATGCGTGGTCGCTTTTGACGTATTCATACTTGAATCGCGGCGTCGCAGCTTCAGGCCCGAAAGCCGAAAGCGACTTTCTGTCGGCCATTCGTGCCGGTGAAACACTTGCGCGCCTGCGACCTGATGAGAACTCAGCCGCGTTGTTGGCCCAGGCTTTGATTCGCGCCCAGCAATACGCGCGCGCCGCTACGGTGCTTGAACCGTTCGCGACGAAGCCGGATACGAAAAGTACGACTTTGTACCTGCTCGGCGTGTCACATACGCAGACGAAGAATTATCCGAAGGCGATTCTCGCGTTAGAGCGAGCTGCTGAGAAGACGCCGGACGACGTGAACATCTATCGCATGCTCGGTTACGACTACGAGGTTTCGAAGCAGTATGGGAAAGCCCTTGTCGCGTACGAGCGCGGACTGCAACTGGCGCCGAACGATCTTGAGTTAAAGGAATCTGCCGAGCGCGTCCGTCCCTTTGCAAAACCCTGAGGCTGCATTAGCATCTGTCGCATGAAAACAAGTCGCGCGTGCTGGAGTCTTGCGCTTCGATTTTCAATCGCAATCATTGCGCTCGGGTTCGGTTCAAGCGCGGTTAGGGCCGCATCGTGGCAGGGGCTGGAACCATTTAAGTCGCGGCGCGGCGACGTTCTGCAAGCGTTAGGAACGCCGCTCAACGACCCTTTCGGCGGGCCGGTGACATTCAAGATTCTCGGCGGGACGGCTTCTGTCAGCTTTGTTGATGCGAACTTTGTGCGCACCAAAAAACTGCGACCCGAACTTGAAGGCACAGTTCTGCAAATCATTCTTCAGCATGAACATTCGTCTGATACCCCGGACTCGATGGGTTTGCTAAAGAATCGTGACTTTACACGCGAGGAAGTAAAGAATGCGCTGATTTTTCGAAACTTGAAGGAAGGGGTTGTTTACACTTTCCTGAACGGAAAACTCAAGACTACGCGCTACACCTTCTCGGAAAATCAGATTGGGCGCGCGCGCGGAAGGTGATGTCCCCGGCGGACCGGTGGCAACTTCACAGACCTGGAGCGCGTCTTTAAAACCAGACAGCTAGGCAACTCGACGGGAGATTCTCCACAAATGCTCAAACAGTACGTTTTTGCTGCCGTGCTCGCGTTTTTCTTCGTAGTCGGCGCTCTGCCGGTGGCGGCCCAACGGCCGCGGGCGGCTGACGATGATCCCAACCAGGTAGTGACTGCCCCGCCGCCGGCTCCACCAACGGTCAAGGCGAAGTATGAGGGAGGTGTCTTTGGTTACAACAAGAAGAAGACCGGCACACTCACGATCGACAGCACTAATAATCGCCTGGTGTTCAGCGACGACAAGGGCAAGGAAATGTTTCACATTCCCTTTGGCTCAATCACTGGCGCTTTCGGTGATTCTAAATTCGTGCGACCCGCCGCAGCCACTGTCGTGAGCCACGTGCCCTTATACGGCATCCCGGCCAGCTTCATCAAAACCAAGGTGCGCTACCTGACGATCCAATACGATGATCCCGATAGCAAGGCCGCGGGTGTCACGAGCTTTCGTTTGGATAACAAGGATCTCATCGATTCAGTTCTCCACACCGTCGCAACTAAAGCTGGTTTGAAGAAACGGGGCGACATCTACGTTCGCAAGAAAGAGTAATCTTTCTCTTCATCACCGTCCGACCACTAGCCTCCACGGTAGAGACTTCGCCTCCTGTTGCGGTACAATCACGCCTTACCAAATGCAGGAAATCTGTGACAAGACCGAAGAGTTAGCTAACGGGATTCTTCAAGGAGCGGGCTTCGACCTGCGCGCTTCCGCCGCGGAATCCGAACAAGGCTGCCTGCTCTCAATCGACGGGCCCGACAACGGTCTCTTGTTAAATCAAGGCGGCGAACTGCTGGATGCCCTGCAACAGCTTCTGAATCAGGCTTTTGGACGCGCCTTGCCGAAAGGCCAACGGATCGTCTGCGATGCTGACAATTTTCGGGCGGCACGCGAAGCCGAGTTACGCGCCATGGCGCAACACGCCGCGCGGCAGGTTCGCTCCTCATCGTCGTCGTTCGTGTTTGGCCCCATGGACTCGAACGAACGCCGCGTGATTCATCTCACGTTAGCCGAAGAGTCCGACCTCTACACCGAGTCCATTGGTGAAGGTAACGCTCGCCGCCTGCGCGTCAGTCTCAAGGTTGCCGCGGGTTCGTCTTAGGTTTTCCCTCCGCATTGTTTCCGATGAGTTTCCAAGAGGATTCGATCGTGGCTTTATCTACGCCGCCGGGGCGCGGTGGGATCGGTGTCATCCGCGTAAGCGGTCCCGCCTCTCTATCGATTCTCCGCCGCATGACGAATCCCGAGCTGGTCGATCCAGAGCCAAACTACATGACGCTGCGGGACGTGGTCGATCCGGGTTCACGTGAAGCCCTGGACCACGCGCTCGTGTGCTACTTCAAAGCGCCGCATTCATTCACCGGCGAAGACGTTGTTGAGTTTCATTGCCACGGCTCGCCCGTTCTGTTACGACGAATTATCGACACCATCTTGCAGCTCGATGCACGCCTGGCAAACCCTGGAGAGTTTTCGTTGCGTGCGGTGATGAACGGCCGATTACAACTAAGCCAGGCCGAAGCCATCCGCGACTTGATCGACGCCCAAACCGATTCAGCGGCGCAGCAGGCGACGCGACAACTGGCCGGCGAGATCTCGCATCGCCTTCAGCCAGCGAAGGAACAACTGCTCAATATCATCGTGCGGCTGGAATCTTCACTCGAGTTTGTCGAAGATGATCTGCCTAAACTTGAGAGACACGAGATCGAGCGCGCCCTCAAGTCGTTACGCGCGGACTTCCAATCTCTCGCGAGCACGTTTGCGCGCGGACAACTCTTGCGCGATGGTTTGACCGTCGCTCTTGTAGGCCGACCGAATGCCGGTAAGTCCAGTCTCTTCAATAGGTTACTGGGACATGAGCGAGCTATCGTCACGCCGATCCCCGGTACGACACGCGATACGATTTCCGAGCCGATCGGATTGGATGGCGTCCCCGTCACACTTGTCGACACAGCTGGAATTCGCGTGGCGACGGAACAGATCGAATCGATTGGAGTTGATCGGACGCGGCGCGTCGCCGCTGATGCTGATTTGCTGATCGTTGTGATTGACGGCTCGCAACGGACGAACGAAGAAGACGAAGCAGTGCTCGAACAGGCCGCGACTAAGACTCATGTGATCGCACTGAACAAGAGTGACCTGCCAACTTTTTCAAGCAAGTTGGTCGACGATCGCCGGCGGACAAACGGCTCGCCCACACCGACCCTGTCTGTTTCAGCAGCCACAGAAGCAGGTCTCTCTGATCTGCGAGCCGCGATCCTCAAGCCTTTCGTTAACGGCAGCGGCGCCGGCGAAAGTTTGATGATCACCAACGCGCGACATCATGATCTGTTGGTGCGAGCGATGAATTCGATTGCATCGTCTGAGGAACTCATTCGGAATGATGCGAGTGAAGAAATCGTTTTGATTGGTCTGCATAACGCATTAAGATTTATCGGTGAATTAACCGGAGAGACAACTACGGAAGACATGCTTGGACAGATCTTTTCGACGTTTTGTATCGGCAAGTAAGTGCGGCGACGTGGTCAGCGAATAGTTTTTAGAAATGATCTTCGACGAAATCTTTGATGTGATTGTGATTGGCGCCGGGCATGCCGGCTGCGAAGCGGCGTCCGCGGCTGCGCGTCTGGGCGCGAACACTGCGCTCCTGACGCTCAACTTGGATCTGATCGGACAGATGTCCTGCAATCCCGCGATTGGCGGAATCGGCAAAGGACATTTGGTTCGAGAAATCGACGCGCTTGGCGGAATTATGGCGCGCGTCATCGACCGCACCGGCATTCAATTTCGGATGCTGAATCGTTCGCGTGGGCCCGCGGTCCAGGCGCCGCGTGCGCAGGCTGATCGAACCCTGTATCGAGTCGAGATGCGCCGCACACTCGAGGCGACACCCAACCTTAGTCTCAGGCAGGGTCTGGTAACCGATCTCCTCGTGGTTGCAGATCGTATCTGCGGAGTTGAATTGCAGGACGCGCGTCGGCTGGGGGCAAAGGCGGTAATCGTCGCGACGGGCACTTTCCTGAACGGCAAGATTCACACTGGCCGCAAGACCTACGCGGGCGGGCGTACCGGCGAACCTGCCTCGACCGAATTGCCTGCCGCGCTGCGTCGCCTCGGGTTTCCCGTCGGAAGACTCAAGACCGGAACACCGCCACGAATTGATGGCCGCACGATCGATTGGGACGCGTTTGAACCGCAGCCTCCCGATGAACAGCCGGTCCCCTTCTCGTTTTCGACTGACGAAATCGAACAGGAACAGCTTAATTGCTATCTCGCTTATACGAACCAGGAGCTGCATGAGAGGATACGCGCGAACCTACACGAATCTCCTCTTTACTCCGGCGCCATCCAGGGAATCGGTCCGCGGTATTGTCCGTCCATCGAAGACAAGGTCGTAAAGTTTCCCGAGAAGACGCGGCATCAACTGTTCGTGGAGCCGGAAGGCTTCAACACGAACGAGGTTTATCTGAACGGGCTCTCTACTTCGTTGCCGGCACAGCTTCAGCAGGAGATCGTCAATTTAATTCCCGGCATGGATGAGGCGCAAATCATCCGCCCGGGCTATGCGATCGAATATGACTTTGTTGACCCGAGAGAGCTTTCGCCGTTTCTGGAGACTGCGCGGGTTAAAGGACTCTTTCTGGCCGGGCAGATTAACGGAACGACTGGATACGAAGAGGCAGCTTGCCAGGGACTGATCGCTGGAATCAATGCGGGGCTGGCGGCCTCTGGTCGCCCGCTATTCCGCGTTCAGCGGGAAGAGTCTTACATCGGTGTGTTGATTGATGACCTCATAACACAGGGCGTCGACGAGCCGTACCGGATGTTCACATCGCGGTCTGAGCACCGGCTCGCGCTGCGCCATGACAACGCGGACGTGCGGCTCGAACCGAAAGGTCGCGAGTTGGGCTTGGTAGGAGATAGTGAGTGGGAACGATTCAACCAGCGGCGTGACGGGTTGGCGAAAGCGCGCGAGCTATTGTCTGCGATAAGACTCCGTCCGACAGATCCGGCCTACCTGGATATGTCCAGGCTAACGGGCCAGAACCTTGGAGATTCAATTACGCTCGCGCAACTCGCGCTCAGGCCCAACGTGACCCGGGATCAGATTGTCGAACTGCTCCCTTCGTCTGAACGGGCAAACGTCCGCCCACGAGACGTTGAGACTGCGCTGGCCGATCACCTGTACGCCGGTTATCTCGACTCGCAGAACCAGGCATCGCGTCGACTGCGGCAGCACGATGCGCTGTCTATTCCCGAGACTCTTTCCTTCAAAGTAGTAGGTAGCCTGTCGCACGAGATGATCGAGCGCCTTGAGCGCATGCGGCCCCGCAACTTTGGCGACGCGCGGAAGATTCCAGGACTCACTCCGGCAGCCCTTTCAAACCTGCTTGTCTACCTCACCGCGGCTCAACAGCGGCCCTCATCTAAATCAGCACGCGTCGCGTTTTAATTCGCTCATGATCGTTAATATCTAACCCGTAGCTCGCAATCCACTCGGGGAACTGATGGCGTTTCCGGGACTCTGGAAGGCGTTCGGCAAAGAGCGGCAGCGACGCGTGTAGGGATTTTCCCGTCAATCGCCAGAAGTAGTAACGTCGGCCGTCGTGACAGTAGGGCCCGTAAATTTTCCCTCCGAGCTTCTCTTGAACTAACCGAAGCGGCGAAGGGTCGGCTTCATGAAGCTTGATCGCGAGAAGGGGCGTTTTCGGTCTCCGGTAAAGGACCCCTCGCCGGTGACCAAGCCGCAGATGAAACCAGCGTCAAATTCCGTAATTCGACTCATGGCCCGATAATACCAGCCTTGCAGGCACGTTTTGCCATGTTTCACGTGCCACATCTTTCGCAACTGAGGCAGAATGGCCGTTAAATGTGTTAATGTGTCACCTTACATTTGTCGGCGAACGGCAGCTGGATGGGAAAAACACTAGCGATTGCTAACCAGAAAGGTGGGGTCGGCAAAACGACTACGGCCATCAACCTGGCTGCCGGCCTCGCGAAGGCTGGTAAGCGCACGCTATTGGTTGACGTCGACCCGCAGGCGAATGCGACGTCCGGTCTCGGCATCGTCCGAGAATCTATCCATCGCAACGTTTATCATGCGTTGATCCTCGGCGACGAACTCCGCGGTCTAATCGTAAGAACTGAATTTGGGGTCGACCTGGTTCCTTCTGACCGAAACCTCGCTGGCGCCGAAGTTGAGATAATCGAACTTCCGGAGCGCGAATACCTTTTGGCGAGATCGCTCGAACCGATTAAGAGTGATTACGATTACATCGTTCTTGATTGTCCGCCGGCACTAAACCTTCTCACGGTTAATGCCCTCGCGGCGGCTGATTCTCTCCTGGTTCCGATTCAATGTGAGTACTATGCGCTTGAAGGTGTCACCGCGCTTTTCAATACGCTGACATCGATTCGTCGGGCGGTAAACCCAACGCTCAAGATAGAAGGGCTTCTCCTCACGATGTACGACGATCGTATCAATCTTTCCTCAGCCGTCGCCGCCGACCTTCGAAGTTTCTACGGCAATCTCGTTTTGGAGACGCTGATTCCGCGGAACGTTCGTCTGGCCGAAGCTCCGAGCCATGGTATGCCGGTGATTTACTACGACCCGCGCTCGCGCGGGGCCGAAAGCTATTTGCAGTTGACACAGGAGGTGCTAACGCATGAACAGGAAACCGTTGGGGAGGGGCCTGAGCGCCCTGATTTCCACAGCGCCGTCGCCGCAGGATAACGAGGAGCTTCGTGAGATCGAGATCGATCTGATTACTCCTGGTGAACAGCAACCCCGGACCAGCTTCGACGAAGCCAAACTTCAGGAGCTCGCCCAATCAATCCGCGTCAGTGGCATTATTCAGCCGCTGCTCGTACGGAGACGCGGCGGCCGGTTCGAGTTAGTCGCCGGGGAAAGGCGATGGAGAGCTGCTCAACTTGCCGGCCTCAACCGGGTTCCCGCGATTGTTCGCGAGATACCGGATGAGAACCTCCTGGAATTGGCTCTAATCGAGAATATCCAGCGCCAGGAACTGAACCCGATCGAGGAGGCCAATGCCTATAAGAGACTGATCGAGTCGCTCGGCCTAACACAAGAGGAAGTTGCAAGTCGTGTCGGCAGGGACCGAACCTTCATCACGAATTACCTTCGCATCCTCAAGCTACCAACAGAGATTCAGTCGCTTCTCGAGCAGGAGAAACTGACCTTCGGCCACGCGCGCGCTCTCCTTGGAGTCTCGGATCCTCAACTTCAACGGCGCTTTGCTCAGAGGATATGTAAGCACAACTGGTCCGTGAGAGAGACGGAAAGCCGAATCAGAAACTTAACCAGACCGGCGCAGGCATCGTCGGCACCACCACCGCAACTCGCAGATCCGAATGTGCGTGCGGCCGAGGCGAAGCTACGCCGGCGCTTGGGAACTCAGGTCAGGATCGTCTCGGCCAGGACCGGTGCCGCCGGTCGGATTGAGATCGAATTCTACAGCGCGGAAGATTTGAATCGGCTCTACGACCTGCTGGTTACTTCCGAACAAACGCTTGCGCCAACTGCCTCCGCGGCAGGCGTTTTATAGTCCACGTTATGCTAGTAAGTACACTCATAGAAACCTACCAACTGGCGCCGGAAAAACAACTCCTCAGATCGCCGCAGGTTACTGACCCGAAACCACGAAAAGACGTTATTGCGCCCAAGAAAACCCTTTGCCGCGGCGGAGTTCTGGTGCAGAACTGAGCGCAGCGCCGTGCAGTCAAAGTTCCTGTCTGTTTTCCTTGCCTCAACTTTTCGCGCTGTGTTAGGTTCGCTCTTCAAAACAATTGACCGCACGACTTAGCCCTGCACGCCACTATTGTTGTACTAAGTAGTGCTCGTTATTTCCCTCTATGTATACAGGACATAAAGACGCCCAGTGGCGACCATTCTTCCAGGCGGTCGAGCGGAGACTGGGTGAGCAGGCATTCGAGACATGGTTTCGTCCGTTGCGCCTGCAGCGGAATGTTGACGACAGGGTCCTCCGAATCGCGGCGCCGAACGACGTGGTACGCGATTGGATAACGTCCAAGTATGCTGACACTCTTGAACAGTCACTAAACGAGTCGCAAATGGGGGCGCTGCGGATCGAATGGGCCAGCGACCCAAAGACGACCGCTACAATGAGCGCGGAAATAGGGTCCGTGGGACCCATCGAACAGATTGTTAGTCCGCAAATCGCACCGCCAACCGAAGACGTTTTTCCGGAAGCCGGCAACCTCAACGAGAAATACACTTTTCCAAATTTCGTCGTCGCATCGTGCAACCGTCTGGCACATGCTGCCGCGATGGCTATTGCTGATTCTCCTGGCAAGACTTACAACCCGCTTTATCTGTACGGCGGCGTTGGTCTCGGCAAGACACACTTGATTCAAGCTGCCGGCCACGCGATCCGCGCGGCCAATCCCAATCTGCGGATTGCGTATTTATCGCTTGAGCGGTTTATGAATGAATTGATCAGCGCGATCCGTTACGGCTACGACAAGACTAATGCTTTTCGTGAGCGATACCGCAGTATTGACGTCCTGCTAATCGACGACGTGCAGTTCATCGCCGGAAAAGAGCGGACTCAGGAAGAGTTTTTTCACACTTTCAATGCTCTGTACGATCGCCAGAAGCAGATTGTCCTTACGTCAGATTGTCCGCCTCGAGATATCCCGGAAATCGAAGAGCGTCTACATTCGCGCTTTGAGTGGGGATTGATCGCAGACATAGAGCCGCCTGATCTTGAAACCAAGGTTGTGATCATTAAACGCAAAGCAGAAGCGCATCGCGTTAGTTTGCCGGACGACGTCGCCCTGCTGCTGGCGCGACGTAGTAAGCACAACATCCGCGAACTCGAAGGCTCGTTGATTCGTCTGCTCGCGATGTCATCACTTCGTGGCGTTCCGCTGACGAAGACTCTGGCCGAGGAGTCTTTTCGAGGCGTCTCTAATCAGCCGATCGAACACGAAGTCTCGATCATTCGAATTCAACAGTTGGTGGCGCAGCACTACAAAATCGATGTGGAAAATCTGAAGGCTCGTTCGAATGTCCGTCACGTCTTATTGCCGCGACAGGTTGCCATGTATTTGTGCAAGAGGTTGGCAAAGAAAAGTTATCCCGAGATCGCCAGGCACTTCGGCGGCAAGCACCACACGACTGTGATTCATTCTGTGGAAAAGATCGAGAAAGAGATGAATTCGAATGGTGATCTGGCTGCTACTTTAAATCGGCTGATCGAAGCTGTGAATGCTTAAGGCGGATAACCACTGTTCTTCACATAGCGACTGACAGCGAAAAAACTAACGATGGCTCAGTATTGTACGGAAGTGACGATTGAAACTATGAGAATTACACAGTTTCACAGGGTCTTACTACTACTACTATATTTACCTTCCAAACAGATCTTAATGTGAGTAGGAGAACGGTTCTTAACTTCTACAGCGCTGTGATATAAAACAGCAAAAGTTTTAGACCCGAGGAGCAACAGATGCAATTCGTAATCGCGCGAAATGCTTTACAAAAGGAATTGGCCTTTGTGCAGGGGATTGTGGAACGAAAGAACACGATTCCTGTGCTGGCAAATATATTGATCGAATCGGCGGGTGAGGATTCTATTCGTATTAGTGGAACGGACCTGGACGTAACCATTCGCTGTGATGCTGACGCCCAGGAGATTTCCACGCAGGGAGCGATCTGTGTTCCGGCTCGGAAGCTGTTCGACATCGCTCGCTTGCTCCCCGACGCTCCGGTGAGTTTTCGCAAGGAAGAAAACGAATGGGTTACGGTCGAATGTGATCGATCAAAATTCCGCTTGCCGGGCGTGTCCAAAGAGACTTTTCCTGAACTGCCCGGCTTCAAGTCGACGCCTTTGAAGCTACCTTCATCCCTTATCAAAATGTTAATTGAGCGGACGATTTTCGCGATTACCCAGGAAGAAGGTCGCTACACGCTCTCAGGCGCAAAATTCGAATTAGACAAGAAGAACGTGAAGATGGTGACAACCGACGGTCATAGATTGGCGTTCGTTTCCATGGAAGCCGCAAATGGCAGCGGCGAAACCCTGGATGTGTTGATTCCGCGGAAAACCTTGGCTGAACTGACAAAACTGACATCAGATTTCGACGGCGATATCAACCTCGGCGCCGATGAAAACCATGTGTATTTCCAGGTTGGCTCGCGTCTGCTGATTTCGCGTTTGTTGTCGGGCCAGTTTCCCAATTACGAGATGGTCATGCCCAAAGGCAACGATCGGACGGCAACGTTCGACACGTTGGGTTTGAATCAGGCCATACGCCGCGTCGCGTTGATGGCTGATGATCGGTCGCACGCGATTCGAATGCACCTCGCGAAAGAGCAATTACTGATCAGTTCGCAAAACGCCGAAGAAGGCGAAGCCCGAGAAACCCTGACAACGAACTTCAGCGGCGATGAAACTGAGATTGGATTCAACGCTCAATACCTGCAGGATTTTCTGAATGTGGTCGGTTCTGAGCAGGTGAACTTCGAATTCAAAGACGGAAATTCACAGGCGCAGCTCAGACCCGTGACTGAGGAAAAGTACGATTACCGGTATGTAGTCATGCCCATGCGATTGTGATCCGCAATCACATCTGATTCCTAAGGGAGCGCCGTTGAAGGCGCTCCTTTTTCTTTGGCGGCTCTTGCATCTTGCACATCGTTGAAAGTCCCTTTTCGCAGACGCGCCTATGTTAAAATTCATCGATGTTTCTCAGGTCAATCGAAGCAATCCGGTTCCGGAATTTGTCTGGCGAGATTAACTGGGGAAACGGCCTCAATATTCTTCACGGAAACAACGCTCAAGGTAAAACGAACTGGCTCGAAGCGGTTTACATGCTCGCGCATGCGAAATCGTTTCGCACTCATCATCTCAAAGAATCGGTGAAATTCGGCGAGCGCGACGCCGCCGTAAAGGGCGTCGTCAGCACGGAAAAAGATTTCGAACGTGAACTTCAGGTCAGCCTCAACGGCACCACCAAACAAACGCTCATCAACGGCAAGCGCGAATCGATCGCGCGCTATGCCGCGCATCTTTATGCTGTTTGTTTTACCGCGGATGAACTGGAAGTAATCCGCGGAGGTCCGGAAGCGCGTCGAAGTTTTCTCGATCGCGGAGCGATCTCGCTTCATCCACCGTACGCGCAGACCATGGCCGACTACAACAAAGTCATCAAGCAGAAGAAGCGTCTGCTGCAGCAAGCCGCGGAGGATCGCGTCACCATCGAGGCGCTCGTGAATCTCGTGCAACCCTGGAACGAACAGCTAATCAGTCTTGCCACCCAAATTCATCGCGCGCGAATTCGTTACGTCGAACTGCTGAACGAAGCGCTCGATCACAATCTCTTTCATGACGACATCTCAATCCGTTATGTTTCGTCGCTCGAAGGCAAGGGCGATCTCGCGGATTACCGGTCTCTCGTCACCGCTCGTCTGCAGATCAGAATGGAGGCGGAACTCTTTGCCGGCGCCTGTCTGATCGGTCCTCATCGGGACGATCTTCTGGTGCTTTTCGGCGGCCGCGACATACGCAGTTTTGGCAGCTCCGGCCAACAGCGTAGCGCATTGATAACACTTGATTTAGCGGCGATTTCCGTGTACTATTCGAAGCATCAGAATTACCCGATTTTCCTCATTGATGACGTGGACGCTGAACTCGACGGAAACCGCATTAACCGCTTGCTGGAATACCTCGACGGACGCACTCAAACCTTCATCACAACATCAAAGAGAAGTCACTTTGAGCGGTTCGAAGGCCGGGCGAATTTTTATGAGGTCTGCGCCGGAGTTGCGACTGCGGAGCAGACATTGAGTGCAGTATCAGTGAGCGCGTGATGCCATCTGATAAGAACGACAAGAGCAGTAAAGGAAAAGACGATTTGGCGACACCAACATCAAAATTGAAGAACAAAAAAGAGACTTATGACGCTTCGACTATCGCCGTTCTTGAGGGACGCGAAGCCGTGCGCAAACGGCCCGCGATGTACATCGGATCGACCGGCGAGCTGGGACTTCATCACCTGGTTTACGAAGTTGTTGATAACTCGATCGATGAAGCGTTGGCAGGCTACTGCGACGCGATCGACGTGGCAATTCACCTCGACAATTCGGTCACGGTAATCGACAACGGCCGTGGCATTCCGGTGGACATGATGAAGAAAGAGCGGAAGTCCGCCGCCGAAGTCGTCATGACTAAACTGCACGCCGGCGGCAAGTTCGATTCGAATGCTTACAAAGTTTCGGGCGGACTGCACGGGGTGGGCGTGTCGTGCGTGAACTTTTTGTCTGAGACTCTGCACCTGGAAATCTGGCGCGATGGCAGGACTTACGAGCAGGAATATGAGCGTGGTATTCCCGTAACGAAACTCGACCCCGACAAGCCGACCGGCAAGACGCGCAAACGCGGCACAAAGATTACTTTCAAGCCTGACACGCAAATCTTCGATACGACTGAATTCAGTTTCGACAAATTGTCAGAGCGACTGCGCGAAAAAGCGTTCCTCAACAAAGGCATTCGCATCATCATCAAGGACGAGCGCGAAGAGCCGGAGAAGTCGCACGAGTTTTACTACCGGGGCGGCATCGCGGAATTCGTAAAGCACCTGAACAAGAACCGCAACGTTCTGCACGATAAGCCGATCTATTTCGAAAAGGTCGCCGACGCTCTCTCGATCGAAGTCGCGATTCAATACAACGACGGCTACGACGAAAAGGTCTATTCGTTCGCGAACAACATCAACACGGTCGATGGTGGCACGCACCTCTCCGGATTCCGCTCAGCGTTCACCCGCACTATCAACGCTTACGCGCAATCTTCCGGCTTGGCGAAAAACTTCAAAGGCTCTTTAACCGGCGACGACGTGCGCGAGGGTCTGGTCGCAGTTATCTCATGCAAACTGCCGCAGCCGCAGTTTGAAGGGCAGACAAAAGGAAAGCTCAATTCAGATGTTAAGGGCGCCGTCGAATCTTTTCTGAATGAACGTTTGACGGACTTTCTTCAGCAGAACCCCACCGTCGCGCGCCGCATTGTCGGCAAGTCTACCGACGCTGCGCGCGCCCGTGAGGCTGCGCGTAAGGCCCGCGAAATTGTGCGCAAAGGCGCGCTTGGCTCGACCATGCTGCCGGGCAAACTGGCCGACTGTCAGGAGAAAGATCCCGCGCTCTCGGAAATCTACATCGTCGAGGGCGATTCGGCCGGCGGTTCCGCCAAGCAGGGCCGCGACCGCAAGAACCAGGCGATTCTGCCTTTGAAGGGCAAGATTCTGAACGTGGAAAAAGCGCGTGAAGACAAAATGCTGGCGCACGGAGAAATCAAAGCGCTGATCATGGCGCTCGGTACCGGCTTTGGCCGCAAGAGTGACACCGGCAAAGATGATCGCGACGGCTTCGACGTCAATAAGCTTCGCTATCACAAGATCATCCTGATGACTGATGCGGATGTTGACGGCTCGCACATTCGCACCCTGCTGCTGACTTTCTTCTTTCGCCAAATGCCGCAACTGGTCGAACAGGGCTTTGTCTATATCGCCCAGCCGCCGCTTTACAAAGTTAAGCGCGGCAAGAAGGAAGAATACATAAAAGATGAACCCGGCATGGTCCATTTTTTGATGCGCCAGGCGACGGCGGACATGAAGGTGACGTCGTCATCGAGTAAGGACGTGATCGAAGGCGCCCAGCTCATCAAATCGCTCGAACGGATGGTCGAATTCAAACGTTACTGCGAAAAGTCGACCCGTCGCATGCGGGGAGACGCGCATCTGTTGGACGTTCTTTTGACCGCCTTCGGCGGTAAGAAAGGTGTGCTGCGTCAGGAAGGCGCCACGCTCAAGCGCGTGTTCCAGGACGGAGACCTGATGGCCAAAGTCGAAGGCGTGATTGCCAAAGCCGGCTACAAGACTGAGCTCGCGGACGACGAAGAGCACGGCCTTTGGGAGATCGATACGACAACTATTTCGGGCGTGCCCGTGCGCATCGATTGGAACTTTGCCAGCCTGGTGGAATTTCAAAAGGCAGTCGAGCTGTTTATGAAGCTTGAAAGTCGCCTGGCGCCGCCGTTCATCGCCGGCGAAAACGGCACCAGCGAAGAGATTCCGACACGCGACGCGCTTTTAGACAAAGTTCTCGCGGCGGCCAAGAAGGACCTCACGATTCAGCGTTACAAGGGCTTGGGCGAAATGAATCCCGAGCAACTCTGGGAAACGACGATGAACCCCGAAACGCGCACGCTGCTGCAAGTGCGCATCGACGACGCGGTCGAGACCGACGAAATCTTCACCGTGCTGATGGGCGACCAGGTCGAACCCCGCCGCAAATTCATCGAAGACAACGCGCTGGATGTCAGAAACCTGGACATCTAACTAGTGAGCAGTGAGCAGTTTTTTAGTGGTCGTGGCAGTTAGTCCGCGTAGCGGACATTTGACAGTAGCCCGCTTTAGCTCTGGGATCAGGTGGTTTTAAAACGCCTGAGCCCGCTTCAGCGGGCGACAGACTCAGCCGCGGGGAACGCGAATAGGGCTTTGGGATCCCGTCACAATTTAGATTTCAATCGCGCGACCTCGACGGCCGTGCGTAATGTTTTGTTCGCATTTAACTTCGCTCAATCTACACCTGCCTTCACATCGACCTGCTGACACTTCGCACAGAAATAAACGATCCGGGTACGCTCTTCGTCCTCCTCAGTCGCTTCAGGATTGTGAGTCTTCTGTCTTAGTTGACGAATTGCCTCTCCACAACGTAAGCATGGCAAGTTGGTGCGACGAAAAACCAGGTGCCTCGTGCCGTACTCTCGGCCGATTTGATAAACGAGGGATGAATCGCTCGCCATCCTCTTCCGATCCCCATCCGTTGCCGTCGCTCCCTGTTCATAAGCACCGCGAGCCAGCTCTGGAACGGTGCGCATAAGGCATTTCAAGTCTCGCGGCGAAAGTTCGCCGACTTTGCGCCACGGATTCAGCTGACAAACAAAAAGAATTTCAGCGCGCAGGTAGTTTCCCAGCCCGGCGACGATGCGCTGGTTGAGAAGCGCAGCGCCAATCGCGACGTTAAGGTTGTTCGCACAGAGCAGCCTGCGCCGAAACTCTCGCATGTTGAATTTTCCGGTGTGAGGAAGAACGTCCGGGCCAAGGCTCTGGAGGTGTTCAATCTGGGCGTAGGGATCTCCTTCGCCTACATTGAAAATGGGAGCGGACAAGAGAATTGCGGCTCCTCCTTCAACCACAATGCGGGCGCGTTCGCGCCGATCCTTTTCCGGCAGAACCAGACTCTGGGTTTGCCGGCGTTTCCGCCGATCAATCGCCGTCGGCGCGTAAGTCTGCCAGCGTCCCCACATCATCAGGTGAGAGTGAAAAAAAAAGTTGCCCTCAAGATATCCGATTAAGTGTTTGCCATGAGAGGTGACGCGTTCGACGCGACAACCGAGGAGGCGGGTTTCGTTCTCTTTCAACCATGCGCGCGCGTCACGGGTGCGGGCTTCGAGTGACGTGAGTATACGTCCGCTCAAAACTTTGTCGAGCGCATCAGCAAATTTGCGAACCTCTGGTCCCTCAGGCATAGGGCGACAAACTCTCAAATGCGATGGACTGTTGACTTGCACGTCCCAGGGACGGAAATGTTATTGAATTGGATGTTGAAAGGATTGCAGGGGAGCGGGAATACCAATCTTTCTATAAACATCGTACTTACGAACGCCCGGCGATACCGCGCGGGCCGCGCGGATGCTCGTCAGCACATCTCGCGAAAGTCTATCTCCCTTCCAAATGCTTCAGCTTTTCTTTAGCGTTGTTATTCCTCGGGTCGAGTTCTAAAGACTTTCGATAATTTATGATCGCGAGTTCCTTATCGCCATTCGTCATGTAGCCTTCACCGAGGCTGTCATAGACCCCTGCAAGCGCGGGATAAAATTCGACGTTCAGCTTGAACAGCGCGATCGCTTCATTCAGTTTCTTTGCCCTCATCAGAACATAGCCGAGAGTGTTAATCCGTCCGGCGCTGACCGCCGCGTTCGCCGGTTGTTCCTTCTTTATCTTTCGATAAGCCTCAATCGCTTCATCAATTCGACCCGCTTCGAGAATCTCGAAAGGGACCGCTCTGTCCGGATCGAGCCTATCGAACTTTAGCGGTACACCGCTCTGAGGAATTGCTTTGATCGAAGTTGCGATCAGTGGCGTAGCGTTAGCTGTGATGCCTTCTACGGCAAGACTCGAGAACTCATACTTGATTGGAACGCCGCGACGTACAAAGGTTGTATCAGAGATCGGCAGCAGCTCGAACTTTTCTTCCCCGGTCGGATAAACAAACAGTTTCACCGGTTTGCCCGCTTCACCCGGCTCGGTCTTGACCGTCAATACGCGGTCGGGATTAACCAGAAAGCGTCCGGTGTAGCCTGCCAGCTTCGCCGCATCCATCGAAACGATTTTGTGCGCTGCGGGCAAATACTCGGCCCAGCCGTATTCGCGCGCGACGGCGCGGACGACTTCGTTAAGAATCGCGCCGTTGTCTGAGTTGACCATTACCACGACGCCGTAACCTTTATCGCGGCTTACAAACATCTGCGCCCGGAAACCTTCGTCGGCGCCATCATGACCAAAATAGAGGGCGTTGCCAAACTTATTGATAAAGAAACCGAGCCCGGCGGTGTCCATAAAAGCCGTCGTCATCAAATCGGTCGATTCTTTCGACAGCACTTTATTTGATCGGCCGGCAAGCGATAGCTGCATTTCGATCGCGAACTTCGCCAAATCAGTCGGTGTGGTCCAGAGCCCGGCCGCGGCCATCTCGGGATAGATATGAATCTTGCCTTTAACTTCGCTGCCATCTCTTCGATACCCGGTGGCGGCTTTGGGGCGCCAGCCGGCGGGCAGCGGCTGGCTGTAGGTGCTGTTCGTCATCTTGAGCGGCTTGAGCACCGTCTCGCGCGCGATTTCGGGGTAAGGCTTCTTCTCGATATCCATGAGCGCGAGCTGCGTGATCGTTGTGCCGCCACCCGAGTAGCGATAGCGCGTGCCGGGTTCGATGTCCACACGTACCGCCGCAGTGTTGGCGGGCTTGGCGCCGTCCAGCACCTGGACCAGAGTTGGCACCGTTTCGTTCACTGCGTAACCGGGAAATCCATGCACCGTTGTGCCGGCTGTGTGACTGAGAAGATTCTTGAGCGTAACTTTCTTTTTCGCCGTGAAGTCATTTTCCGGCAACTTCCACGTCGTGAGTTTGTCGTTGATATTCGCGTCGAGCGAAATCTTTCCCTGCTCGACCTTCTTCATCGCGATCATCGCGTTAACCGATTTGCTGATCGAGCCGGCTTGGAAAAGCGTCTTCGTGCTCACCGGTTCTTTCGTTTCGAGGTCTTTGACGCCGTGCGTGCGCGCCCAGTGAATTTTGAAATCCTTGATCACGGCCACGCTCAGTCCGGGGACTTTGTAAAACTTCATGCGCTCTTCGATCGTCCATGCGGCATCTCCTTTAATAAGAACTGGCGGAAGCAAGCCGTGTTCGACACGCTTTATCTCCGCGGTGAGATCGGGTCGCGCGTGACCAAACGAAATGACCGGAAAGAGAAACGTGAGGGTGAGCAGTTTGCAGAAAAAAGCTCTCATAAAAACCTCGAAGATGGAGTCTGTGAGTGCCGCGATTATATCCGGGTGTCTTCTACCACGACGGGAAGGACATCAACAAGGCGACCCGGTTCCGGGTGTTATTCACAGGCTGCGCGTCAAATAAGAGGGTGTATGCTGAAGGTCAGCATTACGTTGCCTCTCCGGCGGTTTTTCGACTTCACGCTGCGCGAAGCGCAGTCCAGTCAAAGGCCCGAACGGACGAAATTTAATAGCCCAGGGCAACGCCCTGGGTTAACAGTAAGAAGATATTCTTATCGCGCGGCCTCGATGGCCGCGCGTTTGTTTCGCGGTTTAGGAGACTGCATCCGGTCACCGGCTTTCGGTGCGCTGTTCCTTACAGTCCGGGCTACTGCTACATGCTGCCTCTCTATTCATCTCTTTCCACTGCTCACTGAGTAAGGCCCAACACATAATTCTCCCAGTTCCGTTGGAAATCCTTCATGTCGACATTCCCCAGCACGCGGCGCAACGTTTGATAACCGGTGGGGTCGGTTTTCTGGTGCGCATAAAACTCTCGATAGAACTTCGTCAGCAAGCCTCTCTGCTGCAGGTAATAGAGCATGTAACGCGACTGTGCGTAGTGAGTGCCGCGATCATCGTCATAGAACTCCGCTTGATTCATGCCTGTCAGAGTTTGGAACGATGGCACGCGGCGCCCCTTGATCGCATCCTGCAAACCGGGTAGCCGCCAGTTGGTGAACCCTCGGATGCGCCCTTCGACTTCGCCGCTCTGCTCGTACAGCGAGCCGAGGCCTTCATTCAACCAGGGCGGACAGTTCGGAAAGTTCGCTTCGATAAACGGGTGGACGATTTCATGGACGAGGGTGCCGCCCCCCGTTGAGATATTCATCACCAGGGCTTTGTGCGTGCTCGAGTAATAGCCAAACGGCGTCGTGGGCCGGACGCCGAACAGAAGCTGCGCGTTCCGCTCGTAAGACGCCTTATCCTTGAACAGCCAAATATCAACGATCTCTTTCGGGTCTTTTGAAAAGTATTCCTGCTTCAATTTGTCGACCGCCCACTTCACCGTGCGCACCGAATGTTCCTTCACGGCATCGGCCGGCTCATCCCCGATCACCACGAACGGCTTCTGCACGATGATGGTGAAGTCTTCGGAAGGCAGTTTCTTCCTAAGCTGCTCAACGTGCGCGGCAAAATCTGCGTCGGTCCGCTCCTCGGCTCGTAGGTGTCTGTCAGAACCACCTGCGTCAGCGGGTGGGTTCCTTTCGTTGGCCTGTAGTTGAGTGTCCGACCCGCCTACTTCCTCTCCCTCGGTGTTCTCTCCCTCTCCCGATGGGAGAGGGCCGGGGTGAGGGAGCGCAGCTTTAGGTTGGGTGAGGGTGCGCAGCTGAGCGGCTGGGCCTGAGCCGTAAAAGACAACCAACGCGCCGGCGACTAAGAAAAGAAACGTGAGCCTGATGCCCTTGATCATGGTGACGTTTTAGACGCGTTGTGAAACCGCTTCGTTTCCCGCAAGTCATAAATGTTGTTAGCCCTGGCGGCTTTGCCGCCGCACAGTGTGGTAAGCCTTCGGCTCACCGGCTAAATGCCAGAGCACGTCGAGGCTGCGCCTCTGTCTCCATGTTCGCATGGGTCAGTCGCCGTTGGGTTTTCTAATTGAAGTAGCGCACGATCTCTGACGCGATCCATCGCCCCACCGGGACTGAGACTCCATTTCCGATCATTCGATAAGCGTCGTTTTCACTTCCGCAGAAACTAAAAGTATCAGGCACACCTTGAAGTCGCGCATACTCTCGGACTGTGTACGGACGCACGCCATAGGGAAACCTTTCGTCAGTGACCAGTCGAGTGCTCAAATCTTTCGCGTAATGAGCGACGCATGTCGGCGCGATATCACCGCGTTTCGGATCGCTGATGATTGGCCGGTCACGATAAGCGCCAGCTAATCGCTTGATCACGTAATCCGGGATTCGGGGATTCGGATTTGGTTCGATGATGTCGGCTAACTTGACGGCTTTTTTGCCACTGGGTTCACGCCACAAAAAACTTCTGCGACTACCAATAATGATTAATCTGTCTCTCTTTTGCGGCAGCCAAGCCGAAGACTTCACCGGACACTCAACGTGAACGTAATAATCTGGGAGCTTCGTCATTGCTTCCATTACCACCGGAAACTTCTTCATGCCCGGCACGTTCTCTACGACATACAGTTCGGGTTTCCGGATGGCAACGTGGCGGAAGAAATGAAGGAAGAGATCATCGCCGGTACGCACTCCGTGGATGTCCGCGATGGGCGAATACTTTGTGCAGGGATAGGTTGCCACCATCACATGACACTGCTTTTCGTGATGAACCAGCTTCTGCGTGATGTCGCATTGAACAACTTCGTGAGAGAAGTTCTCGCGCATCGTCTCGCAACAGACGCGATCGATTTCGAAGCTCTGTTGCAGCGTTAGGCCACCAGCTTCAAGGCCGATATCCATCAGCCCCGCTCCGGAGAAGTATGTGTTCGTTAAAATTGAAATCATTCACTTAAGAGGGTCGCGCATGATTTGGCAGCGCGATGCTAGCCAGGCACCGCTTGGTTCAGCAATGTAAAAAGTCTTGCATCCTTGGGCGGGTTCGCTAAACTCCGTCACGTGGCCAAATCCCCGCCGGTCAAATGGACGCGCGAGCATCTGCTAATAGCATTGAACCTATATGGAAAGGTGCCTTTCGGCCAATTTCATCATAACAATCCGGTGATCATGGACGTCGCCTCGCGGATGGGTCGGTCATCCGGTAGCCTCGCGATGAAACTCAGTAACCTCGCCTCACTTGATCCGGTACAGAAGGCGCGCGGAATAAGAGGGCTGCCCGGTGCCAGCGAACAAGATAGAAGAATGTGGAAGGAGTTTCATGCGGATCTGGACGTTCTCGGTCCCGAAAGCGAGCAACTTCTGCATAATCTCTTTACTAACGACGATGAGCGAGAGGTCGATTTTCTCGAACAAGACAAAATTCGGCTCGAACGTTCACTCAAACCGCCGGCAGGCTCGACCGATGCAACAGCACTAGTCCGCGTACGCCGTGGACAACAATTCTTTCGGCAAACAATTCTTAGTTCGTACGGGGTTCGTTGCTGCATAAGCGAGATCAATGTGCCGCGCCTTCTCGTGGCGAGTCATATCAAACCGTGGCACGACTTTCCGAGGGAGCGACTCAATCCGCAGAATGGGCTCTGCCTTTCCACGCTACATGATGCGGCTTTTGATGCTGGGCTCATCACGATCAACGAGACGTTTACTGTCTTGATAAGTCCAAAGCTGAAACGCTACCTCCCATTAACAGCATTGGAACAAAACTTCAGTCGCTTTGAGGGAACAGAAATTCGAATGCCCGAGAAAGTGGCCGAACCGAATCCTGCATTCCTCAGGTTTCACCACAGGAACATTTTTCAAAAGTAATCTGTGGAAAGAAGCTTAACGACAGCGAGCACGCTGTCTGAGTTGAGATCCCAGCGCTACAGCGCTGTCACTGCTACATGGAACAAATCCCAGAGCCCCTTCGAGCCGGCGCACTCCAAATTACTCGCTCACCACTTAACGCGGTTCTTTATCCATTCGCACACCGATCAGTCTCGGATGCCGGAGTTTGTTGTACTTCGTCCATTGGTTGAAGCCTACTTGAACTACGGACTCGGGACACCCAGTGGACGCGCAGGCGAGGCAGGCCGACGGCTTTGGTGAAAGGGTGGTTTCGGAATTTGCCTCAAACGATTTCGCGCGACCATCGAGGTCGCGCGCTGAAATCTAAATTAACGTTTACCCAGGGCGTTGCCCTGGGCTATTGAATTTCGCGCCTTCGGCGCTTTGACTCGTCGGCCCGCGGGCCGTCGAAACAAATCAAGAGCACACCGCTAACGCATACATCGGCAACTCCTCACCTACATCCCCCATCGTAGTCGCTGCTACGCTCGCTCCCCGCCCCAAAAAAACTTCTGCTTGAATCTTTTGTCTGCCAAAATGTAAGCTGTTTTCAGCTTAGTCATCTGATCTCAGTCGAAGTCGTCGCCGGGCCCGCGTTTGCGTTCCCTCTTATCTCAAACGGCTTAATCCGAGTTACCCGATGAGTATTCGCGGAACTCTCAAATCCATGAGTGTCGCCGACTTGCTCCAGTTTCTGGCGGCAGGGCGAAAGACCGGCACCCTCAAAATTGGCCGCGGCACCATCATCAAGCAAATCTTCCTCGAAGAAGGTTTGATTGTCGGATCGAGCTCCAACGATCCGAAAGAACGTCTGGGTCAGGCGTTGCTCCACTATGGCAAGATCGACGAATTGGCCCTCCGGATTGGATTGGATATCCAGCGACAGTCAGGCGGTATGCTGGGGACGATTCTCTCGTCGCGTGGTTTGGTGAGCCAGGACGACATTATGGAAGTCCTGCGCACCCGCACGCTGGAAATCATCTATGACCTGTTCATCTGGGAAGAAGCCGATTTTGAGTTTCTTGATAACGAACCGGTGCCGAATGATCTGATTCGAGTCCAGGTTAATGCGACTTCCGTCACCATGGACGGGTTTTATCGCATCGACGAATGGGCGCGTTATCGAAGTGTAATTAAATCAGACCGGACCGTCTTTGAACTCAATCCGGCGCGGACCCAATCGGCCGACGAGAGCAACGAAACCCGCGATGTTTTGCTTCACGTCGAGAAGGGGATGACGGCGGCCGAGATCTGCTACAACATGCACACCTCGCTGTTTCACGGGTCCGCGCTGCTCTTCGATCTGGTTAATGACGGCGTAATCAGAGTTGCCGGTGAAGCGCCTCCTCCTCCTGAAGAACCAAGCGGTCTTTCAGGGCTGAGATTGCCGCAGACAGTTCCGGAGTTGCTGAGTCTGGCGCGCGCCGAGTTGACTGAGAGTCCGGAAAACGCTCTGGCCGCCATTCATGACGCCCTGAATCAGGAACCAAATAATTTAGCGGCGCACCAGCTGCGCGAAGAAGCCGAGCAGAAACTGGTAGCCCAGATCTACAAGAACGGCGTGTCGCCAAAGGCCGTTCCCCGCCTGTTGATTTCATTTGAGCAACTCGAGAAAGAGAGATTAGATCCTCAAGAGGGATTTGTGCTTTCCCGCATTAACGGCGAGCTTGATGTAGCGTCGGTTGTGTCAGTGTGTCCATTTCGCGAAGCGGACACGCTGCGCATGATCAAGAAACTGCTCGACAGCGCCGTAATAGAGATGAACTGACGATCATGGACAAGGTCGATCGGAGTTTCTGAGTCCCTACTCACGGACAACGGCTTTGCCCAAAAAGCCACGGCTGCGAGCGAACAAACTCGTCGAGCTGCGAAGCAGCGGTCTTAGCTGAGCCCAAGGCGAGGCCTTGCGAGGGCAAGGACATACTTGACGCATCAACGCCGTAGGCGTTCGCAAATTTCAGCTCAGGGTTGCGCTTTGGCAACCCTGAGGGACCATTGACCTATCGGTTCGCAACTCTGAAGGAGTTGCCCCGCCTCTCGCTGTCACAAACTGTCGCAACTCCTTTCAGAGTTGCGAGCAAATCCACGGTTTCAAAGCAAACCCCAGGGCCATCGCACTCCAAAAAAACTTGCGAGCACGATGCGTGCGCTCCCAGATCCAAACGGCAAAAAGAACTGAACCGTTTTTGTGTCGCTGTCGAACGTCTGGATCACGATATGGTTCATCATTACATCGATTTCTGCAGGCGAGAACTGATTTCGCACGATCCCCCAACCTTGCAATCCTGTAACTAATCTATAGTCGTTTACCTTTAACCAGGCTTCAGAGCCACTCTTACATCCTAAATATGCGGCTCCGAATAACTCGAGAGGTCACAATCGCGTACTCCGATAAGTATCCGTCAAGTATCCGTCACGTACACAGGTACGGTGATTGCGATACTTCTACCTGTTAACAACTCTCTCTTTTAGAGGAATGTCACGCAGCTACGGGAACTCGGGCATTGGCCCCCGCGTCAGCAAGGGCTCGGCTATCGATCGAACGTTTACGAGAAATGAGCCCTCCCTTACGGTCGGGCTACTGCCCGCCGTCGTTCAGCCCTAGCGATGAAGTTAGGGATTATCGAGGAGGTAAAACTTTCATGAGAAATATCAAACTTTGGCCGCACGCGGCGGTAATTGGCCTCGCGGTGGCAGTAGCCGCGGGAGCCGGCGTCTGGCTCTATCAGAGAAATGCGAACAATGCAGAGGCGGCGTTGTTGCCGAATGCGGCGCGGCTGCAGCGCGTTGAGGGGCAAGTCGCGCTGGCCGATGCGAATGAGACGGAATGGAGAACGGCCGGGCCGAACGAGCCCGTCTCAGTCGGCGACCGTCTTTACACGCGCGATAACGCGTGGGCCAGCGTGGCATTTGACGGACGCAATTATGCGCGGTTGGATCCAAACACAGCGCTCGATGTGGTGGCCCTGAGCGACGATCGCACGCAGTTGGCCTTGCGCGATGGCGCGGCGATTTTTGATGTTGCTTACCTGCCGTCGGGCGAGTTGTTCGAGGTAGGGACGCCGTATGGCGCGGTTGATTTCAACGAGCCGGGTCTCTACTACGTCGATGTCAACGACGGGAACACGATGGTTTCGGTTCTGAGCGGCCTGGCCCAGGTCGTCGGTCTCGCGGGTAGCGGCCAGATCAGTAAAGGCGAAATGCTGACGCTGCTTGGCACCACCGCTGCCGAAGTCGCCCTGGCGCGACTGAACCGAGACGACGCCGGCTATTTGGTTGACGACTATTACAGCTATCAATATCCAAACACTTATGACGGACGCTATGCCAGCTATGATGCGTATCTCGCTGATCCAAATTACTACGATCCTTATCGTAACGATGTTAGCTATCGATACGTGACGTATGACGCGCCGGGCATAAACGATCTGAGTTACTACGGCGACTGGCGGGATGTCGACGACTACGGGTACGCGTGGACTCCGCGTGTCGATCCGGGTTGGACACCTTATCAACAGGGTTACTGGGTCAGGGATCATCCGTACGGAATGACGTGGGTTTCGAACGAGCCGTGGGGCTATACGCCATATCACTACGGACGCTGGGCTTTTGTCGGCGATCGCTGGTACTGGGTTCCTGAAGCAGCTAGCGCGACGCCGGTGTATTCACCGGCCCTGGTAGCGTTCGTTCCGGTCAGCAACAACGAGATTGGCTGGATCCCTCTGGGTCCAGGCGATGCTTATGTGCCGCGTTACTACGACGAGAACTGGCAGCCGCATTATCTTTCGCGTGGCGACATCATCGCAGCTAATTTAGTAAACCTGGCTGCGCCGAACGCAATCACGGTCGTGCCCATCGATTATTTTGGACGGCCGATCGATCCGCGTTACGTGAGGCACGTCAATGCAGCGAGCCTGGCGAACGTGCAACCGACGCTTGAGCCGCTTCTGCTGACGCCGCTTCGGAACGCAGTGATCCATTCGGCTTGGGGCCGCGGCAAGATTGATCTGCCACCGGGCATCGCGAAGAAACTCAACAACACAACAGTCGTAGTCGCGCATGATCCGGTGAGACCTCGTTTCAGGAAGGATCTGGACAAGTCTCTGCGGGTCGAACGCATTACTGACAAAGCCAGGAACCAGAAGCTCAAGGTCAGGGATGAGCGGAACGCCGCAATGCGGCAGGTGGATCCGGGCCGGCAGCAACAAATAGATGCGCTCGCGCGCGAAGCAGCGCGCGGGGGCAAAGAAGCTCGCCGCGAAGTGCGTCAACTGGAACGGCAGCAGCGAAACGACCAGCGACAGCAGGTTCGCCAGATCCAGGAGCAGCAGCCCGCACAGCCGAAGAACGAGCGACCAAGCGCGCCGCGAGCCGAGGGAGCACGCATCGGAAATCCGGTGAAGGGGAGAGAAGCGCCCCGACCGCAAGTTCAACGCGAAGCGCCACGGCCACAGGTCAAACAGGACCAGCCGGGACGCGGCGCGGCGAAGCAGCAGAACAAAGCGCCCGGCCAACCGAAAGGTGGTGGCGGTGGAAAAGGTAAGGGCAAGCCTTAACCGATTCAGTTGTTCATGTAATTGAGACGACGCAACGCGCCGCCTGTGCACTTCAGCTATTAAGCACAGGCGGCGATTCGCGTTTGCGCAGGCGCGATGCGTGGTGAAATTGCGGCTTCGGCTTTGGGAATGACTTCGAAGACGGAATCCAGGCGCGTGAGTTCAAGCACGCGGCTCGTGAATCTGTTGACGTTCATCAGCTTGAAGCGAATGCCGTCCGAGGCAGTCTGCCGTTGCAGCTCGAGCATGACGCCAAGACCGCGCGCATCGATTGCCGTGACGCGTGCCAGATCCAAAACGATTGCCCTTACTTTTGATTGAGAGCGTACGGCGTCGCGCAGACTTTGCGTTTCTCCACTTATTAAGCGGCCCTGTAATAACAAGACCGCTACGTCGCCCAAATTTCTTGAATAGACTTTCATCATAACTAACCCCTTGGCTTAGAACTGCTTGTTAATGGGTATCACGACGACAGCCCGCCGGGTGTTTCATTATTTTTCAAAATTCCCATACCCACTGAAGAGACGTGCCGAACCGGCGAGCCGTTAACAGCTAACTACCGAATGTTCGCCTGGCCCAATAGTCAGCGGCCCGGCGGCTCGAATCTGCTTAGGGCGAGAATCTAAAGGGTAGTTTTTTCCAAAAAATAAATACGGCCGAGGCTGGTTATCGGGACTCCCTTAGTCATTTCAAGGCCATTTCCTAAGGAAACGCACGAATTCCTCTCTGTGTAAAAACTTGTTGCTCAACCTGCGGCCGATTTGTTAGGATGCTTTTGGCCATACCGCGCAGCGATTTGGCTGCCGGTTTCCTGATCGTCACCCCGCTTCGGAAGTGCCGATCTACCAGCTTCCCGCGCTGACCGACAACAGAGAAGTCGGACAAGCACCTTCTTTCCGGGACTGAACACAAAAACTTAATCACGCTTGAGCCTTGACGCGGTCTGTCCGAAGCGTGTCCCGCTGCCCTTCTCACCTCCGAGCAGCAGAAGGCTCCAGCCAAAACTGACGAGAGTTTATTCGTCTTGCCGCCCTCCGTATCCGCCGGGATACCACCAGCACCGTGAAATCAATAAGTCAAAAGACCACGCCAGAAACGGCCGTCAATGTTGTGCCTGATTCTGCCCGCACCCGCCGCGCAGCAGAACGCAGCGCCAGAGCCGGCCATTGGGTTGAAAGCCTCCGCAGTTCCGATGTGAACCGCCTGTGGGCTGAACTGCATCGCATCGTCAGCAATCATCCGCTGGTGCGCGCATCCCGCAGCGCCGGCTTGCTGATCGAAGAGGGTGCAAGCAGCGCCCACACCGATCTGACCCAGGAACTGTTTGTTCAACTGCTGACCAAAGCTCGCTTCCAACACTATCTGGACACAAGCATGACCGACGCCGAGATCGAATGCGAGATCGGCCAGATCGAATTAACAAATCTGCTGACGGCAGAGCTGCGCAAGCGACATCCCGAAAGTTACCGATTGGCCCGACGCATTTCGACTTTGATTCAGTCGAGTGCGAACTTCCGCCGTTTTGACAGCAGTGGAACAGGCGAAGAAGCGCATCGTCGTCTGGCGGATCGCGTTTACGGTTTGAGCGAGTGGCCCAACGGCAAAGGTGGCCGCGACACCCACGAGATGGAACAACGCGTGCACATGATTCCGGTCCGTCAGCGTGATACTCGCATGGTGGGCTGCACGGGCGACGCGCAGATCGTCATCAGCAACTCAGATCTTGAAGACCTGATCATTTCCGTGCTGGAAGCGATCGACTCGCCGGCTGACGTCCGAAGTTTGCGCAGCCTGGTGATGTCGCGACTGCCGGTGATGGACATTTATCTGGTTCCATTGGGCGGCGACGAAGGTGACGACGGTCCGCATTACGATCCCGCCGACCTGCGCGAGAACCCCGAAGAAAGCCTTTTACGACACGAATCACAGCGTGAAGCAGCCGGCTGTGTGGACAAATTTCTCACGGCCCTGCGTTCAAACGTTCGCGGCAAGATGAAGCAGTACAACCGCATGATCGGTGTGCTCTGGCATTGTTACTTGAGTGCCGATCACGCGACGCAATTGGAAGTTGCGGCCACATTAGGCGTTTCTGATTCTTTGGTCTCCGATTATCGGAGGCGCATCGAGCAGGAGCTGCGGGCGCTGTCCTTCTCGGAGGTTGAAGAAGCGCGCATGTTCGAATTGGCCCTGCGTGAGCGAGTGCGCGTGATGGTGGTTGACAGCGAGGAAGCAGTAGCTTAACTCGCCGAATTGAAGAACAACCAGGTTATCAAGAAGCGCAGGATACTGCGCTTCTTTAGTTTACGAGGACAAATTTCAAGATGCCGGGCGCACGAGCAAAAGCGGGTTATTCGTCGATCACGCCTTCGCGTGCGCGCCGCGGGCCGCCCGTCACGGCGATTCCCGCAGGGAATGCCCAGCGGCCAGAGACGAGCGATCCGCTACGCACCGGTGTCTTTGATTCCAAGCTCGCCGCCGTCCGGCGGCTCAAGCCCGGTCACCAGTTTTCGTACCTGGCGCTGTTTATGTTCACGGCGGTCCTGTATGCCCGGCCGAGTGAGATATATCCATCTGCGATTACGGCTTCGATGGCCTTAGTCGTCGCGCTAATAGCGATTGCCTTTTACCTTCCGACTCAACTGGCGCTCGAGGGAAACGCCACGGCGATGTTCACGGAAGTGCGTTTGGTGCTGCTATATGGCCTCATCGGCCTCATCGGCGTTCCGTTAGCGATCAGCCGCGTTGACGCGTGGCAGGAATTCAGCGGCACATTCATTCGCTGCATTCTAATTTTTGTGGTGCTGGTGAATGTTGTCCGCACTGAGGCTCGATTGAATTGGCTGCTGTATCTCGGGTTGGCGGTCGGTTTCTGGCTGAGCGTTGGAGCAATCAACGATTACCGCCTGGGTTTGCTGACGGTCGAAGGATATCGCGTCGCCGGCCGCGGTGGGGGCATCTTTGGAAATTCGAACGACATGGCGTTGTACCTGGTGACGATGACGCCAATTGCGATCACTTTGTGGCTGCGGGCACGGAAGCTCGGGTTGAAGATTGCGTTCGCGGTTACGACACTGCTCATGGGCGCCGCCGTCATGGTCACCTATTCGCGTGGCGCTTTTCTTGGGTTAGTAGTCTCACTCGCATTCCTGGCCTGGCGCCTGGGCAATCGTCACCGGACGCAGATTCTCGTCGCCGGATTTTTTCTGCTGGTTGCCTTCCTGTTGCTTGCGCCCGGCGGATTCGGGGTGCGCATGGCATCAATTGTTTTTCCGAGCCTTGATGCCATGGGTTCAGGCGAAGCGCGCCGCGGCGATCTGATGAGGTCTGTGTATGTCGCTCTTCGTCATCCGATTTTCGGAATCGGCATGGGCAACTATGCGTCGCAGATGTCCTACACCGGATTGGTAACTCACAATGCCTACACGCAGGTAGCCGCGGAAATGGGTTTCGCTGCGCTTTATTGCTACACGATGTTCATCGTGCAGCCGCTGCGGAAGCTTGGGCAGATCGCGCGCGAGACATTCGACGCGCCAAAGCATTCGCGGTTCTATTTCTTAGCCATAGGATTGCAGGCTTCGTTGATCGCTTACATGGTCAGCAGCTTCTTCGCCTCGGTTGCCTACCTCTGGTACCTATTCTATCTCGTCGGTTACGCCGTCTGTTTGCGCCGGCTGTATGAAAGTGAAGTCGGCCACGAAGTTGTAATCGAGAAGCGCCGGGCCAGACGGGCAGCTTCACAACCTGCCACCGGTCCGGAAACGGCAACAACGTGAATTACAGTTTTCCACTAATTGTCTTTTGGGCGAGCGTCGCGGCGCTCCTCTACACGTACGCTGGTTATCCACTGCTGATTTTCATTGTCAGCCGCTTGCGGCCGCGGCCAGTCCGGCGCGGCGAACACTTTCCATCAGTCACGATGGTAATCACCGCTTACAACGAAGAACGACACCTGCGCGCAAAACTCGAAAATACAGTGGCGATTGATTATCCGCGCGAGCTTTTGGAAGTCATTGTTGTTTCAGATTGCTCGTCTGACGGAACGGATGAGATTGCGCGTGAGTTTTCGGGTTTCGGAGTGAAGCTGCTTCGCCAGCCCAAGAGGCTCGGCAAAACAGCTGCCCAGAATGCAGCGGTAGAACAAGCCAAGGGTGAGATTATTCTTTTCTCAGATGCGACAAGTCATTACGAGTCGAACGTTTTGCACGCTCTCCTGCCCGACTTTGCCGATGCCTCGGTAGGATGCGTCGCGGGCCGCCTGATCTATGTCGATAAGTCAGATTCACGTGTTGGCCGCGGCGCCAAGTCGTACTGGAATTATGAAAGTTTTCTCCGTCAGCACGAAAGTCGCGCCTGTTCGCTAATCGGCGCCCCGGGTTGTTTATACGCGGTTCGCAAGTCCGCGTACGTGCCGCTGTATCACGAGGCGTGCAGCGATTTCATCATCGCCACGAAAATGGTCGAACAGGGACTGCGGGCCGTTTACGAGCCCGCAGCGGTCTGCACCGAAGAGACGAATGACCGCGCTGACAAAGAAATGCGGATGCGCGTGCGCGTGATTGCGCAAACCTTTACTGACCTGTGGCGGCATCGCGCCATGATGAATCCGTTTTTGAGTGGTTGGTACGCAGTTCAATTGTTCTCGCACAAGGTAATGCGCTACGCCGTGCCGTTCTTTCTGATCGGAACTCTGGTCTCGTCCGTTGCGCTCGCCTTTACCTCGCGCTGGTATTTGATTTTCGTGCTCGGCCAAGTTGCCTGCTATTCCAGCGCGTTGGCGGGTTCACTGCTTGAATGTCTCGGCGTGCGCAACCGGCTGCTCGCGCTGCCGCAGTATTTCCTGCTCGCGAACATTGCTTCATTGATCGCCTTTCACAAATTTCTGACTGGGCAACGTTACGCTACCTGGGAACCTATTCGGGAATCCGCCCATCCCAGCGCTGCTGAACCATAATGTTGAGCACTCTGCAAACACTGCGAGATCGCGCCATCGAAGCTGCCTTACAAGCAGGTGCGGCGCGTCCGCCCGTCAACGAGCGCTGGCTGGTAACGGATGAAGAGCTGGACGATGTGAGCCTGCGTTGGCCAGCGACCTATCAATGGCCCACGGCGCGGCTTTGGGTTGAGCCGTTGCTCGCAGGGTTCCGAAAACGAATGCGGGTCGAGTTTGCTGAACTGCCTCAACCTTATCGTGGGACCGTCATTTTTCAATTCATCGTCGCCGGTAAGACGCACGATGTGGCTATTGATTATTCGGATTATGCGGAGGTGAATCAGGAGAGCGCGGCACGCTGTGCCGCCTATTTCAAAATGCAGTATCTGCGCGAAGGTTATAGGTTTGCGAATGTGCTGCCCGGTGGTTATGTGCCCGGCAGTCGCCAGGTATATCTGCACTTGTCGCGTCTGCGGCGTTTGCGCGACGCCCAAAATTTCCGGTTTGAAGTTTACGGCAGATTCAGCACGGAGTTCGCGGGCGAGACACGGCGGCGGGCTGCCGAGCTATTAACGGATCAGCAGAAGTTTCAGTTCGAAGGTGGACTGAAGAAAGTAAAGTATCTCGACTTTCTGAAGGAAATTGCGCGCGCCAGGGTCTGCATCGACTTACCCGGCGAAGGTGATCTGTGTTTTCGGCTGATTAACTATCTGGCAGTCGGAGCGTGCGTTGTTGGCCCGCCCCCACGCACGATCCTAAACGGGCCGCTAATTGACAGGGTAGACGTTGCGTACTGCAAACCCGACTTCTCTGATTTGATCGAAGTCTGCAGTTACTACCTTGAAAATCAGGATGCGCGCGAAGAGATGTGCCGCCGCAGCCGCAACTTTTTCGACGAGTACCTCCACAAGGACAACCTGACGGCTTATTACCTGCGCTCGTGTTTGGATCGCCTGCGCAACTGAGAAAAGAACGATGTGTGGCATCGCCGGATTTGTTGAAGATGAGGTTCGCGACCCGCGCGCGACGCACGAGATTCTCGTGCGCATGTGCGACGTCATCGAACATCGAGGCCCGGATGACGCGGGCTACGAGCTAAACGGCCCGGCGGCGATTGGCATGCGCCGGCTTTCGATTATCGACCTTGCCGGCGGACATCAGCCGATATCCGGATGCGACGACGCGACGACCATTGTTTTCAATGGCGAGATCTACAACTACCGTGAACTACAACACGAGTTGGAATCTTGCGGCCACGTGTTCAAGACGAACTCGGATACAGAAACAATTGTTCATGCCTACGAAGAATACGGTCGTGAGTGCGTGCATCACTTACGGGGCATGTTCGGTCTGGCGATTTGGAATGCCCGCGATCGCGAACTGTTCCTGGCGCGTGATCGGGTTGGCAAGAAACCGGTTTACTACACGCTCACGACGCGCGGAACTTTCATTTTCGGATCTGAGCTGAAATGCCTGCGCGAACATCCGGAATTCGCTGGTGAAATCAATCCGGAAGCGCTCGATGCTTATCTGGCATTTGGCTATGTTCCCGACCCGCTCACGATCTTTCGCGACGTGCACAAGCTGCCGCCGGGTCATACGATCACCTTCAAAGGCGGCCGCGTCACTGTTGACCAGTACTGGGACTTTCCGTACGAGCAGCCGCAGCTTGATCCACTGACAACCGAAGAGGAATGCATTCGCGAACTGCAGCAATTGCTTGAAGAGGCTGTGCAACTGCGCATGATTGCCGACGTACCGCTCGGCGCCTTCCTCTCCGGCGGCGTCGATTCCAGCACCGTCGTGGGTTTGATGGCACGCCACTCTGAACGTCCGGTCAAGACTTTCTCGATCGGTTTTCATGAAGACAGCTACAACGAGTTGAAGTATGCGCGCATTGCGGCGAGCGCGTTCCGAACTGAGCATCACGAGTTTATGGTCACGCCGCAGATTTGCGACGTCGTGGACGAACTCGCCTGGCATTTTGACGAGCCGTTCGCCGATTCGTCCGCGATCCCGACATACATGGTTTCCAAGCTCGCGCGCGAGCACGTGAAAGTAGTCTTGTCCGGCGATGGAGGCGATGAGCTTTTTGCCGGCTACACACGTTACGCCATCGATCGCCGACGCAGCGGATTCGGAAGATTACCCCGAGCGTTGCGCGCGGGATTGATGCAACCGCTCGGGCGCAGTTTGCCGCACGGCGCCTGGGGACGGAATTACGTTCATAACGTCGCGCTGGATCCACTCGATCGTTACATCGAAGACGTTTCTGTTTTCACCCGACTTACGAAAGCATCTCTCTACACGGGCGACTTTCGGTCGCAACTAGGTGCAACCCGGGCGGCCGCGCATTTTCGGGACATTGCTGCGCGCGCCCGTCCCGACGGCGGACTTGATCCGCTGCTTTACCTCGACAGCAAGACGTATTTGCCCGGTGATATTCTGACCAAGGTCGATCGCATGAGCATGGCCGTCTCACTCGAAGCGCGCGTGCCTCTGCTCGATCACAAGCTGATTGAATTCGTCTGCTCGCGCATTCCGGCGGGCATGAAGATGAAAGGTCTGGTGACCAAACACATCTTCAAACAGGCGGTGCGCGACCTGGTGCCACGAGAGATCCTGAACCGGCCGAAGCAGGGTTTCGGGGTGCCGATCGATCAATGGATCAACCAGCAGTTGCGTGCGCGCGTGCGCGAGACGTTAACTGATCCGCGGACGATGCAGCGCGGCTATCTTGAGCCGCGATATGTAAGGCTCCTGCTGGATGAACATGAACGAGGCCGTCGCGATCACGCGATGGAACTGTGGGCATTGTTCATGCTCGAGCTGTGGCATCGAAAGTTTGTTGACAGTACGACGTTAACGCCGCCCGCGGAAGACCGTTTAGGGCCGGCACTTGTGCCCGCAGTGTCTGGCGGACAAGTCCGCCCGCTAAACGAGAGTCTGAATTGCAGATGAAACCAAAGGTTCTGCACCTGATCGACAGCTTTGAGTCGGGCGGTACTGAGCGCCAGACGATCCAGCTTGTGCGCCTGCTGCACAAGAGCGGCGAGTGTGAGGTGCAGCTCGCCTGCCTCCAGAACAAAGGTTTGCTGCGCGCTCCGGCAGACGCTTTGGGTTTGGGCGAAATCGAAGACTATCCGCTGACAAGCTTTTACGATTTGAACTTCGGGAAGCAGGCACAAAGACTCCGGCGCTACCTGACGCAGGAAAAGATCGACGTAATTCACACGCACTGCTTCTACACGAATATTTTTGGCATGACCGCCGGCGCGCTGGCAGGCACGCGCGCGCGCATCACTTACAAAGGCGAAACTGACTTTCGAACATTGATGCAGAAGCGCATGGAGCGCGTGGCCTTTCGTCTGTCCCACCGGGTGGTGGCGAATTCCGAAGCCGTGCGCGCGCGCCTAATCAGCGAAGGAGTTCCGGCGCAGAAAGTCGTGCAGCATTACAATGGGCTCGACATGGCCCGCGTGACCGTGGCCGCAAATACCGATCGCGAACAGATTCTGCGAACGTTGGGTTTGCCCGAAACGCCCGCGCGTAGGTTCGTTACGATTGTGGCGAATCTTCAGCACGCGGTGAAGGACCACCCAATGTTCCTTCGCGCGGCCGCGCGCGTGCGCCAGGCTGTCCCGGACGTCGGGTTCATTCTTGCGGGTGAAGGCGAACTGATGCCGCAACTGCGGGCGGTGGCCACGCAGCTTGGCATCGCCGCCGACGTTTTCTTCATCGGTCGTTGCGATCGGATCGCCGACCTTCTTTTCATCTCGGATGTTTGCGCGTTGAGTTCGAAGGCCGAAGGTTTTTCGAATTCCATTCTCGAATACATGGCCGCGGCGCGCCCCGTCGTCGCCACCGCTGTGGGTGGCGCGCGCGAAGCCATCGTCGAAGATGAGACCGGTTACATCGTAGCCTCTGGCGATGATAAACAAATGGCTGCGCGCATCATTAAGTTGCTGCGCGATCCGCAACGCACCCGCGCCATGGGCGAAAAAGGCAAGCAACGCGTCGTGGAGGAATTTTCAACCTCACGGCACCTGGCGAACACCCTCGCATTGTATTCAGAACTACTGAAACAGAAATCGGCAGCGCCGATTGCGCAATCATCCGAGCAACAGGCGGCGACAGTTCAAAATTCTCCCGTTGTCTAGCGTCAAAGAGCGATGAAGCGAAAAACCATAAGGCGAGTTTTGTTCACAGCATTAACGCTGGCGGCGTTTTGGCCAGTAGCCGCGTGGACTGCGGCCCAGGCGCTTATCGTTACACCCGAGACTTCGCGCGCTGATGCGCTGGCGGTGCTGGCCGGCTCGTCAACTTATCTCGAGCGGACGCATCATGCTGCTCAACTTTTTCAAGCGGGCCGCGCCCCGCAGATTGTTTTGACGAACGACAACATACGGAGCGGCTGGTCTGCCGCCGAGCAGCGAAACCCTTTGTTCATCGAGCGGGCGGTCGAACAACTCAGGAGCGCCGGCGTGCCCGCGGACAAAATCGAGATCGTTCCCGGAAGTGTTCTGAGTACTTATGACGAGGCCGTGCGGCTGCGCGAATATGCCAGCCAGCGAAGTTGGCGATCGATGGTGGTAGTCACCTCGGCATATCACTCGCGCCGCGCGCGCTGGACTTTGCAGCGCGTGTTCACCGGCAGCGGCGTCGCGATTGGCGTCGATGCCGCGCCCCCGGGCCAACAGTCGCCACGGGCAACAAGCTGGTGGCTGCATCGCTTCGGTTGGAAGTTAGTGCCGGGCGAGTACGCGAAGCTAATCTATTACCGGATGAAGTATTGACCATGACGACACACGCAATTGAAGTTGCCGAACGGCAACGATTCAAATTCGGAGAGAACTGGAGCCGCTTTCTCGGCGTGCTCGACGACGAACGCATCGCCCGCGCGCGCGCATCATTGAGCGCAATGCTGGAGGTCGAAACGCTCGAGGGCCAGAGCTTTCTCGACATCGGCTCAGGCAGCGGCCTGTTCAGTTTGGCGGCGCGACAACTGGGCGCGCGCGTTCATTCGTTGGACTACGATCCGCGGTCAGTCGCCTGTACCAGAGAATTGCGGCGGCGCTACTTCAACAATGATCCTGAATGGACAATCGAAGAGGGTTCCGCGCTGGATCGCGGTTACGTTCAATCGCTGGGAGAGTTTGACATCGTCTACTCCTGGGGCGTGTTGCACCACACCGGCGATATGTGGCAGGCGCTTGCGAATGCGGCGTTGCCAGTTGCCGCGGATGGCAAGCTCTTCATCGCGATCTACAACGATCTAGGCAGCCGCAGCCGTCGGTGGACGTGGATCAAGAAAACGTACAACCGGCTGCCCTGGCTGCTGAAGAATCCGTTCGCCGCCGCGATGGTCGCTCCGGAAGAAGCGAAGGCGCTGCTTCGTTCGATTGTTCTGTTGAATCCAGGTGAGTACGTGCAGCGCTGGACGCGTTACAACACGAATCGCGGCATGAGCGCTGGCGCGACATAATTGACTGGGTGGGAGGATATCCTTACGAGTTTGCCAAGCCCGAAGAAATTTTCGACTTTTACCGCGAGCGTGGTTTCCAACTCACCAAAATGAAATGTGGCGGCGTCGGGCTTGGTTGTAACGAGTTCGTGTTCCAGAAACGATGACTCGCCTACTCTTCGTTGTCCTCTGTTGTGCCCTCTTGTTGGTGTCGATTCTCACCAACAACAGTAACGGCACGAGTGATCTGCGAACTCGCGCGCTCGCGACAACGAAACCGTTCGATTCGCCGTTTGACGAAACCGATCGGCGCGTCTATCGCGAACCGCCGCTACCGCGACTGCCGGGGGCAGGTCGTACATACACGGATCCTGTTTTCGGCACGGAAATCATGCGCGCAACCGACGAGTCGGACGGCCCTGCGCCGGGCTTTGGCACGTTCTATTCCCACTGGCCGACATTCAATGCCAACAATACACGCGTATTGATTCGGCAAGGCAACTCAGGCAATGCAATTCTCAAGACGTTTGATCCGTTAAACTTCCGGATTGGTTCACGGGAACAACTACCAACCGAATACCCACGGAACTCAGCGCTGAGTTGGGAGAGCGCGATTTGGTCGCGTTCGAATCCCAATGTCATTTACCTCTTCAGTAATGATTTCAAGGGCGCGATGCGGCTTTACGCCTACAACGTCGCGCGCAAAGATTTCACGCTCTTAAAAGATTTCAGTTCGCTGGCAGGCGGACCCGACTATCTTCACCAGATGAACATGTCGGCCGACGACGACGTCTTTTCGTGGAGCCGCATGCGCAAAGGGAAAGACGCGCCCGTCGCCTATCTCGTTTGGCGTCGCTCGACAAACAGGATTCTCTTCAATGTGCCGAACACAACGGACTTCAACGAAGTCCATGTTGACAAGAGCGGCCACTGGCTGAACATTCCGTTGAACAGGCCTCTGCCCGACGGCAATTCCATGGAGTTCCTAAATCTGGAGAACGGGACCGTGACGAAGATCGTGGACGGCCCGCCTGACTATCGCCCGGGACATGGCGATCTCGGCACCGACAGCATTGTTGGGTTCGACAACGACCTTAATGCGATTACGTGGCGGCGCATGAGTGCACCTCACGCGCCGCGTCACGTCTTTTATTTTCGTACCGGAACAGGCCGAAACGGCGGCGTGACGGATTGGACTCAGGACTTTCACGGCACGATGCTGGCAGACAACGAAGATTGGATCACGATTGGCACCTACGACGATCCGGCGGCCGACTTGCCCGATTCCGGAATTTTCGAGGATGAAATTCTTCAGGTGTCGCTCGACGGCAGTGAGCGCATTCGGCGCATCTGTCACACGCGCAGCGCCATCGACAATCGCACCGGGGCAACCGGTTATTGGGCCATGCCAAAACCGACGATCAGCCGAGACGGTCGCTTCATTGCTTATACTTCGAACTGGGAAAAGAGCGGAAGATACGATCTGTTTATTGCGAAGATTGATCCCGCGCCCCGGCTTACCAGCCCATCAGTGCGACGACCACGACGTACGCGACCCGATCAGTAAGATGTCTCAGCGATTGGCGCGCTCAGAAAGTACATTGCGATAAATCTCGACAAGATTTTGCACGTAGATTTCCGGCGCGAACCGGGTGCTGATCAAAGCGCGGGCACTGTTTGAAAGTTTTCGCGCGAGTGCACTGTCGTTAAGGATTTTTTCAATTGTCGCTGACGTTGCCGGCGGGTCCCGTGGCGGGACGAGCAGCCCGGTTTCACCGTCCGAAAGAATTTCCGGGACTCCGCCGACAGCAGTTGCGACGATCGGAACACCCGCCGCCATGGCTTCCAACAAAACGTAAGGCGAGCCTTCGGTGTGCGATGCGTTCACGAGGAGGTCGGCGATCGCATAGTAGGGTTGCATGTCGGCAATCTGTCCCGCGAAGACAACTTGATCGGCGATCCCGAGGCTACTTGCTGCCGCTTCCAGTTGCTCTCGTTCCGGCCCGTCGCCGGCAATGATGAGCCTGACCTTCAACGAAGGATTTGTTCGGCGTAGTTCGGAAAATGCATTTAGGAGATCGATCTGAGCTTTTTCTTTGGAAAGACGGCCGACAGCGAGAATCACGTTTTCATCGGCTTTGATTCCGAGATGCGTTCGTAATTCCGCGGCTTTGGCCTCGGTGGCTTGCGGCTCAGGCTGAATCGAATTATGCAAGACGGAAATCCGGTGGCCGCGGATTCCTTTACTCTCCAACTCCCGCGCGAAGGCCGCACAAACCGTGACGACGCGATCAGCATGCGGCAGTGAGTTGCGATCCAGTCGATTGTAAAGCTGCATCTTTCGATCGGTCGTCGTATAGCCATGATTGAAGGCGACCCAGGGATATTTGCGGTGCAGGCCGGACAGGCGCACGAGAAAATGGGATTTGACCTGATGCGTCACTACGATATCAGGCCGTCGCCGGTTGATGATCGTGCGAAGTGCGCCAAGTACGCTGCGGTCAAAACGTCCGCGCTCAGAAATCACATCGACTTCCAATCCCAGGCCGCGCGCCGCTTCAACGAATTCTGCCGACGAGCCGGCGCGATCGAATGTCACAACTGACAACTCGATGGGTACAACGTCTGCAGACTTACCATTTAGCTCGCGCGCAGCGCGATAGAATTCAAGTACGTTCTTCGCAACCGCGTTGATGTTCGTCGCTTCGACCAGACAGACGAGCTTCAGTGTCGCAGAATGCTGTCCAAGCGCGGTGAGGGCTTTTGACTTATGACCGTTTCCATTGAAGTGGCTGGTTTGATCGACGTCAACGTGACGCGCGAACACCTTTTGTGTTGCTCGCCATGAAGTTCCCAAGGCCGAACCGACGGGTGTGCTGCAAACAGCGGCGGGCAGATGGTAAGGCAAGCGCCAGTTTCTCGCGCCGGTAAACTTCTGCACGAGTGCGCGTGCCTCACGCCAGTGGCCCCAGTAACCCAGCACACAAGCCGTCTTTGCCGCGCGAATAGCCAGCACCCTGCTCAAGAGATCACGCAACGCCGCTGGGCACGCATCTTCAACTTCTCGCGCATCGTTTAAAAAGGGTTCGACCGGCCGGACACCTTTCAAGTTTTTGCTCAGTCCGGAAGCTTCACGATGAAAGCAAGCCAGCGGGCGCAGGTTAAATGCGACCGTTTCATTCAGCAGAACCTTCAGCCAAAGCTGGGCATCTTCACCGAAAACGCATCGATCTTCGTGGAAACCGCGCCACTTGCGAATCACTTCCGCCCGCACCACCGTCGTGCACGGCGACATGTATGCCAGCATGCTCACGACCTGCGACGGTGACATATCAGGACGAACGCGATGCACCCCGTCGGTGATTCCTCGCTTTCGCCAAAGGGGTTCAGTTGATGCCTGGTCCGGGTGTTCGATGTAGCCTGAAGTTATCGATGCCGTAGACGATCCGTATTGTTCGAGCCGGCGGACGCTCTCTGCCAAATACTCGGGCAGCCATTCGTCATCGGCATCCAGAAACGCGATGAGCTCTCCTTTTGCCTGGGCGATGCCTGCGTTCCGTGCCGCGCCCGGGCCGGCATTCGTTTGTTGAATCAGACGAAAACGCGGGTTGCCGTAATCGCCCGCAATCGCCGGCCCATCATCAGTCGAGCCGTCGTCCACGACGATTACTTCGAAGTCCGCAAACGTCTGCGCCGAGACTGAGTCGAGGGCGCGGCGCACGTACGGCGCTTTGTTGTAAAGCGGAATGATGACGGAAACTTTCAAAGGTTTATTACGAGGAGAGCAGTCGCTCAATTCTTCTCGAGCGTAATAACGATGTCGCCGCCGAACGTTTTCATGAAAGGCAGCAGTTGAAAGACGCGCTCGTCAAATTTCTCGATCGGCGAGGCCTGACCGTTCGTAGCCAGGTTTTTGCTGAAGGCGTCGAGCCGGGAAAAAAGCCGGAAGCGTTTTACCGTCATGCGTGCGCCGAGCCTGCAGATCGTTTGCAGATCCTGGTTCGTGAGTTTTCGCTCGTCCTCAGTGATGTGCCTCTCCAGTGAACGATCTTTAGGCAGCAGCCAGCGGCCGAACGCGCTGTCGCGCCACGGGTCGAATATCGGCACCTCGATTGGCTCTTTGAAAATCGCGCAGCCGCCCGGCTTCAACACGCGCAGGCATTCGGTGACCGAATGCTTAATATCGACGTGGTGAAGGATGTCGATTCCGACGACCACATCGAAGGTGTTGTCATCAAAATCAAGGCGTTCTCCCGCGCCGATTTTGAAATGAGCTTGCTTGCTTAAACCGTACTCCGCGGCAAGGCGCTCCGCGATCGCGATGTTGTTCGGCGAGATGTCGAACCCGGAGACGTGAAAACCGGCCTTTGCAAATATTAACGAATAGATTCCGGGCCCGCACCCGAAGTCGAGCAGTTTCCGATCGCCTGACCCAAGTTTTGCAGCCACTGTTTCGCAGAGGAACCAGTAAGGGTTCCACGGCCGGCGCTCTGTCCCAATTACGGGATCGAAGCAGACCTCTTTCGGCGCATTGAACCGCGAATATTCCTCGTAGTATTCGCGCTCACGGAGCTGGCGATCAGTCAGCGATGCTTCGACCGCCCCGCTCGGGGGTGGCGCCGTCAGGCCAACTGATTCAATCTGGGCTGTTAACTGCTGAGACATCGCGCGTCCAATCAATTACAAAAACTGGAAATGCAGACGGGACTTCCAAAAGAATTGTTCAGGTGTGGCCCGTTTAACTTTGTGCTGGCCGGCGTCCTGGAAGCTTTGGGAGGCAGACGCCAATGTGAGTATATAGCCTATGTGGGCCGAGTTCCATCGTTTTCTGAGGAATTTCCACCAGAGACGAGTTCATTTGCCCGACATGTTTAAAGATTTATGCCCGCAGGCTCAGAGTTTTTTTGTATAATCCTGATGGCCGTCAACCCGCCAGTCCTCACGGCCTTAGCAAGTCGTAACATCCCGAAAGAGACCCAACCGTTTGCAAACTGAGAGTTTAAATCTGCCGCCGTCTGACGATCAGAACCGTCACTTTCGCACGGAGCACCTCGAGAAGAACCTCGGTAGTCGCTCTGCGCGCGGCGGCGCCGTCACGCTCGCGGCGCAACTGGTCAAGTTTGCAATCGCCACCGCGGGAGCGATCGTACTCGCCCGATTGCTGACGCCTGAGGATTACGGCCTGATTGGCATGGTTGTAATTGTCATCAACTTCGTAGGGATGTTTCCGTTCCTGGGCTTATCAACCGCGACGATGCGCTGGGCTGAATTGAATCATCGGCAAGTCAGCACGTTGTTCTGGATCAACATCGGGATGAGCGCCGCGATGATGATCGTAGCGATGATTAGCGCGCCTTTGCTCGCCTGGTTCTACAACGAGCCGCGCTTGATTGCGATTACGCTCGGCTATGCCATCTCGCTTCAGATCATGGGTTTCTACATCCAGCATGAAGCGATTCTCAGCCGGCAGATGCGATTTACCGCGATTGCCGCGATTGAAATTGGCGCCCAACTTTTGGGTTTTGCCGCCGGCGTTGTCGCGGCCTGGTATGGCGCGCGGTATTGGGCGCTGGTAGTCAATCAACTCGTTATGAATGTGGTGACGGTTATCGGCGTTTGGATCGCCTGCCGTTGGCGCCCCGGTTTGCCCGTCCGTTATTCAGGCGTTCGCGAAATGCTCTCGTTCGGAGGAAATCTTACCGGTTACAACGTAGTGTCATATTTTGCGCGGAACATTGATAACGCTTTGATCGGAAAGATTTGGGGCGGCCATCAGCTGGGACTTTACTCGCGGGCCTACCAGATGCTGCTTATGCCGATGCAACAAATCAACGCGCCGTTGGGTGCCGTGGCCGTCCCCGCTTTGAGCCGCCTCGCCCATTCACCAGATCGTTACCGAGCTGCTTACCTGAAGATTCTGGAAAAGATTGCCATTGTGACCATGCCGTTGGTCGCTTTCATGATTGCCACGTCCGATTGGCTGATCGTGTTCCTGCTGGGCCAGCAATGGCGCGAAAGCGGCCGCATCTTCATGTGGCTGGGCATTGCCGCGATCGTTCAACCGGTTGCCCGCAGTGTCCTTTGGCTGTTCACGACGCAAGGGCGTTCGCGCGAAATGTTTAGGTGGGGAATCGCTGGCAGTGCCATTGCCGTAGTGTCAATCGTCGCCGGATTGCCGTGGGGAGCAATGGGAGTCGCCGCCACTTACGCGGCCACGGATTTGTGCATCAGCACGCCGCTCTTGATTTGGTATGCGGGCCGGCGCGGACCGGTTAGAGCAGCGGATCTTTATCGCACAATCGCGCCCGCCGCGTGCGCAGCATCAAGCTCGCTGATCGCAGTGTTGTTCGTGCGGCACTGGTTGGTGCTTTTCGACAGTCTCGCTTTTCGTCTAAGCGTGGCGTTTTCCTTAACTGCGTTGGTCAGCTTGCTAATACTGTTGGCTTTGCCTGCAGGCCGTTTGGCCATCCGCAGCTCGAAAGAGACGTTGTTGCTGCTGGTGCGAAAAGAACGGGAGTCTGCGGTTTAGAGAAGCCGGATGCTCAAAAGATTTAAACAAGCAACGTTGAAATCGTTGAAAACCGCGGGCGTCTCGCAGATGGTGCACAACAGTCGTTGGCGCCGCGACCGGCTGCTGATTCTCGCGTATCACGGTATCGCCATGGATGACGAACACCTTTGGGACGATTCGTTATTCATGTCAGCGGAGATGTTCCAACGGCGGCTGGAATTGATCAAAAAGTCGCAATGCACAGTTCTGCCGTTAGGTGAAGCTGTCGATCGCTTGTACGCGAACGATCTTCCCGAACGGAGTGTCGCAATCACCTTTGACGACGGGATGCAGGATTTTTACCAGGCAGCTTTTCCGTTGCTTCAGGAATTCGCATTTCCGGTGACGGTTTATCTGTCGACGTTCTATTCAGAATTTAACCGGCCGGTGTTCGATGTTATGTGTGCGTACCTGCTTTGGAAAGGACGGACACAGAAGCTGAATCTGAAACACTCGACCGGTTCGGAGGAACAGATCGAGCTACGCTTTGCGGAGTCGCGGCGGTTCGGGATCGATCGAATTCAACATTTCGCGCGCGAAAAAAATCTCTCCGCGGAAGAGAAAGACGGGCTGACGGCAGGCTTGGCGAAACAGCTCAACGTCGATTACGACGAACTGCTCGACCGCCGGGCCATGCACTTGTTGAATCCCGCGGAGGTGAAAGCGCTGTCGAATGAAGGTGTCGATTTTCAATTGCACACGCACCGCCATTGCACACCTTCAGTTCGCGAATTGTTTCTCCGTGAGATCGAGCAGAACCGCGAACACATCCAGGCCATGACCGGACATCGCTCCGATCATTTTTGTTACCCGAGTGGCGTTTACCATGACGCTTTTCTGCCGTGGTTGCGCGAAGTAGGTGTTACCTCAGCCACAACTTGCGATTTTGGCTTGGCGTCCACCAAATCAGACCGTTTGCTATTGCCCCGGCTTGTGGATGTCTCAAGCTTGTCGGAAATCGAGTTTGAAGGCTGGCTGAGTGGCGTCTCACATGCTCTTCCGCGGCGACATGAAGTTGCTCAGGGAATGCGATGACAAAAGAACACGTACCGACGGTGACCGTGATCACCACGGCATACAATGTCTCAGCCTATATTGGCGAGGCATTGAGTTCAGTCTTGGCGCAGACATTTACCGATTATGAAGTCGTTGTCGTCAACGATGGATCCGAAGACCAGGAAGAGTTGAATGAGGCATTGGCTCCCTACCGGGATTCGATTGTTTATGTCTGTCAGGAGAACCGTGGTTTGGCGGCTGCTCGGAATTCAGGCCTGAAGATCGCGCGCGGCCGCTACGCAGCTTTTTTGGATGCTGACGATATTTGGGAACCCGACTTTCTCAAACAGCAAGTTGAGTTCATCGAGCGCGAGGTTTATGACCTTGTTTACGCCAATGCATTGCTGTTTGGCGACCGATGTTTCGAGGGACGAACGTTCATGGACATCGCGCCATCACACGGCGAGGTGACCTTTCGGTCATTAATCTCCGGTAAGTGCAACATCATTGGCTCCGCGGTGTTGGCGCGGCGAGAGGCGCTGTTTGACGCCGGCCTGTTTGATGAAGATTTGCGTAATGCTCAGGATTTCGATTTGTGGATTCGCATGACGCTAAGCAGCGCTCGACTCGGTTATCAACGACGAGTTCTGGCCCGGTATCGCTACCGGGAAGGGAGTCTTTCAGGCGATGCGACCAATCGCATCAACCGCGAGTTGCGGGTCTACCGAAAGATTCTGGCTGAATACGACATTACAACGGCACAGCGCCTGGAGGTTGAAAGCGCGATTCGTCGCGGTGATCGAGAGTTGCATCTGGTTCAGGGCAAAGAGTTCCTAAATCGGCGCGAATTCCCTCAAGCGTTGGAATCCTTCCGGAAAGCCCGGGCGATCGGATCGAACTGGAAACTTCGGCTGTGTTGCGTACTACTGGCAATTGCCCCAAATCTTTTGGTTAAGCTGAATTCACTTCTGAACAAACAGCGCAGCCACCAACGGACAATTCTCCGGAACGCACCGTGATTTCGCACTTTCTTTTCTCTGGCGGGCCCGGACATTGTGGCCGCAAGGAACTTGGGTTTCCTTTCAAACTTTACGGCCCTTATTTCCCGGCCCGCACCACAGAAAGCGCTTTGCTGATCGGGATTGCCCCTCGACCAGCAAAACACCAACAAACCGCATGAGTGTCGCCATTCAAGAAAAATTTTACAAACCTTTCGCAATCACCGCCGCGCTGGCGTTTGTCTACTTCGCGGTGTTGATGAAGCTAAGCCGCGATTGGTGGACGGACGAGAACTATTCGCACGGGCTTCTGGTTCCGTTCATCATCGGTTTCATCGTCTGGCAAGAGCGAAAGCGATTCACCGAACAGCAACGCACCAGCGCCCTTTGGACCGGCGTTGTTTGTGTCGGCTTCGCTTTGCTCGCCCTTTGGGCGGGCACAGCCGGCGCTGAGTTGTTTGTGCAGCGCGCGTCGCTTCTGCTGATGCTTGCCGGAATCGTGATCTACTTCTTCGGCTTTCGCATCATCCAGGTGGTCGCCGTGCCGATGTTGCTTTTGGCGCTGGCCATTCCAATCCCGCAGATCATCTTCAACAAGATCGCTTTTCCGCTTCAACTGTTCGCTTCGAAGTGCGCGGTGGCGGCCATGTCGTTCCTTGAGATTCCCGTCCTGCGTCAGGGCAACGTGATCGAGTTGATGCCGCTCGGCGCAAATGAACCCAAGCGGCTCGCAGTTGTTGAAGCGTGCAGCGGCATTCGTTCGCTGATGACGCTGGTCACTCTGGCAGTTGTTTACGCGTATTTCACGCGGCCAAGAGACCCGCAAATTCCGTCGGACGGGCCTGACGTAAAAGCGGAAAGACAGCCCAGGTTTTTCGCGACTTTCGGGTTCTGGCGTTCAGTAATTCTTATCGTTTCGGCCGTCCCGATCGCCATTCTGACGAACGCCGCGCGCGTAAGTGGCACCGGCGTTTTGGCGCATTATTACGGCACAAAAGTGGCCGATGGCTTCTTTCATTCGTTCTCTGGCTGGGTGATTTACCTGGTCGCGGCAGCGTTGCTGTTCGCGACGGGATGGGCGCTCGACATGACTGGGCGAATGTGGACTCACAAGACAACGCCCCGTTTAGAGGCGGCACTTGTGCCGCCAGCGTCGGGACAAGTCCCGACTCTAAACTAGTGAAGGGTTAGTTTCATGTCGAAATCGAATTCAAAAAGATTCTGGATTTTGCTCGTCGTGCTGCTGATTGGCGGCGGAATCATCAACGTGTGGGAGCGTGCCGGCGAAGCGAAAATTTCACGCAAGTCGCTGAAAGAGTTTCCTTCGCAGTTCGGAACGTGGCGACAAAGCGGCGCCGACACCCGGTTCGATGCCGAGACGGAAAAGGTCCTCCGCGCGGATGAATATCTTTCGCGCAACTACGAATCCGATGGCCGCTTCGTCTCGTTCTATGCCGGCTACTACGCTTCGCAACGAACCGGCGCAACTTATCACAGCCCGCTCAATTGCCTGCCCGGGTCGGGCTGGGTGATGAGCGATGGCGGGCGAATCATGATTACTGCGTCGGGTGGCCGCCCGTCTTTCGAAGCCAATCGTTACGTGATTCAGAACGGCAACAATCGCGCGTTGATGTTGTATTGGTACGAAGGGCGCGGCCGGCCGCTCGCCAGCGAGTACTGGGGCAAGATCTACACCGTGATCGACAGCGTCCGCCGCCGGCGTTCGGATGGCGCGATGGTGCGCATCATGGTGCCGATCGCCAACTCGAAAGAAGAAGCCGAGAAGACCGCCGTAGAACTTGCTTCGCAAGCTGCTCCGGAACTGCCGGCATTTATTCCCGACTGAGTTCATTTCAAAACCGAGAGCGGACCGGGGTCCCCGCGCGGGCAGCCCGCGTTGGGGGAGGATGCGACCGGATCGACGCTCAAGGTTGAATAATTGATCCCATCGCTACCGCTCCGGGTTCTGACACACTTTTTCCTGAAATTAAATCCGCATTATCCCTTTCTTACCTGTGACTCCGCCGCTGCGCGCGAGTGACGTTTTTTGACACCCTTCAATCAGTAACTCAAACGGCCTTCGCGCGACATTGCCCGTTGCCGCAAAGACAACCGTTGAGTGAATTGCTCGAAAGCGTAGCGCAAATTGGGAATTTGCGACTCGCAAGTTAGCAACTTGCGCTACAGCGTTTCACGGAGACCGCAATGAAAAATCGAGAGTGCCGCCGCAAGTTCTACGTCCTTCCTCTATTTCTTTCCCTGCTCGCCGCCGTCTTTGTTCTCGGCGCGTGCACCACGCCGGAACAAGCCAAAGCCAACCACGTCGCCCGTGGCCAGGCGCTGCTGAAAGACAAAAAGTTTCAGGAAGCCGTGCTGGAGTTTCGCAGTGCCCTGCAAATCGACGACAAGCTCGTCGAAGCGCATTGGGGACTGGCGAACGCGTTCGAAGGCTTGCAGCGTTACCAGGAAGCCTTCGAAGAAATGCGCGCGACGGCCTCACTCGATCCGAACCATCTCGATGTCCGCGTGAAGCTCGGTAACTACTACCTGGTCGGCGCAAAGCAATCATCGGCGGCGCTCGGCGAAGCTGAACGGCTCGCGAAAGAAGTTCTCGACAAAGATCCCAATCACATCGAAGGCCACATCCTGATGGGTGGCGTCCTGTTCGCGCAGGACAAGAAACAGGAAGCATTTGCAGAGCTGAATCGCGCGATCGAGTTGAATCCGCAGCGCGTCGAATCGTACCTGAGTCTGGCGCGCTTTCACGTTTTGACAAACGACATCGCTACTGCGGAAGCGATTTATCAGCGCGCGATTTCAGTCAGCGGCGGATCAGCGATGGCGCATTACGAATACGGAAAGTTCCTGGTCGGCGCCCAGCGAATCGATGAAGCCGAAGTCGCCTTTCAAAAGGCGATTCAGGTCGAACCGAGCAATCGCGACGCACGCTTCATCATTGCCAGCTTCTACCTGGTGAACAAGCGGCTCGACAAAGCTGAAGAGGCCTACAAAGCACTGGCCGAAATCGACAAAGACAAACCTGAGGGCCGTTCGGTGCTCGGAGACTTCTACTCGTCAGTCGGTCGTCTCGACGAAGCGATTGCGATTTACAAAGAAGTGCTGACGAAATCGCCGGACTACACGCAGGCGCACTACCGTTTGGCCGAGATCATGTTGAACCGCCGCGATATCGCCGGCGCCAAAAACGAAGTCGAATCGGTTCTGAAAAATGACGCGACGGATCGCCAGGCGTTGATTCTGCGCGCGCGCATCCAGATGCAAGCGGGCCAGCCGAACGATCTGAAAGTAGCCATCGAAGACCTGCGCGAAGTGCTGAGGCAGGAGCCGAACTCGCGTGCCGGACTGTTTTTTATGGCGGAAGCCAACTTCCGTCTGGGCCAGATGGATCAGGCGCGAGTGTTTGCCGGCGACCTTGAACGAAACTATCCCGAGTACCTGCCGGCCAAGCTGATGCAGGTGCAAATCAATCTCGCGAGCGGCGATGCCAAGTCAGCGCTGAAACTCGCGGCGCAATTGCAGGAGCGTCTGGCGAAGGCCGCGCCCGATCGCGATACGTCGCCGCAGATCCTGGCCGAGTTAAGAGTCAAGGCGCTGATCGTGCACGGTTCGGCCGCGTTACAGCTGCGAGACATGAAAACTGCGCGTCAGGATTTCACTGCCGCGCGCGATGCCGCGCCACACAACCCCGACAGTCATGTGAACCTCGCGGCCGTTGCCCTTGCCGAGGGCAAGGTTGACGAAGCCATCGGTTTCTACAACAGCGCGCTGTCGCTGGATGGCGCGCACTTCAACGCGCTGCGCGGGCTGATGAACGTCTACACAGCGCAGAGGAAGCCCGACCAGGCACACGCGCGGATCGATCAAGCCATCGCGTCGCAACCCAACAACGCTTCGCTTCACTTCCTGAAGGGTCGCGTCTACGGCTACGAAATGAACGCGCCGGGCGCAGAAGCTTCGTTCCGCCGCGCCCTGGAGATCGACGGCAACTATCTCGCTGCCTACTCGGCCCTCGGCGCCCTGTTCGTGAATACGAACCAGCAGCAACGCGCCATCGAAGAGTATCGCAAGATTGTCGAGCGTCGTCCTGACAGCGCGGCGATTTACACGCTGATCGGCATGCTCGAAATGAACCTGCAGAACATCGACGCCGCGATCGACAACTACCGCAAGGCTCTGGCGATCGATCAGAACGCGATCTTCGCCGCGAACAATTTGGCGTGGCTCTACGCCCAGCATGGCAAAGGCAATCTGGACGAAGCGGTGCGGCTGGCGCAAACAGCCGTGCAGGCGAACCCGGAAGTGCCGAGCTTCGTCGATACGTTGGGCTGGGTTTACTACAAGAAAGGCCTGTACGCCGCCGCCGCCGAACAACTGAAGAAGGCCGCGACCGTCGATGAAAACGCCGCGCGCCGGAACAACGTCTCGCCTTCGCCGACTTATCGTTATCACCTCGGAGTCGCGCTGGCGGCTAAAGGTGACAAGGCCGGTGCCCGTCGCGAAATCGAAAGCGCGTTGCGCCTGGCTGAGAAGTCGCCTTTCCCCGAAGCCGACGAAGCAAAGAAAGCTTTGGCGACGCTGTAAGACATCGAGCCACAGATGAACACGGATACACACAGATTAGAAACCAACTTTTTCTTATCCGTGAAAATCCGTCTCTATCTGTGGCTATTAAGGAGCGAACATGAGCACTGAATTTCGACCGCGCAAACTAGGTGAGTACGGCCGCATCGCGCTGAGGCGTAAGTGGATGATCATCCTGCCGACGCTCGCGATTGGCCTGGCCATTGGCTACGTCGTGTTTCGTCTGCCGGACATCTACGAATCGACCACGCTGATCGTGGTGAAGTCTTCGACGCTCCCGAATTCGGTCGTGCCGATGATTACCGAAGAGGCACTGACACGCGAACTCGCCAGCATTTCTCAAGTCGTCACCAGCCGCAGTTCGCTGCAACCACTGGTTGAAAAGTACGACCTGTACAAAGAAGAGCGGCAGCGTGGCGAAGCGATGGAAGTGATCATCGACGATATGCGCAAGGGGATTAACGTCAAGGTCAACACCAGCCGCAACGACATTACGAACGCGTTCAACATCACTTACCGCGGGCGCGATCCGAAAACGACTCAGGCCGTCGCCGGTGAACTCGCGAGCAAATACATCGACGAGCAAACCAAAGGCACGGTCAACGCGGGCGCGTCGGCCAAGCAGTTCATCGAAGAACAAGTGCGCGCGGCGAAAGAAGAGGTCGATACGATCGACACGCAGCGGCTCGCTTACCTGCAACAGAACATGAACAACCTGCCGTCGCAATCGCAAGCGCTGGTTGGGCGTTTGACAGCTTTGCATGAAGAGCAGAAGGCGCTGATTGCCGAGCAAGGTCGCTTACGTGATCTCGCGGCCGCGTATCGCAGCCAACTCGGTGACATTACCAAGAGCCACGAACAGGAAATCGTCCTGGCCTCCGAGGGTGCGACCGATCCGAAGACGACCGGCGCGTGGGCACAATTAGTTAGCCGGCGCTCGGATTATGAAGGCGAACTGCAAATGCTGTTGACGCAGTACAAAGAAAAGCATCCCGACATCATCGCGAAGAAAAAGCAGATCGAAGACATCAAGTCGCAGCAGGATCTGATGATGAATGAGTGGAAGGACCGTATCGAAGAGCGCAAACAGAAACTCACGAAGCTCACCGATCCGCGCCTGCTGACGCTGCGCACGAACATTTCAATGGTCGAAGGCGACATGGATCGCCAGAACCGTCTGCTGGCTGAAACTCAACGGCAGATTGCGGAACTCAACGTGCGCATTAACGCGATTCCGAATGCCGAAGTTGCTTTGCAGGCCATCGACCGTGAATACCAAACGAAAAAGACGAATTACGACAATCTGCTTCTGCAACAGTCCAAAATCGTTGTTGGCGCCGACGCGGCGAAGGAGCAGCAAGGCGGCGGAATTCAAATGGTTGACCCGGCAAACCTGCCCGAGAAACCTGTCGCGCCCAAGCGATTCATGCTGACGGCCGGTGGTTTCGGAATGGGCCTGGCGCTGGGGATGCTGCTCGTCATGATTTTCGAAGTGCGCCGCTTGTTCACGATACAAACGATTGAAGACGCGAAGCACTACACCAGCCTGCCGGTGCTCGCTTCGATTCCTGAGCTGCTAACGCCGGCCGAAGCGGTCGCCATTCCGCGCCGCAGAAGTCTCGCCTTGGCGGCCGGCATCGCCGCGGCAGTCGTCGCGGTACCGATGCTTGCTTTTGTTCTAACCCTGACGCATGTGGTCGAAAAGATCACTCAGTAGTGCAATCCCGAGTTTTCGGGATTGCGCGCGCAAATTAGCAATTTGCGCTACCCACGGAGAAAGCCATGTACCTGGAATTTTACGGACTGAAAGAGTTGCCATTCGCGCTGACCCCCGATCCGCGCTACCTGTACTTCACGCCTTCGCACACGGAAGTGATGGCGAACCTGCACTACGGCATCGAGAGCGGCCGCGGCCTGATTGTCGTGACCGGCGAAGTCGGCACCGGCAAAACGACTTTGCTGCGCTGGATGATGCAGCGGCTGGATCGCACGGTGATGGTGGCCTACATCTTCAACCCGCGTCTGTCCGTCGCGGAGTTCTATCAATATCTCGCAACGCTCTTCCGTCTCGGCGCGTGGGAAAACAAATCGGACCTGCTGATCGAACTCGGCAAAGTTCTCGAGTCTCGTCACCACCGCGGCCTGCGCACAGTGCTGGTCGTTGATGAAGGACACGGCTTGTCCACCGATGTTCTGGAAGAGATTCGACTGCTGTGTAACTTCGAGTCAGACACCGCAAAGCACCTGCAAATCGTTCTGACCGGACAGCCGGAGCTGCGGGAGGTTTTGAATCAACCGGACCTGCGCCAACTCAAACAACGCGTCGCGCTGCGCTGCGAAATTACTGCGCTGCCGAACGTTGAAGAGACTGCGCAGTACATCGCGTCTCGTTTGAAGGTTGCCGGCGCGGCGAAGACCGACCTCTTCTCGCCGGGCGCCGTTGACTACATCTTTCGCTGTGCCGCGGGCATCCCGCGCAACATCAACAATCTTTGCGACAACGCGCTGCTCAACGGCTTCGCGTCCAGCGCCACAGTCATCAGTCGCGTGATGATTGAAGAAGTCGCGGCGACGTTCGACATGTTACCGCAGCGAACCAGTGAGACGCCGCAGGTCCAAAACGATCCCAGCCGCATCTTCAATTCCGCCGCACGTGCGGAACTGTGGGCGGCCGGTAACGGCGTAAGTGGCACGGGCGTCACGCCCATGAATCACACGCAAGATGCGCGTGGAAGCAACGGAAACGGAAATGGCTACGGTGGCACGAGCATTACGCCCGTGAATCTCGGGCAAGATGCCACTCAAGACGGCTTCTCGCTGGTCTCGCCCGCCCCTGAACCTGAAATCAAATACTCACGACGTACTGACCCAATCATGTCAGAACCGCCTGCGTCAGCGGGCGGGTCACTAAGGTTCGACAGATTCCGTCTGGACCCACCCGCTCACGCAGGTGGTTCTGACCGCAACGGGAGAGGAAACAATGGGCAGAGTCTATGACGCGTTGAAGCGGGCCGAATCCGCTCCACGCACTTCAACTTCTTCAGTCAGCCAAACTGGCAACGCAGATAACGTCTCGTATTTCGTTCCGAGACAGGCAGAGCATCCGTGGGATGTCTCGCCGTTCACTGCGGTGCCGATCGGCTTCAATTCAGCGTCCACTGCGCACACGGACGAGGCGACCGGCGGGCCGGCACTCCCCGGCGGACCAGCTTCCCGTGATGCTGGGGCAACCTTGGGCGCTGTCGGATCGGCGCGCGCCGTCGAGTTCTCTTCGCGAGTAATTTCGACCGCGCGCGTCGAACCACATCTCTTCGCCGTAACTTCTCCGCGCTCGCCTGAGTGTGAACACTTTCGGGCGCTGCGCACGAAACTCCTGGAAGCCGGCGAGCGGCGGAACATGCGCGCGTTTGTCATCACAAGCGCCGGCGTTGGCGAAGGCAAAACTCTGACGAGTTTGAACCTGGCGTGGCTGCTGGCGCAGACAGACGGCGTGAGGGCCCTGCTGATCGACGCGGACTTGCGCCGGCCTTCAACGGCGCACTACCTGGGAATTGAAAATGAAGTCGGCTTGTCGGAAGTACTGACCGGCGAAACGAAACTGGCCCAGGCAATCGTGAAGCTTCAGCCTGCGGGGCTGCACCTGCTGCCCGGTGGCGCAGCCCGAGAAGACGTGGCTGAGCTGTTGTCGGGACCGCGCTTTGGCCATCTGCTTGATGAAGCGCGCAAACACTTCGATTACATCATCATCGACGCACCGCCGCTCGGCGTGTTCACCGACGCAAACCTCTTGATCAATCGTGCCGACGGCGCGTTGCTTGTTGTGCGCTCGGGCAAGACACGTTATGCGGCTGTCGATCGGCTTTTGGAGCAATTGCCGCGCGAACGAATGCTGGGCGTCGTGCTGAATCGCGCCGAAGGTACCAGCGATGAAGCTGCTTACTACTATCAGCAGCGACGCTATGCCACGCGTCCGGAGGCAGTTGAAGAAGACGAATCCACCGACGATCGCGAACTCGAAATGATTTACATCGAGGAGGACGTGGTGTCGTGACAACTATTTGGAGTGCGGCGGCAAGCGTTAGCGCGACGCCGCTTTGGATTTACGAACATTCATTGGCCCGTGCGATCCAAAGCGCTGTCGCCGCTTCGCTCTGCCAGCGCACTCCAAATTCTGACACCTAAGAGCAATGAACTCATCGCGCCTAAAAGCCCGTACGATTCTCCTGCTGCTCGTCGAAGCAATGTTGCTCCTCGGCGGCCTGGTAATTGCTGTGTACGTGCGGATGGGCGCGGGGGATGCTGAAGACGCGCTGATTAGTCGCCACGGATTCTACAAAGCCGCCCTGGCGACGCTTTTCTGTCTCACGTCTTTCTATTTCTTTGACCTCTACGATTTTGTGGTCATGCGTGACCGCCGCGAGTTGGTCTTGCGCATGTTGCAAGCACTGGGACTGGCTTGGATCGCCTTAGCGCTGACATTTTATGCGCTCCCGCAGGTGATGATTGGCCGCGGCGTGACGCTGATTTCCCTGCCGCTGGCGCTTCTATTAATGGTCGGTTGGCGGCTTTCGATCCATTGGTTTCTCGGTCATCCGGAACTGGGCGAGCGCATTCTGATTGTCGGCTCCGGCGAATTTGCTGTTGAGATCGCTAAGGAAACGTTGCAACGAAAAGACGCCGGCTATCGCGTCGTCGGGTTTGTTGACAACGATCCGGCCCTGGTGGGAAAGAGCTTGATCAATCCAAAAGTGATCGGCCTGACTTCAGAATTAGGTTCGCTGGTTAGACGCGAGAACATCGATCGACTGGTAGTTGCCATCAACGATCGACGCGGACAGTTTCCGACGCAGGAGCTTTTGCGGTTGAGTTTGTCCGGCGATGTGACGATTGAAGAGAGCGCGTCGTTCTACGAACGGCTGACGGGGCGCGTGCTGCTCGACATGATTCGGCCGTCGTGGCTGATCTTCTCCAGCCGTGGACGGCGCGCGCGCATCAACGAAATCGCCCGGAGCGCGATGCATCGCATCATCGCTCTGGTTGGCGCCATCCTGTCGCTGCCCATCGCAATCTTTACTGCAATCGTAATCAAGCTCGAGTCGCGCGGTCCCGTCCTTTACAAGCAGGAACGCGTCGGCAAAAACGGGCGGCCGTTTAGGCTGATGAAGTTTCGCTCGATGCGTACCGATGCCGAGAAAGACGGACCCGTCTGGGCAAAGACCGATGACGAACGCATGACGCGTGTCGGCCGCATCATTCGACGTGTTCGGGTCGACGAGATACCTCAGTTCTGGAACATTCTGCGAGGCGACATGAACTTCGTCGGTCCGCGCCCGGAGCGACCGCACTTTGTCGCGCAACTCGCGCAGGAGATTCCGTACTACGAACAGCGCCACTTGATCGCGCCGGGCCTGACTGGCTGGGCACAGATCAACTATCCGTACGGCGCGTCGATCGAGGACGCCAAACAGAAGCTGCAATACGATTTGTACTACCTGAAGAACCAGAACGTGGCGCTCGACGCGACGATCATGTTCGAAACGATTAAGACGATCTTGTTTGGAAAAGGAACGTAGGTTCGTTTAGACGGTGGACTTGTCCGCCGACGAACTGCGGGACAAGTCCCGCATCTACGACAAAGAGAGTTGGAGGTCGAAACCATGAAGAAGCTGTTCACCCAAACCTCAGCCCTGGCGATCGCGCTGGCGATTACCGCAAGCGCCCTGGCCCAATCCCCAACCGGCACGCGGCAACGCCGCACGTCATCAGAAGACACGCAGCCGGTGGCGACGGTTCAACCCGCGGCCACGACTGAAGTCACCGCGGACGCGCAAACGAACCGCATGGATGCGACGTCCGATGAAGAGGCGATCGTGCAGCAGTACAACAACTTCTTCACGACTTATCGCCTCGGCCCCGAGGATGTGATCTCGGTCAACGTTTTTGCGCAAGAACGTTACTCAAAGCAGGGCATCGTTATTCCGCCCAGCGGCCGAATCTATCTCGCGCTGATTCCGGAAGGCATCTTTGTCAACGGCAAGACTGTCGACCAGGTCTCAGAACTGGTCAAGAAGCGTTACGACGAATACATCATTGAACCGCAGGTCTCGGTGGCGCTCGATCGCGCCGGTTCGTATCGTTACAGCGTAGTTGGCGACGTCGCCCAACCCGGTATTCGCCTGATGACGCGACGATTGTCTGTGACCGAAGCTATTGCCGAATCAGGCGGCGTTCTGCAAACCGGTAACAAGAGCAAAGTTTACGTGCTGCGCAAGCAGGCGAATGGGAACTTGCAGCCGATTCCCGTCAACGTTAGCGCCATCTACAAAGGCCAGGCCCCTGATTCCGTCTATCTCCAGCCGGGCGATCAAGTCATCGTGCCGGGGAACAAGTGGAAGACATTCGACAAGATCACGAGCTTCCTGCCCATCCTGAGTTTCGCGCGGATCTTTACCGGAGGATTCTGAGAACAGAAGGCAGCAGGCAGAAAGCAGAAGGCAGAGCAGAAAGCAGGACGCAGACGGCGGGAGGAGGAAGCAGGAGAAACGGTTTGGTAGGTCACGCAATGAATTCGACTTTATGCAGGATCGTGATGTCCTGCCGCCTGCGGTCTGCCGCCTGCCGCCTTTTCGTCGGCCTTCTGCTTTTTGCCGTCTGCCTTCCGCCTGCGGCCTCCGCCGCGACCTGGTCTCGTCAGAAAAGCGGCACGATGGCGTGGCTGCGCGCCGTTCAATTTCTCGATCAAAATCACGGCTGGGTCGCCGGCAGCGGCGGCACGCTTTTGGAAACAAACGATGGCGGTGCTACCTGGAAGCGAGTTTTGACGCCCACCAAAGACGCTTTCCGCGACATCTGCTTCGTCGACGATCATACGGGCTGGCTCATCGCTGAACGCGACGTCTACAAGTTGAAGACGAATGACGAAGCGCGTTCGTATCTGCTGCGCACCGAGGACGGCGGATTAACCTGGCGCCCAATCTACCTTGACGGAGTCGATGCCCACGCGCGTCTGGTGCGCGTGATATTTGCGAACCCGGCGAACGGATGGGTGTTTGGCGAGACCGGCGTGGTGCTCGCGACGACCGATGGCGGCGCGCATTGGACGCGTCAATCTCCGCCGACAAAGCATCTGCTTTTGGGCGGGGCGTTCTTCGACAGTTCACGCCTCTGGTTGGTGGGTGCAGGCGCAACGATTATTCACACCAACAACAGCGGCGTTACCTGGCAGACAGCAAGTGTGCGAGACAACCTCAAGTTTCGATTCCACTCAACCAGCTTCGCCAGCGATCGTCTGGGCTGGGCAGTCGGCTCATCCGGCCGAATCTTCGCGACCATCGACGGCGGCCGCACCTGGTTTCCCCAGCGATCAAACGTCGCAGTCGATCTGCTTGATGTGAAGTTCATCAATCCGTCGGAAGGCTGGGCCGCCGGCGCCGATGGAACTCTTCTGCGTACCGTGAACGGCGGCCGTCATTGGTTCGCCGAGACGTCAGGGATTTCACACGCTCTGACGCGCATCCACTTCGTCGATCGGAATCACGGTTGGGCCGTTGGTTTCGGTGGGACGATCCTCACCCTCGGCACGGCCACCGCGCCTCCGCTGTTACAGAACCGCGAGCGGTAGCGAGCGGGTTAAGAACTCACCCGCAAACTAAAGATACGTCGTCCGCCGAAATCTTTATTTTGATTGAGCCTTTATCCCGCTCGCTACCGCTCGCGGTTCTGTATCAACCGTTGACAGAATGTGCGTGGAGTAGTAGAACTCCGCGCATTCAAGCCGCCATCTGTAAAGGAGCTTACACGTATGAAGAGACATCTACCGCTGGCCGCAATTCTGATCATGGCGTTGGCCAGTCTATCTTTCGCAAAAGAAGCGACACCGTCGCCGTCGCCGAAACCGCGCGCGCCGCGGGTCACGCAGGCCATGCTGCAAAAGGATCTCGCGGAAAAAGAAACCGCGCTGTGGAACGCCTTCAAGAACAAGGATATGAAGCCGTTTGACATGTATCTCGGCAAGGATGTAGTTGTCGTCGACAGCGCCGGCGTAATGGCGAAAGGGAGCCTTCCCGAAGGGATGAAGATGTGCGACATCAAATCCTTTACCTTGAGCGATTGGAAGATGACCAAGCCCACCACGACCACAGCCTTATTGGTGTACAAGGGACCCAGGAAGGAACCTGTGGCGGCGCCCCGGTACCATCGACCGTTTGGGTGAGCAGCCTCTGGGTGAAACGCAAAGACGCGTGGGTAACGGTTTTTCACCAGGAAACCGCGGCGCGATAAAGAAAGTTTGTCCAAATAACGGTGCAGTAGCCCGACTGTCAGGGAAGGCGTAAACGCGACGCCCTTGCTTACGCGCGGGCTACTGCCCCGCTCTTCCTGCCTACTGCTCGCTGCCTTCTGCCTTCTGTCTTTCGGGTCGCATGTGAGGAAACAGGATCACGTCGCGGATTGAGTGCTTGTTCGCCAGCAGCATCACCAGTCGATCGATGCCCACGCCAATTCCCGCCGCCGGCGGCATGCCGTAAGCCAGCGCGCGGATGTAGTCTTCGTCCATCACCATCGCTTCTTCATCGCCCCGCTCGCGCTGCTGTGCCTGCTCTTTGAAGCGCAGGTACTGCTCTTCCGGATCGTTCAGTTCAGAAAAGCCATTCGCGGTTTCCAGCGCGCCGACGAAAAATTCGAAACGCTCGGCGATGGATGGATCTGCCGGCGAAGCTTTCGAAAGAGGTGAGATCGGCTTCGGAAAATCAGTGATAAATGTTGGTTGAATTAAGTGCGGTTCCGCAAGTTCCTCAAACAGCTCGACTATTCGTTCTGCGCGTTCATCCTGGCTGACTTCCTGTTTTCCAAATTCTGAAATTGCCTTGCGCATTGAGATGCGCCGAAACGGTTGCGAAAAATCGATCTCGTGCTCGCCGTAACGAACGTGTGTGTGACCAAGAGCTATGTAGACAACTGATCGCAGAAGCTCCTCGCAGAAATCCATCATCTGATTCACATCTGCGTACGCCCAGTAGAACTCGAGCATCGTGAACTCAGGATTGTGGACGCGATCGATCCCTTCGTTACGAAAGTTGCGATTGATCTCGTAAACCTTCTCAAAGCCGCCCACCACCAGGCGCTTCAGATAAAGTTCCGGAGCGATGCGCGCATACAGATCGATGTCGAGCGCGTTGTGATGAGTTTTGAATGGCCGGGCCAGCGCGCCCGTCGCTTTGGGCGTGAGCATCGGCGTCTCGACTTCGACATAGCCATGGTCGTCGAGGAACCGTCGTATCTCGCGGATAGTCTTGTATCGCAGCTCGAAGACTTCGCGCGGCGTCAGGTCGTGTTCGTCATACTCAAGTTTCAGGCTGCCGGCAATCAGATCGGCGTAACGCTGGCGCTGGCGAATTTCCGGATCGTGTATGCCGTGCATCTTGTCCGGCATCGGTAGCATGGCCTTTGCGAGAAACTGTAGCTTCTCAACGTGGATCGACAACTCGCCGGTTTTCGTGATGAACAAAAACCCTGCGACGCCGATGAAGTCGCCGTGATCGAGCAGGCCGAACAACTGCCAGCCATCAACTTCGCCGCCTTCCGAGTCGTTACGCAGGCCGGCGACATCCTGCCGGCGAATGTACATCTGTAAACGCGACACGCCGTCGGAGAGATGAAGGAAGGCGGCCTTGCCCATCACCCGTGGGGGCGCCGCGATGCGACCGGCGATGCGAACTCGCGTCTTGTTCAGCTCGTTGTTCGTCGATTCAAGAACGTCCGCTGAAGGCTTTTCACCTTCGCGTATCTCAGGCTCATACTTTTTAAACGCTTCGACAATCGAGGTGATGGTATCTTCATGCGCAACAGTTTCCGTCACATCGCTTCTTTGGAATTTATTTGGATAGACGTTGCCCACAAGCTGACGCAGCGCTTCAAGATGCGCGCGACGCGCGACTGTCTGATCGTTTTCTTCGAGAAAAGGCACCGTCATGGCAATCTGTGAATAGTAAATGGTAACCGCTGATTCGACAAAAGGTGGTTCTCTGCGTCTCTGCGAGTTCCTCTGTGCCCCTGTGGTGATCTATCCCTGACCTGATTTCACCACAGAGACACAGAGATCCACTGAGGCACAGAGACCGCGCGATCCCAGACAAAGTTTTGCCGTTTACGATGCGCGCTCGTACAATTCACGTTTGACCCCAATGCGGAAAAAGATTGTGACGCGCGATGAATTGCTCATCGAGCGCGAACACCTGCGCAAAGCGGGCAAGAAACTCGTATTTACGAACGGCGTGTTCGACATTTTGCACGTCGGTCACGCGCGGTACTTGCGCCTGGCGCGCACGCTTGGTCAGACGCTTGTGGTTGCTGTCAACAGCGATGCTTCAGTGCGGGAATTGAAGGGCGCCGGTCGTCCGTTGATGAACCAGAACGATCGCGCAGAGCTGCTCGCAGCGTTGGAACCCGTCGATTACGTCATCATTTTCGATGACTTGTCGCCGCGGTCTCTGATTGCTGAGTTGCTGCCGGACGTGCTGGTGAAAGGCGGCGATTATGCGCTGGATCAGATTCATGGACGGGAAGAAGTTGAAGCGGCGGGCGGCAGCGTTGTGTCTCTGCCATTTGTGGAAGGTGCTTCGACCAGCAAACTTATTGAGCGGATGAAAAAGGGGCAGTAGCCCGACCGTGAGGGAGGGCTTCGCCTTAGTCCGCGCCGCGGACGATCGGTAGTAGCCCAGCGATTCATCGCTGGGATCACAATCGCCCCTATGGAGCCCGAGTCCGCGGAGCGGACGGCAGAGCGCGTCAATGTGCACGCGATTATCTGTCGCCCGCTTCGCGGGCTGAAACTTGTTTGGTTACTCGAACCCAGCACTAAAGTGCTGGGTTATTTTCAGTCGTCCGCTCCGCGGACGGTACAAGATGTCAGCCCCTACTGAAACAACTCCAATCCTCCAGTCCACGCTGCACTCCCTCACTGAGAGCGCGGAATTCCGAGGTGTGCTCGATCAAATCCGCCGGGGCGCGCGCGTCATTTCGATTAGTGGTCTGGTGGTGGGTCCCGCCCGTGCGCTCGCACTGGCCGCGCTGCAACGCGAAACGGGAAAGCAGTTCGCGCTCGTAGTTCCAGCCCAGCGCGACCTCGAGAATTGGGAGCGCGACATCAGTTTCTGGTATTGCGTTTTGCGGGGTGCGTCTAAATGCAAGGACACCGTGGCCGTCCTGCCATCGTCCGAGAGCGATCCGTATGCCGGCGGATCGCCGCACGCAGAGACGCTTGAACAACGCGCGTTAGCGCTGTGGCGTCTGGCGCGGACTCACCCTGATTTTGTTCTGCTCACGTCGCGGGCGATAGCGCGCCGCACAATTCCGCCGAGCGAGATTTTAAAAGCCGGCGCGATTCTGCGTCGCGATGAAGACACCGCGCCGGAAGAACTCGTCGATAAATTCATCGCCGGCGGTTACGTGCGAGAAGATCCAATCGGCGCGGTGGGCGAGTTCTCGATGCGCGGCGGCATTCTCGACGTTTGGCCGCCGGGACGCGATGCGCCTGCCCGCATTGAATTCTTTGGCGACACGGTCGATTCAATTCGCGAGTTCGATCCGGAAACGCAACTCTCCACAACTCAGTTAACCCAAATCGAGATTCCGCCGATGCGCGAACTGATGGTGCACGCGTCAGACTTTCGCGAATGGGCATCGCACGCGCGCCTGCGTTGGCGTGACGAGCGATTCGCGCGATCGCTTCGAGATCGAACCGTCTACGCCGGCGAAGGCGAAAGCTTCCCCGGCTGGGAGTGGCTGATTTCGCTCGGCCGCGAGAACCATGCAACCACGTTTGATTATTTGAAAGAGGCGGTGCTGGTTATCGATGAACCAGTCGCGGTCGAGAACTATCTGTCGGGCGCGTTTCAAACTCTCGAGCAGCGCTATGCGGAAACTGACGCCGCCGATGATCTCGGTTTGCGGCCAGAGGAACTCTATCTCACTGCCGAAGAACTGCGTTCCCGGATAGATGCAAAGCAGCGAGTGGAGCTGCGCGCGCTTGGTCGCACGGTCGCGGCAACGGATCAGGAGCTCGCGCTCGAGGCCGAAGCGCCGGAAATTTCGGTCGGAAAAGAACGCGGGCGTAAACGGCCGCTGTTTTTGTTTCCACATGTGGACGGCGGGCAACGCCCGCCTCTAAACAACTACAATCGTTTAGAGTCGGGACTTGTCCCGAGAGGCCGCACAAGTACGGCCTCTAAACGGGGTGACGACGGCGAAATCGAGTGGAAAGCGCAGTCGGTGATGCGTTACCACGGCCGTTTGCCGGATCTCGCGCGCGACGTCATTGCGCGCCACGCGAATTCAAACGCCACAACTCTGTTTGTGATGCCCAGCCGCGGGGTAGCCGAGCGCGTCACAGAAATCCTGCGCGAATACGAAGTGAACGCGCGGCTAACTTCATTCGAAGATCAATCCGATGCTCCGGCAACCGCGCAAGCAGTCGTCACGTCCGGCAAACTCTCCGGCGGATTCGAATTGCCATCGTCACAGCTGGTCGTCCATGTCGAAGGGGATCTGTTCGACGAAGCCGCTGAACCCGCGCTGGAACGTCGCAGCACCGCCCTCAAGCGCGAGAAAAAACGTCGCGCGCGCGCCGCTGCGTTTCTTTCCGACTTTCGCGATCTCAGAGTTAACGACTTCGTCGTCCACATAGATCACGGCATCGCGCGGTTTGGTGGACTCGTGACGCTTGACCTGGGGCCGGCCCAGCCTTCACCGGCAGCGATTGCGGCGCCCAAACGCGGCGAGTTCATGCTGCTTTACTACGCGGAAGACGCCAAGCTTTACGTGCCGGTCGAGCGGCTCGATCTGGTGCAGCGATACTCGAGCGCCGAAGGTCATCAGCCGACGCTGGATAAACTCGGTGGCATCGGCTGGCAGAAGACGAAGGCCAAAGCCAAACGCGCGATGCGCGACATGGCTGACGAGCTTCTCCGTTTGTACGCCGAACGCAAACTGGTGGAAGGGCACTCTTTCCCGCCGGACGCACCCTGGCAGCGCGAGTTCGAAGAAGGGTTCGAATACACGCTCACGCCCGATCAGGAAACCGCGATCGAAGACGTGAAAAAGGACATGGAGACGCCGACGCCGATGGACCGCCTGCTGTGCGGCGACGTCGGTTACGGCAAGACCGAAGTCGCGATGCGCGCGGCCTTCAAAGCCGTGATGGACGGCAAGCAGACGGCAGTGCTAACGCCGACGACCGTGCTCGCCTACCAGCACTTTGAAACTTTTCGTCAGCGGTTCGCGCCTTTTCCGATTAAGGTCGAATTACTTTCACGCTTTCGATCGTCGAAAGAACAGAAGGAAGTGGTGAAACGTGTCGAGGGCGGCGAGGTCGATGTCGTGATCGGCACGCATCGAATGCTTTCGAAAGACGTGAGCTTTCGCGATCTCGGTTTGGTCGTCGTCGATGAAGAGCAGCGTTTCGGTGTTGCCCACAAAGAGCGCCTGAAGCAACTAAAGAAGCGCGTCGATGTGCTGACTTTGTCAGCGACGCCAATTCCACGCACGCTGAACATGTCTCTGAGCGGCTTGCGTGACATGTCTCTGATCGAGACTCCGCCCAGCGATCGCCTCGCCATCCAAACCCAGGTCGTGCAGTCATCGGACACGGTGATCAAGTCGGCAATCGAGCTCGAACTGTCGCGCAGCGGCCAGATCTTTTTCATCCATAATCGCGTCGAGTCGATTGAAACGATCGGGGCTCTCGTGCAGCGCCTGGTGCCGTCGTGCCGTATCGCCGTCGGCCACGGCAAAATGAATGAAAAACAGATGGAGCGCGTGATGCTGGATTTCATTGATTATAAATACGATGTGCTCGTCGCGACGACTATTATCGAGAATGGAATAGACATCCCGCGAGCGAACACAATCATCATAAATCGCGCCGATAATTACGGTCTTTCTCAGCTTTATCAGTTGCGCGGGCGCGTCGGGCGCTCGAATCGTCGAGCTTATGCCTACCTTTTAATTCCGGCGGAACAGGAGCTTTCACCAATTGCGCGCAGGCGTTTGGCCGCGATTCGTGAGTTTTCGGAATTGGGAGCTGGATTTCGGATCGCGGCGCTGGATTTGGAATTGAGGGGTGCGGGCAATTTGCTGGGCGGGCAGCAGTCCGGTCACATGGACGCGCTCGGGTTCGATCTTTACACGCAAATGCTCGAGCGCACGGTTTCAGAGCTGCGCGGCGAACAGGTCGAAGACGAAACCAGCGTCACCATCAATCTCGCAGTCGATGTCGCCATTCCCGAAACGTATGTGAGCGACATGGGACAGCGCTTGCGGACTTACAAGCGCGTTTCGTCCGCGCGCGATGAAGAGGCTTTGACAGCAATTCGTGCCGAGACGGAAGATCGCTACGGCCGCATCCCTGAATCCGTCGAACACCTTTTCGCCTATGCGCGGCTGAGGCAGGCGGCCGAGGATGTTGGGGTCGTTTCCATTGACCGGGCGCCGGGTGGAATTGCCGTCAAACTCAGCGAAAAAGCGCGGGTTGCGCCGGAAAAGCTGTTGGAAATGGTGCGAGTTCGCGAGGGCGCAAGCTTCACTCCCAGCGGCGTTTTGCGGCTGGAATTGAGCGAGGAAGAGCGGGACGAAGTGCTGGCCGTGGCCCGCCGCGTGTTGCTGCAAATCCGCCGCGACGGTTAGAATTGGCCTTTGGAGTGCGGCGACCTGTCGCCGCTTTGTTTTTGATCAGCGGAGAAAGCGGTGACAAGTCACCGCACTCCAAATCTAAGGAGTAACAACGTGACATCAAGATCCATCATCGCCGCTCTATTCCTGTTCGCGGCTATTGTTTTTGTCCCCACATCGACCCGTGCCCAGGAAGGCGAACCGGTCGTGGTTGACGAAGTTATCGCCCAGGTCAACGACGGCGTCGTCACCCTCTCACAGTTGAAGCGCGAAATGAAAGAGCGCGTGGAAACCTTGAAGCAGAACGGCATGCCCGCAGAGCAGGCGCAGGCCGAAGTGGAAAAGCGGAAAGCTGAACTGATCGCCACGCTCATCAACGAGCAACTGCTGCTGGCAAAAGGGAAGGAGCTTGATCTGAGCGAGCGCGTCGAAGCGCAGGTGAACAAACGCATGCTCGAAGTAGCCGTCGAGAATAAGCTGAATTCGATCGAAAAGTTGGAAGAAGCGATGCGACAGTCAGGCGTCGATCCGGTCGAGACGCGCCAGACGATGCGCGCCGAGATGATGAAGCAGGCAGTGCTCGAGAACGATGTCGATGCGAAGCTGTTTTATGGCTTGAGCATCGAAGAGCTGCGGAAATACTTTGACGCGAACCAGAGCAAGTTCGTCAAACCGGAAACCGTCGAACTTTCGGAAATCTTTTTGAGCCTGGCGGGTAAACCCGAAGCGGACGTAAAAGCGCGCGCCAATCAACTCGTCGCGCAGATTCGCGGCGGCGCTGACTTTGGCACCCTGGCCACGGCGTACTCGGAACGCAGCCAGCAGAACAAAGGCAAAGTTGGTTTGTTCGAAGTGACGAACCTGCGACCGGACCTGGCCGCTGCAATCAAAAACGTTCAGGCCGGCGGCGTGGGTGAACCTTTGAAGACTGACGAGGGGTATCAAATCCTCCGGGTCGATGCGCGGACCGCCGGTTCTTCGACGCCGACGTTCAACGAGATGAAAGTGCGCGAATCGATCACCATGGAGCGTCTGCCGAAAGCGCGCGAGAAGTATCTCCAGGATTTGCGCAACGACGCTTACGTGAGCGTCGCCGAAGCTTATCGCGCGGCAGTGGCGCCGCTGCTTAACATCGTGCCGCCCGCCGCGGCAACTAAGACCGACAAGAAGGCCAAGAACGGGAAACCGTAACAAAGTGATGAGTGATGAGTAATGCGTGATGAGTAAAATGCGAACGCTCATCACTCATGACTCATCACTCATTACTAACCAGTGCGTCTTGACCTATTCCTAAAACTCAGTCGCCTTTGCCCGCGCCGCACAGTTGCTCAGAAGCTTTGCGATGCGGGCATTGTTTTGCTCAACGGCCGCCCGGCGAAATCAGCGCACGACGTCAAAGCCGGCGACGAGATCGTTATTCGCAAGGCCAACGAAGAAACCGTCGCGCGCGTTCTGGAAATACCAAGTTCCCACAATGTCTCTCGCCGGGACGCAAATTCGCTAATTGAAATTGTCAGAAGAACGGAACTGAACCCGTAATCGCGAGTCTAAAATGTATGGGGCGGGGGCGCTTTGGCGCCGTTAGGCGCGAAATGCCCGGGGCGATTCTTCTTCTGCTGCCAGCGATGAATTACATCAAGAGAGTACTCGTTTTCGGAGCGTTTCTGTCGCTGTGCTTCGTGGCGCTCGCCGGCGCACGAGGGTTCGATCACTCGCTGACCGCCGCTTTCCCGCCGCGGCTCAAATTGCCGCTCACGGCGCCTCGAATTGTCGTGAAGAAAGCTGAACGCCGTTTGTTTCTCTACGATGGAAACAAGTTGGTGCGCACTTATCGCATTGGACTCGGCCTTAGTCCGGAGGGCGACAAGGTGCGGCAGGGTGACCGCCGCACTCCTGAAGGTGATTTCTACGTCTTCACCAGGAATGATAAGAGCGCATTTTATCGGTCACTCGGCGTCAGCTATCCGAATGCGCCGCACGCCGACCGCGGCCTGCGCGATGGACTGATCTCAAAGTCGCAACACGACACGATCATGCGCGCGCTGAAATTGAAAAAGACGCCGCCACAGAACACCGGTTTGGGTGGCGACATTTACATCCACGGTCACGGCGCCGGCAACGATTGGACCTGGGGCTGTGTCGCGCTGGAGAACGACGACATTCGCGAACTTTTCAATGCGGTCACTGTCGGCACCCCCATCACAATTCTGCCTTAGTCCCGCGCGAGCCTCTCCTTCACCGTTCGATAATCGAGCGGCATGCCCTGCCGACAGAAAAGTGTCAGCGCTCTCAAAACCAGAATTTGCTCGAATATTTGAAGGCTCCTCCGTCCGGGACCTTTGTCAGTCATTGGCATATCGGTTGCTGAATCGACGATGAATTCGCAGCTAATCGACAGCCTGCGTCTAGCGAGGTTAACAACATGAATATTCTCAGCGGATTTTTCACAGAAGATTTGGCGATTGATTTAGGCACGGTCAATACGGTTGTTTACACACCAGCCCAAGGTGTCGTTTTAAACGAGCCTTCGGTGGTTGCCCTCAACAAGTACAGCCGCGAGGTCATTTCGGTAGGCGCGCCGGCACTAAAGTTACTGGGTCGCGAACCGAATGACACTGAGGTCTATCGGCCGCTCCGACGCGGAACAATCGACAACTTCGAAATCTCGCAGGTGTTCCTGCGCGCAATCATCAGCCGTGTCCAGAAGCACGATCATCCGAAGCGTAGTCACCTGGTGGTCGGCGTGCCCGGATCATCGACACCGCTCGAGCGTCGCTCAGTCCGCGATGCGGCGCGCGACGCCAAAGCGGGCCGCGTTGATCTGATCGATGAAGGATTAGCAGCGGCAATCGGCGCGGGCTTGGATTTCGAAAACGAGCACGCGCACCTGGTCGTCGATATTGGTGGCGGCACGACGAACATCGCAATTCTTGCGTCGGGCGGCGTAGTTAGTTCGGTGAGCTTGGCGGCCGCGGGCAACGCGATGGATGACGCGATTCGCGACTATCTGCGTTTGCGCTACGCAGTCGCATTTGGCGAGCGCACGATCGAACACATCAAGTGCGAGCTGGGCTCGGCCGCAGCATTTCATCACTCACAGCTCGACCGCGACGTCGAGATTGTGGGTAAGCAACTCGCGAACGGCGCGGCGTTGCCCGTTACGATTAGTGCGCGCGAGGTCCGAACGGCGCTCGAACCGGTGCTGTCGGAAATCATCTCAGCGGTGCGACGCGTGATTGAAGACGCCAGTCCGGAGGTCACCGCCGATATTCACTATTCCGGCGTGATATTGACCGGCGGCGGCGCACTGCTGCACGGAATGTCTGACCGGCTGCAAAGTGAACTCGATCTGAAAGTGACCGTCCCTGAAGATCCGCTCACAACGGTCGCGCTTGGCGCCGGGCGTTTATTGGAAGATGCGGAGCGTTTGCAGCGCGCGTCTCTACGCCTGGACGGGCCGGTTTGGGAACAGGCAGAGCGACTGGTTGTGAATTGGTAGCGAAGCCGGGGCAGTAGCCCCACCGTCAGGGGGGGGGGTTTGGCGCAAGGTTTCCACGCCGTCCCAGACGGTCGGGCTACGGCCCCAATCGGACGTCGGCACCTGATCCCCAAGGGGGAAAATCTAGGGTGGCTTT